>JAHEAV010000047.1 GCA_024642565.1 Erythrobacter sp.
CCAGCGCAGGTTACCCCGCCAATGTCAGCTTGGGTTCGTCATCGCTGTTTTTGGACGAGGCAACTGCCGGTGTTTCTGCCGAGCTTTTCTTTGGCGCCCGGGGAGCAAATCGTCCCTGAACGGCCGCACCTTGCTCAATCGTCAGAGCATCGTAATGGACATCGCCATCGATGCGGGCGGTCTTCAGCACCACCAACTCGCGCGCAGTAATCGAACCGACTACCGTACCGGCAAGCCGGGCGCTTTCCGCTACTATTGCGCCTTGCACCACGCTGGCTTCACCTTGCACAAGCGAAGCGCAAGTGATGTCACCTTCGATCGTGCCGTCGACATGAAGTTCGGTTGTAGCCGAAACGTCCCCTTTGATGGTCACATCGGATCCGATGACCGAAAAGGTTGAATGTCCGTTTGCCATGGTTCTACTCGCTACGTTGGGGTGAGGCGCCTGATCGGGCTTCTTTGAGAACATCGGGGGCTATCTCCAGAAACGGGCGCGGATTGACCGCGCGATCATTGATGCGCACTTCGAAATGAAGATGCGGACCGGTCGAGCGACCGGTGCTTCCGATTGCGCCGATTACATCACCGGCATCGACGGGCTGTCCCACTCTGGCGGCGAATTTCGACATGTGGGCATAGCGGGTCAGCAACCCGTTGCCATGCCTGATTTCGACAACGTTTCCGTAACCCGAACGACGGCCAACAAAGCTCACTTTGCCCTTGGCCGCAGCATGGATTGGCGCACCGATCTGGCCCTTGAAATCAAGTCCTGCATGCATGGCAGCGTGGCCATTGAACGGGTCAGAGCGATAGCCGAAGCCGGAGGAGATATTGTCGATATTTGCAGGCATGACCTGCGGCACGCCATCCAGGCCGCGCTCCAGAGCTGACATCCGGGCAAGGCTAAGGCCGAGGCGTTCAAACCGCGGGTCAATCGCGCCATCACTGCCCGTACTCAGGGCCTCGAAGGGGCCGCCCATCGCATCGCGATTGCTGGAACGCAACATCACATTGGGATCGAGCCCTAATTTCCGTATCGCCTTGGCGGCGCGGGCGGACCGGCGGTCGGCATAGCGGGTCAAGCGTTCGACAAAGACCAGCTGCTGCGCTTCTATTCTGGCGAGCGCCGCAGCTTCCGGTATCAGTGCGCTGACTTTTTGAATTGTTTTGCCCGCTTCGGTGGATGAATCGCTAACCGTTTCACCAGCCTTTGCGTCGTCTGGCAGGGCAGAAACCATATCTTCAATGAATTTCTGCCGCTTGCTCAGGTCTTCGGTCACCGCACCAAGATTGCCGCGATATTGCGCGACGCGTTCTTCCGATTTTGCCACTTTCGCTTCGCGTTGCAGCAACGAGGATCGGTCGGCCTGCGCACGATATTGCGACCAACCCATTGCCGCCATGGAAATTGCCCAAGCCAGGAGGGCGCCCGTAACGAGCGCCGCCGCAGTCATCTGCAGCTTCGACGAAACTTTGATGAAACGGACTTGCCCCTGCGATCGCATGAAGAATTCACGATCTGGGAACCATGTCCGCAGGCGACTAACCCACTCGCCAGCGGTGAAATTCTTGTCCAAAGCGACCCCACGTCCTCTTTTTTGTCACCGAATCGGCTAACACGTGAAACAGTCGGGGTCGAATCTATCACCAGGCGGAAGGGTCGAATCGAGCGTGACACACGATGAAGTGATCGGCCGCGCGAAAATTCACAACAATTGCCAGCAATAATCCAACCGCCTGCAGAATCGCCTTTGGCTGGGATTCTCTGACTGACAGATGCCATGCCGCTTGCTAATCTGTGCCCATGCAGACCGAAATCGAACGTTTGACCCAAGGTGATGCCGCGACTGATTCGACCGTGCTGGTCGACAGGCTGGCGCGCGCAGGCCGTGCCGCGCAGCGCAAGCTTGCACTAATGACCGATGCCGCCAAGGCTACGGCTCTCAAACTGGCGGCAGCGTCGGTGCGCGATGCAGCGCCAGCCATCCTTATCGCCAATGCAAAAGATGTGGCGGCGGCCCATGATTCGGGCCTGTCTGCGGCAATGATCGATCGATTGACATTGGATTCAGGCCGAGTTGAAGCGGCGGCAAGCGCGATCGAAGCGGTGGCGGATCTCCCGGATCCAGTCGGTCAGACCATTGACCGGGCCGACCGGCCCAACGGCCTGGTATTTGAGCGGGTGCGGGTCCCGATCGGACTTATCGGGATAATCTACGAAAGCCGGCCCAACGTGACCGCGGATGCTGCGGCACTGTGCGTTCGCGCCGGTAACGCCGTGCTACTGCGCGGCGGAAGTGAGGCGGTGCATTCAAACCGCGCCATTCACGCGGCCATGATCCAGGGGCTGGTCCGTGGAGGCGTTCCGGCCGAAGCGGTGCAATTAATTCCTACGCAAGATCGCGCGGCAGTGGGCGCGATGCTCGCCGCAGCCGGACTGATTGACATGATCGTTCCGCGGGGCGGCAAGAGCCTGGTCGCACGTGTGCAGGCCGATGCGCGGGTACCCGTGCTCGCGCATCTGGACGGTATTTGTCATACCTATGTGCATCAGTCCGCCGATCCAGAAAAGGCGCGCAGGATCGCCTATAACGCCAAGATGCGGCGAACGGGTATTTGCGGCGCGATGGAGACGCTGCTTATCGATGCGAACTTCCCAGCAGCGCCGGAGCTTCTGGGTGATCTTCTCGATGGAGGCTGCAGCGTGCGCGGCGATGCGCGGGCGCAAGCGATTGACCCACGCGTTGACCCCGCCAGCGCCGAAGACTGGGATACGGAATATCTCGCTCCGGTCTTGTCCGTTGGCATAGTTGACGGCCTTGAACAGGCGTTAGACCATATTGCGAGGCATAGTTCCAACCACACCGACGCAATCGTCGCGGAAGATGAGGCTGTTGCGGAGGAGTTTCTTGCCAAGGTCGATTCAGCAATCGTGATGGCCAATGCATCCAGTCAGTTTGCCGATGGCGGTGAGTTCGGACTGGGCGCGGAAATCGGAATTGCGACGGGCCGCTTGCATGCCCGCGGGCCTGTCGCGCTAGAGGGGCTCACTACCTATAAGTGGTTGGTGCGCGGAAGTGGACAAGTCCGCCCGTGATTGTTCGGGCACAACGGAGCTTTCAGCCTTATGCGCTATAATCGGCTTGGAAACACTGGCCTATTCGTCTCCGAACTCTGTCTTGGCACTATGACTTTCGGCGGGGGTGGCGGCATCTGGGGAATGATCGGCGATCTCGACCAGGGGCAATCTAACGCCCTGGTGAAAGTCGCGATCGAAGCCGGGATCAACTTCATCGACACGGCAAACGTTTATTCGGGCGGATTGTCCGAACAGATTACCGGGCAGGCAATGCGGGATCTCGGCATCGCGC
>JAHEAV010000038.1 GCA_024642565.1 Erythrobacter sp.
AACGCCCTGGTGAAAGTCGCGATCGAAGCCGGGATCAACTTCATCGACACGGCAAACGTTTATTCGGGCGGATTGTCCGAACAGATTACCGGGCAGGCAATGCGGGATCTCGGCATCGCGCGGGACGATGTTGTGATTGCCACCAAGGCAATGGGCCCGATGGGCGCTGGGATCAACAATCGTGGAACTTCGCGGTACCATTTGATGAACCAGATTGATTCCAGCCTGAAGCGGCTGCAGATGGACCATGTCGACCTTTACCAGATTCATGGTTGGGACCCGCTGACGCCCATGGAAGAGACTCTCCGTGCGCTTGACGATATCGTCCGTTCAGGCCGCGCGCGCTATATCGGCGTGTCGAACTGGGCAGCGTGGCAGATCATGAAGGCGCAGGGCGTTTCGAACCAAGCCGGCCTTGCCCGCTTCGAATCCCTCCAGGCCTATTATTCGATCGCCGGACGGGGGCTGGAACGGGATGTCGTGCCAATGCTTGCCAGCGAAGGGTTGGGCTTGATGGTGTGGAGCCCACTTGCGGGGGGTTTCTTGAGCGGCAAGTTCACGCGCGGTAATGACGGTGAGGGCCGCAGGGTGAATTTCGATTTTCCGCCAATCGACAAGGATCAGGCATATGATGCCGTGGACGCGATGCGGGGGATTGCGGAGGCGAAAGCTGTGACGGTGGCGCAAGTTGCGCTGGCTTGGTTATTGTCGAAACCGGCTGTCACCACGGTGATAATTGGCGCCAAGCGGGTGGGCCAATTGCAGGACAATATTGGTGCAGTCGAGGTTGTTCTGGATGCCGCCGATATGGCTCTGCTCGATGCTACCTGCCCACTCGCGCCAGAATATCCGGGCTGGATGATCGATCGTCAGGCCGAGTATCGCAGCGGTGCCATGGCCGGGGAACGCCCCAGCAAGTGATGGGGCGCCCGGTATGAAGGGGCGCGCCAAACGCGTCGGATTGTTGGGTGGCAGCTTCAACCCCGCGCATGGCGGCCATCGCCGGATCAGCCTGTTCGCCCGCGGCGCACTCGGCCTTGACGAGGTGTGGTGGCTGGTATCGCCGGGTAATCCGCTCAAGCCGGTAAAAGGAATGGCCGCGCTGCCGGCAAGGTTTCGTTCTGCCCTGGCCCAAGCACGCCGCGCGCCGATCCGGGTTACAGCGATCGAGCGGGAATTGGGAACGGCCTATACCGTGGAAACGCTGCGTGCACTGCGCCGCCGATATCCCGGAATTGAATTTGTCTGGTTGATGGGATCGGACAATCTGGCGCAATTCGACCGGTGGAAGAGATGGCGCGATATCGCCAGAACTATGCCGATTGCGGTAATCGCTCGGCCCGGCTATGATGGCCAAGCTGTTGCAAGCCCCGCAATGGCCTGGCTCGGGCGTTTTCGACTGCCCGCAGCCCGATTCAAACAGAGGGGCAAGTGGAGCGCACCGGCACTGGTGACTTTGCGGTTTGATCCTGACTCGCGTTCAGCCACGGCAATTCGCCGGGCTGATCCGGATTGGGCTATGCGCATGTCGCCGATTCCACCGCGCGACCAGATTACCCGTCACCCCATTGTGATGCGAGCGGATAGGCAGGCGCCGTGATGCGTCTGGATATCACACTGCCGTTTGCAGCCACCTACAGGAGAAATGAATTCGCCTATGACTCAGGCGCAACCTACCGCGGCCGAACACGGCCTTACCGCATCGAATGTGTCCATGACTGACGCCCCCGAGCCGGATGCAGCCCCGCCTGTGCCGGGTTCGCTCCACGCTTTGATCATGGACCAGCTGGACGATGATCAGGCGCAGGACATTGTTTCCATTCCATTGGCAGGAAAGTCTTCCATTGCTGATTTCATGGTGATCGCCTCCGGCCGATCGACGCGGCAAGTCGCGTCTATCGCCCAGAAATTGGCTGAGCTTGTCAAGCACAAGGGCTTTGGTTCGGTGCGTCTGGAAGGGCTGCCGGCTGCTGACTGGGTGTTGCTGGATGCAGGCGATGTCGTGGTTCACTTGTTCAGGCCCGAAGTGCGCAGTTTCTATAATCTCGAGCGGATGTGGGCATTTGGCGATGCCCCACCCGTAGCCGGGGTCGCCTGATCCTTGATCCGGGATGTTCTTTTGGGGTTAGCGGCCCCAAGGAACATTTGAGGCCATAGAAATGCTCATCCATGTCATTGCCCGTGGCAAGATAGCCCGTTCGCCCGAAGCCGATCTGGTAGACCGCTACGAAAAGCGGATCACATGGCCGCTTCGGCTGACGGAATTGCCCGAACGCGGCGGCCGCACGCCTGAACCGCAAACGCCGTTGCGTACAGTGTTGCTGGACGAACGGGGCAAGGATTTGCCTTCTGAAGAATTGGCCGCGATCCTGGCGGGCTGGCGTGACGAGGGAATTCGGGAAATTCGCTTTATTCTGGGGGCCGCCGATGGCCATTCCGATGCCGAACGCGGGCAAGCCGATCTGCTGCTTGCCTTCGGCAAAGCCACCTGGCCGCATTTGCTGGCCAGGGCCATGCTCCTGGAGCAGATCTACAGGGCCACGATGATCCAGGCCGGACATCCCTATCATCGCGCCAATTAATCGGGCAAGATGCCGTCACGATGTCACGCGTTGCCTTGCTGTCTTTGCTGATTGTTCTGCCTGCTTTTGCTGGCGGCGTACTGGCGCAGCAAGCCGAAATTTTCGATAATCCTGCTCAGACGCGCACGGCACTGGAACGCGCCCAGGCTGAAGCTGCCGCCGCCGATGCGCGCGGAAGGCGGCTGGAAGCGGAAGCCCGCAATGCCACCGAACAGGCCGAGAAGACAGCACGGGAGGCCGCCGCTCTCGCGGCACGGATACAGCAGGCCGAAGCTGGAATCGCGGCTGCCGATGCGCGGATCGCATTGATCAACGGACAGCGTCAGCAGTTGGATCGAAGGCTGGCGCAGCGGCGTGAACCGCTAGTCCGCCTGACCGCCGCCCTGCAAAAACTCGCCCGCCGGCCACTGGTACTTTCTGCGCTGCGGCCCGGCTCGCTGCGCGAAACGGTCTATTTGCGCGCTATGCTGGAAACGACCATCCCTCAGGTGCGTGGGCGCACTGCTGCCCTTCGCGCGGAAATCGGACGGAGCGAGCAATTGGAAGATGAGGCGCGGCAGGCGCTGGGAGCACTCCGATCGGGGGAAAGGCAGCTTGCACAGCGCCGCACCCGGCTCGCCACAATCGAAACCCGGCAACGGCTCGCTTCGCGGCAGGCGAGCGGGGATGCGGATCGCGAAGTTGAGCGGGCATTGGCCTTAGCCGAGGAGGCCCGCGATCTCGACACGCTGATCGCACGGCTCAATGCTGCAGGATCTTTGCGGAAGGAACTGGCGGCGCTACCGGGCCCGATCATTCGCCCCGCGCGCCCAGAAGCTTCGCAAGTGCTGGGTGAAGGGATTCCGGGTGCTGTGCCAGCCGCGACAAATAATGGCGGTACCGCGCTGCGATTCCAACTGCCTGTTAATGGACGGATTATTACCGGGTTCGGGGCAGCTGGTGACAGCGGCCAACGCAACGAAGGGATTTCACTGCTGCCCAGACCTGGCGCGCTGGTGGTGGCACCGGCAAACGGGCGGGTGGTCTTTGCCGGGCCATACCGCGGCTATGACCGGATAGTCATCCTCGAACATGATGGCGGCTGGACAAGCCTTGTCACCGGGCTGGCGCGAACCGATGTCACGGTGGGTCAGCAATTGGTGACCGGGGCACCGCTAGGGATAGTCGGGCCCATACGACCGGTCGTAAATCTCGAACTGCGCCGCGCCGGGCAACCCGTGAATCCGGTGGAATATCTCCGCTAGAGCCCGTGATATCCCTTGTACCAATTCACGAATGCCGGGACGCCAACTTCAATCGGAGTCGTCGGCTGGTAACCCAGATCCCGCTGAATCGCATCGATATCGGCAAAGGTTTTCTGCACATCACCAGGCTGCATCGGTAACATTTCCATTTCCGCTTTACGGCCGCATTCCTGTTCCAGGATGGCGATGACTTTGATCAGATGCTCGGACCGGTGGTTGCCAATGTTGTAAAGCGCGTGGGGTGTTGCGCTGCCGCCAGCCTTTGGCCGGCCATCATCTGCCGGTGGAGTATCAAGGCAGGCAATGACGCCAGCCACAATATCATCCACGAAGGTGAAATCGCGGTACATATCCCCGTTGTTGAACACGGGTATTGCCTCACCAGCCAGTATTGCCTTGGTGAAGATCCACATCATCATGTCAGGGCGCCCCCACGGCCCATAGACCGTGAAAAAACGCAGACCGGTCAGCGGCAAGCGGTAAAGATGGGCGTAGGTTTCGCTCATCAACTCGTCCGCCTTTTTAGTGGCAGCATAGAGCGACAAGGGATGATCTACCCGGTCTTCCACGGAAAATGGCAGCTTGGTGTTGCCGCCATAAACGCTGGAAGAACTGGCGTAGACCATGTGTTCTACCCCGCGATGACGTGCAATTTCCAACATGTTCAGGTGCCCGACCAGATTGGCCTGGACATAGGCATGCGGGTTTTCGATCGAATATCGAACGCCGGCTTGTGCGCCGAGATGCACAATGCGGTCAAAATTTTCGCCCGCAAGTGCCGCTTCCAGAGCAGCCATGTCGGAAAAATCCAGCCTGTGGAAGGTGAACAAACCCCCACCTTCACGCCGCAGCCGGTCGAGCCGCGCCTCCTTCAGGCTGACGTCGTAGTAATCGTTGAGATTGTCGATACCGATCACGTGGTCGCCGCGCGCCATCAAATGGCTGGCTAGAGTTGATCCGATGAACCCGGCTGCACCGGTAATAAGAACGCGCATGGTCTGCTCTATAACACCCAGTCCGCTGCGTCGCCAAGGACGCCCTTAAGATCAGCCAGGATTCCACCTTTGGCGACAAGAGCGCGCAGCGCCTCCGGGCCAAGATCGCGATAATGGCGATGGGGTACCGCCAGCAGAACCAGATCGAACGTCTTCGTAAAGGCATCGCCGTCCAGAGTGAGGCCATATTCGGCCTTTGCTTCATCCGGACGCGCGAGGGGGTCATGGACCGTAACCTTGTGACCATGCAGCGTCAGTGCTGCGATTAGATCGGCCACTTTGCTGTTGCGCAAATCCGGCACATCTTCCTTGAATGTCATTCCCAGCACGAGTGCCGAGCCCGGGCGACCGAAGCGAGCGGCATGGAGGCGAGCGGCAATCCATTGTGCCATCCCGTCATTGACCCCGCGGCCCGCCAGAATCACCTTGGGATCATGGCCAACTAGCCGTGCGCGGTGCGACAGGTAATAGGGATCAACACCGATACAATGCCCGCCGACCAGGCCCGGGCTGAAGGGAAGAAAATTCCATTTCGTGCGGGCCGCATCGAGCACGTCCCAGACCGAAATCCCCATTTGGCCAAAAATCTGGGCGATTTCGTTCATGAAGGCGATGTTGATATCGCGCTGGGCGTTTTCGATCACCTTTGCAGCTTCGGCCGTCTTGATTGACGCAGCGCGGAACACTCCGCCGCTGGTGATTGCGCCATAGAGATCGGCCATCCGGTCCAGCACTTCGGGCGTCTGGCCGGCGATGACCTTGGTAATCTTGTCGACCGTATGTTCGCGGTCGCCTGGGTTGATTCGTTCGGGGCTGTAGGCAACGAAGAAGTGTTCACCGCATACCAGTCCCGACGCTTGTTCGAGAATGGGCGCACAGATTTCTTCCGTGACTCCGGGGTAGACGGTGCTTTCGAACACCACAATCGGTGGCGGCTCGCCTTCATTTCGGGCAAGCAGCATGGCCCCAACGGTGTGCGAGGCCAGCTTGATCAGCGTCAGATCCGGTTGATATTGGGCATCAATGGGTGTCGGAACGGTTACGATGAAGAAATCGAACCCGGCACAGTCCAGCGGCTCGGAAGTGAAGGCAAGTTGGCTCCGCTCGAGCCGGTCGCGCCCGACTTCATGAGTGCGGTCATGCCCGCTGCGCAATTCTTCAACGCGCTCAAGATCGATATCGAAACCTGTTGTCGGAAATTTTTCAGCAAGAGCGACCGCCAAAGGCAGTCCCACATAGCCGAGGCCGATCACAGCAACACGCGGAGTAATTGACTGCATTTTTCGAAGAATTCCCTTGGCCTGTTTGACTGTCCCGTCGCTGGCGGTTCGCCAAAATCGCGTTAAACAGGGTTGATAGACCGGAAACCTTACGATTCCCCTGCAGACTGGCCCGTGCAGGGACTCAACCCAATTTCGAAAAATCCTCATCTGGTGTTAAGCTGCACCGCGCGATAGAACGCCGGAAAACGAAAGGCTTTCGTGATGAAATTTGCCGCACTGGCCCGTGCCACTGCTCTTGTGACCGCCGTGGCGCTTGTTCCCGCTACTACCGCCGGGCTTGCTCAGGTTGATGGCCGTGCAGGCCCGGAATTCGCAAAACTCTTTGCCACTTACCAGATGATCAAGAAAAGCTATGTCGAGCCAGTTGATGATAACAAACTGATTCGCGGTGCAATTGACGGAATGCTGGCATCGCTTGATCCGCATTCTGCCTATCTCGATGGTTCTGATCTCCAGCGTCTCGAGACCATGATTGATGGCAATTATTCCGGCCTTGGCCTTTCGGTGATCATGGATGACGGTGCGGTTAAGGTCATTTCACCCTTCCGGGGCAGTCCGGCTGAGAAAGCTGGCGTCAAGGCTGGCGATTACATCACCCACCTCAACGGCAAGCTGATTTATGGCGGCGATCTGGACGATGCGGTGCAGCAAATGCGCGGGCCTGCTGGCACAGCTATTCAGTTAACGATTTTCCGCGCGGGTCGGGAAGAGCCCTTCGACGTTACTGTAACCCGCGGCGTAATCGAATTGGAGCCCGTCACCTACAAGCTCGAGAAGGGCAATGTCGGAGTGATCACGGTCAACGAATTCTCACGCGATGTAGGTGTAGATGTGCTTGCCGCATGGGAAGCGATGCGCAAGGAGGCTTCAGGCCGGATCAGTGGGCTGGTGCTCGACCTGCGATCAAACCCCGGCGGCTCGCTGGACGAAGCGGTGGCGCTGAGCGACCTGTTCCTCGACAAGGGCCAGATTGTGTCCCAGCGCGGCCGCGCCAAGGGCGAAAGCATCAATTACAATGCCGAAAGCATGTTTCGGGGTGAAATTGCTGCCGGGGTCCCGCTGATTGTGTTGATCGATTCAGGTTCGGCTTCGGCATCGGAAATTGTCGCCGGGGCACTTCAGGATCAACGCCGGGCGCTGATCATGGGGCAGCGCAGTTTCGGGAAAGGCAGTGTCCAGACGTTGCTGCCTCTGACTCGCGATTCAGCCCTGAAGTTGACGACCGCCCGCTATTACACACCATCGGGTCACTCGGTTCAGGAAGGCGGGATTGAACCGGACATCCTGGTTCCACAATTATCTGATCCCGACCTGGAAAAGCGCGCCAAATTCCAGTTGCGTGAATCCGATTTGCGTGGGCATTTGGTCAACGAACTGGCCTTGGAAGATAAGGCGCTCGAAGCCGATAAGCGCGAAGATCCGCGTTTCAAGCTGACTTCTGCCGAACTGAAAGCCAAGGGAGTCGAAGATTTCCAGCTTTATTATGCACTTGAAACGCTGCGGCGGACCAGTCCTGCCACTGTGGCTCGCAAGTAAAGGGGCTTGGCTGAAACCGTGTCTTTATCATCCCGTGACCGGCTGGCGCAGCGGATCGCCGTAACTGTACCGGCGCTGCTTCTGATTGGCGCCTATATTTCGCAATATGGTTTTGGCCTCTACCCCTGCGAAATGTGTTGGTGGCAGCGCTATGCCCATTTTGCCGCGCTTGGCATCGCTTTGGTATCCTTGGTTCTCGCACCAAGGCGCCTGTGGGTCGCCGGGGCCGGCCTGGCAATTATCGTTGCCGGACTTATTGGCGGCTTTCACGCCGGGGTTGAATATGGCTGGTGGGAAGGCATTACGGCCTGTGCCAACACGGCGAGCGGCGGCGGCTCCGCCCTGGAAAATATCATGAATGCACCGCTTATTCGCTGTGACGTCGCCCCTTGGGATCTGTGGGGCATTTCACTTGCAGGCTGGAATTTCCTTATCTCTACCAGCTCCGGAATTTTGGCCCTTTGGCTGCTGGCAAGGGGTGGTAAGGGATGAAGCCTGATATCAAACGGATGATCCGGGTCGATCAGGCGGGTGAATTTGGCGCAACCCGTATTTATGCCGGACAATTGGCGGTTATGGGCGATCGCGGGCCGCATTCAGCAGAAATTACGGTCATGGCTGAACAGGAAGCTGTGCACCGGGCCAAATTTGACGCGCTGATGGCCCGGCGCGGGGTACGGCCGACATTGCTCCAGCCGTTCTGGTCGACCGCCGGCTATGCGCTGGGTGCGGCGACTGCCCTGATCGGTCCAGAGGCGGCGATGGCCTGTACCGCGGCCGTGGAAGAAGAGATTGACCGGCACTACTCGCTGCAATTGGAAGAGTTGGAAGGCGACGGTAGCGATCCCGAACTGGCAACGATGATCGAGGAATTCCGCGAGGAAGAGAGGGCACATCGCGATACTGCGCTGGCCGCCGGGGCCGAAAGGGCTCCGGCCTATCCGTTGCTGAGCGGGGTTATCCGCCTTGGCTGCCGAGTGGCGATCAAGCTGGCCGAGCGGATCTAAGGTAAATTACCAATAGGCGGGCGCAAATCCGTACGCTTCAGTTGCCGTTCAGCGCCATTGGTTGCTAAATGGAACCGCCAATCTGATCGAGAAAGCCAAGACCCATGAAACAGTTCCTTGCATTCGCCGCCATCCTTGCCAGCGCCGCAGCTGTGCCTTTCGCACCAGTGGCCGCGCAGGATGAAGCAGGTGACAAGGTAAATATGGTTATCATCTATGGCGAAGACCAATGCCCCGTCTCGACCGACGGCGTCATCAATGTTTGTGCACGCAAAGCCGAGAGCGAACGTTTCCGCATTCCGGAAAACCTGCGGGTCAGTGAAGATCCGAGTAATAAGGCTTGGTCTGAACGTGTAGACAGCTTTGAAATGGTTGGTGCTTTTGGCACACTATCCTGTTCGCCGACCGGTGCAGGCGGCTTTACCGGTTGCACCCAGCAGATGATCAATGCGGCCTATGGCGAGAAGAGCGAAGCGCAAAATATTCGTTTCAGCCAGTTGATAGCCGCAGCCCGGGCGGAACGCTTGTCGACCATTGATCAGGAAGCAGCCGAAACGCAGAGCAGGGTCGAGCAACTCGAAAAAGCCTATATGGAAAAACTCGAGCGGGAGCGTGATGGTACTACGGGGGCGAGTGATCCCGCCAACACATCGCCGTTACCAGATCCGGCAACCCCAGAATCGCCGCGAAGCCAATAATCGGCATTAATAGGTAGCCTTAACCAATCTGCGCTAAGGGCGGTTGCCATGAATGCACCGCAAAAAATCCTTACTGTCTTCGGCACACGGCCCGAAGCTATCAAGATGTTTCCGTTGGTCCATGCGCTGGATGCGGACGACCGGTTCATTTCGAAGATCTGCGTGTCTGGCCAACACCGCGGAATGCTCGACCAGGTTCTGCAAATCGCCGGGATCATGCCGCATTTCGACCTCGACTTGATGCAGCCGAATCAGACACTTGATAGTCTGACGGCCAATTTGTTGACTGGTATTGGCAGAGTGCTCGACGCGGAACAGCCAGACTGGGTGGTGGTCCAGGGCGACACAGCTACTGCCATGGCCGGTGCGCTGGCAGCCTATTACCGCAAGATCCCGGTCGCACATGTCGAGGCAGGGCTGCGAAGTGGCAATATCCAACATCCCTGGCCCGAAGAGGTCAATCGCAAGATCATCGGCAGCATGGCCGCACTCCATTTCGCACCAACCCAGACCGCCGCTGATGCGTTGCTGCGCGAAAATGTCGAACCTGCCGCCGTGCATATCACGGGTAACACTGTGATCGATGCGCTCTATTGGATTACCCGAAAAATCGAAATCCAGCCCGAACTTGCAACCGGATTGGCGCCGCTGGAGGCCCGCTTTGCTGGCAAGCGCATTATTGGCGTCACTTGCCATCGGCGGGAAAATTTTGGCGGTGGGATGGTCGGGATCGCAGCGGCCATCCAGCGGCTGGCCGCGCGTGATGACGTGGCAATGATCTTTCCGGTCCACCTCAACCCCAACGTGCAGGAGGTCATGAACGGGCTTCTGGCAGGTCTTGAAAATGTCGCACTGATCGAGCCGCTCGATTATCCCAATTTTGCCAGATTGATCGGCATTTGCGATCTAATGCTAACGGATAGCGGAGGGGTGCAAGAAGAAGCACCCGCATTGGGCAAGCCGGTTCTGGTGATGCGTGAGACGACCGAACGGCCCGAAGGAATTGCGGCCGGTACCGCCCGGCTTGTTGGAACCGATGCTGACCGAATCGTCGCTGAAGCCAGCCATCTACTTGATAGTCCATCCGCCTACGATGCAATGGCCCAGGCGCATAATCCGTTCGGCGATGGCAAGTCGGCTGGGCGGATTGTTGAATTGCTTGCAGGATAAACGCTGCCCCGCAACGCAAAGTTTGGCGGGAACCGCCATCGTTACCGCAATCTTTACCCCTCCACTGTAGTTTCGGCGGACAAGCAATCAGTGGAACAACTATGCACGGCGATCAAAAACCCGAAGTCTGTGTGATCGGGCTGGGCTATATCGGCCTGCCGACGGCGGCCATTATCGCTCGCGCCAATTGCCCGGTTACCGGGATCGATGTGTCAAGCGCGGTGGTCGATACGATCAATCGCGGGGAAATCCACATTGAAGAAGTGGACCTTGATGGACTGGTCCAGGGCGTGGTCCAGCGCGGGATGCTCAAGGCTTCGACCCAGATCGTGCCTGCGGATGTCTTCGTCATCGCGGTGCCGACACCATTCGAGAAGGATGGCAACCATACCCCTGACACCTCCTATGTCATGGCGGCTGCCACGGAAGTGGCTGGCGTGCTGAAGCGCGGCGACTGCATAATTCTTGAATCGACATCGCCTGTGGGGACAACCGAAGCGATGCGGGACCTGATTGCAGGTCTTCGGCCCGATCTGAAACTGCCGGGTCTGACCCATGAAGTGCCCGATGTTTCTATCGCCTATTGCCCAGAGCGGGTGCTTCCCGGAAAAATCCTCGAAGAATTAACGCACAACGACCGCTCGCTCGGTGGGATCACGCCGCGCTGCGGACGGAAAGCTCTGGCATTTTACAAGCGGTTCGTGCGGGGCGCCTGTGTCACAACCGATGCCCGGTCGGCGGAAATGACCAAGCTGGTCGAAAATGCCTATCGCGACGTCAACATCGCATTTGCCAACGAACTTTCCATGATTTCAGACGCAATGGGTCTGGATGTATGGGAAGTGATAAACCTCGCCAACCGCCATCCACGGGTCAATATTCTGCAACCTGGGCCCGGAGTTGGCGGTCACTGCATTGCAGTTGATCCCTATTTCATCATCCACGGTGCACCGGAACACTCCCGGTTAATACGCACGGCGCGCGAGGTGAATGACGCCAAGATGCACCACGTCATCAGCCGCACGCGCGCTTTGGTGGCAGGCAACCCCGGAACAAAGGTGGCATGTCTTGGCCTCGCCTTCAAAGCCAACATTGATGATTTCCGGGAAAGCCCGGCGCGGTTTGTGGCTGCGTCGCTGGCACGGGAATTCGGCGACCGGGTGCGGATCGTAGAGCCCTATGCGGCTGCACTGCCTCGCGAATTCGAAGGCACCGGCGCCCAGCTAATCGATCTCGATACTGCGCTGGAAAGCTGCAGCATCCTGATCGTGCTGGTGGACCACGATGTATTCCGCGCCGTTCCCAACGAGGAGCGCGACGGCACGATCGTCTATGACACGCGCGG
>JAHEAV010000004.1:0-26456 GCA_024642565.1 Erythrobacter sp.
CTGGTGCCGGTCAAGGGCACGGTGCTGGGCGATATGCTAGAGGGCACCCCGCTCGCCAAGATCGACGACATCGAATTCGTCCGCACCGTGGCGGCGGCGCGGATCACCATGCCGCTGAGCATGGTCCGCCTCTCCGCAGGGCGCGAGAGCATGAGCGAGGCGACCCAGGCGCTGTGCTTCATGGCCGGGGCCAATTCGATTTTCACCGGCGACAAGCTCCTCACCGCCCCCAACGCCGGCGACGACAGCGACGCCGCGCTGTTCGCCAAGCTGGGGCTGACCGCGCTCAAGGGCGAGGAGCCGATGCGAGCGTGTAAAGTGATGGAGGCGGCGGAGTGAAAGGTGTCAGGCGACCCGCGCTGTTCTTTGCTGTTCTCTCGGCACTTTACTGGTCAGGCATCGGTGGCTTCCTCGCCATTGTTTACCCCTTGGCCGGAAAGGATGTTGCGCCATTCTGGATGGTGTCTCTGGTCAATTTCGTTCCTGCTGCAATCTACGGCGTAGCAGCACTGTTCTTCTGCCATTGGCTCGCGAGGCGGGTAGCACGGCAGGTTCAATCTAAGGCGTCTGACTAATGTTCAAAAAAATCCTAATCGCCAATCGCGGCGAGATTGCTTGCCGGGTCATCAAGACCGCGCGCCGCATGGGTATCGCCACCGTTGCGGTTTACTCCGACGCCGATGCGCGGGCGCCGTTCGTCAAGATGGCGGACGAGGCGGTACATATCGGGCCGTCGCCTGCCGCCGAGAGCTATCTGATCGCGGACAAGATCATCGCCGCGTGCAAGCAGACGGGAGCCGATGCGGTGCATCCTGGCTATGGCTTTCTGTCCGAACGCACCAGCTTTGCAGAGGCGCTGGCGAAAGAAAATATCGCCTTTATCGGCCCGCCTGTGAACGCAATCGCGGCGATGGGTGACAAGATAGAATCCAAGAAACTGGCGATGGAAGCTGGCGTCAATGTCGTCCCCGGCTTCGTTGGCGAGATCGAGGATACCGAGCACGCTGTGCGAATTTCGGAAGAAATCGGCTATCCGGTGATGATGAAGGCCAGCGCGGGCGGCGGCGGCAAGGGGATGCGGCTGGCCTATTCAGAACAGGACGTGCGCGAAGGGTTCGAGGCGACCAAGCGCGAGGGGCTCAATTCCTTCGGCGACGACCGCGTGTTCATCGAGAAGTTCATCCTGAACCCGCGCCACATCGAAATCCAGATCCTCGGCGACCAGCACGGCAACATTCTCTATCTCAACGAGCGCGAGTGCAGCATCCAGCGGCGCCACCAGAAGGTGGTGGAAGAAGCGCCGTCGCCCTTCGTCACGCCCAAGATGCGCAAAGCCATGGGCGATCAATGCGTCGCTCTGAGCCGCGCTGTGGGGTATTACAGTGCGGGCACGGTCGAACTGATCGTCAGCGGCGCAGACCCTTCGGGAGAGAGTTTCTACTTCCTTGAAATGAACACCCGCTTGCAGGTCGAACATCCGGTGACCGAAGCGATTACCGGCGTCGATCTGGTCGAACAGATGATCCGCGTTGCAGCGGGAGAGAAGCTGGCGTTTACGCAGGATGACATCGGCATTGATGGCTGGGCAATCGAGAACCGCGTTTATGCCGAAGACCCCTATCGCGGGTTCCTGCCTTCGACCGGCCGCTTGGTGCATTATGATCCGCCAATCGAACCCTGGGCTGATGATGGCGCGGCCAATGGCCGCCGCGGCATTGACGGTATTCGTGTCGATGATGGCGTATTCGAAGGCGGCGAAGTCAGCATGTTCTATGACCCGATGATCGCCAAGTTGATCACTTGGGGCGCAACCCGTGACGAGGCAGCCGATTTGCAGGTGCAGGCGCTGGATGCCTTTCGGATCGAAGGGCTGGGCCACAATGTCGATTTTCTCAGCGCCATCATGCAGCATCCGCGCTTTCGCTCAGGCGAACTGACCACCGGCTTCATCGCGGAGGAATATCCTGACGGGTTCGAAGGCGCGGCAACCTCAGACCATTTGAAGCGCGGGCTGGCTGCGATTGCCGGGGTTATCGCGACGGCGGATGCCGACCGGGCGCGGCGCATCGACCAGCGGCTGAATGGACGAACTGCCCCGCCGGGGGACTGGGTGGTGACGCTGGGCGGGCGCGATTATGCGGTCAGTCTCGAAGAAGAAGGTGTGACTGTCGACGGCGTCCAGATCGATTTGGCCATGGAATATACACCGGGGGACCGGATGGTCGATGTCGAGGTGGACGAAGATCTGCTCACCATCCAGCTTGCGCCCAGCCGTTGTGGTTATTTCATGACCGTGCGCGGTGCGCGACATGGGCTGCGCGTCCTTCCGGCCCATATTGCCGAGTTGGCGGCGCATATGATCGAAAAGGTCCCGCCCGATCTCAGCAAGTTCCTGATCTGCCCGATGCCCGGACTGTTGGTCAAACTCTACGTCAGTGAAGGCGAAGAAGTGCAACCAGGGCAACCGCTGGCGACAGTTGAAGCGATGAAGATGGAAAACATCCTCCGCGCGGAAAAGGCTGGCAAGGTGTTAAAAATCAACGCCGCGCAAGGGGAAAGCCTGGCGGTTGATGCGATTATCCTTGAGCTGGAATAGGCTGGGTTGAAACGTTAACCTCTGCCGCGTTCATTCACCGCGACAAGCAACAGCAAGGTCAGCAAGGCCACGCTATATTCGCTGCCGCCGGTGCCATGTTCACCCACAAACCAGCCAATGTGGATATGGATCAGGCCGATGCCGACCAGAACGATAATGGCCAGCGGAATTGTCGCCAGCTGTACATAACGGCCGGCCACCAGCAGTGAACCGCAAACCAATTCTGTAATCGTAATTGCCCAAACCCACAGAACACCATGGGGAAAGCCCGCCGATTCCATGAATTGACCGAATTGCGCGATCGAACCGTTGGCTATGCGAACGGCGGCATGGGCCATGAAGAAGATGGCCGTCATTACCCTGGCAATCGTGAAGGCGAGTTTTGGCGAAATGAACGGGTAATTTTGCAGTTTCACAGCGATCGGCCCCAATATCAAGAAAACCAGAGACCATCAGGAATACTGAATCTGGCGGATTAATCCGAAGGGGTGGCACACCCAGGTCATTGAAACAATAGACAATCCATTGTTTGACAGGGTGCACATCGGCCGTATTCGCTCCGCTCTAGGCTGGATGCTGTTCCTGACCAGTGCCCATCAGCCGCCCTGCCAGGAAGACCTTGAAGAGCGTGAAGGCGATCAGGCCGACGACAGCGGTTGCGACATGGAAAAGCCAGAAGTTCGTCGTCGACATCGTGGAATACCAACCGCCAACCGAACCGACGACATAGTTCGCGAAGAAGAATGACAGGTAATATATTCCAAGAATTGTCGCGCCCAAAGCCTTGGGGGCAAGCCTGCTGAACAGTGCCAGGCTTACAGGCAAGATATGGGCAAAGCCGATGCTGTTGAGCAGATGAAACATCAGCGGCCAGAACAGGCCGATCTTGCCCGTTCCTTGCGTTGCTGCGGCCATGACCAGGCACAGACCGCCAGCAATCGTGAAAAAGCTGCCGATGATCATCTTGCCCAGTTCGTCAGGTTCACGCCATCTTTTGCCATACCAGACGTAAAACGCGGCCACTGCCACCAACATGGAGAAACTGGCCGCTGCATCGATCGTGATCATATAGGTGGTCGGCAGGGTAATGCCGAAGAAGGTCAGTTGAAAATGTTCGTCTGCCCAAACGAGATAGGCGTTGAAAATTTCCTGATTGGTTAGGAGTGAGATCGACATCACCGGCACAAGCAGGACTACGGCGAAAACGCGAAGCCAATCCTGACGGCTCAGGGGCGGGCTGGCTGCCTTGGATTTTTCCGACCTCGAGACAGAATTTTCGGCAGGCAGCCAAGGTTTGGCAAAAATGTAAATTACCAATCCAATGACCATCACGACACCGGCCGTGCCAAAACCCCAATGCCAGCCGACTTTTTCCCCCAATGTTCCCGAGACCAATGGCGCAACAATCACACTGACGTTGATGGCGATATAGAATATCTGGAACGCCATGGCTCGGCGCAGGTCGTTGGGGCCGTAGAGTTCGCCCACCTGGCTGGCAATGTTCCCTTTGAAAAGGCCGACCCCCACGATCAACGCAAGCAGCGCGAACAGAAAGCTTCCCTCAAATGCCATCAGGAAGTGACCGAGGGCCATGAACAAACCACCAAGGATCAGCGTGGCCCTGCGGCCCATCCAGCGATCAGCGATTAATCCGCCCAGAATGGGCGTCAGATAGACCAGCGAAGTATAATCACCGAATATCCGGGAAGCGAGCGGCTGTCCGTCGAGCCCATAGAAGTTCTTGATCGCGCCCAGGCCGAGAACGTCTCCTGCATGTTCAGGCAAGAGCAGATATTTGGTCATGTAGAGAACGAGCAGCGTCTGCATCGAATAGTATGAAAACCGTTCACACCCTTCAACCACCGCAAGATAGCCAAGCCCCTTTGGATGGCCCAGAAAAGCGCGATCATCCGCGTTGATGACATCACCCATTTCTGGTGTGGCTTCGGATGCGGTCATGACACCTCCCAAGTGTTCGCTGTAGTTTTTGTTCTACTTGTTGATTAGCGGGAGTTGCGGGGCATGTCTGCAACTACCTGATCCTGCAACTGTCCATCGAGGAAAACGGCGATGTCTGCCAGCGACACCTCCCGGTCAAGAAATGCTGCGCCGATGCCGCGCAGCAAAATGAACGGCAAGACGCCGGCATCCATCTTTTTGTCGTGGAGCATATGGTTGGCTAACGCCTGACCATCGCATTTCAGCCTGAGCAATGAGATCTCGGTAGGCAGGCCGGCGACATGTAAAGCCATTGTCACGCGCTTGGCATCATTGGCGGAAATCAGACCGCGCCGGGCCGAGTAGCGCGCTGCCAGGACCATGCCGAGCGCCACGCCTTCGCCATGAAGCAAACGGTCGGAAAAGCCGGTCTGCGCCTCAAGCGCATGGCCGAATGTGTGCCCGAGGTTCAGCAGCGCGCGCATGCCGGACGTCTCACGCTCGTCCTGGGCTACGATTTGTGCCTTGGATGCCACGCTGCTGGCAACGGCATATTCCAGAGCGGATTTTTCCCCTTCCACCACAGCGGCTCCGTTAGTCTCGCACCAATCGAAGAAACCGGCATCGCCCAAAATGCCGTATTTGATTACTTCGGCGTAACCGGCGCGGATTTCGCGGGCAGGCAATGTGCCGAGGGCATCGAGATCGGCCAGCACAAGCGAAGGCTGGTGGAAAGCGCCGACCAAATTCTTGCCCGCATCGGTATTAATCGCAGTCTTTCCGCCAACGGATGAATCGACCTGCGCAAGCAGGGTTGTTGGCAATTGGATGAAGTTGCAGCCGCGCTTGAGAATTGAAGCCGCAAAGCCGGTCAGGTCACCGACTACTCCGCCGCCAAGCGCGATGATGTGGTCGCCGCGTTCGACCTCATGTGCAAGCAACCAGTCGACCGTTTTTGCAAGATGGTTCCAGCTCTTTGCCTGTTCACCGGGTGGCAGAACATGCCAGTGGGGCTGGTATCCCGCTGCGGTAAAAGACGCAGAGATCGCTTCGCGCCAGTGCCGTGCAACATTTTCATCGGTGACAATAGGCACCGATTTCTTCCGCAGAAATGGGGCGCAATGCTGCGCAACATTTTGGAGCAATCCAGCTTCTACCCGGACTTCATAGGGCCGGCCGGCCAGGGCGACTTTTATTACAGCCATCGGTCGATTGCCTCGATTATAGTCATTGCTGCTTCGTAATGAGGGCTGTCTTGACTGGCCACCCGGATCTGGGCCTGCTCGTAGAACTGTTTCCTCTGCGCGTGAAGCCGGGTAAGAATTTCGCGTGGATCGCCATTATTCAACAATGGCCGTGTATTGCGACGGGCCGTGCGTTCGATCAGAGTATCAATGTCGCAATCGATCCACACGGCAATTGCAGAATCGAGAATCAGTGCCCGGGTTTCATCGTTGCAGAATGCACCGCCGCCGGTTGCGATCACCCCTCCGCCGCGTTTGACGCCCTCTTCAATCAATCGCGCGATGACACGGCGTTCTCCATCGCGGAAATAGGCTTCATCAAATTGTTCGAAGATTTCTGCGATTGAAAGTCGCGCTGCCTCCTCGATAGCATCGTCCGCATCGACAAATTCCGTCCCGAGCAATCCGGCCAGCCGCCGCCCGACTGTTGATTTGCCTGCCCCCATCAAACCGACAAGCACGATGGGGCGATCAATCCGGCGCGCAATCGAAGCGATAGCTGCAGAATTGAGCGGTGCCGGCAAGGATTGATCATCGTGGTGCATTGCCGCCCCGCCTATAGATGCGCTAGGCGGGGCGCAACATTCGCGGTTACAGGGTGCATGTGGTTTTGAGTACGACCCAGAAACGGATAATGGGGGGCGCGGCAGTGTTACTGGCCGCGCTCTTGGGCTATGCATGGATTGGCGGGGGCAAAGAAGCCTTGCGCCCAATCTCGCAACCGGTTCCCGTTCCCAGCCCCGAATTGGGAGCTCGATAATGTTCAGACACCGCCCTTCTGTCCGCAATTATTCACTCAGCCGTGTTCTGCTTGTTGGTGCTGGCGCTCTGGCGATTTGTTCGACGCTGGTGGTTGCTCAAGACGCACCCAAGTCGCTTCTTCCTCCTGGGTTTGACGATCCGACACCAACTCCGGCACCGGCTCCAGCGCAAGCAACCCGGCCTCGGGCCGCCACGACGCCTTCTGCTGTTCCGGCTGCCGGGAGCACCCCGGTTATTCAGCCGATTCCGGGTGGCGCGGCCACCGGCAGTACGCCTCCGGCATCACTCGAACTGCCAGCAGGATTTCCGTCTCTGAGTGAGCTCGAAAAACTTGATCCGGAAAAACTCGACGAATTGCTGGGGCTCAAGCCCAAGTTCGACATTCCGCCGGCCGCCCGCCGATCACTGGACAGGGTTGGGGTGTTGGCCAGCAGTGAAGGCGGACTGCCTCCGATGTCACTCGCAAATCAACCGGCATCGATTGTGCGATCGGCGCTTGCCGGTACGCGCAGACCTATGGTGTCGCGTTGGGGCCATATTTTGCTTCGCCGTGCCTTGGTAAGCCGGATTCAGGCGCCGTCAGGGATGGACCCGGTTGAATTTGCCGCCCTGCGTGCAGCAGCGTTGAACGCAATTGGCGAATACGCGGCGGCGCGATCGCTGGTTCAGGAAGTTGATACCAGCGATTGGAACAAGGGGCTGACCGACGCGGCGCTGGTCGCTTATGTCGGTACGGCGGATATTGTGGGAACATGCCCTTCGGTAAGGCTGCAGGGCAGCGCGCGGAGCGATCCCCAATGGCAAATGTTGCAAGCGATATGCAACGCCTTTGCCGGGCAGGGTGCCCGTGCAGGTTCTGATCTCAATCGGGCCTTGTCTCGCCAGATTGCGCCCGCAATCGATGTCCTGCTGGCCCAGCGGTATGCCGGTGTCGCGGGCAACGGGAGGCGTGCCGTTACGTTGGAATGGGACGGGGTCAAGGATCTGAATCCTTGGCGTTATGCGCTTGCGACAGCCTTGGGGGTCGCGATTCCCGAAGGTTTGCTTGCCAAAGCCGGTCCTTATTACCAGCGGATTTCAGCGGTGGCGCCAATGCTCCCGCTGCCGCAACGTGCGGCGGGGGCCGATCGTGCAGCGAGTGAGGGCATCCTTTCAGCGGCCGCGATGGTTGACCTCTATTCACAAATCTACGCTGAAGACGGGATCGAAGGTGACCTTGCGCAGACGGCAGCGTTCCTGCGAACAGCCTATGTTGATGAAGGCCCCGCCCAGCGACTGGCGGCGATGAAGCAAATCTGGGGCGATGCTGGCGATGATGACTACGGCAAGCTGGTCATGACCGCCTATGCCGCCGCGCGGATGCCGGCCCGCAGTGAATATGAGGCGGACGCAGGACAGATCATTGCCGCCATGTTGGCAGCCGGGCTCGATCGTAACGCATTGCGTTGGGCGCCGGTCGTTTCCGAAGGTAGCCAGGGCTGGGCGCTTATCGCGCTTGCCCAACGCGCTCAATCCAATCCGATTGCGTCTGGAGCAATCGACAGCTTTGTTGACGACGATGGCAGTGCAGACCAGCGCAAATCAAAATTTCTGATTGCCGGTCTGGCCGGTCTGAACCGAATCGAACAGGGAACAACAAGCGACTTCAATGATCGCCTGTCGTTGGATCTCCAGCGGCAGACAAAATGGAGCCGATTGATTGATCGCGCGGCGGCAGTGAATAATCAGCCGTTGGTTGCCTATCTTGCGGGTGTAGGTATGCAGGGCGATAGTTGGGAAAAGATGACTGCCCGGCATCTTTATCATATTGTTTCTGCGCTTAATCGGGTTGGTCTGTCAGCAGAAGCCCGGATGATTGCCGCCGAGGCTGTGGCACGGGGCTGAACAGAGCGGCTTTTCTGTTTGGCAGTAAATGAGGGGTGGCATGTCTGCGGCTATCGACACCTTTCTCGAGATGCTCGCGGCCGAACGGGGGGCTGCGCGCAATACACTGCTTGCCTATCGACGCGATCTTGAGGAGGCGGAGGAACTGATCGGCAATCTGGCCGCAGCGCGGCAGAACCAGCTTTCCGGTCTGGGCACAGCCTGGGCCGATCTGGCGCCATCGAGTCTTGCCCGTAAATGTTCGGCCCTGCGGCAGTTTTTCGGCTTTTTGGTGGATGAAGGAATGCGAGAGGATGATCCCTCTGCGGCTCTCCCGCGGCCCCGTCCGCGCCGACCGCTTCCAAAAATCCTTTCCCATGATCAGATAGAAAGGCTCTTCGCTCGGGCCGCCCTGGAGGCGGAAAGTGGAAAGCCTTCTGCGGTGCGCCTTCTTGCTCTGCTCGAATTGCTTTATGGTTCGGGCTTGCGGGCGAGTGAGCTTGTTTCCCTGCCGCTGTCCGCAGTACCGCGGGATGCGCCGTTCCTTAATGTAGTTGGCAAAGGCGAGCAGGCGCGGATGGTGCCAGTGAGCCGGATGGCGAAGGACGCACTTTCGCGATGGATGGCGCTCCGCCCTGCAGACGGCAAATTCCTGTTTCCTTCCCGCTCCAGGCATATTTCCCGGGTTCGCCTGTTTCAGATGCTCAAGGAACTGGCGATCAGAGCGGAGTTACCTGCAGAAAAAGTCAGCCCGCATGTCCTGCGTCATGCCTTCGCCACGCATTTGCTAGAAGGCGGAGCGGATTTGCGCGTGCTGCAAACCTTGCTGGGCCATGCTGATATTGCGACAACGCAAATCTATACCCATGTCGATTCAGCCCGGTTGGTCACGCTGGTCAATGAATGCCATCCGCTGGCCCGCACAAACCCTTTTTCGCGCGGTGTACCCCTTGCCGAGCGAGTTGATCCAGACTAGCGCGAAGCGATGATGACTTACCTCGAATTCGAGAAGCCGGTTGCCCAGCTTGAAGCCCGTATTGCAGAACTGCGAACGGCGTCGGCAGGCGACGAAGTCGATATCTCCAGTGAACTGGAGCGGCTCGAACAAAAAAGCGCAGCCTTGCTGCGCAGCACCTATGCGGCACTGACCCCGTGGCAGAAGGCGCAAGTTGCCCGCCATCCCAAACGCCCGCATTTTCTTGATTTCGTAGCGCATGCCTTCGATGAATTCGTGCCCCTTGGCGGCGACCGGCTCTATGGCGAAGATGAAGCCATTGTTGGCGGTTTTGCCAAATTGGATGGGCGCCGGATTATGCTGATCGGCCACGAAAAAGGGCATGATACCGAAACCCGCATTCGGCACAATTTTGGTATGGGCAAGCCGGAAGGCTACCGCAAGGCAATCCGCCTGATGGAATTGGCTGGCCGGTTCGGCCTGCCGGTCGTTACGCTTGTAGATACGTCCGGCGCCTTTCCCGGTGTGGAAGCGGAAGAACGCGGTCAGGCCGAAGCAATTGCCCGTTCGACAGAGGCTTGCCTGGCGCTGCCTGTCCCCATGGTTGCGACCATTGTGGGCGAGGGCGGTTCAGGCGGGGCCGTAGCCTTGGCCAGTGCCGAACGTGTGTTGATGTTGGAACATGCGATTTACTCGGTGATTTCCCCTGAAGGTTGTGCCTCGATTCTCTGGCGCACGGCAGAGAAAGCGCCAGACGCTGCCGAAGCAATGAAAATTACTGCCCAGCAGCTCGAAAAACTGAATGTAATTGACCGGATCGTGCCTGAACCAACGGGCGGGGCGCATCGTGATCCAAAAGCTGCGGCAGAAGCATTGGGCAAGGCTATCGGGGAAGAATTGGATGCCTTGGCCGACACGTCGCCGCAGGATCTGCTCCGCGCGAGGGAGGAACGCTTTCTTCAAATCGGCACGGTCTGAACGGGAACAAGATTTGACTGCGAGTGGTTACAAGGCGATGTTGTTGTAGACAAAGGCGGGGAGACGCCGGGTTCTTATGGCTTTGGGAGATCGCTACATGCCACTAACGAAGAAATCCGCCATTTCATCGACATTGCTGCTCTCGCTATCCCTCAGCAGCTGCGCAACCATGGGCGCTGGCGCAATCCCAAGCGCGTCCACCCCAATCACCCAGGCAGAGGCAAAGCAAGGTGCGGAAGCGCATCCCCAGTTGCTCTCGGAATTCGGCGGGACCTATCCGGGGACGCAGTCAGCCTATGTCGAACAAGTTGGCAAGAATATCGCTGTGCGATCCGGTCTCGGCAATGCGCGTGAGTCGTTTACGGTTTCACTGCTCAACAGTTCGGTGAACAACGCTTTCGCGATTCCGGGCGGTTACATTTATTGCACCCGTCAATTGCTTAGCTTGATGAATAATGAGGCCGAATTGGCCGGGGTGCTTGGTCATGAAGTTGGCCATGTTGCGGCGCGGCACTCCCAGCGGAGGCAGGCCGCTGCCCAAAAGAACACCCTTCTTGGTGCAGCCGGTGCAATCCTGTCCGGAATTTTGCTTGGAAACAGCGGAATCGGTCAAACCTTGTCCAAGGGATTTCTCCAAGGCTCGCAGTTGCTGACATTGAAATTTTCACGCAGCCAGGAACTAGAAGCCGATGGGCTTGGCATCGAATATCTGAATCGGGCAGGATATGATCCACGCGCTATGTCGACTGTCTTGCAAAGCCTTGCCGCGCAAAATGCGCTTGATGCATCGCTTCAAGGCAGCAACGCCACCATTCCGGAATGGGCATCGACTCACCCAGACCCGGCCAGCCGCGTACAAGGCGCATTGACCAGGGCGGGTCAAAGCGGCGGCTCGCTGAACCGGGACGCTTTTTTGGCCCGAGTCGACGGATTGCTTTATGGAGATGATCCGGCGCAGGGCGTAATTGAGGGCCGCCAGTTCCTGCATCCGGAGCTTCGGCTTGCTTTTGCCGTGCCAGCAGGATTTTATATGGTCAACGGCACTCGAGCTGTGTCGATCAACGGCGAAAGTGGGCAAGCCCAATTCACCACAGCAGCTTATGACGGCAATCTTGAAACATACATTCGCGCAGTATTCAAAGATTTGGGGGGCAGCGGGCAAAACCTTGCACCCGCAACTCTGCAACGGACGACGATAAACGGGATTCCGGCAGCTTTTGGTACGGCGCGGGTCAACAGTGGCAGCGGCCAGGTTGATGTGGTTGTTTACGCCTACGAGTTCTCGAAATCCCAGGCTTTTCATTTTGCGGCCATAAGCCAGGCTGGGCGGACGGAGGCCCTATCGCCGATGTTCAATTCGCTACGAAGAATCAGCAATGCCGAAGCGGCTGCCGTGATTCCAAGGCGCATCGATGTTCTGGTGGTTGCGCGCGGCGACACCGTAAAAAGCCTTGCGGGCAAGATGGCTTACAGCACGGCTCAGGAACAGCGCTTCCGTGTACTTAACGGGCTCAGTTCAAGCGATTCAATCGTTCCCGGGCAAAAGGTCAAGATTGTAGTCCAGTCACGTTGATGACCAGGGCTTCGGACACAAAAAAGGGCGGCGAGGATGACCTCGCCGCCCGATTTTGTGTCAATTCCCTAAGGAATTATTCCCTTAGGAATTAGCCATCTTCGTCGAAACGGTCGTGAAGGTGCTGGTCAGCTGCGTGCCCAGGCCCTGCATGGCGGTGATTGCTGCAACAGCGATCAGAGCGGCGATCAGGCCGTATTCAATTGCAGTAGCGCCGTCTTCGTTACGGATGAGCTTGTTGATGAACTTCATGTCTAGTCTCCTGGTTCAGTCTTCGGTACCCGTCCCATCCCGGTAAAACCGGAGCGGGCAATGATGGAGATAAAGGTAAGGAATTTACAAATCCCTAATCTCCGCCCCCTGTTTATTATCCCGAGCTAGCGGCAATCTTTGTGGCAATGTCGTTCCACATTCCTGTGGCTGTAGTGCCGAAAGTCTGCACCGCGCCAATCATGGCGAGGAAGACCAGGGATAATATCAGGCCATATTCGACAGCTGTTGCCCCCGAAGCGTCGCGACCTAATTTTTGTAGGATTTTGCTTAACTTCATGGAACCACCTGTCGATACGATCTGACGGACCCACTTTTCGTCTCGAATCCTTAAGAAATAGTTTCGGAGCAACGCACGAATGGAAAATATTCCGACATGGATTGCTGTGGTCGCTGCGGCAATTGCCGGCCAGGACAGGCGCTGGTTGATGCATCAACGCCCACTCGGCAAACAGCATGGAGGACTTTGGGAGTTCCCTGGTGGCAAGGTCGAAGCCAGTGAAATCCCTGGAAAAGCGTTGGTTAGGGAGCTTGAGGAAGAGCTCGGCATTAACGTTGCAACCGCCGATCTGGTCCCATCATGCTTTGCCGAGAGTCCACCCCAACAAGGCCAACCGGGAATTGTCATTTTGCTTTACACTGTGACGTCCTGGGATCGGGAGCCAATGGCCCTGGAGGGCGGTAATATTGGCTGGTTCCTTCCGGAAGAGATCGCCAGGCTTGAAAAGCCGCCTCTTGATGTTGTGTTGGCTCGGCAGCATTTTGCAAAACTTTGAGCGTGATGCAGCGGTATTGGCGGATAGGGGATTGCCAAGGCGTTTGGCGGTGCCTATGTGGCCCCCTCCAAGCGCGCCCGTAGCTCAGCTGGATAGAGCACCAGACTACGAATCTGGGGGTCGGACGTTCGAATCGTTCCGGGCGCGCCAATTACAAAAGGCATCCTTTTTTCGAAGGGTGCCTTTTGTATTACTGGCGCATCAAACTTGCCGGCTCAGCCTATTTGCCTTGCAGGCATGATCTGCAATTCCGTTGCCCGTCTGAAGTCGCTCCGCTAGGCCGTATGCGATTCATACATTCAGGAGTTGCGGTACTTGAACAGCGCAAATGAAGTTCACCAAGGCACCACGGATGGCAAATTGCCCGTGCCGGAAGAGGTGCAGGATGCCGTGCGTACCTTGCTGCGCTGGGCGGGCGATGATCCAGCACGTGAAGGTCTGGTCGATACGCCCAGCCGTGTAGCGCGCGCGTGGAAGGAATATTGTCAGGGCTATGGGGAAGATCCAGCGGTCCATCTCAGCCGGGTGTTCGAAGAAGTTGGTGGTTATGACGAGGTCGTGCTGCTCAAGGACATTCCTTTCCAGTCGCACTGCGAACACCACATGGCTCCGATCATCGGCAAAGCCGCGATTGCATATCTACCGCGCAACCATGTCGTCGGAATTTCAAAGCTGGCGCGTGTACTGCATGGCTATTCCCGCCGTCTGCAGATCCAGGAACGTCTAACCGCCGAAGTCGCTCAGTGCATCTGGGACCATCTTAAGCCGCACGGTGTGGCGGTTGTAATTGAGGCAAGCCACGCCTGCATGACTGCTCGCGGTGTCCGAACGCCGGGGGTGGGTATGATCACCAGCCGACTGATGGGGTGCTTCCTGGAGGACCAGCGCAGCCGAAAGGAAGTGCTTAGCCTGATGGGGTATTAGGCGCCATGCCACGCGATTTTGTCCCGGTGATGAATGTGGTCAATCTGGAGGCATTCTTCGATCAGGCTTTTCCGGATCGTGAACACGCGGCGGACGTGACAATCAATGCGGTGGAGCCGGGTTGGGTGCGCATGATGCTCACCCCGAATTCGAGCGATCTCAGGCCAGGCAAGTTGGTATCGGGGCCAACCCAGATGGGCCTGGCAGACCGCGCCGCTTATGCGGTAATCATCGCGCACATTGGATCGGTCGCGATGGCGGTGACTAGCAACCTCAACTATGTTTTTCTGCGCGGCGTCCTGTTGGCGCCGTTCCATGCCGACGCCCGCCTGCTCAAGCTCGGCAAACGCCTGGCAACAGTGGATGTTCAGTTGTGGCAGGGGCAGGAGGACAATTTGGTCGGCCAGTCAACCGTCACCTACGCCATCCCCTGACCTGGCTTGATCAGACCGGCCACCCCCAACGGCGGCCAACCACTTGCATCACGGTATAGCCGAGCCAGCCAGTCAACACAAAGGCCAGCATCGCCAGTGGAAATGCCGTGCCCCTGCGCAAGAGCAAGGCAATCACGCCAAAGGCCGGAAGTGACGCCAGAACATAGATGCAGGAAGAAAGTGCCATGGCGGCGACCTTGCCGGCATCGCCGGTGTCGCGCCACAGCCAGATCATCGCCAGCGTCGAGACAAGCGGCAGGCTGGCGATCAACCCGCCCCAGCCGGGGCTGCGGCGAGCGACCTCAGAGGCGGCAGCGATCAGTGCCCCGGAAATTGCGGCCTTGATCGCCAGTTGCCCCCATTCCATTGGCTTACAGGTGCTCGAGCAAATATTCCGCCGAACTGACCGAAAAATCGCCCGGTGCTTCGACATTCAACTGTTCGACAACGCCATCATTGATAATCATGGAATAGCGTTGGCTGCGCTTGCCCATGCCGAACCCGGCAAAGTCGGCATCAAGACCAATCGCGCTTGCAAAATCGCCATTGCCATCAGCCAGCATAGCAATGCCGTCAGCTTCGTTCTGCTTGCTCCATGCGCCCATCACAAAGGCGTCGTTCACTGAAGTGCAGGCAATTTCGTCCACGCCGGCAGCCTTTAGTTCCTCGACCTTTTCAATATAGCCTGGAAGATGGCGGGCTGAACACGTCGGTGTGTATGCGCCCGGGACCGCAAACAGTGCGACCTTCTTGCCAGCGAAAAATTCGCTCGACTGGACCTGCTCCGGTCCATCTGGCCCAGCCTTCACCATTTTTACGTCCGGTAATTTGTCGCCCACTGCAATCGTCATGGTCTTTGTCCTTATTGGTATGCGTGTGCCGCAGGACATAGTGATTGCGAAGGCTAGCGCAAGCCGATTGCGCAGGACTTGGACGGTTAATTTGGCTTCACTTTCGCTGTTTAAGATCCGGTAAATGCATTCCGGCATCTTTCGGTGGTCGGGTAGGGTGCCCGCCACAGGGGGGGCGAAGAATTATGGATAAGTTCGTTAGATTATTGGTAAAATTGGGTGCCGCTTCAATGGTGTTGCTCTCGCCGACAGGAGCAAACGCGGGAAGTCCCGAAAATACCTCGGCACGCATACACCAGCTCGACATCATGTTGATGGTAAGTTCGCTGCACTGCCGGTTCGGGTCGGACGATTTTCAGTCCGAATATCGCAAATTCAGCGCCGCAAACCTGACTGAGCTGAATGCCGCCCATCGTTCCTTACAAGCGCAATATAACGACCGTTATGGCACAACGGGTGGCAAGCGAAAGCTTGATGCGCTGAGTGTTGGGATGGCAAATCACTATGGGCTTGGCCATCCCTGGATGAGTTGCGGTGATTTGAAGAAGGCCGCGAAGGACCTGAGCAAGAGGCGCCAGCGCGAAGAATTGTTGAACGTAGCCGAGGCGCTGCTGACCGAGCGCCCATCCAGCGGCGTCATGCTGGCAGCACGCAGGTAAGGCTGAAACGGCCAAGGTATTTGCCAAGGTTCTGGTGACCCGCTAGGGGGCGGCGCGAGTTTTCTCTGCGCTGCCCCTTTGTTTTGGTGCGCGGAAACGGCCATATCTATATCTTGCGAACAAGGATTTCCTCCATGCCTGCTGCAAACGACTATATTATCAAGGATATTTCGCTCGCCGATTATGGGCGTGCAGAGATAGCCATTGCAGAAACCGAAATGCCCGGTCTGATGGCTCTGCGGGAAGAATATGGCGCCTCCAAGCCGCTCAAGGGCGCCCGGATCACTGGCTCTCTGCACATGACGATCCAGACCGCAGTCCTGATCGAAACGCTAACTGCCCTGGGTGCCGAAGTGCGCTGGGCCACATGCAATATCTATTCAACGCAAGATCATGCGGCGGCAGCGATTGCGGCTTCGGGAGTACCGGTGTTCGCGATCAAGGGCGAAAGCCTTGCCGATTATTGGGATTATGTTGGCAAGATCTTTGATTGGTGGAGCCACGCCGAACCTGATCAGACCGCCAATATCATCCTTGACGATGGCGGCGATGCAACCATGTTCGCACTGTGGGGCGCGCGGCTTGAAGCCGGGGAAACAATGCCTGACCCGCAGAATGCCGAAGAAATCGAAATGCAACGGGCGCTGAAGGCTTACATCGCCAAAAACCCGGGCTATCTGACCAAGTCGGTGCAGAATATCTGCGGCGTTTCGGAAGAAACCACGACCGGCGTTCATCGCCTTTATGCGCTTGCCAAAAACGGTAAGCTTCCTTTCCCGGCCATCAATGTGAATGACAGCGTCACAAAGTCGAAATTCGACAATCTGTATGGGTGCAAGGAATCGCTCGTCGATGCGATCCGCCGCGCAACAGATGTAATGCTTGCCGGGAAGGTCGCCTGCGTTGCCGGCTTTGGCGATGTCGGCAAGGGTTCGGCCGATTCGCTGCGGAATGGCGGCGCCCGCGTAATGGTCACCGAAATCGATCCGATCTGCGCGCTGCAGGCGGCGATGGAAGGCTACGAAGTTGTGACCATGGAAGAAGCGGTCAATCGCTGCGATATCTTCGTCACCACCACGGGCAATGAGGATGTGATTACCGCTGAACACATGAAGGCGATGAAGCCGATGAGCATCGTCTGCAACATCGGACATTTCGATAGTGAAATTCAAATTTCTGCGCTCGACAATTACGATTGGAAAGAAATCAAGCCGGGCACGGATATTGTGACCTTCCCCGACGGGAAGCAGATCATCATTCTTGCGAAGGGCCGATTGGTCAATCTTGGCTGCGCAACCGGCCATCCCAGCTTTGTGATGAGCTGTTCCTTCACCAACCAGGTTCTGGCGCAGATCGAACTTTTCACCAAAGGCGCTGAATATGCCAATGATGTGTTTGTATTGCCCAAGCATCTGGACGAAAAAGTTGCCTTGTTGCACCTCGAAAAACTGGGCGTGAAGCTGACGACTTTGAGCCAAAGGCAGGCCGATTACATCGGCGTTCCGCTCAAAGGGCCATTCAAGCCTGACCATTACCGCTACTAAATGATCCGATGATCACGGGAAGGGCGGTTACGGCAGCGGCCGAACCGCCCTTTTTACGCGCATTTGTGGGGCGTTTTGCCTTGCTGGCCATTGCATCCTGATGCGCTGCCGCATAGCTGGTCCACTATGCAACTCTCTTCAACTGCAATGGCGCTGATTGGCCTTCTGTTGGCTGCCTGGACGGCAGGTGCTGCATGGTTGATGATTGCTGCCGGAGCAAAGGCGAAACAGGCGGACGGCAACCGCAAAGCAGCCCGGCGCATGGCCAGAATGATTGACGAAGCGCCGGCGATTCCCCTGTTGGTGCGTGCTGATGGTCGAATCGAAGGTTCCGAACGCTTGGCAGGCTGGTTTGGGCTTGCAAAAATGCCCGAATATCTGAGTGAGCTGGCCGGTGACGGTGACGCGGGCCTGTCAGCGGCACAATTGGCGGACCTGACTGACAGGGTTCGAAGGACACAGCGCACTGCCGCACCCTTCCGCATCGCGTTGACGCCGACTGGTTCGCAGCGAAGCCTTGCCATGCGTGGGCACCTGGCTGATCCGCAAATCTCGCCCGGCGGAGCGGCGCTGGTTTGGGTGTTTGATTTCAGCGAAAGTGCCAGCGAGCTTGAGCATCTGCGGGAAGAGTCGGTGCGGGCGCGGCAAGACTTCGCGGCACTGGTTGGCCTGATAGAGGCTGCGCCGATGCCGATGTGGTTTCGCGGACCGGATGCGAAGATCAGACTGGTCAATCAGGCCTATGTAAAAGCTGTCGGTGCGTCCAGTGCGGAAACTGCGGTAAGCAAGCAGATCGAATTGATCGAGCCGGTCGATGGTCTGTCGGCTGGCCAGATTGCCATGCATGTTTCGAATCAGAAGCTTCCAATCGAAAGGGTCGTCGCAGCCACAATTGACGGTCAGCGCCGGTCTTTACGGGTTAGCGATCTGCCGCTCGGCGATGAAGGCGTTGCCGGTTACGCGGTCGATATCGAAGAAATGGAAGAACAGGCGCGCAGCTTTCGCGCGTTTCGCGATGCGCAGCGCTCGATGCTGGATCTCCTGTCTGTGGGCGTGGCGCAGTTTGACAGTTCGCATACGCTGACCTTCGCCAATCAGCCGTTTCGGCGGACCTTTGGCATTTCGCCTGGTGCGGTTGGCGCAGGGATCACATTTGAACGGCTGCTAAGTGAGGCGCGCGAACGGGATCGAACCCCGGAAGTCCGCGATTTTCCGGCCTGGCGCGCCGAACATGTTGAATGGTTCAACAGCGGCGAGCCACGCGAAGAGGCCTGGCCGCTGCGGGGCGGGACACATCTGAGGGTAGTAGCCCAGCCTCTGCCGGATGGCGGACTGGTGATGATTGCCGAAGACCGCACGGAGCAACTGGCGATCTCGGCAACGCGTGATACTTTGCTGCGGACCCGGACGGCTATTTTCGACAGTATGTTCGAAGCTTTGGCGGTTGTCGCGCCCGACGGGAATCTCCAATTGTGGAACCGCAGTTTCGGCGGGGTCTGGGGGCTGCAGACCGATTTTCTCGATAAACATCCCAATGCCGAAAAATTGCTGGCGGCGATTGCACCAAATCTGGCGAAGCCGGATCAGGTAAAGGCCATCGGTGAAGCAATTCGCGCAGCCACCCTTGATCGAAAGGAAACAGGCGGCAGGGTTGAGATGCAGGATGGACGCACGCTGGAGTTTGCCGGTGTTCCGCTGCCTGATGGTAATGGCCTTTTGACCACACTTGATATCACCGATTCCCAGAAGGCTGAGCAAGCGCTTCGCGAACGGGCGCAGGCGTTGGAAGATGCCGATGCAGTCAAGACCCGGTTCCTTGCCAATATGTCCTATGAATTCCGCACTCCTTTGACGTCGATCGGCGGTTTTGCCGAATTGCTCGAAGCTGGCGTGGCCGGCGACCTTACGCCGCAGGGCCAGGAATATATTGCGGCCATTATTGAATCGGTTGGAAGGTTGACCGAGCAGGTCGAAAACGTCCTCGACCTGTCACAAAGCGAAGCCGGGTTACTGCCCATCACCAAACAAAAGATAGAATTGCTGCCCTTTGTGACCCAAGTCGTGCGGGAACGCGAACAGGCGATCAAGAATGCGGGGCTAAGTCTTGATCTGCGCGGAAATGCCGTAGGTAAAGTCGATGCAGACCAACGCCAGTTGGGCCGCGCGCTCGGGCAATTGCTCGATAATGCCATTGCAGCCACGCCGAACGGGGGCAAAATTCTGGTCGATGTCGCCAAGCCCAAGGGCGTCACGCGGGTCGTGGTGTCGGATAATGGCAAAGGCATGGCGCGCCAGGAACTTGCCCGGGCGCTTGATGGCTTGCGGGTCACGCCGGATGGCAAGGGGCTTGAACGGCGGCAGGGCCTAGGCATTCCGCTGGCGCGCCAACTGATCGAGGCACACGGCGGGACGCTGGAAATTCTCTCGAAAAAGGGCGCAGGGACAACCGCGACCATTTTGATCCCGTGAGGGTTGCGCTTTCCGATCTGCACGCGATGGAACACTATGGCGCGCGTATTGCGACCCGACTGCGGGTAGGGGATGTCGTCGCCCTATCGGGTGGTCTCGGGGTTGGAAAGACGACCCTCGCACGGGCGATTATCAAAGCACTTGGATATAGGGGCGAAGTGCCATCGCCCACCTTCACCATTATCGAAACCTATGACCCACCCGCAGTCAGCCTGCCAATAGTTCATGCTGACTTCTACCGGGTCGAACAGATCGAGGAAATCGTGGAGATCGGTCTTGATGATTACCGCGAAGGTGCCGCTTTGATTGCGGAGTGGCCGCAGAATGCTGGCGGTTTTCAACACGAAGCCGGATTTCTTGGTATTACGCTGGAAACTGCGGAGGAAGGGCGGATTGCGATTGTCGAGGGCGGGGCGGATTGGCTAGGGCGAATGCCATGAGTGATTTGCCCGAAGGATTGCATGAATTTCTGGCTTTGGCAGGCTGGGGCGCTGCGGCCGTCGACGCGATTCCGGGCGATGCCTCTTTTCGGCGTTATTTCCGGATTTCTGATGGTCCACGCAAGGCCATGCTGATGCACGCGCCGCCGCCGGAAGAGGACCCCAGGCCGTTCCTCCATGTCGCCCATTGGCTCAGCGATCACGGAATGCGCGCGCCGGCGATTCTGGCGGAAGACGCAGCCCAAGGCTGGGTGCTGATCGAGGACTTCGGAGATGACCGAATGCGGGATTGGCTGGATGCCAATCCGCACGGAGAAACGGGGGCCTACCAGAATGCGATTGATGCGCTGGTGCAACTTCGCAACAAGCCCTCCGGCCCGTTTCCGCTTTATGATATGGCCGTCTATGCGCGTGAAGCGGGGCTGCTGACCGAATGGTATTGTCCGGCAATGCAGTTGGATGTGGATTGCGGTGCCTATGACGCAGCGTGGGAAGCCGCCTTGGCACCAATGCTTGAACGGCAGCGGCCCGGCGTCACGGTGCTCCGGGATTATCATGCCGAAAACATCATGCTGCTCAATCCCGATCCATTGGGGCGCGGGGAACAGGGTCTGATCGACTTTCAGGATGCTCTGGTCGGGCATCCGGCTTATGATCTTGTCTCGCTTTTGCAGGATGCCCGGCGCGATGTGTCTGAGGCACTGGAACGCCAATTGCTGGATTATTACCTGGGGCAGGTTGATGCAGGACCAGATTTTCTTGCCGACTATGCGCGGCTGGGTGCGCAGCGCAACGCCAAGATTGTGGGGATTTTCGCGCGCTTGTGGAAGCGCGACGGCAAGCCGCGCTACCTTTCCATGATCCCGCGCGTGTGGGCAGCGATGGAGCGTGATCTCCGGCATCCTGCGCTGGCCCCCGTGGCAGCCTGGTTCGACGCCAACATTCCGCGCCGGTTACGCGATGAATTCGGGGGCAATATCCTGTGACTGAGCTTGCATCGGATAGTGCAATGGTAATGGCGGCGGGGCTAGGAAAACGGATGCGACCGCTTACGGCATCGCAGCCCAAACCGCTGGTGCGCGTGGCGGGTAAGCCGCTTATTGACCATGCGCTGGACCGGCTTGAGGAGGCTGGGGTGGGCAAGGCAGTAGTCAACGTCCATTATCTGGCCGATTCGCTGGAAGCGCATCTGGCGGATCGAAAATTCCCCAACATCACGATTTCTGACGAACGCAGCCAATTGCTTGAAACGGGCGGGGGAATGCTGAAGGCGAAACCGCTGCTGCCCGATCCGTTTTTCTGTCTGAATTCCGACAACATCTGGCTCGACGGGCCGCGCGATGCCTTCCATGATCTGTCGTTACGCTGGAACCCTGAAATTATGGATGCGCTGTTGTTGTTGGTGCCGCACGCCCGTGCGCTCAATTTCCGCGGCAAGGGCGATTTTCACATGGACCCGCTCGGACGGCTAACGCGCCGCCGAACGGCGCGGATCGCACCGTTCATATACACCGGGATACAGATTGTTTCGCACCGGTTGCTGCGCGATGCACCCGAAGGACCATTTGGGACGATGATGCTGTGGGAACGGGCAATTGAGGAAGGGCGGCTCTATGGAACCGGCTTTACTGGCCAGTGGTTCGAGGTGGGCTCCCCCCAATCGATCAAACCAACCGAAGAAGCGCTAAAGCTTGGCTGATCCGGCGGTCACGAAAACGCGGCCGACCGTTTATTCCATAGCCGCGCATCGCGGATTTGCCGATGCGCTGGTTGCAGGTTTGGTTCCGCGCTTCACGCAAGAGGATTTCGGCCTCGCGCATCTGACCTTGCTTCTGCCCAGTACCCGCGCGATGCGCGTTGTAACCGAGGCGTTCATCCGTCATTTCGGGGAAGCCGGGCAAAGTGGAATGCTGATGCCGCGCATGGCGGTGGTCGGTGATCTCGATCTGGACGAAACCCTCGGCAGCTTGCTTGATCCACTGGGTGCATCGGATATTCCGCGCAGTGTTGATGCAACCTATCGCTGGTTGCGTTTGGCTGAATTGCTGAAGCAGGAGTTGGGCAAGGATGCACCGCGCGGCAGCGCCTTGCTGCGGATGGCGCGTGAAATTGCACAGGCAATGGACCGGCTTTTGGTTCAGGACATCGGTCCGGAAGCGCTGGTGCAGGACCGAGTGCTTGATTTGCTTGGCGATTTGTCGGGCCATTGGCAGAACAGCTTGCGCAATTTTGCCCGAATTCAGGCGCGCTGGCTATCCGAACTTCAAGCGACGGGTGAAATCGATGCCGCGGCCCGGCGCAACCGCCTGTTCGACTTTGCTGCAGTGCGTTGGCAGGCGCAGCCACCGGAAACACCGATCGTCGCCGCCGGTGTGACCAGCGCGGCCCCGGCGCTGGCCCGGTTGCTTCGAGTGGTCGCCGATCTGCCGAATGGCGCGGTGATTTTGCCCGATCTCGATCTGGCAATGTCGGAGGATGTGTGGGCCGAACTTGGCGCGGCTGGCGCACCTCTCCAGCCTGACGGGCCAGCGTTTGAACGGGGCGATGCGGTTACCCATCCGCAATATCATTTGAAGCTGTTGCTCAACCATATGGGTGTTGCACGTGGTGAAGTGCGGCAATGGCACCGCAAGGGAATTACCGCCGCACCGCCAGAGCGAACGCACGCTATTTCATCGCTTTTCCTTCCGCCTGAGGCGAGCAGGAATTGGGTTGATTTGCCTCCGGAAAAACGCCGCCTGACCGGGGTCAGAACGATGGAAAGCGCCAATCCGGAAAGGGAAGCGCAGGCCATTGCGCTGCTGGTGCGGGAGGCGATTGAGACACCCGCAAAGCGCGTTGCCGTGGTAACGCCGGATCGGGGCCTTGCCCGGCGAATTGTCCAGCATTTGCGCCGCTGGAACATTGTCGCGGACGATTCCGCAGGCCGGCCCCTGAGCGAGACACCCGCAGGCCGGTTACTGCTGCTGTTGGCAGAGATGGTCAGTGAAAACGCAGCACCGGTCCCATTGATGGCGCTGCTCCAGCATCCCTTGGTGCAATGGGGTGACGGTCGGCGGGAATGGCTGGAACGAACCCGAACCTTCGAATTGGCGTTGCGCGGACCACGGCCGGCGCCGGGGCTCGATGCGCTTGGTCCCATTGCCGAACGGGCAAAGGTCACGGAATGGTGGGCAAGGGTTGAATCCATCCTGGCGCCATTATTGGCGGCTGATGGCGAACAACCATTGGCGCAGCTCCTTGACCGCTTGGTCGATGCTGCGGAAAACCTGTGCGGAGAGGCGATCTGGGCGCGTGAGGATGGCCGTGCGCTTGCGGCCCTGGTTGAGGAACTTCGGCTGAATTCCCGCGACGTCGGCACGTTTGTACCCATGCGGGAACTGCACATCGTGCTGCGCGATACGATGGAACCAATTGCCGTGCGTCCGCCCTACGGCGGGCATCCACGGGTGGTGATCTATGGATTGCTTGAGTCCCGTATGAGCCGCGCCGATTTGGTGATTTGTGCCGGGCTGAACGAAGGTATCTGGCCTGCGGCCCCTGCGGCCGATCCGCTGCTGGCCCCACCAGTTCTGCGGGCTTTGGGAGTACCGGGCGCAGATTTTCGTATCGGTCTATCGGCCCATGATTTGGCTGGGGCGCTGGGTGCACCCCAAGTGGTGCTAAGCCGGGCAAGAAGAGACAGTGCCGGTCCGGCAATTCCTTCGCGCTTCCTGCTTCGCGTACAAGCCTTGTTGGGGGAGGATTTGCTTGAAGCCCACCGCCAGAAATTTGCCGTGGAATTGGCGCAGGTGATCGATGAAGGCGGCGCTGCGCCTGCCTACCCGCGTCCGGCACCAAGCCCCGATCCGGCACAAAGGCAGGTACGGATCAGCGTTACCGCCCTCGACCGGCTGCGTTCAGATCCGTATCAATTTTACGCCTCAAGCATTCTGCAGTTGAAGGAAATCGAACTGCTCGATGCCGAACCTTCCGCCGCATGGCGCGGAACAGCTGCGCATGAAATCCTCGAAGTCTGGCACAAGACGGGCCGGCCAATGCGCGATGTCGCGGGCGAAGTTTTGCAGCAAATGAATGCCCATCCCCTGATGCGGGCGCTGTGGCAGCCCCGGTTGATGAAGGCCCTGGAATGGGTCGAGGGAACGGTTGCCGCTTTCGAAGATCGCGCGCCTGCATTGTTTGAAGAATGGGGCGAAGTGGAGATCCGCGGGATTACCATTTTTGGCAAGGCCGACCGGATCGACAGGCTTGAGAATGGTGGCTTGGCAATCGTCGATTACAAGACCGGCGGCCCGCCATCCGGCAAACAGGTCAAGGCAGGTTTTGCGCTGCAATTGGGAACCATCGGCCTGATGGCGGAGCGCGGCGGTTTTGCGAATATCGCCGGTGAAGCGCAGAAGTTTGAATATTGGTCCCTTGCCAAAAGCGACAAGAGCGACACCGGTTTTGGCTATATCACCAGCCCGGTGAAAGACGGCCGAAACCGCAGTGAAATAGAACCGGTCGATTTCTTGCCGACGGCGGAGGATTACCTGCACGATGCGCTCGACCGGTGGATTCTGGGCACGGAACCCTTCACCGCGCGCCTTAATCCCGATGCGGTGACATACAACACCTTTGACCAGTTGATGCGGCTGGATGAATGGATGGGGCGAGAGGCATGAGCGGCATCATTCATCCGCTGCAAGACAATCAGGTTTCTGCGGTCGATCCGCAGGATAGCGTGTGGCTTTCCGCTTCGGCGGGTACCGGCAAGACGCAGGTTTTGTCAGCAAGGGTTCTGCGGCTGTTGCTGCGCCGTGATGTCGATCCCTCACAGATCTTGTGCCTTACCTTCACCAAGGCTGGCGCTGCGGAAATGGCGACTAGGGTGAATGAAGTGCTGGCGCGCTGGGTCCGCATGGACACAGTGGCATTGGCGGCTGACCTCAAGGCAATTGGTGCACCCGTTGATGCAGCAACGCAGTCGCGCGCGCGCAGCCTGTTTGCCCATGTGCTGGATTGCCCCGGAGGCGGTCTCAGGATTGATACGATCCATGCCTTTTCACAATGGTTGCTGGCAGCCTTTCCTGAGGAAGCAGGGCTGGTGCCGGGCACGCGGCCGATGGAGGACCGCGACCGCCACTTGCTGGCCCATGAAGTTCTGGCCGCCATGCTGTTCGATTGGCAACAACAGGGCGAGGAGCAATTGCTGGACGCGCTGGCGGTGTTGAGCCTGCGTATGGGGCCAGACGGGGTCCGCAGTTGGCTCATGCGCTGCGCGGCGGCGCGCGATGTTTGGTTTGGACCGGGCAGTTGGCAGGAACCGCTGGAACTGCATGTCCGCCGTTTGCTTGGTCTGGCCGAAGATGCCGGGCCAGATAGCGTTGCAGATCTATGCTCCGATGCAGCATTCGACGTGACCGCGTTACGCCAATGTATCGCGGTCAACAGGGACTGGGGAACAGCGACAGGGATGAAAACCGCCAGCGCGGCTGAATCGTGGCTTTCGGCGGATAAGACCGGCCGTGCGTTGGCAATTGATGATCTTTACACGGCAATGTTTACCCAGAAGGGCGATGCTCGGTCCCTGTCCTCGCTCGAAAAGAAAGATCCTGCCTATGCCGATGCAGCGATGCGTGTCGCTGCTTCGATTCTGGCGGTCCACGAATTACGCGCGCTGCTTCAACTGGTCGATTTCCTCGCGCCTGCGCTTCAGGTTGGGCGCCGGTTTGCCCTTCGTTGGGAAGCCGCCAAAATCCGCGAAGGGTTTATCGATTTTGATGATCAGATCCGCCAGGCTGCCGCTTTACTGACCCGAGACGGGCTTTCGGACTGGATTCGCTACAAGCTGGACAGGCGGTTCGACCACATCTTGATCGATGAGGCGCAAGATACCAACGAAGCGCAGTGGTCGATCATCAAGGCACTGACCGGAGATTTCTTTGCCGGGTTGGGCCAGCGTGATGGCAAGTTGCGGACCATTTTTGTTGTTGGCGATTACAAGCAGGCGATCTTCCGCTTTCAAGGGACGAGCCCGGAAAATTTCCGGCGCAACCAGAAATATTTCGCATCCATCATGGCAGAGGCCCGCGCCAATACTGCCGGATTGCGGGACCGGATTGTCGCGCGCGATCTTTTGTCCATCGGTCTTGGCCGATCGTATCGCACGGCACAGTCCGTGCTCGATTTCGTGGACCG
>JAHEAV010000004.1:26556-96715 GCA_024642565.1 Erythrobacter sp.
GAACATCCCTTGGTCATGAGCACTTGCGAGAGTTTGCGCGACATGCTCCGTCTTGCCGATTACGAATTGCCTCAGGCGCTCCTTCACTGGATGCTCGCCGGGCCGTGGCAGGGGCGCCGCAAACTGGTCCAGCGATTGGGCCGTGATGCGCAGGATCCGATCGATGAATTGCTCAATGCAGCTGCGAATTATGCGGCCGCTCACACGGCAAGCCTGCAAGGATTTATCCAGTGGTTCGATGCCGGTGAAGGAGAGCTCAAACGCGAAGCGGATGCAAGTGAAGGGCTGGTCAGGGTGATGACCGTGCATGGGTCCAAGGGCCTGCAAGCGCCCATCGTGATCCTTGCAGACGCGACGGGCAATCCGGATACGTCACCCGTTCGCGGATTGGCATTGCAAGATGGGGAGCTTGGCGTGCCACTGCCGCCCTTAAGTGGCGAGGAGCGGGTCGGTCCGATTGCAGCAGCCGAAGCGCAGACAGCCCGCGAAGAACGGCAGGAGCATTGGCGCCTGCTTTATGTTGCAATGACGCGGGCTGAAGAAGCATTATTCATCGGCGGGGCGTTGGGAAAGAATGAAAGCGCCCCCGCACCCGACAGCTGGTATGCCCGCCTTGCGCCTTTGTGCTCCGATCCGCCCGTTGATGACCCTATTTGGGGTGAGCGGCGGGTGCATGGTGCACGCCCCGATCCAGTGGCAGGCCGCGAAACCAGCGTAGATACCAAAGCGCTGGAAATTCCGGATTGGGCGGTCACACCGATAGGTCCAGAACCGCGTCCGCCGCGCCCCCTTGCCCCATCGGCCGCCGGGAACGAACAGGGCGCAGATCCGCCGCTTCCCCCGGAAGCCATGCGCGAAGCCGCGCGGCGCGGCGTTCTGATCCACAGGCTGCTTGAGCGGCTGCCGGATTTGGCGCCGGATGGGCGGGAAGAACAGGCGAAGCAATGGTTGGCGCGGCAAGCGCCTGACTTGCCTGCCGCGATGCGGGCAGAAATCTTGGCTTCGGCACTGGCCGTGCTGGGTGATCCCCAATTCGCCGACATCTTCTCCTGCGCGGCCTTGGCGGAAGTGCCGCTTGCTGCAACGGTGGAAGGGCAGGTCATCGCTGGAACGGCTGACCGCTTGCTCGTCACTGCAGACAAGGTAACCATCGTTGATTTCAAGACTGCGCGCCGCCCACCGTCCAACCTTGCAGAAGTACCGCAAACGACCCTTCGTCAGATGGGCGCCTATGCTGCCGCACTGGCGCAAATTTACCCGGGCCGAGAGATTTCCGCAGCCGTGCTGTACACGCAGCGGCCTCTGCTGCTTGCAATCCCGCGCGAAATGCTGACAGCGCACAAACCGCAATTGTCCACCGCGCAGGAAAGCTTTTCGGCAATGCTTCTTGAGTGACGCGCAACTAGGCCTAAGTTGAGGGGCAGGATAACAGGAGATTCCCCATGGCGACAATCAATGTCACCGATGACAGCTTCGCAACTGATGTGCTTCAATCCGACAAACCGGTTCTGGTCGATTTCTGGGCGGAATGGTGCGGACCGTGCAAGATGATTGGTCCCTCGCTGGAGGAAATCAGCGACGAGCTGGCCGACAAGATTACCATTGCCAAGATGGACATCATGGAAAACACCGGCATTCCCGGTGAAATGGGCGTTCAGTCCATCCCGCTCATGGTGCTTTTCAAAAATGGCAAACCGGTTGCCAAAAAGCTTGGCGCTGCGCCCAAGGGTCAGCTGAAGGCATGGCTCGAAGGGGAACTTTAATCCATCGATGCCAGACGCGCGGCGAGTTCATCCCATAGGGCAGGGCTCGCCGCGCCGATCAGGCCGGTGCGGTCGGGTTCGTCAACGCGGTAGGGTGATCCATCGGGCCGGAAGCATTTGCCGCCTGCTTCGTTAAGCCAAAGCACGCCAGCGGCATGATCCCATGGCAGCGTTCTCTGGAAAATCGAAACGTCATTCACGCCTAATGCCAGGCGCGGATATTGTTCCGCTGCGCAGCGGGGGATATCGACCATTGCGTAGTGCGGCGCGATTTGCCCCTTTATGGCCTCGCGTTCGGCCTGATCCAGGAATATCAGAGAAATCGCTGCGACAGGCTTGGCGCTTTCGGTCGGTTTCGCGCTTATCCTCTCGCCATTGACGAAGGCGCCCATGCCGCGATGGGCCGTGCACAGCCGGTCAGTCAGGGGATCGTAAATCCAACCTGCATAGGTTTCCCCGCCAGAAGCCAGTGCAACCAAAATTCCGAAAGGCGGCTTGCCCTGCGCGAAATTATGGGTTCCATCAATCGGATCGACGATCCAGCAATCGGAATTAAGCCGCGTCAGGATGGCGGGGTCGGCAAACGCCGCTTCTTCGCCAACAATCGGCAAACCGGGCAGGATTGCGGAAAGGCCTTTTTCCAGCATCTCTTCGGAAAGAGTGTCCGCCACGGTCACCAGATCATCGTGCGATTTCTCGGAAATCTGGTCGGAAGTCAGTGTTTGGTAATGCGGCAGGATCACCGTGTCCGACACATCGCGAAAAAGGGCCTGCATCGCCGCATCGAGCGCGGCCGGGGTCACGAGCGGTAGTCGGCATTGATATCGATGTAACCGTGGGTCAGATCGCAGGTCCAGACCGTAGCGCGCCCTTGGCCCAGCCCAATATCGACTTCGATGGTGATTTCCTGGCCCTTGAGATGCGCTGCAACCGGAGCTTCGTCATAATCAGCGAGCGGTTGGCCATCGCGTGCTGCCCAAGTGCCGCCAAAGCCGATGGATAGCCTGTCCCGATCTGCCGGTTCACCGGCTTTGCCGACGGCCATGACCACGCGTCCCCAATTGGCGTCCTCTCCGGCAACAGCCGTTTTGACCAGCGGGGAATTCGCGATGGACAGGCCGATCCGATGCGCACTTTCGTCTGACGACGCGCCGGTTACGCGAATTTCTATGAACTTTTGCGCTCCTTCGCCGTCGCGCACTACCAAATGGGCTAGTTGGCGGCAAACGTCGTGCAAAGCCGCAGCAAAGGCATCAGCCCCGGGATCGTCAACATTTGCAAGTGGCGCATTTCCGGCAGTACCGGTGGCGAAGGCCAGCACAGTGTCGCTGGTGGATGTGTCGCTATCGACGGTGATGCACGAAAAGGTTTGGGCGTTGCTGGCGGCCAGCAGGCTTTGCAGGAACTCTGGCGTAATTGCGGCATCGGTGAAAATGTAACCGAGCATGGTTGCCATATCCGGTGCAATCATGCCGCTGCCTTTGACGATAGCGGAAATTTCGACCCGTTTACCACCCACAACCGCCGACGCCGTCGCGCCCTTGGCAAACGTATCGGTCGTGGCGATGGTTGTGGCAGCATCTTCCCAGCTGCAAGGGGCGCAATCCAGAACAGCGGTGATCCCGGCTTTTGCCTTGTCCTTGGGCAAGGGAACTCCGATTACCCCGGTGGAGGAAACAAATACCTCTTGCGCGTTGCAACCGAGGTGATCCGCCACCTGCGCCATGATTTGTTCTACCGCTTCGCGTCCGCGATAGCCGGTAAAGGCGTTGGCATTGCCGGCATTGACAACCAATGCCCGCGCGCGCCCAGCCTTAACCTGCTCACGGCCCATCTCAACTTCGGTGGAAGGGCAGGCGCTGCGGGTGAAAACGCCCGCAACACAGGTGCCAGGTGCCAGCTCGATATAGGTCAGGTCGGCCCTGTCCCAATTTTTGTAATGTGCCCTGGCGATACGCAAGGTGACGCCTCCGATGGCGGGCATGTCGGGAAAAGGCAGGGCGAGAGGCGAGCGAGTAAGATCCATTGCGCCCCTCTAAGGCGCTAGACCTCCAAGGTAAACGCGTTTGCGAGTGGACTAAGCGGGTCGAAATGACTATCTGATCCCACGATGCTTCGCCGTCTCTTAACTTGCCTTGCCCTGATTACCGGGCTTGCCGCGCTGGACGCGCCTGTAAATGCGTCTGCCGCTGATACAATGTGCGCACAAATTGGTAGTGCGGCTACGCAGGCCGCAACTGGCCAGGCGGTTAAGTGCGAATGCATTGTGCGGCCGGGTACACGCCCGACCGCCAGCGATCCGGTGGCGACATGCAAAGCGCGCAAGCCGGTCATGATCTACATCCCCACTGTCCAGTTCGGGGCGGACCGCGCGTACGAATAGCGCCGCATTCGGCACTTCCAATCGCGAAAATCGATGGCTCGGCACAGATCATGTGCAGCCACTCAATATATCCAGATAATTCAGGCCCGACAGGACCATTTCAATGATCAACGCACTCGTCAAATCCGTATTTGGTTCATCCAATGACCGTTACGTCAAATCCATAGGTAAGATCGTCAATCAGGTTGCTGCGCTCGAACCGCAGATTTCTGCCCTGTCCGACGGTGAATTGCAGGCGCAGACCGAGAAATTTCGCGCACAACTGGCCGAAGGCAAGACGCTTGAGGGTATCCTGCCGGAAGCCTTTGCCACCATTCGCGAAGCCTCTGTCCGCGTTCTTGGAATGCGGCACTTCGATGTCCAGGTAATTGGCGGTGTTGTGCTGCACCGGGGCGAGATTGCCGAAATGCGCACGGGTGAAGGCAAGACGCTGGTCGCCACGCTGGCCACCTATTTGAACGCGATCGAAGGCAAGGGCGTTCACGTGGTCACAGTCAATGACTACCTGGCCCGCCGCGATGCCGAATGGATGGGTCAGCTCTATCGCTGGATGGGGCTGACTGTCGGGGTGATCGTGCCCAATCTCAACGAATTCGAACGCCGCGAAGCTTATGGGTCTGACATCACCTATGGCACCAACAATGAATTCGGCTTCGATTACCTTCGTGACAATATGAAGCACGAACGCAGTCAGATGGTGCAGCGTCCTTTCAATTTCGCGATCGTCGATGAAGTCGACTCGATCCTGATTGATGAGGCGCGCACCCCGCTGATCATTTCCGGCCCGACGGAAGACAAGACCGAACTCTATGTCCAGATCGACGCGATCGTAAAACAGATTGAGCCCGATTTTTACGAAGCTGACGAGAAGACCAAGAACATCTCCTGGACCGAAGATGGGACGGAAAAGATTGAGCAGATGCTCGCTGATGCCGGCTTGCTTGAATCTGACAATCTCTACGATGTGGTAAATACGCAGGTCGTCCACCATTTGGACCAGGCGCTGAAGGCGAACATCATGTTCAAGCGCGACACGGACTATATCATCAAGGATGACAAGGTCGTGATCATCGATGAATTCACCGGTCGCATGATGGATGGTCGCCGCTGGTCAAATGGTCTGCACCAGGCTGTCGAAGCGAAGGAAGGCATGACAATCGAGCCTGAAAACCAGACAATGGCCTCGATCACCTTCCAGAATTATTTCCGCATGTATCCCAAGCTGGCCGGTATGACCGGTACTGCTGCAACAGAGGCAGCCGAGTTCTGGGAAATCTACAAGATGAATGTGGTCACGATCCCGACCAATGTTGGTGTGCTGCGAGTCGATGAAGAAGACCAGTTCTTCAAGAACACTCAGGACAAGTTCAAGGCCATCGCGAAAGCTATCGCTGAGAAGGCAGAAATCGGACAGCCGACGCTGGTGGGTACTGTGTCCATCGAAAAGTCCGAATTGCTGTCGAAGTTCCTGGATGAAGAGGGCGTGAAACACTCCGTTCTCAACGCGCGCTTCCATGAAAGCGAAGCGCACATCGTGGCACAGGCGGGCCGCCTCGGCGCTGTGACAATCGCCACCAACATGGCTGGCCGTGGCACGGATATCCAGCTGGGTGGTAACATCGAATTCCGCATCGAAGATGAACTGAGCGAGATGCCGGAAGGCCCGGATCGCGACGCCGCTATCGCCAAGATCGAAGCTGAAGTTCGGGCAGAGCGTGAAAAGGTCCGGGACGCTGGTGGCCTGTTTGTGCTGGGTACCGAACGCCATGAAAGCCGCCGGATCGATAACCAGCTGCGTGGCCGTTCGGGCCGCCAGGGCGACCCAGGGCTTTCGCGCTTTTACCTCTGCCTCGAAGACGACCTGCTGCGTATTTTCGGCCCGGATACATTGTTCAGCCGAATGATGAATTCAAACCTCGAAGACGGCGAGGCGATCGGGTCCAAATGGCTGAGCAAGGCCATCGAAACCGCGCAGAAGAAGGTCGAAGCCCGCAATTACGACATCCGTAAGCAAGTCGTTGAATATGATGACGTGATGAACGATCAACGCAAGGTGATCTACGAACAGCGCGCTGAGATCATGGACAGCGAAGCGGTGGACGATGTGGTGATTGATATGCGCCACGATACGGTCAACGCATTGGTGGGTGAAGCATGCCCACCCGGGTCCTATCCTGAACAATGGGACGTGGAAGGTTTGAAGGTTCGGGTGGCGCAGGTCCTGGGGATCACGCCGCCAATCGAAGACTGGATGCAGGAAGATCAGGTCGAACCCGACCTTATCGAGGAACGGCTCCGCGAACAGACCGATGAAATGATGGAACGCAAGATTGCCTCCGCGGAACCCGGTATCTGGAAGAAGGTTGAAAAAAGCATCCTGCTTGAACGGCTCGACCATCACTGGAAAGAACATCTCGCGACGCTCGATGCGTTGCGCCAGGTGGTATTCCTGCGCGCCTATGCGCAGAAACAGCCGATCAATGAATATAAACAGGAAGCCTTCGGGCTGTTTGAGCGCATGTTGGACACTCTGCGCGAAGATATCACCAGCATCCTGATGAAGAGCGAACTGCGTATGGCACCTGCTGCGCAAGACGCTTTGCCCGATTTGCCGGATTTCCTGACAGGCCATGTCGATCCGCTGACCGGTCTGGATAATTCCGACGATGGTGATGGTTCTGCCGGGCAGGAAGCGATGTTCGGTTCCTTCGCGGGATCACCGCGCGCTGCGGTCGGGCCGGGCGGGGCCGCTACTGTCAGTGACGATCCCTATGCCGGAATGGGCATTAGCCGAAATGCACAGTGCCCCTGCGGATCGGGCAATAAATACAAACATTGTCATGGCGCGGCAGCCTGATTGCATCAAGCCGCCGGTTTTCTGATCCGCTTCAGGCGCGGCCAAGCAAACGGGCAATAAGCCCGGGCCGCGTCATCGGCGCCACTGGGCCATATTTCAGCTTGCGCAGATTGGCATCCCGGTAAGGCCGCGGCATGACCCAGCGGTCTGGCGGGCTGGTGTGATACGTAAAGTGAGACATGCAGATTTCTCCCTTTCAAGGGCGAAAAGATGTCAGTTGCGGCGCAAATTGCCATTGGGGATAATGGTGTGTGCCGCAGCGGGATGGGTTTTGAGCCGGAAATTAACGGCAGCGCATTTGCGCGCGATCATTTGCCACATTTCAACGTTGGAAAATGATGGCTCCCCGAGTTGGATTCGAACCAACGACCAAGTGATTAACAGTCACCTACTCTACCGCTGAGCTATCGGGGAGCAGTCCTTGCGGACAGGAGTGCGCCTATATGCAGGCAGGTTTGGTTTGGCAAGCCAGAGTTTTGCCCAATTGTATTCCAGAGGTCAGACAACGAATTGTTCGGCGACAATTCGTTCATCAAGGGAATGACCCGGGTCGAACAACAGGGTCAGTTCCAGTTCCCGCGCGATTTCGAGGGAAACTTCGGCCACGTCGCGCAGTTCCTTCTGGTCTGCCACGGCCGAAACGGGGCGTTTGGCCGAATCGAGGACGCGGAAAGTAACCCGGCTACGATCAGGCAGAACCGCTCCGCGCCAACGGCGTGGGCGGAATGCCGAAATCGGCGTTAGTGCAAGCAATTGCGAATCGAGCGGCAGGATCGGTCCGTTGGCGGATAAATTATAAGCGGTGGAACCCGCCGGAGTGGCAACCAGCACACCATCGCAAACCAATTCCCGAATCCGCACCTTGCCGCCCACGGTCACTTCGATTTTTGCGGTCTGACGGGTTTCACGCAGCAGCGAAACTTCGTTGATCGCGTTAAATGTATGATTGTTACCATCTTGCGTTATCGCCTGCATTCTCAGCGGTGCGATGGCAATCGGGCGGGCTTTCGCGATGCGGGCCAGGATATTGTTTGCGTTGCGGTGCCTGTTCATCAGGAAACCGACGGTGCCGAGATTAAGTCCATAGGCGGGAATGACTCGATGGGTATCGAGCATGTGATGCAGGGTTTGCAGCATAAAGCCGTCACCCCCCAGCACGACAACCGCATCTGCTTCATCAAGCGGAACCCAATCATATTGGCCGCGCAGTTCCGCTTCGGCTTCCAGCGCCCGCTCCGTATCGGACGCGAGCAAGGCCAACCGGCTGTAGGCTTGTCCGCCCGACTGCTCTTTGTTGGTCAAGTCGCGGTACCCCTAGAAATGGAAACTGACGCTGTGCTGGCGTTTGCCTTGTCCTATGGGCCACTGTGCCATTTGGCAACGCGTCTAACAAATTGCACGACACTGATTTGCTTCGCTCTAATGCCAAATCATGGCAAGTAGATCCGATATGATCGATATTGAGCAACGCGATAACCTGACGGGACTGGCCCGAAGCGATGTCGCGCAAGCGCGGCTCGCTGATTGGCAGCAAGAAGGGGTTGCTGAAGGCCGCGTTGCGCCGGTCCATGTCATGCTGCTTGGGTTGGGCCGCTTCGATACTGTGAATCTGGCTTATGGAGAGGCAGTGGGCGATGGTGCTCTGGTTACCGTGGCGCAGCGGATATCGCATTTCTGCGAAGATGAATTCGAAGATGGGGACTGGATTGCGGCCCGTATCGGCGGCGGCAAATTCCTGATTACGGTTCGGGAGGCTTGCAGCCGCGAAAGGTGGCAATGGCTTGGCGAGGCATTGGCCGATGCGGTGGCGCATCCGATTGCCGGACTGGATGACGGGGGCACATTGCGTTTGTGGCCGCGAGTGGCGCTGATGCGGGCGATGCCCGGTGAAGGGCCGCGAATGATTTTTGATCGGCTGGGCGAAGCGCTGGAACATGCGCGCAGCCAACATGGCCACCGGGTTGTCTGGGCTGATGGTGGTTTGACGCCGCGCGGCTGGCCCAGTGCGCAGCTCGAGGCAGATCTGCTGACCGCACTTGATCGCGGCGAAATCGAAGTGGTGTTCCAGCCGCAATACTGCCTGCCGGAAGATCGCCTGACCGGTGCAGAGGCGCTGGCGCGGTGGCAACATCCCCAATTGGGAAGGATCGGTGCAAGCACATTGTTTGCGATTGCCGAGCGCGCCGATCACGTTGCGCCGCTTTCGCGCCATATTGCCCAGCGCGCCTTGACGGCAGCTGCAGGCTGGCCCGACCACTTGCGCCTGTCCTTGAACGTCACACCGGCTGATCTTGCAGCCGCAAGTTTTGCCAGTGAACTGGAACTGTTGATCGAATTTACAGGATTTGATCCAAAACGCCTGACACTGGAAATCACCGAGCATGTACTCTTGTCAGAACTGGAACGATCGGCCGCCATGCTGAACGACCTCAGATCTGTGGGGGTTCAGATTGCGCTTGATGATTTCGGCGCAGGTTTCTGCAACTTTCAATATCTGAAGATCCTGTCGCTGGATTATCTCAAGCTTGATCGCGCGATGGTCGAAGGAATTGGGGATGCGCCAAAGGATCTGGCCGTGTTCCGCGCGATTGTGGCCATGGCCAAGGCGCTTGACCTGATGATCATTGCGGAAGGAATCGAAAGCAGTGAACAGCGCGATCTGATCGCGTTGGAAGGGTGCGATTATTATCAGGGATTTCTTCGCGCCGCGCCGATGAGCGGTGACGAATTTGCCGACTTGGCTAGCCGCTGAGGCTGCACGGCGAACAGGGCAAAATTACTTTTGCGCCTTCCTGGCAATCCCGCTCAGCCCCTTGGTCAACTGGAACAGGCCATTCAGCCGTGATACCGGATCGCCCCACACACGATTGATCACCAGCTTCATATCGGGCCGCAATTTGGCAGTGCCCTGAAGACGTTCGACATAGGCAATCAAACCTAGCGGGTCGGGGAATTGATCCTTGTGAAAGCTTACCAGAGTGCCGCGCGCGCCCACATCAATCTTGGCGACATTTGCAAGGATTGCCTGATGCTTGATCTCTATCAATCTGATCAGATTACTGGTCGCTTGTGGCAACGGGCCAAAGCGGTCGATCATTTCGGCGGCCATGCCTTCGATTTCCGCCTTGTCCCGTGCATCGTTGAGGCGCCGATAAAGCGCCATGCGCACGGCAAGGTCCGGAACATATTCTTCGGGTATCATGATCGGGGCATCGACCGTGATTTGCGGGCTTAAGGTTTCGCGTGCCCGTTCGAGGCCCATATCGCCGGCTTTGACCGCCAGAATGGCATCTTCCAGCATGGATTGGTAAAGTTCGAAGCCGACTTCTCGGATATGGCCGGATTGTTCATCGCCAAGCAGGTTGCCCGCGCCGCGAATGTCCAGATCATGACTGGCGAGCTGGAAGCCTGCGCCGAGACTGTCGAGATCACCTAGCACCTTGAGCCGCTTTTCCGCCACTTCAGACAAGGCCTGGTCGCGCAGATGAGTGAGGTAGGCATACGCACGCAGTTTTGACCGACCAACTCTGCCGCGCAGCTGGTAAAGTTGCGCAAGGCCGAACCGGTCAGCGCGATGAATGATGATGGTATTCGCCGTAGGAATATCCAAACCGCTTTCGACGATGGTTGTCGAAAGCAGCACTTCATATTTACGCTCGTAAAATGCGCCCATGCGTTCTTCGACTTCGGTCGGGGACATTTGCCCGTGGGCACTGATCGCCTTAATCTCCGGGACATTGTCGTGCAGCCATTGTTCGACATCCGCCATATCAGCGATGCGCGGCACCACGATGAAGCTCTGCCCGCCGCGATGATGTTCGCGAAGCAATGCCTCGCGCATCACCATGTCATCCCATTCCATCACATAGGTTCGCACTGCGAGGCGATCGACCGGAGGGGTCTGGATGGTGGACAGTTCGCGCAGCCCGGACATTGCCATTTGCAGCGTTCGCGGGATCGGTGTGGCCGTGAGCGTCAGCACGTGGACATCGGCGCGAAGCTGTTTCAGCTTTTCCTTGTGCGTCACACCAAAGCGTTGCTCCTCATCCACGATGACAAGCCCGAGATCCTTGAATTGCGTGGACTTTGACAGGATGGCGTGAGTGCCGATCACCACATCCATAGTTCCGTCATCCAGCGCCTTGCGCGTTTCGGAAGCCTCCTTTGGCGGCACCAGACGGGAAAGGCGCCCGACATTGAGCGGGAAGCCGGCAAACCGTTCGACAAAATTGGTATAATGCTGGCGGGCGAGCAAAGTTGTTGGTGCAACCACTGCAACCTGTTTGCCGCTCATGGCGGCCACAAAGGCCGCGCGCAATGCGACCTCGGTTTTGCCGAAACCGACATCACCGCACACCAGGCGATCCATCGGCTTGCCGCTTTCCAGATCTGCCAGAACATCCGCGATGGCGCGGTCCTGATCTTCGGTCTCTTCCCAGGGGAAGCGTTCGATAAACGGGTTGAAGGATGAATCGTCGGCGGAAAACACAGGTGCCTTGCGCAGGGCGCGGGCAGCCGCAGTGCGCATCAATTCCCCGGCTATCTCACGGATGCGTTCCTTCAGGCGGGCGCGGCGGCGCTGCCAACCTTCGCCGCCCAGTTTATCCAATTGGACGAAGTCTTCGGAAGACCCGTAACGGGAAAGCACTTCGAGGTTCTCGACCGGGATGTAGAGCTTATCGCCGCCCGCATATTCCAGCATGACGCAATCATGTTGGCTTTTGCCGACTGTGATGGGTTCAAGCCCGAGGTAACGCCCGATGCCGTGTTCCATATGAACCACCAGATCGCCGCGGCCCAGCGCCGACAATTCTGCGAGAAATGCATCCGCATCCTTGCGTTTCTTCTTGCGGCGCACGAGCCGGTCACCGAGGATATCCTGCTCGGTCAGCAATTCGAGTTGGTCGTTGGAAAATCCGCTTTCCAAAGGCAGCACGACCGCCACCGGAATGCCCTTGGCGGACAAGCCCAGCGCTTCCTGCCAGCTATCTGCCAGTTTTGTTTCGGTCCCCGCTTCTGCGAGGATCGAGGCAATCCGGGAGCGGCTGCCAGCCGAATATGTCGCCAGCAAAGGCCGCTTGCCCGCTTTGCCCAGTGCAGTCAGGTGCTGCGCCGCGGCTGCATAAATGTTATCCCCGCGCGCGCGTTCGGGGGTAAAATCGCGCGACGATGAAAAGCCGAAATCGAGTACCTTGGCGCTTTCCGGTTCGGCAAATATCGAACTGCGGTGGATCGGCCAATTTTGCAGCGCCGCCTCGAACTCTCCTCCTGATAGATACAGCGCATTTTCGGCCAAGGGGCGATAACTGCCAGCCTTTTGCCCGGCAGCCTGTTGGCGTGACTGGTGGTAATCGGCGATGTCCCCCAGCCGCTCCTCACCCGCAGGGATGGCGGCGGCATCGACTACAATCTGGTCGTCGGGCGAAAGATGATCGAACACCGTCGCCAACCGTTCCTCGAACAGGGGCAGCCAATGCTCCATCCCTGCCTGGCGCCGCCCCTCGCTGACGGCCTGATACAGCGGGTCGCCGGTCGCGGTTGCGCCGAACATTTCACGATAATTGCTGCGAAACCGTTTGATCGTGTCATCGTCGAGCAAGGCTTCGCTGGCAGGCAGTAGCAAGTGCGAACTGACGACCCCGGTGCTCATCTGTGTGGCCGGATCAAACAGGCGCAAACTTTCCAGCTCATCGCCGAAGAAATCCAGTCGCAAGCCCTGTTCCAAACCGGAAGGGAAAATATCGACAATCGAGCCGCGGACCGCATATTCGCCAGCATCAACCACAGTGTCACTGCGCGAATAGCCTTGCCGTTGAAGCAAAGCGGACAGGCTGGCGTGGCCAATTTCGGTACCAGGCTTGAACAGCCGAACAGCCTCGCGGATGCGGAATGGGGTAAGCACCCGCTGAAGCACTGCGTTGACCGTGGTGACCAATAACTGCGCGCCCGGCGATGTGCCTTGCAAGCGGTGCAAGGCGGCCAGACGCTTCGAACTAACCGAAAGTGCAGGACTGGCGCGATCGTAGGGCAGACAGTCCCAGGCCGGAAACTCGATCACGTCCAGTTCTGGCGCAAAGAAATGCGCTGTTTCGGCAACGGCGCGCATGGCTGCATCATCCGCCGCAACAAAGACGGCGCGCCCCTTCGCCGCGCGGGCGAGATCGGCCAGCACCAACGGCTGCGCGCCGCGGGCAATCGAAGACAGGGTCAGCGGCGTCTTGGCCGTCAGGATACGGTTGAAGTCGGGCATCGGTTTTTCATCAGGTGAGGAGGCAACCCTCAGCGGGGGATCTCCACATAGTCGAGCCGCATCATCAATTCCATCTGATCGCCGTCAATGTGATCGGGCACATCCTGCGTTTTCAGCGCCCATGCCATGATGTCGACATCCTCTTCATCAAGCAGCGTTTCGTACCAAGCCAATTCCGTTTCGCCCCACGATGCGTGATAGCGGTCGAAAAAACCGCCAATCATATAGTCCGCCTCGCGCGTGCCGCGGTGCCAGCCGCGAAATTTACAACGCGCAATTCGGGTCTCAAAACTGATTTGGTCGGGCATCGGGCGCGGGTAGGGCAGAATCCGATTGACCTCAACCTTGATCATCATCGCCATTATGGGAAGCTGGTCTGGCAAGTGGCTGCAGATTTTTTGCACGCAGGATTGCTTGGCCATGCTCGCCATGACGATCGGTGTTTGGCATAGTGCCGTCCATGCGTCCCGAAGTGCTCAATCCCCTGTTTGTCGAAAGTGAGGCGCTGGACGGCGTCGGGCCCAAATTGAAGAAGCCGCTCGACAAGATCGGCCTTGCGCGGGTTCGCGACATAATCTTCCATTTGCCGGAACGCTTCGTCACTCGCCGGACAGTCGGCAATCTGGACGAAGCGGGAGAGGGTGAGCAAATCGTGATTGCGCTGACCCCGACCGAGCATCGGCCGAACCGTAACGGGCGCGGACCCTATCGGGTGCTGGCGCAGGATGCCCTGGGCAATGTCTGTGCGCTGACCTATTTCGGCCGCGCATCCTATACCGCCAAAAAGCTGCTGCCGGTGGGGGAAAAGCGCTGGGTGGCAGGGCGGCTCGACCGGTATGGCGACATGTTGCAGATCGTCCATCCCGACCATGTCGCGGAAGAAGGCGGGGATATGATCACCCGTCTGTGTGAACCGGTTTATGGATTGTCCGAAGGTCTGACTCAACCCAAAGTGGCCTCTCTGGTCGAACAATCGCTGGCGCGGTTGCCCGATCTTCCGGAATGGATCGAGCCGACTTTGTTGGCAAAGGCTGGCTGGCCTGTCTGGGCCGCTGCGCTTAAGGCCGCGCATCATGGCGAAGATGCCGCCGCCCGCGATCGGCTTGCCTATGACGAACTTCTCGCCAACAGCCTGGCACTGATGCTGGTCCGCGCGGACAACCGCGCCCGCAAGGGGCAGCCGCTTGTTGGCGACGGCAGTCTGCGCGGCAAATTGCAATTGCCTTTCCCGCTGACCGGCGCCCAGAACCGCTCGATTTCGGAGATCGAGGGCGATCTCCGGCAGGAAGCGCCGATGTTGCGTCTGCTGCAAGGTGATGTTGGCGCAGGCAAGACCGTGGTTGCGTTGGAGGCCATGCTGATCGCGGTGGAGGCAGGCGGGCAGGCGGCAATGCTGGCACCAACCGAGATACTTGCGCGGCAGCATTACGAAACGCTGCGAACGCTGGCCGCGCCTACTGGTGTGCAGGTGGCTTTGCTGACTGGCCGCGACAAGGGCCGGGCCCGCGAATCAATCTTGATGGGGCTGATGGATGGCAGCATCCAGATCGTGGTGGGCACCCATGCCATCTTTCAGGACACCGTGAATTACCGCAATCTTGCGCTGGCTGTGATCGATGAACAGCACCGCTTCGGCGTTGCCCAGCGATTGATGTTGGCAAACAAGGGCAAACGCACACCGCATACTTTGGCGATGACCGCCACGCCGATCCCGCGCACGCTGACCCTGGCGCAATATGGCGAAATGGATGTCAGCCGCCTGGACGAAATGCCGCCCGGCCGGCAGGCGATCGATACGCGGGTAGTCGCGCAGGAACGGATCGCTGACGTGGTGGAGGCGGTCGGGCGGCACATTGCGGCAGGCCAGCAGGCATACTGGGTCTGCCCAATGGTCCGCGACAATGAGATGGACGATAACGCCGCCGCCGAAGCGCGCTTTGCCGCCTTGCGCGAACGGTTCGGGGATCAGGTCGTACTGGTCCACGGGCAGCTTAAGCCGGAACTGAAGGACGCCGCGATGGAGCGTTTCGCCAGCGGCGCGGCCAAGCTGCTGGTAGCGACAACGGTGATTGAGGTGGGCGTCGATGTTCCTGCATCCACGCTGATGGTAATCGAACAGGCCGAACGGTTTGGACTGGCCCAGCTTCACCAATTGCGTGGGCGGGTAGGGCGCGGATCGGATAAGTCGACATGTTTGCTGCTGCGCGGATCATCCCTGTCCGAAACCGCGCGTGAACGGTTGGCGTTAATGCGCGAAACGCAGGATGGCTTTATTCTGGCAGAGGAAGATTTGCGGCTGCGTGGCGGCGGTGAATTGCTGGGAACACGGCAGTCGGGTGACGCACCGTTCCAGCTTGCCACGCTGGAACAGATCACCCGGTTACTGCCGCAAGCGCATGATGATGCGCGGCTGCTGATGGAACGAGACGGCGGGCTCACCGGCCCACGCGGTGACGCGGCCAGAATTCTGCTCTATCTGTTCGAACGCGATTGGGGCGTACAGATGCTGCGCGGCGGTTAAGTGCGGCCCACCAGCAATTTTGCCACCAGGGCGTCAGCCGCTCGCCTGACCGCGGACCAGGTTGTCTCGAAATCTGCAAGGTCACCGTAATAAGGATCAGCAACCTCACCGTCTTCATTTCCATCTGCCATATCGAGCAACAGTGCAATCTTGGCGGTGCTGTCCGCCGGTGCGTGCCGCCGAATATCCGCCAGATTTGCGCGATCAAGGGCAAGAATGTGGGTAAAGCTGCGGTAATCCTGCGCGCAGATTTGCCGACCGCGATAGGAACTGATGTCTATTCCGTATGACGCGGCAACGGTAACACTCCGCGAATCCGGCGGATCGCCAACATGATAGGCCGCGGTCCCAGCGGAATCGGTATGGTGCGCCAGCCCCGCCGCGGTGGCCGCCGCGCGAAACGCGGCCTCAGCCAATGGCGAGCGACAAATATTGCCAAGACAGACGAACAGGATGGCTGGATTTTCGGGCTTCATACCGTTTCCAATATAAAAGCGGGCACATTGGTCGGGGAGAGAGGATTCGAACCTCCGGCCCCTGCCTCCCGAAGACAGTGCTCTACCAGGCTGAGCTACTCCCCGACCGGATGCCACCCGCAACCCAAATAGGTTGAGTTCGGGCGAGGCAGAGGCGGCGCTATACGGGTGCATCGGCGGGGTGGCAAGCGGGCAATTGCGGGTCTAGGGAGTGGTTATGATACCCACTGCGACACTTCCTGATTCCCCGGCGATTACGCATCCCGAACAGCAATATCTCGATCTGATGCGGCGCATCTGGACGCAAGGGGATGAACGACGGGACCGTACCGGGGTCGGCACAAGGTCGATCTTCGGGGCTATGCTGCGCTTCGATCTGGGTGAAGGCCGGATGCCCTTGCTGACTACCAAGCGGGTGTACTGGAAAACGGCCACGCGAGAGATGCTGTGGTTCCTGACCGGGGATACCAGCATCCGCGAATTGTGCCGACAGGGTGTCGAGATATGGACCGACTGGCCCCTTGACCGGTATCGCCGGGAAACCGGGGAGGACATCAGCCGCGAAGCGTTTTCGGCGCGTATAGTGGCCGATGAAGGCTTCGCGCTGCGCTGGGGTGATCTTGGCCCGGTATACGGCAAGCAGTGGGTCGATTGGCCGACATACCAATACCGCAAGGATGGAACCTTTGAGAAGGGGCCGGGGATCAATCAGGTGGCACAGGTGGTCGAATCCCTGCGCTCCAATCCGGGTAGCCGCCGCCATATCATCGAAGGCTGGAATGTGGCCGAGCTTGATCGGATGGCTTTGCCGCCGTGCCACAAGACCTACCAGTTTCACGTTGCCAACGGGCGGCTCAATTGCGCCTTGTACCAGCGCAGCTGCGATGTCGCCTTGGGCCTGCCGTTCAACCTCTGGTCGGCCGCGCTGTTGCAAAGAATGATTGCCCAGCAGGTTGATCTTGAACCCGGTGAATTCATCTGGATGGGCGGGGATACCCACCTTTATCTCAATCACGAAGCGCTGGTGAACGAACAATTGTCACGCGAACCCGCCGGTGTACCTGTGCTCGAGATTACCCGGCGCCCGCCGAGCATTTTCGATTACCGGATCGAAGATTTCGAGGTTCGCGATTACAATCCCCTAGGCGCCATCAAGGCCCCTATCGCTGTATGAGGGCGTTTATGCCCGCGACCGCACATCTTGACGCCTTGGCGACTTTGAAATAAAATAACACTCGCGTATAAGATTGCTTCATTGTCTGGGAGAGAGCGACATGGCTGACACGCCCGAGACAGGATCGGCACAGGGCAGCAACAAGCCTGTCTTGTCGCTGCATGTTCCCGAACCGAAATATCGCCCGGGTGACACAGCCGATTTTTCCTATCTGGCAATCACCGAAGCCGGCGCTCAGGCGCGCCCGGATGAAGCCTGCCATGCATCCGAGACTGCGGCATTAACTCAGGATTTGATCCGTGTGTTGGGCGATGACAATATCGCGCATGGGCCGTGGGACCCCAAACTAGACCCTGAAACATTGCGTCAGATGTTGCGGCATTTTGCCATGGTGCGGGCTTTCGATGCGCGGATGTATCGCGGGCAACGGCAAGGCAAGACCAGCTTCTACATGAAATGCACCGGGGAAGAGGCAACTTCGATTTCCGCTGCAATGGCGCTGGCAAGCGATGACATGGTGTTTCCCAGCTATCGCCAGCAGGGAATCCTGATCATGCGCGGCTATCCACTGGTCGAAATGATCAACCAGATTTATTCCAATCGTGGGGACAAGCTGAAAGGCCGCCAGCTGCCGATCATGTATTCGAGCCGCGAACATTCCTTTTTTTCGATCAGCGGGAATCTGGCCACACAAAACCCGCAGGCCGTGGGTTGGGCCATGGCTTCAGCCATCAAGGGTGACAGCCGGATCGCTGCCACCTGGGTGGGTGAAGGATCGACGGCCGAAGGGGATTTCCACTCCGCCTGCACCTTTGCGGCTGTTTATAATGCGCCAGTGATCATCAATGTGGTCAACAACCAATGGGCGATATCGAGCTTTTCCGGATTTGCCGGTGCCGAACGCACGACGTTCGCAGCACGCGCCCTGGGGTATGGGATCGCAGGCTTGCGAGTAGACGGAAACGATCCGCTTGCCGTTTATGCCGCCGAACGCTGGGCCGCCAATCGCGCCCGTGCCAATTGCGGGCCGACCCTGATCGAACATTTCACCTATCGGGCCGAAGGGCATTCCACATCGGATGATCCAAGCGCTTATCGTTCGGCGCATGAAGAGGAAGAATGGCCGCTGGGCGATCCGGTGAATCGCCTGAAGAAGCATTTGATCGCATTGGGTGAATGGGACGAAGATCGCCAGGCTGCGATGGACGTTGAATGTGCAGAAAACGTCAAGGCGGCAACCAAGGAAGCCGAAAAGAACGGCATTCTGGGCCATGGCCTGCACCACCCGTTTCACACCATGTTCGAAGATGTATTCGAAACTCTGCCCTGGCACCTTGAAGAACAGGCCGCACAGGCGATCCACGAACGAGAGGTCAAATGGCCGGAGGGTCGCCCGAAATGAGCACCAAGGAAGCCAAAGATGCGGCGATGACCCAGGGCGAGCCCCGCAGGCTCAACATGATCGAAGCGATCAATGATGCGCTGGACATCATGCTTGCGCGTGATCCGGATGTGATCCTGCTGGGCGAAGATATCGGTTATTTTGGCGGCGTGTTCCGCGCCACTGCGGGCCTCCAGGAAAAACATGGTAAAACCCGCGTGTTCGACACACCGATCTCGGAATGCGGAATTATCGGCGTGGCGGTGGGCATGGGCGCCTATGGCCTGCGCCCGGTGCCGGAAATCCAGTTCGCGGATTATATCTATCCCGGCCTCGACCAGCTGATTTCGGAAGCGGCGCGTCTGCGTTACCGCTCGGCCGGTGAATATATTGCCCCGATGACCGTTCGTTCACCCTTTGGCGGCGGCATCTTCGGCGGTCAGACGCATAGCCAGAGCCCGGAGGCGCTGTTTACCCATGTTGCCGGGCTGACCACCGTTATCCCTTCCACCCCCTATGACGCCAAGGGGCTCCTGATTTCCGCGATCGAAGATAATGATCCGGTGATCTTTTTCGAACCCAAGCGGATCTACAACGGCACCTTCACCGGATATTATGACAAACCCGTAGAGCCATGGAAAAAACACCGCGATAGCGTGGTGCCGGAAGGCTATTACACCGTGCCACTGGGCAAGGCCCGGATGGTGCGCGAAGGCGAGGCGCTGACTGTTCTGGCTTACGGCACCATGGTGCATGTTGCTGAGGCGGTCTGCGCCGAGAAAGGCGTCGACGCCGAAATCCTTGATCTGCGCACGCTGGTTCCGCTCGATATCGAAGCCATTGAAAAATCGGTCGCGAAAACCGGAAAGTGCATGGTCGTGCATGAAGCCACGCGTACCTCCGGTTTCGGGGCCGAACTGTCTGCACTGGTGCAAGAACGCTGTTTCTATCATCTCGAAGCCCCGATTGAACGGGTTACAGGTTTTGACACACCCTATCCGCATAGCCTGGAATGGGCGTATTTTCCCGGGCCCGTCCGCATTGGCGAGGCTCTCGACAAGCTTTTGAGCGAGTAACGATCATGGCCCGTTTCACATTCAATCTGCCCGATATCGGTGAAGGCATCGCAGAGGCCGAGATTGTCGGCTGGCACGTTAAGGTCGGTGACACCATCGAGGAAGATGACCAGATCGCCGACATGATGACCGACAAGGCCACCGTGGAGATGGAAAGCCCTGTTTCGGGCAAAGTCATCGAAGTTGCCGGCGAAGTTGGCGATGTGATCGCAATCGGTTCCATGCTGGTCGTGATCGAAACGGAAGGCGAAGCAGAGGAGGACGCAGCGGGGCAGGGCAGTGTTACCGTGGCACCGGCTTCCGAAGAAAACACCCCCCTTCCAGAACCCGTGCAGGAACAACCCGTAGCAGCCGCAGTGGAGCCTTCCGGTGCAAAGTCAGAGAAGAAGAGCGATCCTTCGCCAAGCCCCGTGCAATCACACGGGACAGCGGAAAAAGTTCTGGCCTCCCCCGCGGTGCGCCAGCGCGCCAAGGATCTGGGAGTCGATCTGTCGGAAATCAAACCGGCCGCTGATGGCCGCATCCGTCACGCCGATCTGGACGCATTCCTCTCCTATAATGGCGCAAAGGGCTTTGCAGCCTCCGCTGCGCCCCGCAAGGATGAGGAAATCAAGGTTATCGGACTGCGCCGGCGCATCGCCGAAAACATGCAGGCCGCCAAGCGCCACATCCCGCATTTCACCTATGTCGAGGAATGCGATGTAACCGCGCTGGAGCAATTGCGAGCCCAGCTCAATGAAGGGCGCGGCCAGCGGCCCAAGCTAACCATGTTGCCGCTGCTGATCGCAGCCATTTGCAAGACCTTGCCCGCATTTCCGATGATCAATGCGCGATATGATGATGAAGCCAATGTCATCACCCGGTACGGATCGGTGCATCTGGGTATGGCTACCCAGACAGATGGCGGTTTGATGGTGCCGGTTATTCGCGACGCGCAGGCGCAAAATTTGTGGCAACTTGCACGCGAAATCAAACGTCTGGCCGATGCATCGCGCGACGGTTCGGCAAAGTCGGCTGAACTATCTGGATCAACTCTGACCATCACTTCACTTGGGCCGCTGGGCGGAGTTGCGACCACACCGGTGATTAACCGGCCGGAAGTGGCCATCATTGGCCCCAACCGGATAGTCGAGCGTCCGATGTTTGTGCCCGATGGCATGGGCGGCGAACGAATCGAAAAGCGCAAGCTGATGAATATTTCGATCAGCTGCGATCACCGCGTAGTGGACGGTTATGATGCGGCGTGTTTTGTTCAGGAAATTAAGAAGCTGATGGAAGCGCCAGCCTTGATTCTGGCCAACTGACCTACTGCCTCAGCGCACGATGGCGCTGTAGGTTATCCGGTTACGGCCTGCCGCCATCTCGCGCGCAGGCACGCGCCAACGCACATGGGTAACATCTTCTGGAGACACCAGGCGAATACCGTCGCCATCCTGAACCCGCAATGTGCCAAGCTGACCCCAGTTGCGGCCGCCATCGACGGATACTTCGAGCGAATCCTTGCTACTGCGCTGGAAGGCAAGGGTGCGGGGTACGGCGCTGGCAACGGTTAGCTCACGGGCGTCGGCTGCGGCATTCCATTCAACCAGCAAGACCACTTTATCGCCTGTGCGCAGGCTGGTTGCCGGTTCGATTGCCCGCGTGCTGCGGCCATTTGATGTTTCGCTCAACCGTTCGACATATACGGCGCGGGAGGTTTGCAATGTTGTTTGCGCCTGCAATCCTGCACTGGAAAAACAAAGCGCCAGACCAAGAACCGAAACGATCCGCATTGCTCAAACCCCTGAAAATCGTGATGTCACGAACACGGGGCCTGTCTCGCACCAAGGGACGAAAATATGGTTAACGCGCACAGTTTCAGGGGAAGTTTCCCGTAGCTTTCAAAACAGGCAATTTTTGCCGCTGTTCTGCGTTGACAGCTTGGGCATGCTCCACTAGTTGCGCTGCTTCCCAAGCGGCCCAAGCGATTTGAGCCGTATTGCGCGGGTGTAGCTCAGTTGGTTAGAGCGCCGGCCTGTCACGCCGGAGGTCGCGGGTTCAAGTCCCGTCACTCGCGCCATTTGGGGCCTAATTTTCCAAAATACTGTCGGAACCAGCGGCCATCTTGTGGCGGTGGTTTCTATGCTATTTCATCAAGTCGGTGCGCGTGCGCTGGACCCGTTGGGATCTAGCCCCAGCGGCCGGTTTCCATCCAGATCAGGAAACGGCGCAGCGGCAGCAGCCACGCTACCCCCAGCACCAGATAAACGGGTGTCTGGACCAGAACATGCAGCCGCCCGATCCATTGGCTCGCCCACATCACCGCCAGCGCATACGCTGTCAGCGCCGCCAGCAGCGCAAGGATGCCGATGGGGATACGCCAGGTTGGCTGGTTACGCATCGAAGGGACCATAAAATCGGGTAGGTGTGATCACAGCCGTCAGCGGCATGTCATGCGGTTCCAGAGGCAGCGATTCGACCAACTGGGGGTCCCAAGCCATGCCAATGGTAATTGTTTGCGGGTGATCGGCAAGCCACCGGTCATAATGGCCGCCGCCTTGGCCAAGTCTTTCCCCCAGTGCGGTAAAGCCGAGCAAAGGCATCAGCAGGACTTCGGGAATCACCGCATCAGCCCCGCGCGGGGGTTGCCGCAGATCGAATGGCCCCGGTTCCAGATCACTTTCGTCAAATGGGGCGTTAAACCGATGAAATTCCATGGCGCTTGCGCGATTTTCGAAACGGGGGAGGGCCAATGGATAGCCGGCCTCGAAGAAAAAATTCGCGTAGCTTGCGGTTGGCGCTTCCGGGCTGCGTGCATGATACAGTCCGATCGTTGCGCCGTCGGGCACCAATTCCATCAACGGAGCAGGCGGCCGCTTGAACAGCAAGGCCCGCGTTATTTCGGGAAGGGCGCCGACATAGTGGCGGCGGGCCTCCCGAAGCTGTTTGCGCAGGCGCTGTTTGCTGTTCAAATCTAGCCTCGCAGTTTCAAGTGACGGAACCACCATGGGTCTTGCCAGGAGATCCTCTGACGCGAAAACGTCAGGTGGGCGCCGTATGCCTCGGAGCCCCGTGAAATCCACGTTACTCCGGACAGGGACAGCTCCCAAGGATTGCTTATAGCCTCAGGGATGTTCGTTGGCTCGTGCCGGGCAGTCCCGCCGGCACCTATTTAGGACGTCCCGACCTTGCTCTCAAGCTTATCGGCGCAATTTTCGAGCAAGGTTGCAAATCTTTCGAGTTTTTGCACCAATTCCGGATCTGCGTCTGCGGGTTTCGCCTCTTCCGTGTCGGCAGCACTTGGCCCTGCATTCTGGCTGACACCACCGGCGGCCTTGGCGTCGTGCAATTCGTCAGCAAGCAACAAGCAGGCGAACAGGAGATTTTGCGACTCCGGCCCGGTCCCGTTGCCGATTTGCCGAAATTTTGCGTCGATGGACTCGCCAAGGCGGGCAATGTGCGTTTCTTCGCCGTCCGCGCAGGCGACGGTGTATTTGCGGCCGCCGACGGAAAGGGTAACTTGGCTCACCTTTCCAGCCTCTCGATCAGATCGTCCAGTTCTTTCAGGCTGTTGGTCACCGAATCGCGCAGGCTTTCATGTTTCACCACCAGGCTGGACACCGAAGGGGGCACTGGGCGGATAGAATCCGTCAGCGCTTCAATCCTGCCTAGCGCTGCTTCGATCCGCTGTGTTGCCTGTGCCATGCGTTGATCCATCATACCCGCATTTTACTGCATTTTGCACTAGGAGGCAAAGGCTTGCCCGAAGCTGTTGATAAACTGGTTTCAACCGGTTCGGGGAAGGATGGGAAAGGCAAACTTTGGGGAAGACAGGTGGACCTGTCCTTGACCTAGCGGCGCCTGTCCGCAAAGGCTTCGCCCGCGTCGAATCGCTTTTGCGTGCAGCCTGCCGCTGGCAATATTTTCCAGATGACGCGGAATATCAGGAGCCGTTTATGAGCCTCGACCCGTCCCGCCTGGCGCCAATGGCCAACGCCATCAGAGCACTGTCGATGGATGCAGTTCAGGCCGCCAATTCGGGCCACCCCGGGATGCCGATGGGCATGGCCGACGTTGCTGCGGTCCTGTGGTCGAAATATCTGAAGTTCGATCCTGCTGCGCCGCACTGGCCGGACCGTGACCGATTCGTACTGTCCGCCGGGCATGGCTCGATGCTGATTTATTCGCTGCTTCATCTGTCCGGTTACGCGGCGCCAACCATGGATAATATCCGCAATTTCCGGCAATTGGGCAGCCCCTGTGCCGGACATCCGGAAAACTTCCTGCTTGATGGGGTTGAATGCACCACTGGCCCGTTGGGGCAAGGTGTGGCGATGGCGGTCGGAATGGCGATTGCCGAACGCCATCTGAACGCCCATTTTGGCGATGGACTGGTTGACCACCGGACCTGGACTGTTGCCGGTGATGGGTGCCTGATGGAAGGCATCAACCACGAAGCCATCGGAATCGCGGGCCATCTCAAGCTCGGCCATCTCAATGTGCTGTGGGATTCGAACGCGATTACCATCGATGGCGGGACCGACCTTTCGACATGCGAAGATATTCCTGCCCGCTACCGCGCTACGGGTTGGCATGTCACCGAATGTGACGGGCATGATTTTGCCGATATCGACCGGGCCCTGGCTGAAGCTTACGCCGAGACATCACGGCCAACTCTGGTTGTGTGCAAAACCGTGATCGGCAAAGGGGCGCCGAACAAGCAAGGCACCAGCGCCACCCATGGCGCGCCGCTTGGCGCTGAGGAGATCGCGGCTGCACGGGCGGAACTGGGGTGGGACTCCCCACCGTTTGAAGTGCCTGAACCAATTCTCGCGGATTGGCGTTCGACCGGGGAAGCCGGGGCTGCTTCGCATGCGCAATGGCAGAAACGCTGCGATGCCTCGCCCCACAAGGCGGAATTCCTCCGCCGGATGGCCGGCGATCTGCCTGCGGGCGACGAAGCGGCCAAGGCCTTTGCTGAATGGCTTGGAAAATCGCAGAATATCGCCAGCCGTAAAGCTTCCGAACTGGCGTTGGAGGTGCTGACCCCTCTATTGCCTGAAATGATTGGTGGTTCGGCGGATCTTACCGGTTCCAACAACACCAAGACCAAGGCCACTGGCCCGCTGACTGCGGCAGATTATGGCGGGCGCTATCTCTATTACGGTATTCGTGAATTCGGCATGGCCGCGGCGATGAACGGCATGGTGCTCCACGGCGGCGTAATCCCCTATGGCGGCACCTTCCTGATTTTCAGTGATTATTGCCGCAATGCCGTGCGCCTGTCCGCCTTGCAACAGGTGCGGGCGATCTACGTTTTCACGCACGATAGTATTGGCCTGGGTGAAGATGGTCCTACCCATCAACCAGTGGAACAGCTGATGAGCCTCAGGCTCATCCCCAATCTCAATGTTTTCCGTCCTTGTGATGTGATCGAGACGGCGGAATGCTGGAATCTCGCCTTGCAGCACCGCGATACCCCGTCGGTGCTTGCGCTCAGCCGTCAGAATCTGCCTCAACTGCGCAATGATGGTGACATGCTAAGCGCCAAGGGGGCTTACCGCCTGAGAGGCGCTTCGGCGGCCCGAAAAGTAGTTCTCGTGGCAACCGGTTCGGAAGTGGCGCTCGCCGCAGAGGTTGCGGACTGCCTCGAAGCAGAAGGTATCGGCGCCGATGTGGTGTCGATGCCCTGCGCTGAATTGTTCGAATTGCAGGATCAATCCTATCGCGCAGACATATTTCCTGCCGATGTGCTAAAAGTTTCGATCGAAGCAGGCTCTACCCTTGGATGGGAGCGTTATACCGGGCATGACGGGATAAACATCGGTCTCAATCGGTTTGGCGCATCCGCCCCGGCCGAGGAATTATTTGCAAAATTCGGCTTCACTGCGGATGCAATCGTTCCGAAAATATTAAATAAAATCAATTATTAATCTGGAGCTTTTAATATGTCGACCAAGGTTGCAATCAATGGTTTCGGTCGTATCGGGCGCTTGGTCGCCCGGGCAATTCTGGAACGTAGTGATCATGATCTGGAGCTAGTCGCAATCAACGATCTGGCCGATGCGAAAGCCAACGCATTGCTTTTTGCCTATGATTCGACCCACGGACGGTTTCCGGGTGAAGTGTCGTCAGATGGCGCCAGCATAACCGTCAATGGCAAGAACATTGCTGTCACATCAGAACGCGATCCGGGCAATCTGCCCCATGCTGCAATGGGGATTGATCTGGTCCTGGAATGTACCGGATTCTTCCAATCGCATGAAGCCGCAGAGCCGCATTTGAAAGCTGGCGCCAAGCGGGTGCTGATCTCTGCCCCGGCCAAAAATGTCAGTGCGACGGTCGTTTACGGTGTGAACCACGACATATTGACGCCATCCGATGTAATTGTGTCGAACGCCAGTTGCACGACCAACTGTCTTGCGCCTGTAGCCAAGGTGTTGAACGATACGGTCGGTATCGAACGTGGGTTCATGACCACGATCCATAGCTATACGAACGACCAGCGGATCCTTGACCAGATCCATTCCGACCTGCGCCGCGCGCGCGCCGGAGCGCTGAACATGATCCCCACCACAACCGGCGCCGCGCGCGCCGTTGGCCTGGTATTGCCCGAACTCAACGGCAAGCTGGATGGTTCGTCTGTTCGGGTGCCGACGCCCAATGTCAGCCTGGTCGATCTGGTCTTCACTCCAAAGCGTGACACTTCGGCTGATGAGCTTAACGCTGCATTGAAGGCCGCATCCGAAGGGGCAATGAAAGGCGTTCTGTGCTACACCGATCAGCCGCTGGTCAGTTCTGATTTCAACCATTTCCCGGCCAGCTCGACAGTCGACAGCCTTGAGACGACAGTCATGGAAGGCAAATTGTGCCGCGTGGTTTCGTGGTATGACAATGAATGGGGCTTTTCCAACCGCATGATTGACACCGCTGGTGTAATGGCGGGACTGATCTGAGGGAAATCTAATGGGCACTTTTCGCACACTGGATGATATCGGTGATGTCCGGGGCAAGGTGGCACTTGTGCGGGTCGACCTCAATTTGCCCATGAACGGCGGGGCAGTAACCGATAAGACTCGTGTGAAGTCCTCGGCCCCGACGATTCTCGAACTTGCGGATGCAGGAGCGAAAGTCTTGCTGCTGGCGCATTTCGGCCGGCCGAATGGGCAACGCAACTCGACCATGTCAGTGAGCATGACTCTGGACGCTGTTGAAGATGTGCTTGGCCGGGAAGTGATGTTCATTCCCGAAGTTGCCGGTCCTGTGGTCAAGCAATCGGTCGGCATTCTGCGCGATGGCGATATTGGAATGCTCGAAAACACCCGATTTTGGTCAGGCGAAGAAGCCAACGATCCGGAGTTTGCCGCGGCAATCGCCGAAAATGCCGATTTCTTTGTCAACGATGCGTTTTCTGCTGCGCATCGTGCCCATGCCAGCACCGAAGGGCTGGCGCATATCCTGCCTGCCTATGCTGGCCGTGCGATGGAACGGGAATTGAAGGCTCTCGATGCGGCGCTGGGCAATCCGGAAAAACCGGTTGCGGCGGTTGTGGGCGGGGCCAAGGTCTCGTCCAAGCTCGCAGTGCTGGAACATCTAGTCAGCAAGGTCGATCATCTGATCATTGGCGGCGGTATGGCTAATACCTTTCTGGCGGCACGCGGCGTTGATGTCGGCAAGTCGCTATGCGAACATGAACTGGCCGATACAGCGAATACAATTCTGGACGCGGCAGACCAGTCCGGTTGCACGGTACATTTGCCGTATGACGTTGTGGTTGCCAAAGAATTTGCAGCCAATCCGGCCTCCTTGCGCACATGCAATGTCCATGAAGTTGCAGCAGACGAAATGATTCTCGATGTTGGCCCGCAAGCGGTTGAGGCACTGGCCGATGTCTTGAAGACTTGCCGCACCCTGGTGTGGAATGGCCCGCTGGGTGCCTTCGAGATTGAACCATTTGACGCAGCAACTGTGGCGCTGGCGCGAACGGCAGCGGCCCTGACCAGCGAAGGATCGCTGGTGTCGGTGGCGGGTGGCGGGGATACCGTTGCTGCGCTCAACCATGCCGGTGTGGCGGAAGAGTTTTCCTATGTTTCGACCGCAGGCGGGGCCTTTCTTGAGTGGATGGAAGGCAAAGTCTTGCCTGGCGTGGCGGCCCTGCGGCAGTAATTTGTGGCCCTGCTTCCGCATACGGTTGCAGGGTACAAATTCGTTGGCTAAGGCGCGCGTCAGCAAGGCTTTGCATTCGTATGCACAGCCCAATTAGACGTTGCAATCATAGGGCAGGAAAGCGCGAATGAACCAGCAGGAAATGACCGACAAAATCGTGACCGGGCTGGGGTTCATTGCGGCTCTGGATCAGAGCGGGGGCTCCACACCAAAGGCTCTGCGCGGATATGGCGTAGCGGACGCTGAATGGTCCGGCGATGATGAAATGTTCGCCAAGATTCACGAAATGCGTTGCCGCGTGATCACGGCCCCCAGCTTTGCCAATGGCAAGGTGATTGGCGCAATCCTGTTTGAACGAACCATGGACGGTTCCGTGAGCGGCACGCCCGCGCCAGATGCGCTTAAGGATCGGGGGATCGTACCCTTTATCAAAGTCGACGAAGGGCTGATGGAGGAAGCGGACGGGGTCCAGCTAATGAAGCCGATGGCCAAACTGGATGCCTTGCTCGAAAAGTCGGTGACCAAGGGTATGTTCGGGACCAAAATGCGCTCCGTAATCCACGCCGCGAACACCGATGGGATCAAGGCCGTGGTCGGCCAGCAGTTTGAAGTTGGAAGCCGGATTGCCGATGCTGGTTTGATGCCAATTCTTGAGCCGGAATATACCATCACTTCCGCTGACCGTGCGGACGGTGAGAAGATTCTGCGTGATGAAATACTTGCGCAGCTGGATGCCTTGCCTGCCGGACGCAAGGTGATGTTGAAACTGTCGATTCCGGTAGAGGCCAATCTATACAAACCGCTTGTCAACCATCCCAATGTGCTGCGCGTAGTGGCCTTGTCGGGTGGATTTACGAGGGAAGATGCCTGCGAGGAATTGGCGGCAAACACCGGGATGATTGCCAGCTTTAGCCGTGCGTTGCTCGAGGAGTTGCGCGCGCAAATGAGCGACGACCAGTTCGACAACGCATTGGGAGAGGCGATCAATCATATCCAGCGCGCATCGATCGCGGGCTAGGTTTCTCTGGCAGCGGTACTCTATGGGTCAAGCCGGAAGAAAAAACGATAATCCTTTGGATTGATCGATTTGCCAGGTGCCGGACTTGGAGGCGTGATTGCGGTCAACCGAAGTGTTCCGCCCTTTATGGCCTTTGCTTCGATATTATCGATCTGCAGGATGGAATTGCCAGCGCCAGCAGCGGCGCCTCGTTCGACAAGTTCGACCGAAACGACCACTCGTCCAGCCCAGACGCATTGAACCTCGGCGGGGCATCGGCTGTCTTCGATCACTTCACGCGGGATTACCGAGATACCTCCGAATTTGGCACTTTGCCCAAGCGCCACGCATTGACCATCGGGGCAATCAACGGAGTCCGGTGAATTTCCGGGAACATGAGCGGTCACGGCACAGCCGGACAGTCCGGCCAAAATCAGCATGGCAGTTAGTGCGGTGAAAGCTTTCATTGGCGGTATTCTCCGGTGACGCTATTGGACCCGATATGACCGAGCATAATCAACCTTGCCAGCTTTACCTGATCTCTCCGCCCGACGTGGGTGGCGATTTTCCTCAGCGGCTCGAAAGAGCTTTATCCGCCGGGCCAGTCGCGGCTTTTCAGTTTCGTGTAAAAGGGATTGATCAGCATGCAGCGGCAGAGCTTGCGGCGCCCTTGCAGGCCATATGCGCCGCGCATGATGTCGCGTTTATCGTGAATGATGATGTGGCTTTGGCGAAGCGGCTCAACGCTGATGGTGTGCATCTGGGCCAAAGTGATGGCTCCCCCAAAGAGGCGCGCGAGATATTGGGGCGGGAGGCGCAGATCGGTGTGACGTGCCATGCGAGCCGCCATCTGGCGATGGAAGCCGGCGAGAACGGGGCGGATTATGTCGCTTTCGGTGCTTTCTACCCCAGTTCGACCAAAGAAACTGAGCACCGGGCTGAACCCGAGCTACTCGAATTCTGGCATGAGTTGTTTGAAATCCCCAGTGTTGCAATCGGCGGAATCACACCCGGCAATTGCCAGCCAATCATTGAGGCCGGGGCTGACTTCATTGCCGTGTCCGGGGCCGTCTGGATGGGGGATGAGGCCGAAATGGTGCGCGCCTTTACCGCCGTGCTCGCCAAATACTGACTAGCGCGATCCAATATAACGGACGCAGCGCAAACGCCCCAGATTTCCCTGATCGTCAATTTCGCGCAAGGTGCTGCTGCCTTTCTTCTGAAAGCGGATACCCTTCATCGGCCCGCGAGTGAACGTCAGGGTCCCTCCGGCAAGAAGATAAGTCCCAGATCCGCCCTTGGCTGCATAGGTAGATGCGTTGCCGATAATAAAATTTCGTTCCTCAACCGGCTGCCAGGCCGCGCCCGTTGCGTCGCCCGGTAAGGCACAGCGATATTCGCCAACTGCCAAAGTATCCAGCCGCCCCGCAAGTGTCGGTCGCGCGGAAACCTGGGCCGAAACGGCCGAAATGGCGATCATCAGGATGAATGCTGCTCTCATAACTATTGTCCGTGCGCCTAACACTTCGGCCCCTGATACGCCAGTATGCCTATAAGCTTGCATCGCTGCACGCCTTGCCCGTTACGCATGTGTAGGTTAAGGGCGCGGCGCATGATGCGGGTCAGTGCCCGCTCTCCTGAATATAAGGCTAGCATTCCCATGAAGATCAGCGGCGTGGACATCCGTCCCGGCAACATCATTGAATATGAGGGCGGCATTTGGAAAGTCGCCAAGATCCAGCACACCCAGCCCGGCAAAGGCGGTGCGTATATGCAGGTCGAAATGAAAAATCTGCAGGATGGCCGCAAGACTAACGTCCGCTATCGCAGCGCCGATACGGTTGAGAAAGTCCGCCTGGACACCAAGGAATTCCAGTATCTTTATGAAGATGGCGAGATGCTGGTCTTTATGGACAATGATACATACGAACAGATCACCTTGCCTTCGGACTTGCTCGGCGATGCCAAGGCTTTCCTGCAGGACGGGATGGAAGTGACGCTGGAACTGTGGGAAGAAAAGCCGATTTCGGTTGCGCTGCCCGACCAGATCGAAGCAACAATCGTGGAAGCCGATGCCGTTGTGAAAGGGCAGACTGCCTCCTCCAGCTACAAGCCAGCGGTGCTCGATAACGGTGTGCGCGTCATGGTCCCGCCGCATATCGGTTCAGGCACCAGGATTATCGTCGACGTTTACGAACGCACCTATGTCGGCAAGGTCGGCTGATCGATCATGGCAGCAGTATCTGGCCTGATCCGCGTCATGGAACGCGCTGCGCGCAAGGCAGGCAATCGCCTGCGCCGTGATTTCGGGGAAGTCGAACATTTGCAGGTCAGCCGCAAGGGGCCGGCAGATTTTGTGTCCAAGGCAGACCAACGCGCCGAACGCATTCTCTATGACGAATTGCTTCTTGCGCGGCCGGACTGGGGCTTCGTGCTCGAAGAAGCAGGCGTAATCGAAGGCGATCCTGATAAACCGCGGTGGATCATTGATCCGCTCGATGGGACCAGCAATTTTCTGCACGGTATTCCTCATTTCGCGATTTCAATTGCCGCACAGGAACCGCGCCTTGATGGCAATGGTTGGGGTGATGTCTTCGCCGGGGTAGTTTATCAGCCAATCACCGATGAAACCTTCTGGGCGGAAAAAACGCGCGGTGCATGGCTTCAGGATGCCCGGCTGCGGGTGTCCTCTCGTCAAAGCATGTCGGATTCGCTGATTGCGACAGGAATCCCGTTCCAGGGACATGGCGATTTCGCCGAATGGTCGAAGATTTTTGCAGCGGTTGGGCCGCAAGTGGCGGGTATTCGCCGCTTCGGTGCAGCTTCTCTGGATCTTGCCTGGTTGGCCCAGGGCCGCTTTGACGGATATTGGGAAAGTGGCCTGAGCGATTGGGATACCGCTGCCGGTTGCCTTCTGGTGCGTGAAGCGGGCGGTTTTGTAAGCGATTTTCGTGGTCGTTCTGGCCCAATTCATTCCGCGCAGGTCGTTGCTGGAAACGACGTTATTCATTCGCGGCTGCACAAGCTGGTCGCGGGCGCGATCAAGTCTTGATGCAATGGCGCGGTCCAGCTAAGCAGCCGCGCGGTTAAAGTGCCCCTGTGGTGGAATCGGTAGACGCGCTCGACTCAAAATCGAGTTCCGAAAGGAGTGCCAGTTCGAGTCTGGCCAGGGGCACCAAAATTCTGAATTAGCTTGCAAATGGTCGCTCGCTTTGAGAGGCGTCAATGCAGACCATGATCGGCCTTCCTTCCTTCCATGCAATCGCGGCTATGTCCGTGACAATTGCGATGTTCGTTGCGTTTGCGCGTGGGCGGATGTCGACAGAGATCGTGTCGCTGCTGACAATCGCGGTGATTGCGGTGGGACTGTACTTCTTCCCGCTTGAGGGGACCGGGCCAACTGATGGTCTCTCGCTCGCGTTTTCCGGATTCGGGCATTACGCGCTGATAACCATTTGCGCGTTGATGATCATGGGGCGGGGGCTGGTTGTAACCGGCGCGCTGGAACCGGCGGCGCGCTTTCTCGAGCGCGTGTTCAAGATCAATCTGCAATTGGGGCTATTGGTGTCGCTGCTGCTGGCATTTTTCCTGTCGATGGTCATCAACGATACGCCAGTATTGGTTCTACTTCTTCCTATCTTTGTATCGCTAGCAGCGCGGGGCGCGTTACCTGCGTCCAAAACCCTGATCCCGCTCAACGCCGCCGTGCTTATAGGTGGTATGGCCACCACCATCGGCACATCAACGAATTTGTTAGTGGTATCGATTTCGCGCGATCTTGGGATGCCCCAGATGGGTGTGTTCCATTACACGCCGATCGTTCTGATGGCCGCGATGGTGGCGTTACCCTATCTTTGGCTGGTGATGCCTCGCCTTCTGGGCGATAATCGCGTCGAAGCCGACGGAGAAAAGCGGCGGTTCCATACCTTGCTGCGCATCGGGGAAACAAGCGTACTCAATGGTAAGGAACTATCATCGATCCTGCCCAAGCTTCCGGCAGATTTCGAATTCATCGATGCCCCGCGCAGTGTATTCGAACCTCAGCAGCGAGTTCGAGTATCAGGTACGCATGAGGCGTTGGAGGATGCCATGCGCACCTTGCAGGGCGAAGTGGCCCCGGCGTGGGTGCTCGATCGGATCCGGCGCAGTTCCAGTACCAAGGGCGAAGACATTACCGTGGTCGAAATGGCCATCACTGGCGATTCACGGCTGATAAGCCGTACTCTGCCAACGTCAGGCATTGCCGATCTATATGGAGTTGCGGTGCTTGGCATACACCGCCCGCGGCTGTTTATCGGAGAGAAGCACGACGAACCAAGTAGCGGGGAGATCCGCATTGGGGAGGGTGATGTGCTCTTGGTAATGGGCCTTCAGTCCGACCTTCAGGAATTTGCTCGCAGCGATAGTTTGTTGATTTTGGATGGCGCGCGCGAATTACCCCGCCGTTCCAAGGCGGTGCTGTCAGCAGCGATTATGGTTGGATCTGTCGGCACTGCCTCTATCGGGCTTTTCCCCATCGCGATTTCTGCGCTTGCGGGTGCCATCCTGATGTTCGTGACCGGCTGCGTGAAGTTTGACCGGGTTGGCCGGGCGCTTTCGGCCAAAGTGATTGTTCTGGTTGCGGCCAGTATCGCAGTCGGGCGGGTAATTCTGGAAAGCGGTGCGGCGGAATGGCTGGGGCAATTAATGTCCCTTGGCCTGCAATTCCTTCCACCGGCAGGAGTTCTCGCAGCTATAATGCTTTTCGTCACGTTGCTGACGAATTTTGCATCCAACGCTACTGCTGCGACAGTCGGTACACCGATCGCCTTCAATATTGCCGCCCAACTGGGTCTGCCACCTGAGCCGCTGATCCTGGCTGTGCTGTTCGGTTGCAACCTCTGTTATGCAACCCCGATCGCCTACCAAACCAATATGTTGATCATGGCTGAAGGCAGTTACGAGTTCAAAGATTACATTCGGACAGGCGTTCCACTGGTGTTGCTGATGACGGTGACGCTTTCGATCCTGCTGGCGATCAGATACGGGATGTAGCGCGGACCTGTCGTTCGTTGGACATGCACGGCGCAGCGTCATGAACATTCACGGCTGCTGTATATTATTACGACCGCCGGGGTCTGAGCCCCGACGGTCGTAATCTCCTCCCCAGGAGATGGAAGCTACCGGCCTTCCGGTTAGCTATAGGTGCCGAGGCGGTGGTGCAGGGCGTTGATCCGGGCAAGTTCCTCGCGGTCCTCGGTGGTCTTCGCATGACTGGCCAACGCGGCTCTCAGCAATTTGAAATCGGCAGTCGAAAACAGTGCTCGGGCACGCGAAGGCTCAGGGCGTTTTTCTTCCATATCCGTCATCATCGTTTCCTTTTTTACGCAATCCGCCGTCAAGCGGCTGCGAACTGATTCATCGTATTATGTGCGCCGCCCGCCTTCAAGGCAGCCTCTCCGGCGAAATATTCCTTATGATCATCACCGATGTCAGAACCCGACATATTCTGGTGCTTCACGCAAGCAATACCTTCGCGAATTTCCTTGCGCTGCACCCCTTTGACGTAGCCAAGCATTCCCTGTTCGCCGAAATACTCCTTCGCCAGATTGTCAGTGCTGAGCGCAGCGGTGTGATAGGTTGGCAAGGTTATGAGATGATGGAAGATGCCGGCGCGGGCCGCAGCATCGCGTTGGAAAGTGCGAATACGTTCGTCGGCTTCATCGGCAAGTTCGCTGCCGTCATAATCGACGCTCATCAACCTCGCCCGGTCATAGGCTGACACATCGCGCTGCTCTGCATTCCAGGCATCATAGACCTGCTGCCTGAAATTCAGCGTCCAGTTGAAGCTCGGCGAATTGTTGTAGACCAGTTTGGCATTGGGCACGACTTCACGGATGCGGTCGACCATGCCTGCGATCTGTTCGATATGCGGCTTCTCGGTTTCGATCCACAGGAGATCAGCGCCGTTCTGGAGGCTGGTGATGCAATCGAGCACACAGCGGTCTTCGCCAGTTCCAGAGCGGAACTGATAGAGATTGGACGGCAGGCGCTTGGGACGCAAGAGCTTGCCTTCACGGCTGAGGAACACATCGCCATTGTTGATTTCCGCCGGATTTACTTCTTCGCAGTCGAGGAAAGCGTTGTACTGGTCACCCAGATCGCCAGCTTCCTTTGTGTAAGCGATTTGCTTGGTCAGACCGGCTCCAAGCGAATCCGTTCGTGCAACGATGATCCCGTCTTCGATCCCCAGTTCCAAAAAGGCATAACGGATTGCGCGGATCTTCTGCAGAAAATCTTCATGTGGAACAGTAACCTTGCCATCTTGGTGGCCGCATTGCTTTTCGTCGGAAACCTGGTTCTCGATCTGAATTGCACAGGCGCCAGCTTCGATCATTTTCTTGGCGAGTAGATAGGTCGCTTCTGCATTGCCGAAACCTGCGTCAATGTCAGCGATGATAGGAACCACATGGGTCTCAAAATTGTCAATTGCCTGTTCGAGGCGCTTGGTTTCGACTTCGTCCCCTCTCTCACGCGAAGCATCCAACTCGCGGAACAAGCCTCCCAGTTCACGGGCATCGGCCTGTTTGAGGAAGGTGTAAATTTCTTCAATCAGGGCCGGAACACTGGTCTTTTCGTGCATTGATTGGTCAGGCAGTGGTCCAAAGTCGCTGCGAAGCGCGGCAATCATCCAGCCGGAAAGGTAGAGGTAACGCTGCTTTGTGCCGCCAAAATGTTTCTTGATCGCGATCATTTTCTGCTGCGCGATGAAGCCATGCCAGCAACCAAGCGATTGTGTGTACTGAGCCGGGTCTGCATCATAGGCTGCCATGTCCTGACGCATGATCTTTGCCGTATAGCGGGCGATATCGATTCCGCTATGGAACCGGTTTTGCAACTGCATACGCGTGGCTGCTTCGCCATCGATGGCGTTCCACGGGGCACCTTGTGCTGCGATTGTCCGCTCGAGTTGGGCTTTTTGGACCTGGTAGGTCATGGCAAATTCTCCGAAATTGAATGAGGTTGCTGTTCCTCTCGGAGTGTCTTTGCTGCAGCGCAGCGATTCGTGACAGGAATAATTACAAAATATCTTGTCTTACTGCGCCGTTTAGACGACATTAGTATGTAATGTTGTAAAGAAAATTACAGATAATCGAGACTGAACCATGACTGAAGGCCCACTTTTTGCAGGCCCCGCGCTGCGGCGCCTGCGCAAGCGCGAAGGGCTGACGCAAGCCGCAATGGCTGCGCGTCTGTCCATATCCCCAAGTTATCTCAATCTGATTGAACGTAACCAAAGGCCACTATCCGCGCGTGTCGTCGTCCAAGTGGTTGACCGTTTCGATTTCGATCCTCGAACACTTAGGGAAGATGAAGCGATTGGCGGAATAGACGGGCTTGCCCGCCGGCTGTCAGACGAACGTTTTTTCGATTTGGGCATCGATCGCGATGAAGTTGCGGAATTTCTCGCATCTGCACCCCAGGCTGCAGCGGCATTCGCTCGCCTGTTCGATAATGCCGGGGTGGGCCGGGACCAGACTGACGAGCCGCTGCAGGCGGCTCGCCGCGAGATTGATCGCTGGCGCAACCATTTTGCCGACCTTGATGCCGCAGCGGAAGCCCTCTCTGATGAATTGCGGTTGTCGCGTGCGGATATTGGTAGCGCGCTGACGGAGCGGTTGCGGGAAAAACATCAGCTGTCCGTACGAATTCTTCCGCAAGAAGTAATGATGGGGGCTGCCCGGAGGCTCGATCTCCATGCGCGCCAATTGCAAATGTCCGAAATGCTTGATCCGGCCTCTCGAAATTTTCAAATCGCTATGCAGTTGGCGGAACTCGAACAGTCCGGCGCAATCGATGCGCTCGGGGAGGGCGCGCAACTGGCTGATGAATCTGCCCGCCAGCTCTTCGATCGCCACCTGAAAGGCTATTTCGCAGCCGCCCTGCTGATGCCTTATTCCCGGTTTCTGCGGGCCTGCGAGGCCACCGGATATGACCTGCAGGTGTTGATGCGCCGCTTCGGCGTGGGGTTCGAGCAATTGGCCCATCGCCTGACCACGCTTCAAAGGGTAGGCCAGCGCGGTTTGCCGTTTTTCATGGCGCGAATTGACCGGGCTGGCCAATTTTCAAAGGTTTTCACCGGAGCTAGTGGTACCTCCATGCTGAATGATGTCAGCAGCTGCCCCTTGTGGATTCCACACCTTGCTTTTGAACGGGCGGGCCAATGGTGCACGCAGCTCGTCAACCTCCACGGCTCTGGAGCCTCTGCAGCGCATTGGTTCATGATTGCCAGAACCGTTCAGGGAAATGTCTCTGATGGCTCTGCTCGATTTGTCGTCGCGCTGGGTCTCGAGAAGCGTCTTGCAGGCGATTTGGCCCAGGCCAGAGGTTTGCTATTGCGCGACGAGGACGCGCAGATGATCGGGCCAGGCTGCGGTGCCTGTCATGTGCCGGACTGTTTGCAACGATCCCTGCCGCCACGCGGAGCAAAATTGCATTTTGACCGCACTATTCATGGGATAACCCCGTTCAGTTTTGGCTAGTTCCAACCGGCGCCTTGGCCTTCACCACATAAAAAACACTTCTGTATTTGAAGAACACCCCGGCAAGTTCACGAAGAGAGGGAAGGATCGGGTTTTACAACAGGTGTAAAATTTACCGACATTTCACTTCTCTGTCCTAGTCCAGTGATCGGAAGCAGGCCAATTTCGGACTGCAAGGGAATACCGGACCGGAACATAATGATCCGCTTGTTCAAACATTATATTCCCAACGCGGTCATGCTGCTGGGTCTATTTGATCTGGGACTGCTGTTTCTGGCCGGTGAACTGGCGTGGCTGATCCGCGCCTCGCAAGCGGGGATGGATCCAGGCATTATTTCCGATCGAATCGTCCCACTCGTCGGCTTTTCGGTAATTGTCTGGATCGCGATGATTTCCGTGGGTGTCTACGGCAGCGAGGCCACCCGTTCCATGCGCTATGCCTGTGCCCGCCTGCTGGTCGCGGTGAGCCTGGGAATAATTGCACTGTCGGTGATCGATTTCCTCATTCCCGGTGCGACATTCTGGCGATCGACGCTGATTTTTGCGATGATACTGGCGATCGGTTTTTCTGTTCTCAACCGTCTTATCATTGGCGGCCTTCTGGGCAATTCGGCCTTTCGCCGCCGCGTTATCGTGCTGGGAGCCGGAACGCGTGCGCTGCGTTTGCGTAAGCTGGCGCAGAAACCCGAAAGCGGATTTGTCATCATTTCCTTCATTGGCATGAGCGACAGTGAGACAGGCGTGCTTGAGGCAATTCCGCGCACCGCCATTCACGATCTTGGCCAGTTTGTGGAAAATCTGGGTGCAAGCGAAGTGGTGCTGGCGCTGGAGGAGCGCCGCAACCAATTGCCGCTGAAGGATTTGCTGCGGATCAAGACCATGGGAGTCCATGTCAATGATTTCAGCAGTTTCATGGAACGTGAAACGGGGCGGGTCGATCTTGATTCGGTCAATCCGAGCTGGTTGATATTTTCGGACGGGTTTTCTTCGGGCCGAATGATTTCCGGGGCGATTAAGCGCGTTTTTGATGTGATAGCGAGCAGCCTGCTTTTGATTTTTGCATTACCAATCATTGCTTTGTTTGCCGTATTGATCAAACTCGATAGCAAGGGGCCTGCCTTCTTCCGTCAAACCCGCATTGGTCTGTACGGCCAACCCTTTGACGTACTCAAGCTGCGTTCGATGCGGATTGATGCGGAGAAAGACGGTTCGAAATGGGCGGAGAAGAATGATCCGCGGATCACGCGGGTCGGTAAATTCATCCGAAAGGTCCGGATCGACGAATTACCGCAAACCTGGAGCGTCCTCAAAGGGCAGATGAGCTTTGTGGGCCCGCGCCCCGAAGTGCCCAAATTCGTGGCCGATCTGGAAGAACATCTGCCATATTACGCCGAACGGCACATGGTGAAGCCGGGTATCACCGGATGGGCGCAGATCAATTACCCCTATGGCGCATCAATCGCAGATTCGCGCCACAAGCTCGAATATGATCTGTATTATGCCAAGAATTATACGCCCTTCCTTGATCTGCTGATCCTGATGCAGACCATGCGCGTGGTGCTGTGGCCCGAGGGCGCGCGATGACCACGGTCCTTCCTCATGCATGGGTAATTACCAGCTTCATTCTTCATCTGACAGCGGCTGTGGGGTGCGGAATTGCCGCCGGATGGTTGATTCACCGCGGGGACAGGGATCGTCCCGATCGCAATGCGGCGGTTGCCACTTTGTGCCTAAACGCCGTTTGGGCGGCAATGATCGCCGCCTTGGGTTCAGGCGCGGTCCTGGTCATTGTGTTCGGATCGATCTGCAACCTTGCATGGATAATGCTGCTTTACCGGCTGTTCGCCAATGATGGGCGGGATCGCAGCATGGGGGCGATCCGCCCGGTTGTGCTGGTACTTGCATTCGTTGAGCTGCTTCAGCCCGCATTGCTGGTCCTTCAGGCCCGTTATGCCGTCGCGCTTAATCTGGAACTGGTAAACCTCCAGATCGGGGTCATGTTCCGTATTCTGGTTGCGGTGGGGGCCTTGGTTCTGCTGCACAATCTTTATGTCGGAGCATCGGCCGGAACACGAAAGCTCTTGCGGTGGAGTGCAGTCGCCTTGGCGGTGCATTGGACCTATGAGCTGAATTTCTACACGATTGCCTATCTTTCGGGTGAATTACCCGTCGAACTGTCGGCATTGAGTGGGTTGGCAACGGCCTTTGTTGCGCTGTTGTTGGCGATAGGCGCCAACCAGACGAATTCCGAATTGCGGCTTCGTCCATCACGGGCTGTCACCTTTCAGACCTTATCGCTGTTAGTGATCGGATTATATTTTCTGATCATGATCGCTATTGCCCAATCCTTGGCAGTGCTGGGGGGTGACTTTGCCCGGTTAACCCAGGTCGGTTTTGTTGTTGTAGCATCCTTGTTTGCAATTCTGTGGCTGCCTTCCACGCGTTTGCGCGGTTGGTTGCGAGTGATGATGGTCAAACATCTGTTCCAGCACCGGTACGATTACCGGGCCGAATGGCTGCGCTTTACCAGGACCATTGGGCAAAGCGCCGATAATTCGACTTCGCTGTTCGAGCGGGCGGTAAAGTCCTTGGCCGATATAACGGACAGCCCGGCCGGCTTGTTACTCTTGCCGGGCGAAAGCGGCAATTTCGAGCTCGCTGCGCGTTGGCAGTGGCCTGATGTGCAAGTACCGGCAGAGGCAATATCGGCCAAACTGGCCAATCTGTTTGAAAGCAGCAGTTTCATACTTGATATGGATGACGTGCAACAGGGCCGGGACCGATTTGGTGAGGCCGCGCTTCTGCCGGACTGGCTGCAATCCACCGATAATGCATGGGCACTGGTTCCACTGCTCCATTTTGACCGATTGACCGGCGTTATTGTCCTCAGTCGCCCGTCATCTCCGCGTAAACTTGACTGGGAAGATTTTGACCTGCTGCGTGTCGTGGGCCAGCAGCTCGCCAGTTATCTGGCCGAACAATCCGGACATGAAGCGCTCATGGAAGCCGCGAGGTTCGAGGAATTCAATCGGCGCATCGCGTTTGTCATGCACGACATCAAGAATCTGGCCAGCCAACTCGCGCTGCTGGCACGCAATGCCGAACGCCATGCGGAAAAACCGGAATTCCGGGCCGACATGCTGGTTACGCTGCGCAACAGTGCCGAGAAGCTGAATGCTTTGCTCGCAAGGCTCGGTCGTTATGGTGCCATGGGCAAAGTGCACCGTGAACCGATCGATCTGGGGGATGTGGCGCGAAGTGTAGCGGCTCGCTTTGAGGGTGCGCACCGCGTTGCTGTCATCCACGCAGAGCCTTGTATCGTGGAGGCCGATCCGGAAGGGCTGGAACAGGCCTTGGCCCATTTGGTCCAGAATGCCGTCGACGCCAGCGATCCGGACATGCCGGTGTTTCTCGACATATCATCAGACGGCATCAAGGGGCGGGTGATCGTGGCCGATTCCGGGGTTGGTATGAGCCCAGAATTCATTCGCAACGGACTATTCAAGCCTTTCGTGTCGTCCAAAGCAGGCGGTTTCGGTATCGGCGCTTTCGAAGCACGTGAGTTGATCCGCGCAATGGGTGGCTGGCTTGATGTCGAATCCCGGGAAGATTTGGGCACGCGCTTCTCAATCCAATTACGCTTGGCCGCCGCAGTTGAATTGCTCGCGCGGAACGAAAACTCCCCTGGCATCGAGGTGGTATGATGGCACTCGCCGACAAGAAAATACTCCCAAAGCTTCTGATTGTGGAAGATGACGAAGGTCTGCAGGCCCAGCTCAAATGGGCCTATGAGGATTTCGATGTGACCATTGTGGGTGACCGCGAGGCAGCTTTGGCGGCCTTGCGCGCGGTCGAACCGGCGGTGGTTACGCTGGATCTGGGCCTGCCACCTGATCCCGATGGAACCACAGAAGGTTTTGCGGTGCTCGACGCCATCATGGCGCTCAAGCCCGATACGAAGGTTATCGTGGCATCGGGGCACGGTGCGCGCGAAAGCGCACTGCAAGCGATCAATCGCGGCGCTTATGACTTCTACCAAAAGCCGGTCGATATAGAGGCGTTGGGCCTGATCGTTCGCCGGGCATTGAATTTGCACGTGATCGAGCAGGAAAATCGTCAACTGGCGGAGCGGGTTGGCGATGACAAGAAAGTTCTGGGGCGGATGATTACCTCTGCGCCCGAGATGGTCAAGGTTGCGCGCACTATCGAACGCGTGGCCAAGACCAAGGTTTCGGTGATGCTGCTGGGTGCAAGCGGAACCGGGAAGGAATTGCTGGCCAAAGGTCTCCACGATGCGAGCGATCGCAGCCATGGCGCCTTTGTTGCAATCAATTGCGCTGCGATCCCGGAAAATCTGCTCGAGAGTGAGTTGTTCGGCCATGAAAAAGGCGCCTTTACCGGCGCGGTAAAAACCACCGAAGGCAAGATAGAACAGGCCCATGGCGGAACACTGTTTCTCGATGAGGTGGGTGACATTCCGTTGCAACTGCAAGTCAAATTGCTGCGGTTCCTGCAGGAACGTACAATCGAGCGGATTGGCGGACGCCGGCATATCGAAGTCGATACCCGTATCGTCTGCGCCACGCATCAGGACCTGGAAGCGATGATTGCTGATGGCCGGTTCCGGGAAGATTTGTTCTACCGCCTGGCCGAAATCGTGGTGAAGATTCCGACCCTTTCCGAACGGCCCGGTGATGCGACCTTACTGGCGAAAGCGTTCCTGAAACGCTTTGCCAGCGAAATGAACCCGCAGGTCAAAGGCTTTGCGCAAGACGCACTTGCCGCAATCGATGGGTGGAACTGGCCTGGCAATGTTCGCGAATTGGAGAACCGCGTCAAGCGGGCCGTGATCATGGCAGATAGCAAAATGGTCGGCGCCGTGGATCTCGATCTTGATCCCACCAACGGCGAAGACGGGCAGCTGCTCAACCTCAAATCTGCGCGCGAGCTCGCAGATCGCAGGGTCATCCGTCATGCTCTTGCCCGAAGTGAGGGGAATATTTCCAGCACTGCCAAGATGCTCGGGATCAGCCGGCCGACGCTGTATGATCTGCTCAAGCAATATGACCTTCAGGGCTAAACCAAGGTTCATTCTTATCCTGGCCGGGGCGTTGCTATCGGCCATCGGTGGATGTTCGGCGCCTGAACCCGGGTTGCCGCAAATCGAGCGCGCAAACCAAGCCCTGTTGGCGGGTGACGGGCTGGGTGCCGAGGTCATTCTGCGCCAAATGCTGTCAGCGGGCGTTCCACTGGATGAACTTGCAGCCTATCTCGGTGAAGCCGAGCTGCAGCAGGGGCGGACGAAAGAGGCGCGTGAATGGCTGCACAGCAAGCAGTTCTCCAGTGACACACGTGGGCGCGGATTCTGGATGCTGGGACGACTGGAAATGGCCGATGGCCATTTGCCTGAGGCCGGGAAGGCGTTCGACGAAGCACTGAAATCGAAACCCGATGATCCCGGACTGTGGGTCGATATTGGAAGGCTTCGCTATCTTGGTGGCGAGCAGCTTCAGGCGGTGGAGGCCAGCGTGCAGGCCGTCAAATTTGGGCCGACAGACCCATTGGCACTGCAGTTTCGTGCCCAACTGGTCCGCGACGCCGAAGGTATGTCCGCTGTCTTGCCGCTTTATCGGGATGCGCTCCAATCCAATCCGGACAATTTGGCACTGCTGGGTGATTACGCCGCCGCGCTTGGTGAACTTGGCTATGCCCGGGAAATGTTGGTTGCGGTGCGCCATATGACCACGATCGACGATCGGAACCCGCGGGCGTATTATCTCCAGGCCGTGCTGGCTGCGCGCGCGGGTAATTTCGGCCTGGCTCAAGATCTGCTTACCAAGGGCAGCGCTTTCGCACGGAACCTGCCAGCGGCCATTTTGCTGTCCGCAATTATCGATATGGAGCTGGGCAATTACGCCAGTTCTTCGCAGACGTTGGACCGGCTGAACCGGATGCAGCCCGACAATGCAAAGGTACGCGTGTTGCTGGCCCGCTCGCTTGCACTTGGGGGCAACCACCGCGAATTGGTTTACCGTTTTGCCAGCACGGCAAAGGCGGTTGGCGCGGCGCCATATCTCGCAACCTTGGTCGGTCGTTCTTACGAAGCGCTGGGACAACGCGAAAAAGCCGCACGATTTCTCGATTTCGCGGCGGGCCCGCGCAACGGCAGTTTGACTCCCCTCCCATCACCAATACCGCTCGATGTTGCCCAGTTGCATGGCACGCAGACAGGAAGTGACACCGTCGCTCTGGTGCGCGGACTGATAATCGCTGAACAGCCGGATATTGCCATAAGCGCTGCTGAGATCTTCCGTCACCGTTTACCTGGGTCTGCCGATGCAATGGGGCTTGCCGGGGATGCCTATCTGAATGGTGGCCAGCCAGCGCGGGCGAACGAGTTGTATCGCCAATCCGCACAAGTCCGCCGCCCCTGGCTGCTCGCACGGCGTATGGTTGCGGCGGAGAAGGCATCCGGTCGCTTTGATGAAGCTCTGAAGGTTCTGGAAGCCCAATTGGCGAGTGATCCCGCCAATACCGAAGCTGCGACCCTGCTGGCTCAGGCCGCCCTGTCGTCCGGCGATGCGGACAGCGGTGAAATCTATCTGGATCACGCTTTGGCTAATGGGGCCGGGCGCGATCCGCATGTCCTGGCGATGCGGGCACAAATTGCCCTGCAAGGCGGCAATTCTGCAGAAGCGCTTGGTTTTGCATCAAAGGCCTATGTACTGCAGCGGATGAATCGTGAAGCGACCCGCGTATTGCTGCAAGTTCTGACCAAACTCGGGAGCGATCCCCAGCGCGCGGCGCAGCTTAACCGCAAATTGGCAAAACTACCCACTGGCTCTTAACCCAGAGCGCTCGACAATGGCGCTGGCAATGGGGCAGAGCGCGTTATGCTTTCGCGGATCGATCCCATGGTCAGGCTGCTGCTGCTGGCAATCGTTCTGGCGAGCCTTGTGCCGGCCACCGGTTCCGGGCGTGCCCTGGCACAGGCGATTTCCAATGCAGCCGTGTTCTTACTGTTTTTCCTGAACGGTTTGCGCCTGTCGCGGACCGATGTGTTGCGCGGCCTGGGCAATTGGCGCTTCTTGCTGGTGATCGCTCTGTGGTCATTTGGCGGGCTTGGACTGGTGGGTATGGGTGCAGCCAAATTGATGGCACCAGCTGTGCCGCCCCTTGTGGCATTGGGCTTCCTTTATCTGGGTACTTTGCCCTCCACAGTGCAATCGGCGACCGCCTACACGTCAATGGCCGGAGGTAACGTTGCTGCGTCAGTGGTGGCGGCGGCTTTGCTAAATATTCTCGGCGTGTTCTTGACGGTGCCCCTGTTTTCACTGTTGGGCGGCGGTGCAGAGGCCCAATTGGGGGCAGGCGGGCTGGTCAAAATCGTGCTGATCCTCGTACTGCCGTTTGTATTGGGCCAAATGCTGCAGAGGCGGGGTGGGCGCTTCGTCCAAGATCACCCGGTATTTATCCGTTGGGCGGACCGAATTTCGATAGCGATTGCCGTTTATGTCGCCTTTTCCGGTGCCGTTGAGCAAGGCATATGGTCCATGCTGGACGCGCCGGGTTGGGGCTGGCTGCTGCTTGGCTTGGCCGCAATGCTGATTGTTGCCTACGGCGGCGCCTGGTTACTGGGCGGGGCTATGAAGTTTGGCCGTGGTGACCGGATCGCATTTTTATTCGGTGGGGCGCATAAAAGCGTGGCCATGGGCGCTCCGCTGGCGTTGGTGCTGTTTCCTGCCAATAGCGCGGGGCTGATTTTGGTCCCGCTGCTTATTTACCACCTTTTGCAGCTGGTCGTTTCGGCGCCGCTGGCTAATCGGCTGTCGGCGCCTCATTCCTAATTTGTGCTTCCTGCCGGTTCTGCCGCATCGACCACCAGAGTGACAGGCCGATAAGTGTGGCACCGATCAGGCCAGTCACTGTTTCCGGAATATGAAATCTGGCTGAGGCCAGCATAATTCCGCCCAGCGCAATGATCGCCCAAAACGCGCCATGTTCGAGAAAGCGGTATTGGGCCAGCGTGCCTTTTTCGACCAGATGGATCGTCATCGACCGCACAAACATTGCCCCGATGGATAGCCCCAATGCGATGACGATCATGTTGTTGGATAGGGCAAAGGCACCGATAACCCCGTCGAAACTGAAAGATGCATCCAGGACATTGAGATACAGGAATCCGCCCAAGCCGGATCTTACCAGGACACCAGCGGCTTTTTTGGCCTCTTCCCGCATCTCGAGGATCGTTCCAACAGCCTCAACCGCGATGAAGGTGACCAGACCGAGAACACCAGCGATGACAAAGGTCAGGGCTTCGTCATCAGGTAACAGGGTCGAGATTCCCCATATCATTAGTAACAGCAGGGCGATTTCAGCGGCTTGCACGGACGAAATCTTCGTCAGCCGTTCCTCGATTATTCCGATCCAGTGAACGTCTTTTTCGGAATCGAAGAAGAACTTAAGCCCGACCATAGCCAGAAATGCCCCGCCAAAGCCGGCAATACCCACATGGGCTGAGGAGACGATCGATTCATATTTCGCCGGGTCGTTCAGCGACAGTTGAAGCGCTTCAATGGGCCCCAATCCAGCGGCGATTGCAACTATGGCAAGCGGGAACACAATCCGCATGCCAAAAACCGCGATTGCCATCCCCCAGGTCAGAAATCGTTGCTGCCAGACGCGGTCCATACCTTTCAGCACGGTGGCGTTGACCACGGCATTGTCAAAGCTGAGCGATATTTCCAGCACGGACAGTACCAGAATTATCCACAACATCCCTGCGGTTGCACCCAGATTGCCGTCAGTGCTGCTCCATCCATACCAGACACCAAGGCCCAGACATATCAGAGTGAAGATGAGAGAGGCGCGGTAATAGTGAAACACGTATTGGGGGTTCCCGACTGGTCTTGCCTGAAAGACGGAATGCCATCGCTAGGCCAAGATATTGGCTGCGGCAAACCGTCATGCGATTTCGTTTACGATCAATCCTTGGGTTGATACGTCTGGTCTTCACTTGGGAACTGGCGGCTGCGCACTTCTTTGGCATAAGTTGCGGCAGCTTTTTCGATGAATCCGGCAATTTCTTCATAGCGTTTGACGAAGCGGGGCACACGTTCAAACATACCGAGCATATCTTCGGTGACCAGCACTTGCCCGTCGCATTGCGCCGACGCGCCGATACCGATGGTGGGGCAGGCGACCGACCTGGTGACATCAATGGCAATCGGTTCGACCACACCTTCCACCACAATGGCAAAAGCTCCGGCTTCATCGAGGGCCTTTGCATCGCGGGTGATCTTGGCCGCTTCGGCATCGCTGCGTCCGCGTGCGGCGTATCCGCCAAGAACATTGACCGCCTGCGGGGTCAGTCCGATATGGCCCATGACCGGAATACCGCGCTGGATCAGAAACTCTACTGTTTCGGCCATCGCCTCTCCGCCTTCCAGCTTGACCGCTGCAGCGCCGCTTTGCTTGAGCAGATAGGCAGCGCTTTCAAAGGCGTGCTGGGGGGATGCTTCATAGGAACCGAAGGGCATGTCCACCACCACTACCGCGTGATAGCTGCCGCGCACCACCGCGGCGGCGTGATTCGCCATCATGTCCAGTGTAACTGGTATCGTGGAAGGCAGCCCGTAAATTACCTGACCTAGCGAATCACCGACCAGCAAAAGGTCGCAATGTGCATCGAGCAGTTGCGCCTGCCGCGCGGTATAGGCGGTCAGCATCACCAGAGGTTCCGCAGTCACACCATCCACCTTGCGTGAGCGGATTTTGGGGACCGTCAGCCGCCGCATAGGCTGCGGCGTGGGGTGAGCGCGGCTGGTCGAAGTATCGAGCTGGAAGGTCGTGGACATGCCAATCCCTGTAGACGTCACAGGAAAGCGGGGAAAGCCTGTAGATTTCGCCTTGCCTTGCGGCGCAAGCACGTTAGCGTCCCTGCGATCATCGGGGATGACGGCTTCTTCGTTGTCTTGAAATGAAAATAAGGATCGCTCGAACATGTTTCTTGACCGTATCAAACCGCTCGATGCCATTCTGGCAACAGCGCAAAAGAAATCACTTCATCGTTCGCTAGGCTGGTTCCAGTTGATGCTGTTCGGGATCGGCTGTGTGATCGGTACCGGCATCTTCGTGCTTACAGCTGCCGGTGCACAGAAGGCCGGACCCGGTCTGATGCTGGCTTTCGCCATTGCCGGGGCGGTCTGTATCGTGGCCGCTTTGTGTTACGCTGAAATTGCTTCGATGATCCCGGTGGCTGGTTCAGCCTATACTTACAGTTACGCGACGATGGGCGAATTTCTTGCCTGGACCGTGGGCTGGGCGCTGATCATGGAATATGCCATTGCCGCCGCCGCTGTCTCGGTCGGGTGGTCCGGATATTTCAGCGGAACATTCCTGAATGAATTGTTGGGTGTGCAGTTGCCGCCCTGGCTTGCCGCAGGGCCATTGGCCCTGGGCGGTGCGCCAGGTGGACTGATCAACCTGCCAGCACTTGTCATCGCGTTGCTTGTTACAGCGCTGCTTGTTGTGGGTACGAGTGAAAGTGCCAAGTTCAATGCTATTCTGGTGGCCATCAAGGTTGCTGCGCTGACCATATTTGTCGGTCTCACGCTCAGCAGCCCTTCTTTCGATACGGCGAATTTCAATCCGTTCCTTCCTGCCGGCATTTTTGGCGGTTGGGGCACAGGCGTTGGTGCGGTTGGCGCGGCGGCGACGATCTTCTTCGCCTATGTCGGTTTCGATGCGGTTTCTACCGCGGCGGAAGAAACCAAGAATCCTCAGCGCAACGTGCCGATCGGTCTGGTCGGTTCACTGCTGTTCTGCACCGTGTTTTACATACTTGTTGCTGCCGGTGCCGTGGGCACCATTGGCGGTCAACCGATCATGGGCCCGGGCGGGGTACCGTTCCCGGCCGGTTCGGAAGAACTTGCGCGGCAATGCGCCATGGCGGAACATGCGCAGGCGCTGGTCTGTTCGAACGAAGCACTGGCGCATGTACTGCGGCAGATCGGTTTCTCGGGCGTAGGCAATATGCTCGGTATAGCGGCCTTCCTGGCCTTGCCTTCGGTTATCCTTGTGCTGATCTTCGGCCAGACACGCATTTTCTTCGTGATGGCGCGTGATGGGCTGCTTCCGGAAAAGCTCAGCACTGTGCATCCCAAGTTCAAGACACCGCATATCGTTACGCTGATGACTGGCGGCGTCGTGGCGCTTGGTGCTGCGTTTTTCCCGGTCGGGAAACTGGCGGATATTTCGAACGCAGGGACGCTGTACGCGTTCATGATGGTGGCGATTGCGGTCCTCATTTTGCGGACGCGTGATCCTGAGCGCAAGCGCGCCTTCCGGGTTCCGGTGGTGTGGGTGGTGGCACCGCTGACAGTTATCGGCTGCTTGTTCCTGTTCCTGAACCTGCCGATTGATGCGATGCTGTTCCTGCCCGGATGGGGCGTGATCGGGATCGTGATCTACCTGCTTTACAGCCGTCGCAGCAGCCATTTGGGCCGCGGGATTGTCGAGGTGGTGGACGACGTTGCTGGCGAAGAGACGCAGATTCCGATCCATCCGCCAGGCAATTGATCGGTTCTTCCGAAATGGGAATATCAAGGGCCGCTCCTCAGGGGGCGGCCCTTTTCTTTTGAGAGACATTGCGAATCACTCCCAAAGAGAACATAAGTGGAACAAATGAGCTGTTCCCCTATGCAAACACAGACCAACCCCTTGTCCGGACCAATCCCGTCGGCCGTTGCTCCGCGCCCTTCCGCAGGCTGGAAACCGGGGCTGGATGCGCCCTGCCATAACGAGATATTCGCCAGTGGCCGCGATGGCGGCGGGTCGGGATTGGCACTGGCTCTTGCACTGGATGCGATCCGTTCCGCCGATTGCGGGCCGCTGGCGGAAGTGGCGGACCAGCGCGCCGTGCTATGGGTACAGGACCGCGCGGCCATCCGGCTTGCCGGGCGGCCCTATCGCCCGGGCCTGCCGGTCGAACTGCGCCACCGGCTGATTCATGTGGTGGCTGAAAAGCCCGAAGACCTGCTGTTTGCATTGGAAGAAGGGCTGCGCTGCCGTGATCTTGCCTGTGTAATCGGAGAGGTTGCCGGCAATCCCAAGACATTCAATTTCACTGTTTCGCGCCGGCTCAGCCTTAATGCGGAAAAGCATGGCGTACCGCTATGGCTGGTGCGGGTGGATGCGAGGCATGATTTGTCATCTGCACGGATGCGCTGGGATGTGCGTTCTGCCCCGTCACCTGTATCCCGGTGGAACGCTGCCGCCCCCGGCTTGCCCAGTTGGAATGCCGAACTGTTTCGCGCCCGTGCGCATCCCCCCGGTCAATGGATACTGCGTGATGACGGATACTCGCTCGTCGCCGCCCGATCGATCGCCAATGATGTCGCGCCGGATCATGTCGATCTGGCTCGCCCGACTGTCGGTCGATCGTTGGCGGCTCTGCAATAATATCACGGCGGGGGAAGGGCCCGATGCGGCACCGCTCGCACTGATCAGCGAAACCGCGCATGGCCCGCGAATCGAAACCGCAAATGCGGCGGGGTTGGCTGAAGGCATATGTGCCGGGATGATGCTTGCTGATGCACGCACCCTGTACCCCGGGTTGGCGGTTGCTCCGTCCGATCCGGCAGGGGATCTGGCCTTTCTTGAAAAGCTGGCCTTGTGGTCGCAGCGCTGGGGTCCGTGGACGGCCCTCGACCCACCGGATGGCCTGCTGGTCGATATCAGCGCAGTCGCCCATCTGTTTGGCGGTGAGGTGCGATTGCTGGATGATGCTGCCGCTGCTTTCGCCAATCGCGGCCTTTCCGCTCGTGTCGCTGCTGCGCCCACTGCCGGGGCAGCCTGGGCGCTGGCGCATTACGGATCGCAAGGCGCGATATTGGCAAGCGGGGACGATGGCATGGCGCGCCTTTCCAGCCTCCCGGTTGCGGCGCTCCGGCTCGATAACGATGTACTCACCGTTTTACGCCGGCTCGGCCTCAAGCGCTTGGGTGATCTTTCCGGCAGGTTCGATGACAAGAGCGGGCGTGACGCGATCCAGCGGCGGTTTCGCAATCGGCGTTCGCCTGCGGCCAACCCGCTGGTGCGGTTGGACCAATTGCTTGGCCGCGTGCCTGAACCTTTACTGCCCGTAGCTGCGCAATGCGTGCCCCTGGTGCAGCGACGTCTGGCGGAACCGATCCGCCATCGCGCTTTGCTCGACCACGTGGTGGACGATCTCGCCAAAGACATGGTGCGCGAATTGGAAAGGCAGGCCAAGGGCGCGCGGCGAATGGATCTGGGGCTGTGGCGGGTTGATGGTGAGGTGGTGATGCGCCATTTGGAACTCGCCGCAGCCACACGTGATCCGGCGCATATATGCCGGTTGTTTGCCGCGCGTCTGGACAATGTCGACGCCGGTTTCGGAATAGAGACCATTCGCCTGCGGGCAAGCTGGGTTGAGCCTTTGGCACTGGCGCAGGGTGATATGGAGGCTGCGGCGGAAGCCCGAGGCACTTCGCTTGCCGCCTTTGTTGACCGGCTGTCGGTCCGCCTTGGCCCGAATGCGGTACGCCGCCCGGTGCCCCACGCCAGCCATATTCCCGAACGCGCCCAGCGCTGGCAACCGCCGTTGGAGGCGGAGCCGCCCAGTCAGGGGCAACTCGCCTTCCACACACGCCCGCTGAAACTGCTCGACCGGGCCGAACCGATCGCAGTGCTCTATGCCACGCCCGATGGTTTCCCTCGCAGCTTTCGCTGGCGTGGGCAGGTGCATGATGTGGCGCGGGTTGAAGGGCCGGAACGCATTGCACCCGAATGGTGGCGTGAACGATCAACGGTTCGCCTGCGCGATTACTACCGGATCGAGGACGGGGAAGGGCGCCGCTACTGGATCTATCGTCATGGTATCATAGGGGACGGGCGGGGCGGGTTGCCGGACTGGTATCTGCAAGGGCTGTTTGCCTGAATGCCCGAAGCTGCACTCACCCCTAAAAAACGCAAGGTCGAGATCGATTCCGATCAAATCGAGCCGCCATCTCGCGCGCCATTTGTTGAACTCGGCTTGGTCAGTTGTTTCAGTTTCTTGCGCGGGGCATCGGATGCCGTTGATCTGGCGATGGCGGCACGGGCGCTGGGTTATGATGCGTTGGGGATTGCCGATGTCAACACTATGGCCGGTGTAGTGCGGATACATTGTGAGACTAAAGCGCTTAAATTGCAGCCTGTTATAGGTTGCCGGATAGAAACTGTCGAAGGTTTTGACTTCCTTGCCTATCCTACCGATCGGGCAGCCTATGGGCGATTGTGCCGCCTGATCTCTGCCGGACGGATGGCGACGCTGGAAGGTGAATGGCAGGAAAAGGGGCAATGCGACATCTCGCTAGCCATGTTGGCGGAACAGAGTGAAGGGGTGCAACTGATTGCCCTGCCACCAAAGGATTTGTCGCAACGCTTCAGTATGGAGGTGCAAAGCAATGTCATACCTTTGCGATCTGGCGCAATCGGAACCATACAAAAAACCAATTCATTCAAGAATCTTATACCGGATATCTCAGAACAATTGCCAAGCTTGCGCCACCTTGCTGCAAGCTATCTCTATAATGGGGATGACATTGCCCGGATCGACGAACTCGATGCCTTGGCCGCTGCGCATGGATTGACGCTGCTGGCCACCAATGATGTCCATTACGCTGCGCCGGACAAGCGACCGTTGCAGGATGTGATGACCGCGATCCGGCACAAAACCACGGTGGCGCAAGCGGGCTACCGGCTTCACAGCAATGGTGAACGTTACCTCAAATCGCCGGGGGAGATGATTGCTCTGTTTGCCCGCTGGCCGCACGCGATCACGGCGGCGCGCGCGGTGGCTGATGCTTGCAATTTCAGTCTCGACGAATTGCGCTACGAATATCCGGAAGAGATTTACCCGGACGGCATGACGCCGCAACAATTCCTGGAGAAATCGACCTGGGCGGGGGCAGACTGGCGCTATCCGGCCGGGCTGCCGGACAGTGTGCGCGATACGCTGAACCGCGAACTTGCGCTGATCGCCAAGCTTGATCTGGCGCGCTATTTCCTGACCATCAAGGATATCGTCGACTATGCGCGCGGGGTGGACCCCCCGATCCTGTGCCAGGGGCGCGGCAGCGCGGCTAATTCGGCGGTGTGTTACTGTCTGGAGATTACCTCGGTCGATCCGGCCAAGCATGCGCTGCTGTTCGACCGGTTTATTTCCGAAGAACGCAAGGAACCGCCGGATATCGATGTCGATTTCGAACATGAGCGGCGTGAAGAGGTGATCCAGTACATCTACGCCCGCTATGGGCGCCACCGTGCAGGATTATGTGCCACGGTAATTCATTATCGCCCGCGCATGGCAATCCGCGAGGTCGGCAAGGCAATGGGTCTGTCCGAAGATGTCACCAGTGCACTGGCACGTACCGTGTGGGGTGGCCACGGGCGCGAGATCGGGGAAGCGCATGTCGCCGAAGTCGGCATGGATCTGTCCGATCCACACTTGCGGCGGGTGCTCAAACTTACCGATCAGATGATTGGAATGCCAAGACATTTGTCGCAGCACGTTGGCGGCTTCATTCTTACCGAAAGCCCGCTGACGGAAACTGTGCCGATCGGCAATGGTGCAATGCCTGATCGCAGTTTTATCGAATGGGACAAGGACGATATCGATGCGCTCGGTATCCTCAAGGTTGATGTACTGGCGCTAGGGATGCTGACCTGCATCCGGAAATGCCTCAACCTGCTTGAAAGCCACTATGACAGACGATTGACGCTGGCCACGGTCCCGCGTGAGGATCCGGCAACCTACACGATGCTGCGCAAGGGGGATTCCCTTGGTGTGTTTCAGGTTGAAAGCCGTGCACAGATGAACATGCTGCCGCGCCTTCGCCCGCGCGAGTTTTATGATTTGGTAATTCAGGTGGCGATCGTGCGGCCAGGCCCGATACAGGGCGATATGGTCCACCCCTATCTCAAGCGGCGGCGGGGTGAGGAGAAGGTCGAAATTCCTGCCCCAGGCCCGGCGCATGGCCCACCAGACGAGCTGTCCAGCATTCTTGGGCGTACATTGGGGGTGCCGATCTTTCAGGAGCAGGCGATGAAAATCGCGCTGGATGCTGCCAAATTCTCGTCGCTGGAAGCCAATCGGCTGCGCAAGGCGATGGCGACCTTCCGCAGCCGGGGTATGGTTGACGAATTGCAGGACATGATGGTCGAACGGATGGTGGAACGCGGCTATGATCGTGATTTCGCACAGCGCTGCTTCAACCAGATTCGCGGTTTCGGTGAATATGGCTTCCCTGAAAGCCATGCGGCCAGTTTTGCGCATCTCGTCTATGTATCGAGCTGGCTCAAATGCCATTTCCCGGCGGCGTTTGGCTGCGCGTTGCTGAATTCACAGCCAATGGGTTTCTATGCACCGGCACAGATCGTGCGCGATGCGCGGGAGCACGGGGTTCCGGTGCTGCCGGTTGACGTCAATCATTCAGATTGGGACTGCACTTTGGAAGGTCAGGATCGCAGCATCGCGCTGCGCCTTGGTTTCCGGCAAATAGACGGCCTGCCCGAACATGTTGCGGCGCGATTGGTGTCGGAACGGGTAGAGAATGGCCCCTATGGCGATGTCGCATCACTAAAGGACCGGGCGGGCCTGTCTCCCGCCTATATCGAACGGCTTGCAGCGGCAGACTGTTTTGATTCGCTGCAACTGACACGCCGTCAGGCGCTGTGGGACGCGCGCAGTTTGGTCGGCGGGTCGGATCTGCCATTGTTCCGTTATGCTAAGACCCGTGACGAGGGCGCAGAGGCGGTCCGGACCCATTTGCCAGCGATGCCGCTGAGCGAAGAGGTGGTGAATGATTATCAGACCCAGCGCCTCAGTCTGAAGGCGCATCCTCTCGCTTTCATGCGCGCCAGCTTGGGTCAGCGCGGATTTGTGCGCGCCTGTGATCTCAGGGCCCGCAAGTTTCGTTCGATGGTGCAGGTGGCCGGGGTTGTGTTGATCCGTCAGCGGCCGGGCAGCGCCAAGGGTGTGTGCTTCATCACGCTGGAGGATGAAACCGGAGTGGTGAATCTGGTCATCTGGCCTGATCTGATGGAGAAACAGCGCCGGGTGGTAATGGGCGCGCGGCTGATGGAGGTGCGTGGCCGGGTCGAATATGATGACGAGGTGATCCACGTAATCGCTGCCAATTTGACCGATGCCACGCAGGATCTGCACGCATTGTCGGATGATCCGCTCAATCGGACATTCAGCCCGCGCGAACATATCGATGCGTTATCCGAACAACGCGATATCGCGCCGCGCCATGGCCATCCGCGAAATGTACGGATCATCCCCAAATCACGCGATTTTCATTGATTGCAGGCGTTCAGACCGCCTCCAACGCGTAGCCTGCAGAACGCACGGTGCGGATCGGGTCCTTGGTTCCGTTCATTTCAATCGCCTTGCGAAGACGCCGGATATGCACGTCTACTGTACGCAATTCGATATCGCTGCCCGTACCCCAAACTCCATCAAGCAGCTGTCCGCGGGAAAATACCCGGCCCGGGCTTTCCATGAAGAACTTAAGCAGGCGGTATTCGGTTGGTCCAAGCTGCAAGGTCTGCCCGCGCCGCGCCGCCCTATGGGCCACAGGATCGAGTTTTATATCGCCAACCTCGATCGATTCACCGGCAAGAGCCGGACGAATCCGGCGCATTACCGCCGCAACGCGCGCCAGCAATTCCCGGGGGGAGAACGGCTTGGTCAGATAATCATCGGCGCCGGTTTCAAGCCCGCGAATCCGATCATCCTCATTCTCGCGGGCTGTAAGCATGATGATCGGCACATGCGACGTCTGCTTGTCGCGGCGCAACCGCCGGCAAACCTCGATGCCGCTGGTCCCTTCAATCATCCAGTCGAGAATGATCAGATCGGGCACATCTTCTGCAGCCAGGATCAGCGCCTCGTCACCATCGGCAGTACTACGAACGTCATAACCTTCATTCTGGAAACGAAATTCCAGCAATTCGGCCAGAGCCGGATCATCTTCAACCAGGAGTAGCTTGGCAGCAGGCATGGAAAAGACTCACTATCGTTAACTGTCACAACCACGCACGGATAATGTTACGGTTTCACGACATGAGTATGACTTACCCGGTTCAGCGATCCTCATCCGGGGGGTAATTGCCAGTTGCCGCGAAGTGGACCATTTCTGCAACATTGGTTGCGTGATCGCCGATCCGTTCCAGATTGCGCGCAATAAACAGGATCTGGGCGGCGCTCGAAATGGTTGCAGGATTCTCAACCATATAGCTCACAACATTACGAAATATGCTGTTGTAGAACGCATCAACCTTATCGTCGGTTGCGATAACTTCCCGGGCCAGAACAGGATCGCGTGCCGCATAAGCGGTCAGCACATCATGAACCATCTCGGTGGCAATATCGCCCATTGCCGGCAACAGCGTAAGCGGTTCGAAATGCTTGCGGCCTTCGATTTTTCCAACCCGTTTGGCGATGTTCTTGGAATAATCGCCAATACGTTCGACCACGCCGGCAATTTTGAGAGCGGCAATCACTTCCCGCAAATCGTCTGCCATCGGGGCCCGCAGGGCGATGATCCGCACCGCCAGCTTGTCCACCTCGGCTTCGAGCCTATCGATCTTCTTGTCGCGGGCAATCACGCCTTCGGCCAGACTTTCATCCCCGTTGACCATCGATTCCATCGCTTCCTGGATCGACAATTCGGCAAGGCCGCCCATTTCGGCAATCAGGCCGCGCAGACGGGTAATGTCCTCGTCAAACGCTTTAACTGTATGTTCTGCCATCATCCGTACCGCCCTGTGATATAATCCTTGGTCCGCTCTTCGAGTGGATTGGTGAATATGTCAGAAGTGCGACCATATTCCACTATCTTTCCAAGATGGAAAAAAGCCGTCCGTTGGGACACGCGCGCCGCCTGCTGCATGGAATGGGTTACGATCACAATGGCATAACTGCCATTAAGTTCATCAATCAGTTCTTCGATCTTGGCTGTGGCAATCGGATCGAGCGCGGAACACGGCTCGTCCATCAGGATCACTTCGGGATCAACCGCGATCGCGCGGGCGATACACAGGCGCTGCTGTTGCCCTCCGGAAAGGGCGGTGCCGCTGTCATCCAGTCGATCGCTTACTTCAGCCCATAGCCCGGCGCGGCGAAGCGATTTTTCAACCACTTCGTCCAATTCCGCCTTGCCGCTTGCAAGGCCGTGAATCTTCGGCCCGTAAGCCACGTTTTCGTAAATAGATTTGGGGAACGGATTGGGTTTCTGGAACACCATCCCGACACGCGCACGCAATTGCACCACGTCCATCTTGGAACGATAGATATCTTCCCCGTCCAGCGTGATTTCACCTTCCACGCGCGCGCTGGGAATCGTATCGTTCATCCGGTTTAGCGAACGAAGAAAGGTCGATTTTCCGCAACCGGACGGACCAATAAAGGCGGTCACATATTTCGTCGGAATATCGATCGAAACATCGTCGATAGCCTTTTTGTCTCCGTAATAGACGGACACATCCCGAGCGCTCATCTTTGCGTCGGCTTTTTCCATATTGGGATGGACTACAGTCACCACTTTTTCTCGAAACGGTTGCGCAGATAAATGGCGAGGCCATTCATCAGCAGGAGGAATATCAATAGCACAATAATTGCCGCAGAGGTGCGTTCAACGAATCCCCGATCAATTTCGTCCGACCAGAGGAAAATCTGGACCGGGAGAACGGTAGCCGGGGATGTGAAGCCGGCAGGCGGTGTCGCGACAAAAGCCCGCATCCCGATCATCAGCAGCGGCGCGGTTTCACCAAGCGCACGGGCCATGCCGATGATGGTTCCTGTAAGAATTCCAGGGAGGGCAAGCGGCAGAACATGATGGAAAACAACCTGCACCTTCGATGCGCCGATCGCCAGAGCCCCATCCCGGATAGATGGCGGCACCGCTTTGATCGCATTGCGCCCGGAAATGACGATCACGGGCATTGTCATCAAGGCAAGCGTCATCCCCCCGATGAGCGGTGCTGAGCGCATATTCGGGAATATCCACAGGAATACCGCAAGGCCCAGCAGTCCGAAAATGATCGAGGGGACCGCAGCCAAATTGTTGATTGAAACCTCGATCACGTCGGTCCAGCGGTTCTTCGGGGCGTATTCCTCGAGGTAGAGTGCGGCCATCACGCCGATGGGAAACGCAAGGATCAAGGTGATGAACATGGTCAGCATCGATCCCTTGAGTGCACCCCAGATACCCACTTCCTGGGGATCGGTCGCATCGGAACGTTCCAGAAACCCAAGGTCCAGGCGCGTATCAAGTTTGCCATCTCTGGAGAGTGAAGCGGCCAGCGCCTGCATTTCGGCGCGGCCTTCCTTGTTCAACCCTGCTGCAAGCTTTGGGCTGGCCGGAAGGGAGAAGTTTACGGATTCCCGCAATATCGAAGGATCAGAAACAATCGCTTCGGCAACCGATCTCCAGGCATTGTCGCTGAGCTGATCGGCGCCCTCTTTGCCAAGACTTTGCTCAGCAAAATACGTTACAATGGCGGGAAGGCCCTGCGCTTCCAGGCTCTGCACGGCATCGACTTGCGCCAGAGCCACCGGATCGCCCGCCAGGCCTGCCTGGGTGAAATCGATAGGAACGGCCAATTCGGCACGTTGGAAGCCGCCAACTCCGTTGATCCCCATGTTTACCAGCAGCAAAAACAGCACGCCCACAGAAAACAGGATCGCGCCAAGCCCGACCCGCCTGAACCTGCGTTCGGCAGCGTAACGCTTCTTCAAATGTGCTTCGAAAGCAATCGTACGGGTAGGGGCGATGCGCTCACTCATATGCTTCGCGGAACCTCTTGACCACTCGCAGTGCGACGAAATTCAGACCCAAGGTCACCATGAACAGCACAAAACCCAGGGCAAATGCGCTCAGCGTAGCCGGATGGTCGAAGCTGCCTTCGCCAGTCAGCATCGCCACGATCTGGAACGTCACCGTAGTCATGGCTTCGAGCGGGTTGCCTGTGAGATTGGCCGCCGCACCTGCGGCCATCACCACAATCATGGTTTCCCCGATTGCCCGGCTTATGGCGAGCATGATGCCGGCCACGATACCGGGCAGGGCTGCTGGCACCAGCACGCGGCGGATCGTTTCGGAAGTGGTCGCACCCATCGCCAGGCTGCCGTCGCGCATCGCCTGCGGCACCGCGGCAATCGAATCGTCAGCCATGGATGAAACAAAGGGAATGATCATCACCCCCATGACCAGGCCAGCCGCCAACGCGCTTTCGCTCGATGCATTGGTGATCCCGACAGCCAGCGCGGCATCGCGTATCGCTGGCGCCACAGTAAGCGCGGCAAAATAGCCATAAACCACGGTTGGGACACCCGCCAGAATCTCAAGCGCCGGTTTGATCCAGGCCCGCAGACGGGGGTTTGCATATTGGGTGAGATAGATCGCGCTCATCAAACCAAGCGGTATGGCAACGATCATCGCAATGATGGCGCCAATATAGATCGTGCCCCAGAACAAAGGGATCGCGCCGTAACGCGATGGATCCGGATTGTCCGGATTGCTCATCGGATCGGGGCCCCAATGCGTTCCAAATAGGAAGTCCAACGGGCTGACCATGCCAAAAAATCGGATAGTCTCGAAGACAAGGCTGACCACGATACCCAGAGTTGTTAGGATCGCCACCAGGGATGCGAACAGCAAGATGGCCATGACCGCACGTTCCACGCGGGTGCGCGCTGTAAAATCGGGTTTGATCCTGAGAAAGGCCCAAACCCCGGTGAGGAACGCAATAATCAGGGTTGCGAGCACACCGATCAGGTTAAACTTTGCCAGCGCATCGCGATACGGTTCGACCAAAGCTGCCGCTGCCGGATTGAAAACGCCGCTGGAATTCCCGATCGCGACCGAACGTGCCTCGCTTAGTATCGCGTTACGCTGAAAGCCGAAGGATGGAAGATCGGATGCCGCCGGTGCCGCCAACACCGATTGGGTTACAAGCTGCGGGGCTATAATGGACCATAGACCGATAAACAGCAGCACCGGGATCACAATCCACAGCGCCACATACCAGCCATGATAATTGGGAAGGGCGGCAATTCGCCCGGTCGCGCTGTCGCGTCGGAAGGTCCATGCACGCGCGCGCGCCGCCAGCCATCCGGCAAGGCCAAGGCCAAGGGCCAGGACAAGCAGAATGGCTGGAGACATATTCAGTTGCGCCTTATTTTAGATCCGCGCCCGTCATCACTTTGGATTCGGTTGCAGCAGCAAGGCTGGTAGCCATAACATCATCGGGGGCTGCGACCAGACCAATCTTGGCCAACGGGCCGTCTTTCGACCAGCTTTTTGTCCATTCAGCGATATATTCCTTCAGGCCAGGAATAGCGTTCAAATGGGCCTTCTTGACGTACACATAGAGCGGACGTGCACCCGGATATTTGAAGGTCGAAATATTGGCGTAAGTTGCCTTGACCCCGTTCATCGGCAAGTCCTGCAGCTTGTCGATATTTTCTTCGAGGTAGGAATAACCAAACACGCCGACGGCTTTCGGGTTGCTTTCGATTTTCTGGACAATCAAATTGTCCTGTTCACCCTGGTCGACGTAGGCGCCATCATCACGCACTTCGGTGCACAATTGGTCATAGCGATCCTTGTCGCTGTCTTTCAGGGCCTTCATTGCCGGATCGGATTTGCATCCTGCTTCGAGGATAAGTTCCTTCAGCGCATCACGAGTACCAGATGTGGAGGGGGGGCCATAAACCAGGATCGGTTCTTTTGGCAGAGATGCGTCGACATCAGACCAAAGCTTGGCCGTCTGTTCCTTGCCATAGGGGGACTTGGCCAGGGCTTCGTATACGATTTTCGGGGTCAGATTAATCGTCATACCGTTTTTCGCCGCCGCAAAGGCAATTCCGTCCAGCCCGACCTGCAGTTCGATGATGTCTTTCACGCCATTGGCCTGGCATGATTCGAATTCAGACTTCTTCATCTGGCGCGAAGCATTGGCGATATCCGGCGTGTTCGGCCCGACACCTGCACAGAAAAGCTTCATGCCGCCGCCGGTTCCGGTGGATTCGATGATTGGTGAATTCATGCCAGGATTGGACTGGGTGAACAGTTCTGCCACCTTCTTGGCAAAGGGGTAAACGGTGGATGAGCCTACTGCGCGGATTGAATCGCGGGTGGCGGAATCGCTGCTCTGACCGCAAGCGGAAAGAGCTAAGGCCGATGCGGCAACAAGGCCGAAAGTCGTCAGAGAACGCATAGTAAGATACCTTTTCGTTGAAGCGCTGTCTTTGCAGTCGTGCCGGCTGTTAAACCGAGCATGTGACAGCAGAGTGACAATTGGAAGGGGGGTGTCCTAGAAATCCACTTGTGCACGAATACCAAATGCATCCACGCCATAGGAACGGTTGCCAGAAGCCGCGGCGTAGACCGCATCATCATAGTTCAATCGTCCATAATTCATCAGGAACCGGACATAGTCCGTCGGGGTCCAGACAAGCGAGATTTCATAGGCGTTCTGCTTCCCGCCAATGATCGGCCCGCTGTTCAGATCGAGATAGTCGTAGCGCAGATTGACTTCGAGTGCGCCAAAACCACCTTTGCCGACTGGCTTGGCAGGCTTTACGCGGTCGAATTTTCCGCCTTTATAACCGCGTTTGTCGTTTCCGGTCAGGAAGAAGCCGACTTCGCCGTAACCACCGAAAAATGTCGGATCGCTGGGAAGGGCGGTTGCGCCCGGTTTTTGCCAATAACCTTCAGCCACTGCGTGGAACGGTCCCTTGATGCCCGCTGCTTCAATGCCGATCCCCAGTTCACTGTCAGCGGCAATGCTGCGCGTATCGACGAAACGGGTGCCGGTAAAATGGACCAGCGGCCGCTGCCGATATCGAACGGTGTTCCCCGCATTATTAAGGCTGGCGTAATGCACCGACCCACCAAAATGGAGCTGGGCATCGCCAAGTTTGGGCATATAAACGGCCCGCGCATCCATGCTCCAGTTCTTGTTCGATAAAGCGTCAATATTGTCGGTAAAGACACCGCCCTGCAGCAAAACGTCCTTAGCATTATATTGCACCGAAGCACCCACTTTACGCTGGAAGTTGAAGGCATCGGTGAATGCTGCACGCTCGATCATGGTAGTGAACCGGCTGCTGTTCAGTTCTTCCAGCGATTGGAAGTTGTTGTGCTGGCCCAAAGTGTAGGTAAGCGGGCCATCCTTATAGGTGATGATCGCGTCGGTTATCTCGGCATTGCCATTGGCGAATTCGGTTTCAAATTTATATCCAAAACCGCCCGGCATACTGCCTTCGACGCCGATACGTGCCCGGCGCAATTCATTTCCGAAACCGTCGGCAAGGCCTGTGGCATCAGGCACAGACGTGAAGCCAGCGTCAAACTGCAAACGGCCGAAGGGCTTGAAACTCCAACCGCCTTCGCCTTCAATTTCCGGGGCGCCCTTCCAGGATAGTTTCGTATCCTTTTTCGCAGGTTCCGGAGCGGCTGCTGTCACGGGAGGTGCGGCCTTGGCTTCGGCCAGATCTTGCTCAAGTTCGTCGACCCGTGATGCAAGCCGGGCCAATTCCGCGCGCATTGCTGCCAATTCCTGTCCGGCCGCCAACGCAGGGGCATCCTGGGCCAGCGCCGGGCTTGAGAGCAGACATAGCGCCGTTGCCGAAGCCGTACTCATCAGGTTCATCATTCGCATTGAAAATCCTTCGCGTAACAAGGCAATTATTGAATTGCGACGCGCCTATGACCTGTATTTTGCAGTTTTATGACGAACGCCGATTCCACACGGGTTAGCAGTGGAAAACTATCCTCCGGCCAACCACTTTTCGGTGGTGCAACTAGCCTTCAGACACAGGCAGACGAACCTCCACCTTCGTCCCGACGCCGATCTCGCTGGTGATATCCAGCCTCCCTCGATGCCTTTCGACGATGTGTTTCACGATGGCGAGGCCGAGGCCGGTTCCACCGGATGCCCGGCTTCGACCGGGATCTGTGCGATAAAATCGGCGGGTCAGGTGCGGAATATGTTCCGCAGCAATGCCCTCTCCCTGATCTTGAACGGAAAACCGTGCCAATCCCTGTTCGTCTCGCGCAAGGTGAACGGTTACTTTTTCAGTGGGATCGCCATAATTGAGTGCGTTATCGATCAGATTTCTGACCAATTGTTCGAGCTGTTTTGTGTCTCCCAACACATTTATCTCTTCGGGGCATTCGAAGACTATTCGTGACACGCGCTCGGCCCCGGCAGCGTCGCGGGCAGACAGTTCAATCAGTTTTTTGAGTTCCACCTGTTCGCCCGGCACTTCGTGCTTTTCGGCTTCGACGCGAGACAGCGACATCAGGTCACTGACGAGGCTTTGCAGCCGAATCGCTTCGGCCTGGATTGTGGCGAGAAATTTCTTCCGCATCGCAGGCGGGACCTGATCTTCTTCGTCCCGCAGCGTCTCAACATAACCGATGATGGAGGCCAGCGGCGTTCGCAGTTCATGGCTGGCATTGGCCACGAAGTCTGTATGGGCGCGGCTAATTTGTGCCTCGCTTGACTGGTTCAGCAATTCGATGACGGCAAAGCGGTCATCCATTTCCTGGCGGTTCATCTGCCAAATGTCCCGGCGACGGGACAAGCCCTGGATGGTGGCGCTGCCACCGCCCGTTTCGCCGATCAGGGCAATCGCTTCCGGATGACGGAATGCGACGCGCACATCCTGACCGATGATATGATTGCCGAGGACTTTTCGCGCCGCCTCATTGGCGATTGTTACGCGGTTGCGGTCGGTCATCAGCATGGGTGTTGCGGAATGTTCGATCAAGCGGGCGGTCGATGCCTCGCTGAACTGGGTTTTTGCCTGGATCGTCATCGCCGGTTCCGGCGTGGCAGTGACGAGGAACAACGTGCCCAACCATACCAGAAAGATCGCCAATACCAGCCACAGGTCCGTTCCGGAAAACGCGATTGCCACACAGGCCAGCACGGCGAAGATTATGCCCGGCCACGGAACGGTTCTACCCAACTTCATGTGTATCGCCCTAGCGACAGAGCCTGCGCTTAGCCACCATGATTTGAATTCGGGCTGAAGCAATACGGCCGGTCCTACCGACTGTTTTTGCCAGGATGTTGGAGAAGAAGCCTTGATTTCGACATTCACGAGATTTCGCATGTCGTGAATGGTGACCCCTACGGGAATCGAACCCGTGTTTCAGCCGTGAAAGGGCCGCGTCCTAACCGCTAGACGAAGGGGCCATCGCAATGGCGTGGCGGCGCAATTAGGCATGCTTGACTGCGGCGTCAAGGCGCGTTTGTCCGAAATGCGACTTATATGGTCAATCCGCCCATGCCGCATCTTCCAGATGGAGCTCTGCCTGTGGGCGTGCGCCCCAATCATCGATCTTGGCGCGCCCGGCGAGCCACAAGGATCGGCCCTGCGCGCCATGCAGCAAGGCCTGACCCATCGATGATTCGGCTGCACGGAATGCAATCGCCTTGAAGCTCTTGCCATCACGCCCGGTCAATATCAGACGCAAATGGTCGGTACCGACGACATCTGCCTTGACCAATCGCACAGGCCCGATGGCTACTCTTGGGCCGGGCCAGCCCACGCCAAATGGACCGGCACTATCCATCGCTTCAACCAGCGACGGCGTTAACCCGCCGGGGGCAAGGGCCAGATCCAGTTGAACGACCTGTTCCTGCATGGCCATGCCCACGGCTTTGGCCAATCTTTGTTCCAGCCAGTCGGCAAAGGCGCCGATTTGGCCTTCGTCAATCGTCAGGCCAGCGGCCATCGCGTGTCCGCCGCCCGCCACCAGCAAGCCAGTTTCGCGCGCAGCGATGATAGCTGCGCCAAGATCAACACCGGAAATTGATCGGCCAGAACCCTTTCCTTGCCCGTTCTCATCATCAATGGCGATCACCAGTGTCGGCTTGCCGGTCTTTTCCTTGATCCGCCCGGCCACGATCCCGATCACGCCCGGATGCCAGCCTTTGCCCGAAACGATGATGACTGAACGGTTGTGCTGCTGCGCCAGCTGGGCTTCCGCGGCTTCTTGCACCGATGCCTCTATTGCGCGGCGTTCTTCGTTGAGCGTGGATAGCTGGGATGCAATGCTTGCGGCTTCGTCCGGGTCTTCTGTTGTGAGTAAACGCACCCCCAAGGTCGATTCGCCGACGCGCCCGCCGGCATTGATCCGCGGGCCGAGCGCAAACCCGAGATCGCTACACGCCGGGGCCCGCTTTAACCGGCTCGCATCGATCAGCGCCGACATGCCGACATTATCCCGCCGGGACATTATTTTCAGACCCTGCGCCACAAAGGCCCGGTTTAACCCGTGGAGCGCGGCCACATCTGCGACAGTCCCAAGCGCCACCAAATCGAGCAGGGAAAGCAGATCCGGCTCTGCGCGTTCGGCAAAATAGCCCTGATTTCGCAATGTCCGCACAACCGCGATTGCCAACAAAAACGCAACGCCTACTGCAGCCAAGTGCCCGTGTGCCGCGCCAATCGCGCTTTCATCAAGGCGGTTGGGGTTCACCAACGCTGCGGCAATGGGCAATTCCGCCGCACATTTGTGATGGTCAACAACAATCACATCGACGCCGGCATCATGCGCCTGCGCCAGTGCATCATAAGCCATGGCGCCGCAATCAACCGTCACGATCAGGCTGGAGCCGGCTTCCGCAAGCTGGACCAAGGCTTCGCCGCTGGGGCCATACCCTTCGAGCAAACGGTCGGGAATATAGTACCGTGCATCATGCCCCAGCATCCGCAACAGCCTGATCAGCAAAGCGGCGCTCGTCGCGCCGTCGACATCGTAATCCCCGTAAACCGTGGTCGCTTCATTGCCGAGCACTGCCTGCGCAATGCGTTCAGCCGCGGCGTCCATGTCCTTGAATTCGGAAGGGTCGGGCAGGAAACCGCGCAAGGTCGGATTGCGCTGAAGTTCGATGTCTTCCTGCGCGACGCCGCGTGACAGCAGCAATTGGGTAACAATGTCGTTTTCCAGCGAGGCGACTTCACTTCCAACGTCCATATTGCCGCCACGCCAGTGCCACGCCTTGCCAGAGAGGGATTGGCTTACTCCGAAAACCGGAACTTTTAGGCGGCTTGTCATGGCCTTGCGGTACAGCATCGCGATGAAGCCGCAAAGGGTGGGTGATTGACAATCGACAGCCGGGAAGGACAACATCGTCCATGCCAACGAATGAACGCCACTTGTTAATTGTCTGGCATAGCCGCACCGGTGCAAGTCGCGCGATGGCCGAAGCAGCGGCACGTGGTGCAGGTGATCACGCTACCATCCTTAAAGCTCAGGATGCCGGGCCGCAGGATTTTCTCGAAAGTGCGGGATATCTGTTCGTATGCCCTGAAAATCTGGCCAGCCTGAGCGGATTGATGAAAGAGATGTTCGACCGCTGTTACTATCCGTTGCTGGGGAAGATTGAAGGCCGCGCCTATAGTACTTTGATTGCAGCCGGTTCTGATGGGGAGGGTGCCCAGCGCCAAATCGACAGGATCGCCAAAGGTTGGCGCTTGCGGCGTGTGTCCGAACCGCTGATCATCAATTTTAACGCGCAAACCCCGGAAGCTATTCTAGCGCCCAAGGCCGTTACCGAAGCGGATTTACAAAGTTGCCAGGACGTAGGTGCCGCGATGGCAGAAGGCCTTTCACTTGGGCTTTTTTGATCGATTAATCCAAATTGGATCAAACAGTTTTCCGAGGACTCGACCCGTAGAAGAAATCAGTCCAAGCGAATTTTCGGATTATTTTTTGAGGGGTTACTTCCAATCGTTCGCCTAGTGAAAAGTGAGTCACAGAAACTCACCCCGGGAATTATGCTTCTTTTTGGGAGCGGGATGCGGCCCGGTGCCGAAGCCATTCGGAGCATCATCGCAGAAATGCCAAATGTCACGATCAGTCACGATCCTTCCGGGATTTCGGTACCCGGAGAAGGGGGAAGTGACGCACAAGCCGATATCGACTGGTTCGAATTGCTTACCCAAGGTTTGACCTTCGATATCCGGAACCTTGCCCCCGGCGAGGGGGCGAACCTTTCAGAAATTCAGCATCGCCTGGGTTGTCCGGCTGAATACTTCGAGCAAACTTCGGAGGCTGTGTGCCTTTTGCCCGGTCCGCATCTGAGTGGCGGCGCGAACAGCATTCCAGTTGTTCGCATTCTTGCCGAACTGGCGGCGAAATTGTCCTTGGCACTTTCCGGCACGCTGGCGCTGTTTTGGCCGCCTTCCGGTGGTTTGTTCGGTGCAGAGTATTACCGCGCGATGATCGCAAGCTGGATCAGTGGAGGCAATTTCCCAGTTCTTGGCTTTACCCCTCTCAAGCCGATGATTGATGGCGGCATGCAGAGCGATGGTCTTTCCTTCTTCACCGGTCAGGAGTTACGCCTGGAGCCCGAAACCGCTGCTGACAGCAATGCCGCGGCTCAACTATCTGTCCGCCTCGTCAACTATCTGGTGCAACGTGCGCCATTGGCCCGAGCGGAGAGTGTCATTGCGCCCGATGGCGCTCAGTTACTGCTGGAACCTTCCGGGAATGGGCGTTTTGTCCGTGTCTGGCGCGGTTGATCAGGTTTAACAGGCTGCAAAATCTGTTGAGCGGATGACCCATCCGGGTGGGGGGCGCTAAACCCGCGCGGCAAGATCTTTCTGCGCCTGGATATATTCGCGTTCCAGCCGGTCGACCCGGTCGGCAACACTGTCTACCGCATCGACCATGCCCACGCCCTGGCCCGAGCCCCAGATGTCTTTCCACGCCTTGGCTTTGGTATTGCCACCGGAACCGAAGTTCATCGCGCTGGGATCGCTTTCCGGCAAATTATCGGGATCCAGCCCTGCTTTCACGATTGATCCGCGCAAATAATTGCCGTGCACGCCGGTAAAGAGGTTCGAGTAGATAATGTCGGCTGCGTTGCTTGCGACGATTTCCTGCTTGTAGGCTTCGTCAGCATTGGCTTCCTTGGTGGCGATCCATGGGGAGCCGATATAGGCAAAATCGGCGCCCATCGCTTGGGCAGCCAGTACCGAACGGCCATGCGAAATTGCGCCGGACAGCGCCACCAATCCATCGAACCAGCTGCGGATTTCCTGCATCAGCGCAAACGGCGATTGAACACCGGCATGGCCGCCCGCACCGGCCGCGACCGGGATCAGGCCATCGGCGCCCTTTTCAATCGCTTTTCGTGCAAACCGGTCATTGATGACATCATGGAGCACGATCCCACCCCAGCTATGGGCAGCATTGAAAATCTCTTCGCGCGCGCCGAGCGAGGTGATCATCATCGGAACCTGCCACTTGCCGCAAACTTCTACATCCTCTTCAAGCCGGTTGTTGGTTCGGTGCACGATCTGGTTAACCGCGTAAGGCGCTGCCGGGCGATCTGGATTGTCGCGGTTATGCGCGGCTAATTCCTCGGTAATCTGGTGGAGCCATTCGTCCAGCATTCCGGACGGGCGGGCGTTAAGCGCAGGAAAGCTGCCCACGATGCCAGCCTTGCACTGCGCGATGACCAGCTCAGGCCCAGAAATGATAAACAGTGGTGAGCCGATGATTGGCAGACGAAGCCGGTCGAAAGGGGCTTGAAGCGGCATGTATTACTCCGGTGCGGTTACTATCCTGCCCGCGGGCCTATGCGGCGCTTCGCGGAATGTCGAGTGGGGAGTGCTTAACCAAGCACGTCTTCGATCCCGTAGAACCGAGCAGCGCTGCCAGCGTAAAGTTCGTGCTTTTCGTCTGCAGAGGCGCCGCGCGTAATACGCTTGAATGCATTCCACAGCACTGGGTAGGTCGCGCCCCATCGATCGACGGGATAGTTGCTTTCAAACATGGCACGGGTTGGCCCAAACGCCTCGATGCAGGTTTCGATGTAGGGCCGCCACATGGCGGCCAAATTCTCTGACCCGACCCCTTTTGCCGGCCCTTCCTGCGGCATTCCGCAGAAGGCCATCGCCAGTCCGCCAAGCTTGACCGATACATTGGGACATTCGCCGAGCCGCTTGATTGCCTTGCGCCAACGGTCGAAATTTTGTGACAGTGTACCGGCGTAATTTGCGGTGTTTAGCGGCGTTCCGCAGTGATCAAGAACGATAGGCTGGTTGGGAAACTTGCGTGCCAGGGCAAGGACATCGACCAATTGCGGTTCAAGAACCCAGGTATCAAATGTTAGGCCCATCGGGCCAAGATGACTGAAACCGGCTTGAAAACTGTCGCTCACCAGCAGTCCTTCCGGCGCATGAAATGGTGGGCCCAGAACTGCAGGGTTGGAATCCCACGCAGCGGAATGACGAATGCCGCGAAATCGGCCATTGCCAGCCAAGGTGAGCGCTTCGAGAACCGGTGCAGCCGCATCTCCCAGTGTCATATCGGCGTGGCCGACGATGGCGGCACAAGCTCGCAAATCCCCATAAAGGCCGCTCGCGCTTTGGGCGGCGACGCCGTTTACGAATTCCACTTCGCCGACAGGCTTCAGCGCCTGTTCGGCGTTGGCGTTATAAAAGGCGCCGCATTCCATGAACACCGTGCCAACCACATTGTGGCCGCTGGTGACATCGGCATGAAGGTGGTCGAAAACATAGTATGGCGCGCCCGCTATTGTTTCGATGAAGGGGTGGCGCGGTTCTGGAAAGGCCGGGACCAATAGCCTTAAATCCCATAAGTGGTGATGCGGATCGATGATCTTCAATTCAGGTTCGAGAATGTCTTCGTTCACCGCATTTGCTCCCAAGGTTTTCGTCTTGATTACAGAATAGCAGCGCCGCGTATAGAGGGCTGATGCCTATGCACAGAACACCGATTGCTGTTTACCGGTGACGCGTTACATCGGTCGCGGAATCACTGGGGGCATTCATGCGATATATTGCGGCATTCACCGGACTGGCGCTTGCCGGCCAATCTCTGACAGCGGCAGCGCGGCCAGCAGAGCCAGCGGATTTGCTGAGGCTGGAGCGCGTATCGGCACCAGCCATTGCCCCCGAAGGGGATGCCGTGGTCTATGTTGTCACTAAGCCCGATGTGGAAACAGACAAGAATGTCAGCCATGTCTGGATGGCAGCCTGGGACGGAAGCGGCGCGTGGCAACTGACGGCGCGCGACGGTGAAAGCGAATCTTCCCCCAAGTTCAGCCCGAACGGCAGCCAGATTGGTTTCCTGTCATCACGGGGCGACGATGATCAGGAAAGCCGACTGTGGTTGCTCCCGCGCAAGGGCGGAGAAGCGCAGCCGGTTACGGGAGTTGCCGGTTCGGTGGAGGATTTTGTCTGGTCACCGGACATGAAATATTTGCTTCTCGTTGTCACCGATCCGGAAGACAAGCCCAAGGATGAAAAGCTGAAAGATCGCCCGCAGCCATTGGTGATCGACCGCTATTATTTCAAAGAAGATGTTACTGGATATCTCGGCAAGAGGCGTCAACGCCTGTGGTTGTACGATATCGCCAATCGCACAGCCGTGCGGTTGACCGATGGTGATTTTGATGAGGCCTTGCCGGCATGGTCACCGGACAGCAAACAAGTGGTGTTTTCGTCCAAGCGAGCCCCGGATCCGGATCGCACCGAAGACAGCAA
>JAHEAV010000004.1:96815-127610 GCA_024642565.1 Erythrobacter sp.
TATGCCGTGATTATGACCAACCCGCGCGGCAGCAGCGGGCGGGGCGTCGATTATGCGAAAGCTATCGATGCCGCCTGGGGGTCCGTCGATGTTGAAGATGTGCTTGCGGGGGTTGATGATGCGGTGACGAAGGGTGTCGCCGATCCGGATCGCCTGGGCATTGGCGGGTGGAGTTACGGCGGCATGTTGACCAATTACACCATTGCATCAGACAAACGGTTCAAGGCCGCAGTAAGCGGCGCTTCGATCGCGAATGTTACAGCTGGCTATGGCACCGACATGTATATTCTGGGCTACGAACGCGAATTGGGTACGCCTTGGGAAAACCCGGAGACCTATCTGAAACTCAGCTATCCCTTCTTCCACAACGACAGAATTGTTACCCCGACCCTTTTCATGGTGGGCCAGCAAGACTTCAACGTGCCCGCGCTGAACAGCGAACAAATGTATCAAGCCCTCAAAAGCCGCGGGATCGACACACGGTTGGTAATCTATCCCGGCGAATTCCACGGCATTCGCCGCCCCAGCTTCCAAAAAGACAGGCTTACACGCTGGATCGAATGGTACGATGCCCGCGTGAAGTAGCGGATCAGCCCAAGGCCCTGTTTGCTGCGCCGTTTGCTGCGCTCAGAACCGCACGAACACTTGCTGTGGCAATGTCTTCGTCAATACCGCATCCCCAAATGGTCTGACCCGCCGGGCCGGTGCATTCGAGATAGGCGGCGGCGCGCGCGTCTGAACCTTTGGACAAGGCATGTTCGGAATAATCGGCGACTTCCAGTTCCACGCCAAAGGCCTCACGCAGGGTTGAAACAACAGAAGAAATCAAGCCGTTGCCCCGGCCACTGACGCTTTGCGCCTTGCCGTTCACCTCGATCGTTCCTGCGAATACCCGTGTGCCGTCCGCTGCCCGGCTTTCTTCATAATCGACAAGCTGGAAATGCTTGGGATGGGTCTTGACGAAATAGGCTTCGCGAAATGCCTGCCAGATATCGGCCGCGTTGAGTTCGCGCCCGAGCGCGTCGGCCATCCGCTGAACATGCGGTGCGAAATCGGCCTGCATGCGTTTCGGCAGTTTGAGGCCTTGATCCTGTTCCAGCACCCAGGCGAAACCGCCTTTGCCGCTCTGCGAATTGACGCGGATCACCGCTTCGTAATTGCGGCCAAGATCGGCAGGATCGATCGGGAGATAGGGCACGCGCCACAATTCGTCATTCTGGGTATCGCGCGCGGAAAAGCCCTTCTTGATTGCATCCTGATGGCTGCCCGAAAATGCCGTGAACACCAGTTCTCCGCCATAGGGGTGGCGCTGGTGCACCGGCAATTCATTGCAAAATTCAACCGTCTCGATCACCCGGTCGATGTCGGAAAAATCCAGCCCGGAATCTATGCCTTGGGTGTACATGTTGAGCGCCACCGTCACGAGGCAGCAGTTCCCTGTTCGCTCTCCATTTCCAAACAGGCACCCCTCAACGCGGTCTGCACCTGCCATCAGGCCAAGTTCGGCTGCGGCAACGCCCGTCCCGCGATCATTATGGGTGTGCAGGCTGATCACAGCAGAATTGCGGTTCGGCAGGTTGCGGCAGAAATACTCGATCTGATCAGCGTAGATATTGGGCGTCGCCGCCTCGACTGTGGCTGGCAGGTTGAGGATGATCGGACGCTCCGGCGTGGGCCGGAGAATGTCCATTACAGCTTCACAGACTTCGATGCTGAAATCGAGTTCTGCGGTAGAAAAGGTTTCCGGACTATATTCGAAGTGCCATTGAGTGGACGGACGCGCCGCAGCTTCGTCCCGCAGAATCTTCGCGCCATCGATTGCGATTTGCCGCACTTCGTTTTTGCTCATGCGAAACACGATGTCGCGCCAGGCAGGGCTGACGGCATTATACATATGGACGACCGCCGCATGGACCCCGTCGAGACTGTCGAAGCTGGTTCGGATCAGGTCTTCGCGCGATTGGGTCAGGACCTGAACCATGACATCGCCGGGGATAGTTCCGGAATCGACCAGGCCTCGAATGAAATCAAATTCCGTTGCGCCTGCGCTGGGGAAACCGACTTCGATTTCCTTCATCCCGATTTCGACCAGCAGGTCAAAGAAACGGCGTTTCTTGGCGCCATCCATCGGGTCAACAATTGCCTGATTTCCATCCCGCAAATCCGTTGACAGCCAACGGGGCGGGGCGGTGATGATGCGCGATGGCCATTGCCGATCTGACAGGGGCACTTGCGGGAAGGCTTGATATTTGCGTGATGGATCGCGCAGCATATTTCTTTGCGTGGTCATGATTTGGCAGTCTCGATGAAAACGGGTGATCTTGCGGATTTCGAGGAACCCTTGGGCGCATGAAGCGCGCCCTGTCAGGCCACGCTTCCGCTCACGCCCAAGGGCGTGTAAGTCGCAGTAGCAGGTCGAGACGAATGATCATGATGGCCAGTCTATGCGCAATGAAACGGCTGCTGTCCAGATGGTTTTGGTAACAGTCTGATCATGCGCAGCCCGCCCGTGTAAGTTATTATGCTTGAGCGGCGCCCCCCTAAGGCATAGCAAAACACCATGGAAGACCAGATCAGACCATTTACGCTCGACATTCCGCAAAGCGAATTGGAGCGGCTTTACCAGAAAATTGACACCACGCGGTGGCCGGAAAAAGAACCCGTCAGCGATTGGTCGCAGGGAACACCGCTGGCAGAATTGCGCGATTTGGTGGAATATTGGCGCAACGGATATGACTGGCGCAAATGCGAAGCTTATTTGAATGCGCTCGGGCAGTTCAAGACGAACTTGGACGGCCTGGATATCCATTTTATCCATGTGCGATCAACCCATGCCAATGCGCTACCGATCCTTTTGACGCATGGCTGGCCAGGCTCCGTTGTGGAATTTTTCGGGGTGATCGAACGGTTGACCCAGCCGGAGAAATATGGCGGCACAGCGGATCAGGCCTTCCACGTCGTAGCGCCTTCGCTGCCGGGTTTCGGGTTTTCGGACAAGCCGGCCCAGGTTGGCTGGGGTTTGGCGAAGATCGCCCGCGCATGGGCCACGCTGATGGACCGGCTCGGTTACGAAAGCTGGGTGGCGCAAGGGGGTGACTGGGGTTCGGCCGTTACAGCTGAAATCGGGCGTCAGGCGCCGAAAGGTTGCCGTGCGATCCATCTGAATATGCTATCTATGCGGCCCACACCAGAGGACCTCGAAAGCACCGATCGGGACGTTCTCCGGGCGCTGAAAGGCTGGAAGTTCTATGCGGATTGGGATTCAGGCTATTCCAAGCAGCAGGCTACCCGTCCGCAAACGATTGGCTACAGTCTGGTGGATTCGCCGGTCGGATTGGCGGGCTGGATTTATGAGAAGATCTATGCCTGGACCGATAATGACGGATCGCCGCTCGATGCAATCCGAATGGATTCAATTCTCGACAATCTGATGCTCTACTGGTTGCCGGGAACTGGTGCATCCGCAGCAAGAATCTATTGGGAAAGCTTCGGAAAATTCACCGGAGAAACCATCAAGGTGCCAGGCGGGGCCAGCGGATTTCCGGGCGAGATCATTCCGGCCCCGCGTGCCTGGGCGGAACGGTTGCTGCCAGACCTGATCTATTGGAACACACTGGAGAAGGGTGGCCATTTTGCCGCCTGGGAACAGCCCGAGGTGTTCGTCAACGAATTGCAGAAGTGTTTCTCCACAATTCGTTGACGGTTACGTACAGCCTCAGTTCTTGGCTTTGTCGACCAGTTGGTTCTTGGCGATCCACGGCATCATTGCACGAAGGCGCGCACCGACCTGTTCGATTGGATGGGCCGCCGCTGCCTTGCGGCTAGCCTTGAGTTCCGGCTGCCCGGCCCGATTGTCGAGCACGAAATCCTTCACAAAGCGGCCAGCCTGGATGTCGGCCAGAACACGCTTCATTTCCGCTTTGGTCTCCGCGGTAATAATCCGCGGACCGGTCTTGATGTCACCATATTCAGCTGTGTTGCTGATCGAATAGCGCATATTGGCAATGCCGCCTTCATAGAGAAGATCGACGATCAGCTTGGTTTCGTGCAGGCATTCGAAATAGGCCATTTCCGGCGCGTAACCTGCTTCCACCAACGTCTCGAAGCCGGCCTGGATCAAATGGGTGATCCCGCCGCACAGAACAGCCTGTTCGCCGAACAGATCGGTTTCGCATTCTTCCCGGAAGGTCGTCTCGATGATCCCGCTGCGTCCGCCGCCCACGGCCGAGGCATATGACAGGGCGAGAGCGTGGGCGTAATTGTTGCCCTTTGCCGCGCTGCCTTCCGCTTCCTGCGCGACAGCGAACAGGCACGGTACGCCGCCGCCTTTCACATATTCGCTGCGCACAGTGTGGCCTGGCCCCTTGGGTGCCACCATGAACACGTCGAGATCGGGGCGCGCTTCGATAAGCCCGAAATGGATATTGAGGCCATGGGCAAAAGCGAGCGCCGAACCCGGCTTCATGTTGGCGGCGAGATCATCGGCATAAATAGCCGCCTGATGTTCGTCCGGTGCCAGCACCATCACGATGTCAGCCCATTTTGCCGCTTCGGCGTTGCTGAACACTTTGAAGCCTGCAGCTTCGGCCTTTTTCGCCGTGGCCGAACCTTCGCGAAGGGCGATGCCGACTTCCGCCACTCCGCTGTCGCGCAGGTTCTGCGCATGGGCGTGGCCCTGGCTGCCATAACCGACAATCGCCACTTTCTTGCCCTTTATCAGGCTTTGATCGGCATCGGCGTCGTAAAAAACTTTCATTAGATTTTCCCTGGGTTGATCGTCTTGCGGAACAGGCTTCTGCATCCATCACTCTGGCCGGCTATAGCTTTGCGAGCCAGGAAATGGACCCCGAAACATGCTCAGGGTGACGGTAGAAATTATTTTGGAGGACCAATATTCAAGTTCCTTCGGCCCCACGCATCATGCCGGCAATACCGGTGCGGCCCACCTCAACCAGCCCCAATTCCCGCATCAGGGCAATGAAGCTGTCGATCTTGTCAGGCGCGCCTGTCAGCTCAAAGATGAAACTGGAGGTCGTCGTGTCAACCACTTGCGCGCGGAACACATCCGCGAGACGCAGCGCCTCCACCCGGTGTTCACCCGTGCCCGCAACCTTGATCAAGGCTAGTTCCCGTTCCACATGCTTGCCAGTTTCGGTCAGGTCGACCACCTTGTGAACCGGTACCAGCCGTTCGAGTTGAGCGCGGATCTGGTCAATCACTTCGGGCGGCCCCTGGGTCACAATCGTGATCCGGCTGATCGCATGGTTTTCAGAGATATCCGCCACTGTCAGGCTGTCGATGTTGTACCCACGAGCCGTGAACATGCCCGCTATTCGGGCGAGTATACCTGCTTCGTTGTCCACGGTCACTGTCAGGACATGGCGTTCGGCTTCTGCTCGGAGAATTTTCATCAGACTAATGCCTTTGCTTCATCATCCATCGTCCCGCTCGCCTTGTCGCCATACAGCAACATGTCGGTATGGGCATTGCCGCTGGGGATCATCGGATAACAATTGGCATCCTTCGCCACCATGCAATCGACGATTACCGGCCCGTCATGCGCGAGCATGGCCTCGATTCCGGCATCAAGGCCAGCATCATCCGAAATGCGGATACCCTTCCAGCCATACGCTTCAGCCAATCGGACGAAATCGGGCAGACTATCCGAATAACTGTTGGAATAACGGCTTTCGTAAGTCAGTTCCTGCCACTGCCGGACCATGCCCATATATTCGTTGTTGAGAATGAAGATTTTGACCGGCAACCGATACTGGCTTGCGGTGCCCAATTCCTGAATGTTCATCTGGATCGATGCTTCGCCAGCAATATCGATCACCAGGGCGCCGGGATTGCCCAGTTGCGCACCAATCGCGGCAGGCAGGCCGTAACCCATTGTGCCAAGGCCGCCGCTGGTCAGCCATTTGTTCGGGGCGAAGAAGGGAAAATACTGCGCCGCCCACATCTGGTGCTGACCGACTTCGGTGGTGATGATCGGATCGTGGGCGCGGGTGAGGGCAAACAGACGTTCAATCGCCTTCTGCGGCATGATCGCGTTCTTGTTTTCGGGATAGGCAAGGCTTTCCCGTGCGCGCCAGCCTGCAATACGGGCTTTCCATTCGCCCATGTCGCGCGGCTTGCGATTGCCCCAGGCAGCTATCAACTGCTCTAGAACGGTGCCGCAGTCGCCAACAATTCCCAGATCCACCGGGACGATCTTGTTGATGGAGGCCCGGTCGATATCGATGTGGATTTTGGTTGAATCCGGAGAAAAGGCATCAAGCCTTCCTGTCACCCGATCATCAAAACGTGCACCGATGCAGACCATCAGATCGCAGCGGTTCATGGTCATGTTCGCTTCATAGGTGCCGTGCATACCCAGCATACCAAGCCAGTCAGGATGATCCGCCGGGAACGCGCCCAGCCCCATCAAGGTGGAGGTTACAGGTGCGCCGGTCAGGTCCTGCAACTGGCGCAGCAGTTCGCTGGCCCGGGGCCCTGAATTGATCACCCCGCCGCCGGTGTAGAAAACCGGACATTCGGCTTTGGCCAACAGTTCTACAGCCTCTGCAATGAGTTCGGGTGATCCCACAGTTTGTGGCTGGAACCGGGATGATGCAGGCACAGTCGCCGGTGTTCCGCCAAATTCGGCCATGGCGATCTGCACATCCTTGGGAATATCGACCAGCACTGGGCCAGGGCGGCCAGTGGTGGCGATGCGAAATGCCTCGCTGATCGTGGATGCAAGGTCGGCCGGGTCTTTGACGAGGTAATTATGCTTGGTGCAATGACGGGTTATGCCGATCGTGTCGGCTTCCTGGAAAGCGTCCGTACCTATCAAGGCCGTGGGCACCTGACCGGTGATTACAACCAGTGGGATCGAATCCATGAACGCGTCGGCAATGCCGGTAACCGCATTGGTTGCACCGGGGCCGGAAGTGACCAGGACCACGCCGGGTTTACCAGTCGATCGGGCATAGCCTTCCGCTGCGTGCGCTGCACCGGCTTCATGCCGCACAAGGATGTGGCGGATGCGCTGGTCGGAGAAAAGTTCGTCATAGATTGGCAAGACTGCGCCTCCGGGATAGCCGAAAATATATTCGACACCCTGCTGGACCAGGCTTTCGACGAGGATGGATGCGCCGCTGCGCTCCGTATCCGACACTGTTTTCTCCAATTTCCTACGACGTTAATGGATATTGCCCGCTGCAATAACCATGCACCGTGCGATTGAACGGGGCCTCTCTAGGGAATTAAAATAATTCGTCAATGCCTATTTGTGTAATAATCTTTCAAATATTACGCTCAATTCGGCATTTTCAGGTAGAGAGCGGGTCCATGTAGCGGGTGGCTGATTGCTGAACCAGGTATATTGCCGCTTCGCATATTGCCTGGTGGCAAGCTGTCCCGCACGGATCATTTCATCGCGGTCAACATCGCCTTTCAGCCAAGCAATGATTTCCCGAACACCGATTGCACGCATTACCGGCAGTTCATGGCTGAGGTTACGCGCGGCCAACGCGGTCGCCTCTTCAATCGCGCCATGCTCCAGCATGTTTTCAAAACGCAAATCACACCGTTGGTAGAGTACTTCCCTTTCCGGCACGAGGACTAGCGGGTGGAGCGAGATCTGATCACCAATCCCGCCCACCTGCTTGCCATGCCACTGCGCGATAGGAACACCAGTAGAACGCGAAACCTCCAATGCGCGGGCCGTTCGGAGCGTGTCGGCCGGTGCAAGGCGGGCGGCAGCTTCGGGATCTTCCAGTTCAAGCGCCGCACGGGCCAAATTCTGGGGTAACGCCCGAACCTGAGCCCGGATTTGCGGGTCTATCGCCGGAATGGGTGAAATGCCGTCCAGCAGGGTGCGCATGTACAGGCCTGTCCCACCAACCAGAATGGGCACCACAGATTCGGCGTGCAATTTGGCGATTACGCCCTTTGCGGCATCCGCCCAATTTGCGGCTGAACAGGCCGTTGCGCCATCCCAATCTCCGAACAGGAAATGTGGGATGCCCCGCATTTCCTGTTCGCTCGGACGCGCACTTAGCACGCGCAGGTCGCGGTAGACCTGCGCACTGTCGGCATTTATTACCGCGGCAGCCTGCCCGCCGTGTTGCAACGCCAAGGCAAGCTTTACAGCCAGATCGCTCTTGCCGCTTGCGGTTGGCCCTGCGATGAGCGCCACCGGCGGCATATCGGCCGCAATGTCTGGAGATTTCAATTTGCTCATTGCCCGTCTGATAGCAGACCCTGCGGCTCTGGAAACACAGCTTGATGCCGCTGTTGCGTCTTTGCAGGCTGCGGGTATGCCCGTGGCACTGGCGCGGATGCTCGACAGTTGCGGCGATGTGCTGGAAATCGGCCTTCCCGATGGTGATCCCGCTCTTCTCCGCCAGATATTGGATACCCATTTCGCCCCCGCAGATGTTTTGGTCAGCAAGGGCGAGGTGCGCCTGCCGCATGTATTCGTATCGGACATGGATTCGACTATGATCGGCCAGGAGTGCATCGATGAACTGGCAGACTTTGCCGGTTTGAAAGACCATGTTTCAGCGATCACCGAAAGGGCGATGAAGGGCGAACTGGACTTTGCCGAAGCTTTGCAAGAGCGTGTCGAACTGTTGGAAGGACTGGATGAATCCGCGATCCAGCAGTGCCTCGAAGATCGAATAAGCCCGGTTTCGGGTGCGCGTACGCTCGTCGCTACTCTTAAGTCGCGTGGGTGCCGCACAGTATTGGTGACGGGCGGATTTCATCACTTTGCCGACCCGGTTGCCGCTTTGCTGGGCTTCGACCGGGTGGTTGGTAACCGCCTTCGGGTTGATGGCGGAAAACTGGCGGGTCAGGTAATCGGAAAGATTGTCGACAGTGCGGTTAAGGAGCAGGTGCTGCGCGATGAAATGGCCCAAATGGGGCCGGACGCGGTGAGCCTTGCCACGGGCGACGGGGCTAATGACATTCCGATGCTGGTGGCCGCAACTTATGGCTTTGCCTACCGCGCCAAGCCCAAAGCGCGTGCAGCGGCGGATGGTTGGGTTGATCGCGGAAATCTGACAGCGATCCTCTCTTTGCTGGGCGTTCCGGCAAGTGAATGGGTCGCTGGTTAGAATTGGCTCCATTCAGGACTGGAACTTTCATCCCATTCAGGTTATATTTACACTATTGTCAGTAAGAGCCGGACCGCCATGAACGATCAAACCTCAAATTCTGCCATTGCCCAGCACACTGAATGCGCGTCTGATGGGACCGTCCTGCGCGATCCGCGCCGCACGCCGCCCCGCCGCAATATCCGCAAGGCGTTTCATCATTTTCGGGAACTGATCAAAGACAAGGAAGACACATCGCATGTGTTCCAGATCTACGAATCCTTGCCTTCGAAACATTTCATGCCGCGTGTCCGCAAGCTGACTCTAAGCGCAATGGGCGAAGATCTTCGCCGGGCTGAGCCTTATCTCCCGCCGATGCTGGATGACCATGAAGCCCTGCGCAAACTGCCCAAAGGCAGCGTCGCGCATGCCTATTGTGATTTCATGGAACGGGAAGGCCTCAGCGCAGCCGGCCTGGTCGCCGAAGCTGAAAAGCTGAATCGCCCGAAATACGGTGACCTCATCGAATGGTTCGGTTTCCGCCAACGCGATACGCATGATCTGATGCATGTCCTCACCGGTTATGGCCGTGACGCGCTCGGCGAACAATGCGTGTTACTGTTCACCCACGGTCAGAGCCCGAGCCATGGTCATATCCTGCTGGGATATGCAGGCGCGCTCAACATTATGAAACAGGTCAAAGGTAACGCCCCCGTCCTGCGTGCGGTGAACGAGGCAAAACGGATGGGCCGCGCCTGTCCGCCAATCGTTGAGATGTCGATCCGCGAATTGTTGGCGATGGATCTTCAGGATGCACGCCAGAAGTTCGGCATTGGTGAGACGGCTTGGTACCACAAATGCCACGAAGTCTGGCGCAGTGAAGGGGTCAATCCCTATGACTTGCTGGCAAAGCAGGAACAGGAACTGGCCGCCGCCTGAAAACGACGTTCCGATGGTTTAGCTTTCCGGCATCGTTTCCGGATGCGCTTCGTTCCGACACGCCGCGTGGGTAATCCTGATCACGGCAGCTTCGCCAAGGGATCGGCTAAATCCAGCTGGAAATTTGATCCAACGGTTTTTTGCGCACAGCGTGCTCGGGAACGGTCGCGTCTGCCGCTGGGTGCCCGACCACGATAATCATCAGGGGTTTTTCATGCTCCGCCCGCCCGCAGATATGGCGAAGAAAACCCATGGGGGAGGGCGTATGGGTCAAGGTTGCCAGGCCCGCAGCATGCAAGGTTGAAATCAGCATTCCGCAGGCAATTCCGACGCTTTCATTGACGTAGTAATTCTGCGTCTGTCCGTCCTCCTCGATTCCGCCTTTGCGTTGGGCAAAGCACACGATTAGCCAAGGCGCGGTTTCAAGGAAGGGCTTGTTTTCGTTCGTGCCGATGGGGTCGAGCGCATCAAGCCATTCGTCCGGGGCCTTAGGCTTGTTGCCTCCCGCGCCATAAAATTGCCGTTCCTCGGCTTCGGCCGCTTCGCGTATGGCGCGTTTGGTTTGCGGCGAGGAAATCGCAGTGAAATGCCACGGCTGATGGTTGGCCCCATTGGGCGCAGTCCCCGCAGCCTGGATCGCCGCTTCGATAATCTCGCGGGGTACAGACTGCTCGGTGAAGGCGCGGCAGGAACGGCGGTTTTTGAGGTGTTCGTAGGCCGCGCGGGCACGAATGATGCGCTCCTCATCCGAATAGGTCGGCATGGCAGGGTAAGGGCGGTGCATCATGGTCCTCCCGAATTTTGTAGCACGTGGGGAAGGGTTACTACCCCTCCATCCAGTCCCGAAAGAAACTGTCGCTGGCTTCGCGGAGATCGGAGAGCGGGATTCCCGCCACAGCCGTTCCGGATACTTTACCGATCAAGATGGCATTTTCGAGCGCCGCCCCGTTGGACGTTGTCAGCACATAGCGGCCTTGCATTTCACCAAAGGCCTGAACCGTGTCCAATTCCGTCGAAAGTTCGCAGCCAAGATCGCCAGCAAGACCCATTTCCGCCAAAGCAACCAGCAGACCGCCGTCACTAATATCGTGGACGGCAGTTACCTTGCCCGTTTCGATGAGCGCGCGAACGCGTTCGCCTCGCTGTTTTTCGGACTCAAGATCTACAACCGGCGGCTTTCCGGAAACCGCACCGCAAATTTCACGCAACCAAATTGACTGCCCTAAATCCTTCGCATCTCCGCCGAATAGCCAGATTTCATCGCCTTCATTCTTGAAGCCCATCGTCATCATTCGGGTGGAATCTTCGAGGATCCCGACACCGCCAATCGCCGGTGTCGGCAGGATCGCGCTGCCGCCGCCTGTTGCCTTGCTTTCGTTATACAGCGACACATTCCCGCTCACGATAGGGAAATCCAGTGCCCGGCATGCATCACCCATACCCTCCAGGCAGCCGACCAATTGCGCCATGATCTCCGGCCGTTGCGGGTTGCCGAAGTTGAGGCAATTGGTGATCGCCAATGGCCGCGCGCCCACAGCGCAGAGGTTGCGATAGGCTTCAGCCACCGCCTGCTTTCCACCTTCATAAGGATCGGCATAGCAATAGCGCGGCGTGCAATCGGTGGACATTGCCAGGGCCTTTTGGGTGCCATGCACCCGCACCACGGCCGCATCGCCGCCGGTTTGCAAGGTATCCGCGCCGACCTGGCTGTCATATTGTTCCCAGATCCATCGCCGACTGGCTAGCGCAGGGCTGGCCATTAACTTCAGCAGATCCGCTCCGATGTTGGTGCTTTCGGGAATTTCGCCCAGCGGTTTGATCTGTGCCCAGGCTTTATATTCCTGTTGTGAAACATAGGGCCGCTCATATTGCGGCGCGTCTTCAGCCAGAGGGCCAAGCGGAATATCGCAAACCACTTCGTCATCGAATTCCAGCACCATGTGCCCGGTATCGGTCACTTCACCGATCACGGCGAAATCCAGTTCCCACTTGTGAAAGATCGCTTCAGCCATGGCTTCCTTGCCGGGCTTCAGCACCATCAGCATGCGTTCCTGACTTTCGCTCAGCATCATTTCATAGGGCGTCATGCCCTCTTCGCGGCAGGGAACCTTGTTCATGTCGAGCCGGATGCCGGTCTTGCCGTTGGTCGCCATCTCGACGCTTGAGCTGGTCAGACCAGCCGCCCCCATATCCTGAATCGCGACGATTGCGTCAGTTGCCATCAATTCAAGGCAAGCTTCGATCAGCAGCTTTTCCGTAAATGGATCGCCTACCTGCACCGTCGGGCGTTTGGCGTCTGCATCCTCGTCAAAATCGGCGCTGGCCATGGTTGCACCGTGAATTCCGTCGCGCCCGGTCTTGCTGCCGACATACACGATTGGATTGCCAACGCCGGTGGCGGCACTGTAAAAAATCTTGTCCGCGTCAGCCACGCCCACGGTCATCGCATTGACCAGGATATTGCCATCATAGGCCGGGTCGAAGTTTGTTTCGCCGCCCACCGTGGGCACGCCCACACAATTGCCATAACCGCCAATGCCAGCGACCACGCCTTTGACCAGATGTTGCATCTTGGGATGATCGGGCCGGCCGAAACGAAGCGCATTCAGATTGGCGACTGGGCGAGCGCCCATTGTGAATACATCGCGCAGGATCCCGCCGACACCAGTCGCGGCCCCCTGATATGGCTCTATGTAACTGGGGTGATTGTGGCTTTCCATTTTGAAAATGGCGGCTTGCCCGTCACCAATATCGATGACCCCGGCATTTTCGCCGGGGCCGCAAATTACCCAGGGCGCCTCTGTCGGCAGCTTCTTGAGATGGAACCGGCTTGATTTGTAACTGCAATGTTCGGACCACATGACCGAAAATATGCCGAGTTCGACCAGATTCGGTTCCCGGTCAAGGGCGTGTAGCACACGTTCATATTCTTCGGGATTGAGGCCATGGGCTTCGACGATGTCGGGGGTGATTTCAGACATGACCCGCCCTTAGCGGGGCCGTGAAGAACTCGCTAGCCCCGCATCCGCTTATGGCGGCGGGTTGTCCCCACCCAGTAGGCAAAAAAGGTGGCGACGCCATAAGAGGTGAGGGCGAGGATATACATCCCAGGCCCCGCTTGTTCTGGCGGCGGGCCAAACCAGTTGACCGCCTGAAAGACAAACAGCAGCGCCAACAGGATCAGGGGCGGCATCACCGGCCCCTTGGTGCGGCGGACATACCAGAGGAAAGCGGCCACCGTAATGCCGATTTCGAGCGGTATTTCAATCGCCGGATAGTTCCATAAACCGAAGCCCATCTTGGGCGGATTGCCGTTAAGCGTGAGATCCGGCCGGTGGACCAACAGGTCAAGGAACCAGTGTGACGCCACAACTGCGCCGGCAATTACCGAGCCAACGAAATTTCGACTCACGATCAGCACGATCAGGGCGGCGGCGGCGGCCCAGATCATCGTGCCCAGCAAACTATGCGTATAGGGCATGTGATAGAGGTCCATCGGATTCATGACGGTCGCGCCCGGCACAATGCGCAGTTTCTCAACCCCGAAGATCGCCAGTGTGAAAAATCCCCAATCGATAAGTTGGGCAGACAGGAACAGAGTTCCCAATTTTGGTGCTCGCGGCGAAACCGCGCCAGCTGCGAAGGATGCCGCCCAATGTCCGATAAACATGCCCGTCAGCCCAGTTTCTGGGTTATCATCGTGGCAATTGTGGCCGCAAATGCGGTCGCCAATGCGCCCCAGATAATGTCTACGACAGTGACTTGCAGCGGCCAGACCTTCATGGTTGCCTGGTTTGTCAAATCATACGTAGCGTAACATAAAGCACCGAGAATCGCCCCGTTGAGTGCCGCAGCGCCTACGCCACCGGACAATCCTGGCCGGACGGCAAACCAGACAATTCCACCAATATAAGCGGCGTAGAACACCAATGCGGGGCCCAAGCGAAAATTATCGGCCAGCAACTCTCCAAGGTTTGGTCGATAGAAATTCGGACCGGCCCAACGCAGCCACATTGCGTCCAGCACTCCGAAAGAGATTGCCGTCCCCAGATATGCAATAATCCACTTCATATGCCGTCCCTTTCTTGTCGCAACTTGACCTTGCGGCGGGCGGCGGTCAATGCTCATCAACTATGGCACAGGATACTCCCGACATTTCGACAATGAGCTTCGAGGATGCGTTGCGCGCCCTGGAAGACGTGGTGCGCCGCCTTGAAAGCGGGGAAGTGCCGCTGGATGCTTCGATCGACTTGTATGAACAGGGGGAGAAACTGCGCCAACATTGCCAGGCGCGGCTTGATGCGGCGCAGTCGCGCATCGAAAAGATTGTTGCAGGCCCGGACGGTAAGGCGACCGGAACAGCGCCATTCGATGCTGAAAGCTGAAATGCAGAACGCGGGCGCCAGCGATGATATCCTAGGCGCTGGGCTGCGCCAAATTCAGCATGAAGTTGATGAAGCTTTCGATTCCTTCCTTCCTGTCCCGCAGGATAGCCGGGCGCGTCTGGTCGAAGCGATGCGCTATGCCGCGATAGGGGGCGGCAAACGGGTACGGCCCCTTCTGGTTGCAGCGACGGCTGATCTGTTCGGGGTTGATCGCCACGCGGCAGTTCGGGCAGGCTGCGCGGTCGAGGCGATCCATGTCTATTCGCTGATCCACGATGATCTGCCATGCATGGATAATGATGACCTGCGCCACGGCAAGCCGACCTTGCATAAGGCGTTTGACGAAGCGACTGCAGTGCTCGCCGGCGATGCGTTGCATGCTCTCGCGTTTGAAATTTTGTCGGATCATGCAACCAGTACGGACCCTTTTACCCGTTCCGAACTCATCCTTACCCTTGCAGGGGCAAGCGGGATGAACGGCATGGCGGGCGGCCAGATGATGGACATGATGGCTGATGAACAGGATTACGACCTGCGTGCCATCACCCGCTTGCAACAGCTCAAGACCGGTGCCCTGCTCGCGGCTTCGGTGGAAATGGGCGCAGTGCTGGGCAAGGTGGCGATCGAAGGAAGATCCCATCTTCGTGCCTATGCCCGCGATATCGGTCTGGCCTTTCAGATCGCCGATGATTTGCTTGACCGTGAAGGCGATGAAGCCAAGGCCGGCAAGGCGCTCCGCAAGGATGATGGGCAAGGCAAGCAGACTTTTGTAACACTGATGGGGGCAGATAGTGCCCGTGCGCAAGCCAATGCCCTGGTCGAACAGGCGGTGGGCCATCTTGCGTCTCACGGGGAAGATGCCGCAGTGCTTGCAGCCTTGGCGCGGTTTGTAGTGGAGAGGGATCGTTGACAGAGCGTATTGGAGTCTATCCGGGTACTTTCGACCCGATCACACTGGGTCACGCCGATATCATTCGGCGCGGTTCGAAAATGGTTGACCGCCTGATCATCGGGGTGACCACGAACGCATCGAAAAATCCGATGTTTTCGAGCGAAGAACGCATGGAAATGGTGACGCGAGAAGTGGCCACGTTGGGCCTCGAGAATGTCGAAGTCGTCGGATTCAACGCACTACTGATGAAGTTTGCCGAGAAGCAAGGGGCTAGCATGATCATTCGCGGCCTGCGCGCCGTCGCTGATTTTGAATACGAATATCAGATGGCCGGGATGAATCAGCAACTCGATGACGAAATCGAGACCGTTTTTCTGATGGCCGATGTCTCACTCCAACCCATTGCCTCCAAGCTGGTCAAGGAAATCGCTTTGTTCGGCGGCGACATTGCCCCATTCGTAAGCCCGGATGTGCGCAAAGATGTGGTCAAGCGGATCCAAGAACTGGGCCAATTGGGGGATTATTGACCGGTTGACCGAGTGTACGCGGATCATTCATTGAACCGACAGTCGCCGCCCGCTAGATGGGCGGCTTGAATTAGCCCAATTGACAGGAAACTAATGTTCAGAAGCCTGATAGCTGCCGGCGCTCTTGCCGCTTTGACCCTGGCGCCTGTTGCCGCATATGCCCAGAATGCGCCGGAGGAAGAAGTCATTCCGCCTGAGGTCAAGGCAGAGGATGTCGGCTCGACCGCGCTACGCACTTACGCGCCAATCAATTATAGTCTTGCGGAGGATCGCGACAATATCCTCGTGCTGGATCTATCGAATGGCAGGCGGGTCCAAATCCGCTTGATGTCCGATTGGGCTCCCGCTCATGTGGAACGGATCAAGACGCTGGCCAGGACCGGCTTCTATGACGGTGTTATTTTCCACCGCGTGATCGATGGTTTCATGGCGCAAACCGGCGATCCGACGGGTACCGGGCAGGGCGGGTCCGAACTTCCGGACCTGAAGGAAGAATTCAACCCCATGCCGCATATTCGCGGCACCGTTTCCATGGCCCGTGCCGCGTCCGAAGATAGCGCCAACAGCCAGTTTTTCATTGTTTTCTACCCCCGTTTTTCACTCGATAAACGTTACACCAATTTTGGCCGGGTGATTTCAGGCATGGATGTTGTTGACGCCATTGCCCGGGGCGAACCGCCGGCCAATCCGACGCGGATCGTGCAGGCCTCGATCGCGGCGGACGACAAGCCGCTGCCTGCCATTGCGCCGCCAGCCACCGTGAATACATCGATCACCGCCGACATGCTGAGCGCACCGCAAGGCAAGTAAGCTTCCCTTTCCAAATCGTGCGCCCTAAAGGCGCGCGATGCGTGTTGACCTGTTTGATTTCGAGCTTCCGCCCGAGAGGATAGCTTTGCGTCCGGCTAGCCCCCGTGATTCCTCGCGGCTGTTGGTGGCATTGGGCCCGGAAAGTCTGGATGACCGCATCGTGCGGGAATTGCCGCAAATCTTGCGCGCTGGCGATGTTCTGGTGTTCAATGATACGCGGGTTATTCCGGCGCAGCTTGAAGGAACCCGCGGAGAGGCGAAAATCGGGGCCACTCTTCATAAGAGGATCGACCTGCGCCGCTGGCAGGCCTTCATCCGCAACGCCAAACGGCTGCGGGAAGGTGATCGCATCGCGTTCCCCCACAAGGTGGCTGCAATTGCGGAAGCACGCCATCCGGATGGAAGTTTCACTCTGGCTTTCGAAGGTGATGAACCGGTTGAAACCTTGCTTGAGCGGGCGGGGCGGATGCCACTGCCGCCTTATATTGCTGGCAAGCGGCCAACGGATGAACGCGACAAGTCGGATTACCAGACAATCTTTGCGCGAGAAGACGGCGCGGTGGCAGCACCGACTGCGGCACTGCATTTCACGCCGGAACTGCTGGATTCGCTCGATGCCGCCGGCATTGTTCGTGAAACTCTTACTCTCCATGTGGGGGCGGGAACTTTTCTGCCGGTCAAGGCGGAAGATACCGCAGATCATGCGATGCATGCGGAATGGGGCCGGGTCGACCGCGCGACCGCTGATCGCCTGAACGCTGCCCGGGCTGCGGGAAACCGGGTGATTGCAGTCGGCACAACCAGCCTGCGCTTGCTCGAAAGTGCGGCAAATGCCGATGGCATTATTTGCCCGTTTCAAGGCGACACTTCGATCTTCATAACGCCCGGTTACAATTTTCGGGCGATTGACGGGCTGATGACGAATTTTCATTTGCCCAAATCAACCCTGTTCATGCTCGTCAGCGCACTGATGGGGCTGGAACGGATGCAGCAAATTTACGCGCATGCCATTGATAAGGATTATCGCTTTTATTCTTATGGGGATTCCAGTCTGCTGATCCCCTGACCCAGCCTTGCATTTCACTGCAAGATCGTCACACAGGTTTCATGCCCGAACCTATTCTTGAAATTGAAAACCTGAGCAAAATTTACGCCGGGGGATTCAAGGCGCTCGATTGCGTCAACCTCACGATCAACAAGGGCGAAATATTCGCCCTTCTCGGACCCAACGGGGCGGGGAAGACTACGCTGATCGGTGCCGTTTGCGGTCTTGTGCGCCCAACGTCGGGTACTATTCGCGCATTTGGCGATGATCTGGCGCAGGGTTGGCGCAAGGCGCGAAGAAAGATCGGCTTGGTGCCGCAGGAAATCGGGGTCGACATGTTCGACACGGTTGAGCGGCAGATTGCCTATTCCCGCGGTATGTTTGGCAGCGCACCAGACAAGGGGCGGATCGAGGAAGTGCTCCGGTCCCTCAGCCTGTGGGACAAACGCGGTGAACAGGTGCGGACGCTCTCTGGCGGGATGAAGCGGCGGGTGCTGATCGCCAAAGCGCTTTCGCATGATCCTGAATTGCTGTTCCTGGATGAACCCACCGCCGGTGTCGATGTTGAACTGCGGCGCGATATGTGGCGGCAAATCGATATCCTGCGCGAACAGGGTGTGACCATTATTCTCACCACCCATTACATCGAGGAGGCCGAAGAAATGGCCGACCGCGTGGGTGTGATCGACAAGGGCCGGATATTGCTGATCGACGAAAAAGACGCGATGATGGGGCGCCTTGGCCGGACTGAGGCCAGTTTCACGCTTGCAGAACCCATCTTTGAACTTCCCCCGGGAATTTCGAGCCAGACCGTTGGCATTCAGGACGGTGGAAGAACCATTACTTACCGGGGTGGGGATGGCACCGGTAAGGGCAAGCAGGAAGTCGCGGAATTGGCGCGTAAGCTGATCGAAGCGGGCATCATCTTCACCGCTCTCGATCAGAAGGAATCCAGTCTCGAGGACATCTTTGTAGGCCTGGTCGAACGGTCGGAGGCAGCGGCATGATCAATTGGCGCAGCGCACTGGCTATCTACAAGAATGAACTGGCGCGTTTTCGCCGGACAATGTTCGGATCTGTTGTGGGGCCGGTGTTGACGACTTCGCTCTATTTCATTGTGTTCGGCGCAGCGATCGGCGGGCGCATGGCATCGATTGGCGGGGTCAATTATGGCGCGTTCATCGTGCCGGGACTGTTGATGCTTACCTTGCTGAGTGAAAGCACCTCCAACGCCAGCTTCGGCATTTATATGCCCAAATTCACCGGCGCTATTTACGAATTGCTCTCCGCTCCTGTCGGCGTGGCCGAAACCCTGCTCGGATTTGTCGGGGCTGCGGCGACAAAGAGCCTGATCCTTGCCAGCATTATCCTGCTGACCGCCAAGCTGTTCGTGAATTACGAAATTGCTCATCCGATCCTGGCGCTGGGTTACATTATTCTTGTGGCGGCCAGTTTTTCGCTACTTGGCTTTATCCTGGGCATTTGGGCCGATGGGTTTGAGAAACTGCAAATGATTCCGCTGCTGGTACTCACGCCGCTGACTTTTCTTGGCGGAACCTTTTATTCGATCACCATGTTGGCCGAACCCTGGCGCAGCGTGGCGCTGGTCAATCCAATCGTTTATCTGGTCAACGGACTGCGTTGGACCTTTTACGGCCAATCTGACGTGAATATTTGGGTGTCGTTCGGGCTGACGATGACGTTCCTGATCACCTGTGTAACCTGTATCGCGGTGATTTTTCGGACCGGGTGGCGGCTCAGGACGTAAACCAACCCCAGATCAACCGTCCTGTGAGGCCAAGCGAGGCAAGGATCATCAGCGGGCGAATTACCCGCGCGCCGTGCTTCATGGCGAAATGTGAACCAAGATAACCCCCGGCCATCGCGCCTGCCGCCATGGTCAGCCCAAGCATCCAGATCATCTTGCCGCCCAAGGCAAAGACCAGGACAGAAGCCCAATTGGTTGCCGCGTTGAACAATTTGGTATTCGCCGTTGCCCGCGTAAGACCCATGCCGCGCAATCCCACCAGGCTGGCGGTAAAGAATTGCCCGGTGCCTGGGCCGAAAAATCCATCATACAGGCCTATGCCGCCTGCGACCGGGGCAAAACCTTTGCGGCTGAGACGTTCGTGGGCATCTTGATCCGTCATTTTTGGTGAGAAAATTACGTAAGCGGCCAGCCCGAGCAGAAAGACGGGCACGATGTAGTTAAGGATGCCTGCAGAAATCTGCTGCACCAGCAACGCCCCTGCCGCCGCGCCAGAAAGGGCCAGCGCCACCAGCGGCAGATTGCCCCGCACATCAACCAGACCTGCTTTCCAGAAGTTTCGGAATGCCATGCTTGTTCCGCAAACCGATTGCAGCTTGTTGGTCCCAAGTGCCAGATGTGGCGGCATACCGGTCGCCAGCAGTGCAGGCATCATCACCAAACCGCCGCCACCAGCAATGGAATCGACGAAGCCGGTGAATACCGCAACTCCGAACATCACCGGATAAAGCCAAAATTCTGGAATAAACGCTTCGACCATTTGCCCCCTCTGGCCGCTGGCGCTAAGGGCCGCAAGCCGTGAAAAAGAGATTTTCCTTCACCATCGCCGCGACAGACGGAAATGCCCGCACCGGACGCATCGAAATGCGTCGCGGCGAAATCCGCACGCCTGCCTTTATGCCTGTTGGCACAGCCGCCACAGTCAAGGCGATGAAGCCGGAAACGGTCCGCGCGACAGGGGCCGATATCATTCTGGGCAACACCTATCATCTGATGCTGCGCCCCGGTGCAGAGCGGGTTGCACGGCTTGGCGGCCTGCACAAATTCATGAACTGGGATCGGCCCATCCTGACCGATAGCGGCGGCTATCAGGTCATGAGCCTCAGCGAATTGCGGAAACTGACCGAAACGGGGGTTGAGTTCCGCAGCCATCTCGATGGGTCAAAGCACATGCTGACGCCGGAACGTTCGATGGAAATACAGCGTCTGCTAGGTTCGGATATTGTCATGGCATTTGACGAATGCCCACGTGCCGACCAACCGCGCGATGTTATCGCAGCGAGCATGGAAATGTCGATGCGCTGGGCCAAGCGCAGCCGCGATGCCTTTGACGCCGGCACAGAGCACGCTGCAAGTGCCGCCTTGTTTGGTATCCAGCAAGGCGCGCTTGATGAAGGCCTGCGCAGGCACAGCGCCGATGCGCTGACCGAAATCGGTTTCGATGGCTATGCCATTGGCGGGCTGGCTGTGGGTGAGGGGCAAGAGGCAATGTTTGCCACGCTCGACTTTGCGCCCGGCCAATTGCCAGCGGATAAGCCGCGGTACCTCATGGGCGTTGGCAAACCCGATGATCTCGTCGGAGCGGTCGAACGCGGGGTCGATATGTTCGATTGTGTCTTGCCAAGCCGCTCGGGCCGCAACGGCCAGGCATTTACCTGGTCAGGCCCGATAAATTTGCGCAATGCCCGTTTTGCCGAAGATACCGCACCGATTGACAGCCGCTGCAGCTGTTCCGCCTGCGCGACCTATAGCCGGGCTTACCTGCATCACTTGGTCAAATCCGGCGAAATCCTTGGCGCGATGTTGATGACCGAACACAATCTGGCTTTCTATCAGCAATTGATGGAAGCCATGCGCATCGCCATTGAAGAAGGCCGCTTTGCCGATTTCGCTGCGCAATTCCGCCGAGGTTACGGTCCGGCATCGGGCAATATAAGCGCTTGATTAATCAGATGGCTTAGCAGAAAACCGGCTTCGTAAATGGCGCCAGCCTCCGTGGTGCCACACGAACGGGTCAGGACTTCATGCGAAAATCAATACTCAACCGCGTCACTATGGCTTCATTGATGTTGGCGGGGTTTGCCTCTCCTTCCTTTGCCCAGGACGATGGCGGGCTTGCACGGAAATTTGGTGCACGCGAATCCATCCGGGACATCAGTCTATCCCCCACAGGCAACAAAGTAGTCGCGGTTATTCCGGGGGCAACCGGCGGTGAAAACGCGGTCGTGCTGGACATTGCGGCGGGGGGCACGATCGTGCCAATCCTCTCGTCAACAGGCGGGACCGAGAAGATAACCAATTGCCAATTTGTGGTGGATACGCGCGTTGTCTGCGGCCTGTATTTAACCGAAGGCACCGGTACAAACATCGATGCCGCGACGAGGCTGGCGACCGTGGCGAGTGATGGCACCGATCTCAAGGGGTTGTCGGCCAGAGCCACCACCAATGCCTATGTCCAATCCAATTATGGCGGCGATATCGTCGATTATGACGTGCCGGGTGACGGCGGGGCCGTGCTGATGACCCGCTATTTCCCACCAGAGATGCGTACAGGTTCCCTGGTTGGTAACTCTACAGCCGGTCTGGGTGTGGAGCGGGTCGATGTGACTTCGCTTGAACGCAAACTGGTCGAACGGCCCCGGGACGGTGTTTTCGATTATCTGAGCGATGGTCACGGTGAAATCCGGATCATGGCCACCCAGGACACGACCGCAGATGGTTACGCCAAGCGCAAATTGAATTATTCGTACCGTCCCAAAGGCGGCAGCGGATGGAAGCCGCTCAGCACAGTTACCTTTGACAGCGGTTTGTCGACCGGGTTCAGCCCGGTTGCAGTCGATTCCGCGCTAGATGTTGCATATGGTTTCATGGATCTGAACGGTCATTTGGCTCTGTTTGCGCGAACCCTGGATGGCAATGGAACAGACCGCCTTGTGTTGGCGCGCCCGGACGCCGACGTTGATGCTTTGGTCAGGATTGGCCGGAATCAACGGGTCGTGGGTGCAAGCTATGCCACCGACCGCCGATTGGTTGAATATTTCGACAAGGAATTGAATGGATTGGCTACGGCTTTGTCCAAAGCTTTGCCGAATGCGCTCCAGATATCCATTGTCGATTCCAATGCCGACGAAAGCAAGATCGTGATCTTCGCGGGGAGCGATAGCGACCCGGGGACCTATTATCTTTACGACAAGAAAACCAAGCAATTGGGGTCAATGTTTCCCACCCGACCTGAACTTGCGGGAATAAAGCTGGCAGAAATGAAGCCAATTCGTTTCCCGGCGAGTGATGGCACCATGGTTCCGGGATATCTGACCCTTCCGGTTGGCAGCAATGGTCAGGGAATTCCTGCCATTGTCATGCCGCACGGCGGGCCCAGTTCACGGGATGAACTGGGATTTGACTGGCTGGTACAGTATTTTGCGGCTCGCGGATTTGCCGTGCTGCAGCCTAATTATCGGGGCTCCTCAGGGCTTGGTTCCGCCTGGTTCCAGAAGAACGGCTTCCAATCCTGGCAGACGGCGATTGGCGACGTAAATGATGCCGGGCGCTGGCTGGTCAAGGAAGGCATTGCCCCGGCTGGCAAGCTGGCGATATTCGGATGGTCTTATGGTGGTTATGCTGCGCTTCAATCGCCTGTTCTGGACCCTGATCTGTTCAAGGCAATCGTAGCGGTTGCTCCCGTTACCGACCTTGACCTGATCCGTGAAGAGGCGCGGAATTATGCGAATTACTATGTCGTCGACAATTACGTCGGCAATGGCCCACATGTTGCTGCGGGGTCGCCTGCCCGCCATGCCAATGTGTTCAAGGCACCAGTCCTTATCTTTCATGGCGATCGCGACCAGAATGTCGCAGTGGGTGAATCCCGGTTAATGGAAAAACGCTTGAAAGATGCGGGTAAGCAAGTCGAATATATCGAATTTCCCGGCTTGGCACATCAACTCGACAGCACGGATGCTCGCAGCCGAATGCTGTCGACCAGCGATCAGTTCCTGCGCAAGGCCTTGGGTATTAAATAGGAATCGAATTCTGATCCGGGCCTGGTTGATATAGTTACTGCGTGGATGACATCGTCGACTTGGAACCGCTATGGGCATCGCGGTTCCAGGTCGAAGAATCGGCCCCTGACTTCGCTGATGAAAGAATAGTAATGCCGAACTTGCCCGACGAATGTTCCACAATGGCGGAAGTGCGGGAAGGGGTCGACGCGCTCGACCGCGAACTGGTCACCCTGTTGGCCCGGCGGTTCGGCTATATGCGCGCCGCCGCGCGGATCAAGCCGAGCAGGGCGGATGTGCGGGATGAAGGCCGAAAAGCCGAAGTTATCGCTGCCGCAAGCAAACTGGCGGCAGATCAGGGCTTGCCCGCTGATTTGATTGCCCAATTATGGGATGCTTTGGTTGAAGGCTCGATTGCCTATGAATTCAACCACTGGGACAGCGCGCACCGGTAAAACAAAAAAGGCGGCCCCGCGAGGCCGCCTTTTCGTTCAATATCTACTGCGCTTAACGCGAATAGAATTCGACAACCAGGTTCGGTTCCATTGTCACCGGATAAGGTACTTCATCCAGCTTAGGCACGCGGGTGAAGGTGATCTTGTCGTTACCATCGGGCGCAACATAGTCCGGAATTTCACGCTCGGGCAGGCTCTGCGCTTCGATAACCAGTGCCATTTCCTTGGCCTTGTCACCAAGGCTGATGACATCACCGACATCAATGCGGCGGCTGGCGATGTTGCACTTCACACCGTTCACACGGATATGGCCGTGGCTGACAATCTGCCGCGCTGCGAAGATCGTTGGTGCGAATTTGGCGCGGTATACGACCATGTCCAAACGGCGCTCAAGCAGACCGATAAGGTTCTGGCTGGTATCGCCCTTGATCCGCGCGGCTTCCTTGTAGGTGCTGCGGAACTGTTTTTCGGTAACGTCGCCGTAATAGCCCTTAAGCTTCTGCTTGGCACGCAACTGCAGGCCAAAGTCGGAAACCTTGCTCTTGCGGCGCTGGCCATGCTGGCCGGGGCCATAAGAACGCTTGTTTACCGGGGAATTCGGACGGCCCCAGATGTTTTCACCCATCCGGCGGTCGAGTTTATACTTGGCGCTTTTGCGCTTCGACATGAGTCGTGTCCTTCAATTTACGATCATCACCCCGTTGGTGATGCTTTAACCCGGTATCGCACCGCCAGACCTGTTGTCTGACGCGGCCACCGCTTCACCGGGATGCGGAACCAAATCGCGAAGCGCGCGCCTAGTCGGGCAAGCCCATTAAGTCAAGCGCGCGCAAAGGCCATCAGCGCATTGTCAATTGGGTTGGTACCCGTCGGCCTTGACCTGCAGATCAGTGGGGTCGACGTTTTGATCCAGCGTATCCCATGCTTCCTGCGTCTTGCATGTACGCGCGCCCATTCGGCTGCCGGTTTTCTGGATGGTGCGGCAGATGCGCTTTTCCTTCTTGGGCTTAGCCGTGTCGGATGGAGCCGCCTGCGGTTCACTGGCTGCGACGCTTACAGAAACGGTGCCCAAACTCAGGGCCAGGGCAGACAAGAAATAGCGCATGAATTGCTCCGTTATGAATGGACGCAGGATGCATCCAACAAACCAGCTGCGGGGTTAGAAGTGTGGATTTGCAGTGTCTATGACAAATTCAAGAGGCGCGCCATTAGAGGCTCACCTCCCCCCGTTCAATTAACGGGCCGCGCCCGCTTTCAAGGCTTTGGCCTGCTCTGCCTCAAGTTCCGCCTGTTCGGGTGTCCGACAGACGCGTTTTGCCATAATTCTGCCAGTCGCAGTTTCCATTCGGCAAACCATCCGTTTTTTGGGGGTTGCCGCGGTTTCATCGGAAGTCGCGGCCGTGCCGGCCTCTACCGCTGAGCTTTCTGTATTTTCACCGGTTGGCACAGAAACCGGACTTGCGGGCATGGTGGACGCTGCCAAAATCAACAAAATCGAAGCAAATTGAGCCACTTTGATGCCTTTTCAAATATCCAAAAGGGAGGGGTATATTCTTGAAACGAAGCGTTAAAGTCCGGCTTCATAAAGTGCAATAAACAATGTTGTGCCAGCTTCGCTTCAGGCCTTTGGCCCACCGCGCATTATGGTGGTCAATACGCCGCGCATGGTGCGAACTTCCAGATGATTCCATCCGGCGTTGGTGATGACATTGCGCAAGGTCCGCCGGGTTGCTTCCGCCCGCCCTTCCGGGAAGAAATACCCCTTTGGCTCCAGCATTCCCTCGAGATGCGCGATCAGGCCTTCGAGCTCCTCCTGTGGGGCAGGCGGAAATTGCTCGGTGGTGGTGGGCTGGGCAAGGGCGCGCCCTTTCGACCACTCATAGGTGCACAGAATCACCGCCTGAGCGAGGTTGAGCGAACCAAATTCAGGATTGATCGGCACGGTCAGAATCGTGCGAGCGAGCGACACATCCTGAATATCCAGACCCGATCGTTCCGGCCCGAACAACAAGGCGCTGCGGCCTGGTGAGGTGTGGATCTGCCCTGCGGCTTCCTCTGGTGTCACAACCGGTTTGGTATCGTTTCGCCTGCGGACCGTCGTGGCATAGACATGCGCGCAATCGGCAACGGCCTCCGCCGTAGTGTCAAATACCTTTGCTTGCTCTAGCACGATATCGGCACCCGCAGCGGCCGGGCCAGCGGAAGGGTTGGGCCAGCCATCGCGGGGCTTTACCAGGCGCATTTCGGTCAGTCCGAAATTGAGCATTGCCCGCGCTGCCTTGCCGATATTCTCGCCCAATTGCGGACGAACCAGTACGATTACCGGTGGCGGGGCAATATCAGTCACGGTCAGAGCCGAGAGCACCAGCTTCCTGCACCGTACTTGCAAACTGTTCGAAATCACGGGCTTCGCTAAAATCGCGATAGACGGAGGCAAAGCGAATATAGGCGACGCTATCCAGCTGACGCAAACCATCCATCACCATTTCACCGATCCGTGATGAGGCGACTTCGCTTTCGCCAGCGGTTTCCACCTGACGTTGAATACCGGAAACGAGCTGGTCGATCCTTTCCTGTTCAACGCCGCGTTTCCGGCAGGCGAGCGTAACCGATTGTTCCAGCTTGGCGCGGTCAAAGGGCTGACGTCGCCCGGCCTGCCCATTTTCACCGCTCTTCAGCACGGTGACTTCCCGCAATTGTACGCGTTCAAAGGTAGTGAAACGGGCGCCGCAACTGGAACATTGGCGCCGCCTCCGGATCGAGGCGTTATCCTCGGTCGGGCGGCTATCCTTTACCTGACTGTCGTCATGCGCACAAAATGGGCAACGCATTTACGGCCGCAATCGCTTGTAGAACATGTAACCTGCGCCCAGCGCAAGGCCGATAGGCCAGGTCACCACGGGCAGAATAGCGCCCGCTACTGCGCCAACAGCCGCGCCGGTCAGAACTGGCTTGGTCGAAGGGTGGTGCATCCCTTCCTTTGCCATGCCTGTCAGCTCTTCCTTGGCCTCTTCAACAAAATCACCGTTCTGCTTGGTCATGATTATCTCCCAGGATAGACTGGAAAGGCATCGCACAATTCGCTCACGCGCGTGCGGACGCTTTCCTCGATCTGAGCATCCCCTTCCGGGCCGTTTTTGGCAAGGCCTTCGACAACTTCCGTGATCAATTTGCCGACAATCCGGAATTCTTCCGGACCGAATCCGCGTGTGGTTGCGGCGGGTGAACCAAGCCGGATGCCGCTGGTAACAAAGGGGCTGCGCGTATCGAACGGAATACCATTCTTGTTGCAGGTGAGCCAGGCCCGATCCAGGCCTTTCTCGGTATCCTTGCCGGTAACATTCTTCGCGGAGAGATCGACCAGCATCGAATGGTTATCGGTCCCGCCCGACACGATGCGAAGCCCGTTTTCCTCCAGACTTGCAGCCAGTGCGCGGGCATTTTCGACGACATTTTTCGCGTATACTTTGAAGTCCGGTCGCAAGGCTTCACGGAAGGCAACCGCTTTTGCGGCGATCACATGCATCAGAGGCCCGCCCTGCAAGCCGGGAAAGACGGCCATGTTGAGCGGCTTGGTCAGCGCCTCATCATTCCACAAGATAACTCCCGAGCGCGGTCCGCGCAGGCTTTTATGGGTTGTGGTGGTTGCGATATGCGCATGGGGGAAGGGCGAAGGGTGGGCGCCGCCCGCGACCAGGCCGGAGATATGAGACATGTCGCACAGGAGATAGGCGCCAACTTCGTCCGCGATTTCGCGGAAACGAACAAAGTCCCAAACGCGCGAATAGGCCGTGCCGCCGCAGATGATCAGTTTCGGCTTATGTTCCCGCGCGATCGCGGCCACATCGTCCATATCGATACGCTCGTCATCCTTGCGTACCCCATAGGCCACCGGATTGAACCATTTGCCGCTCATATTGACTGGCGATCCATGGGTCAGATGCCCGCCGGAATTCAGATCCAGCCCCATGAAGGTATCGCCGGGGTTGAGCAGGGCCAGAAACACCGCCTGGTTCATTTGGCTTCCCGAATTGGGCTGCACATTGGCGAAGTTGCAACCGAACAATTCTTTCGCGCGTTCGATCGCCAGTGTTTCGACCACATCGGCATAGTCACAACCGCCGTAGTAGCGTTTGCCAGGGTAACCTTCGGCGTATTTGTTGGTGAAGACACTGCCCGTCGCTTCGAGCACGGCTGTCGAAGCAATGTTTTCGCTGGCGATCAATTCGATCTTGTCCCGTTGGCGCGACAATTCCTTGTTCACCGCTGCGGCGATTTCAGGATCGGCTTCCGCAAGGCTGTCGTGCCAGAAACGGTTCATGATATCGGTTTCTTTGTTCATCGATCAACTTTCAGCCGTAAGATGGGTTAGTTTGTCCACGCGGCGCTGGTGGCGACCGCCTGCGAAATCGGTTGTCAGGAAAGCGGTGACGCAGGCCTTGGCCATTTCGATGCCGATCAGGCGCGCGCCCATTGCAATCGCATTCGCATCATTATGTTCTCGCGCCAATGACGCCGAAAGCGGTTCGGTAACCAATGCACAGCGAAGCGCGGGATTGCGGTTTACTGCAATCGAGATGCCGATGCCGGAACCGCACAGGGCAATGCCCCGCTCAGCGGTGCTGTTCGCGACCGCTTCGGCCAGTTTGGCACCATAATCAGGGTAATCGACGCTTTCCCCGTCTTCAGGGCCGAGGTCGATGACCTCATGCCCTTCTCCGCGCAGCCATTCCCTGAGCGCAGTTTTCATTTCGGTTGCAGCATGGTCGGAGGCAATCGCGATACGCATGGGCAGGTCCATATGTTGACGGGAATCAGCGGATGGGCGCTACATAGGGACTCGCGCGACCAGAAACCACCGCCCTTTCGGCCATTTCCCCGCGTAAATCGCGGATTCACTCGCCTGTCCTGCTCAAGATGTGTAGCCACAGCAAAATAACAGCTTTTGGGGGCGGGAATGAAACGGTTTGCGGCACTGCTGATTGCTCTGGCGGGGGCAATTGCTCTGGGTATCATGGCGACAACGCCGCCGCATCCGGCTCCGGACTCGGTGCCGATGGGCGAATTCTCGGCAGCTCGGGCGATGGTTGATGTCCGCGCCATGTCTACCGAGCCGCATCCAACCGGGAGCGATGCCAATACCAGGGTCCGCGTATATCTTATCGCCCGGCTGGCTGCCATGGGTTTTGAAGTTACCACAGACGCAACCCCGGTTAGCGATGTCGCTGTATCACGTCTGAAATTTTGGCGTGGCTCGGATGCGCCTGCCCCGCAGTTGGTCAATATTATTGGTGTCCTGCCGGGGTCGGACCGGACAAAGCCCGCGTTGGCCCTGATGGCGCATTATGACAGTGTCTGGGCATCGCCCGGCGCTGCAGACGATATTACTGGCGTTGCAAGTATTCTTGAAGCCGTCCGTGCGTTGCAAACGCAGGGCAAGCCAAACCGTGATCTGGTAGTGCTCATCACCGATGCCGAAGAATTGGGACTTGAAGGTGCAGAGCATTTCTTTGCGACCCACCCCCTTCGTGAACGGATCGGCACCATCATCAATACCGAGGCACGCGGCGGCGGGGGGCGAACATCCATGTTCGAGACGTCCGAAGGCAATGGCGAAGCGGTGCGTATTTTCCAGCAGAGCGTTTCGCGCCCCGCCACATCTTCCCTTGGCGTGTTCATCTATCGGTTGTTGCCCAACGATACCGATCTGACACCGGCACTTAAGGGACCATACACCGCATATAACTTCGCCTTTATCGGTCGGCCCGGACTTTACCATTCCCCGCTCATCACAGCCGATCGACTGGACCAGGGTTCGCTGCAGGATATGGGTGCACAAGTCCTCGATTTAAGCCGGGCCTTGATGGCGCAAGACACACTGCCGCAAAAATCAGCGGATCTGGTGTTCTTCGATCTCTTCGGGCTAACGACAATAGCCTATGCCCCGATATGGGGCTGGGTGATGCTGGTTGTGGCGGTGATTGGTTTTGGCGGGGCGGTTCGTGGCCGAATAGAAATGCGAGTGCTGCTGGGCGGCATCGGGCGCTGGCTATCGGTGGCGTCAATCGGCGGAACCCTGCTCTATCTCGGAAATCTGGTTTCGGGTGCGGACGGGCCCGTACAATATTATGATCGTCTGGCTGCGATCCCTCGGCTTGAGGTCATGGCGCTGCTTAGTTGTTTGGCCGCAGCTGTAATCGTGCTTCGCAATGGCGAGCGGCGCGCTGGTGACTGGGCGGGCTTTGCACTGCCGCTGATCGCCATGGGGTTCCTCGGACAAGTTTATGCGCCCACGGCTGCCTATGTCGTGATCATTCCGGTCATGTTTGCGGGACTTTCGGCTTTGGGAATGTCCCGCCTGGGCAAACGCAGCGGGTTAGTGCTGACCACAATCATCGCCATGTTGGTGACGGGGTATATGATCGCCCTTGGCCATCAGATGATGCAGGGCGTCGGGCCGGGCTTGCCGATGGTTGCCGTTTTGCCGTTGGTCTTGGCGTTGCTCGTGCTGCTGCCGATCTGGCCGAACATGTCGACGCGGATGGCCTTGGGATCCAGCGGCGTAATGTTGCTGGTAATGGTTGGCATTGCCCTTTGGGTCAGGCTTGATCCCATTGCCGATACGGCGGCCAGTTTTGCCCGATTTTCCTGAGATCAGACCAACAACGCCAAATTGATGGATGAAAATTACCGCCCGTCGCGCGCGCGAACTTCGGGATGCGCGGCCAGATAGGCGTCGACTTCCTTGCGCAGGTCCTTTTTCGCGGCGTCAGCAGCTACTTCGATTTCGCGGAAAATAGCGCGGTTGGTCGTGCCGATGGCGGGATCATCCATCATTTTAAGGCTTGCTTCGAGGTAGTGGCGGCCCGCTGGCGTATGCGCAAAAT
>JAHEAV010000020.1:0-36213 GCA_024642565.1 Erythrobacter sp.
CTGGTATCGCCCATGGACCAGCTGCAATGGCCGATACTGGCCGTAATCTGCGGCAAGCCGCCGTCTGAACTCTCGGTCTCGATCGCCCGCCTCAGGCGCTCGGCAACGTTACCCGCAATCGTGGGGCCGGTGTCAGGCAACAGCCAGACGAATTCTTCGCCGCCAACCCTGGCAAGCGTATCGCTTTCCCGGACCTGCTCGCAGGCAATGCGGGCGATCCGGCGCAGCACGTCATCCCCGCGCTGATGGCCGAAAGTGTCGTTGACCGCCTTGAAACGGTCGAGATCGAAAATGATCAGCGACAACTGCCCGCCATGCTTGCGGCAATGCATGATGGATCGGTCGATCTCGGCCATGATCCGGCGGCGATTGGCCAGGCCGGTCAGTGGATCGGTCAGGGCCAGTTCCTCGGCCTTGGCGGCAATTTGCAGCGCGTCGGTCTTGTCCTGCGCCAATTGTTCGACGCGGCGATAATCCTGCGTCACATCCATGACCACGGCATCGGTGTGGAGCAACTGGCCCTGATCGTCAAAACTGTTCTGGGCATCCATTCTCAGCAGCCGGAACGCACCGTCAGGCAATTTGATATCATATTCAAAGCGAAACGGGCCACGCGTCTCGGCGTGGTTGTCCAAGGCCTGCATCGGGATGGAAGTGCTTTCCGGCTGCAAATCCTTCGGCAAACCGGCAGGATTGCAATCCGCACGATTCAGACCGTGCAGGCGGCACAGTTCGAGGGACCAGACCTGGTTCTTCGTGATCGCATTGTAATGCCAGTGGCCGATCCCGGCGAGATCTTCGATCCGGTCCAGAACCGCCTGTTGCTGATCCAGTCTGGACAGCGCTTCTGCAAAGCGGATCAAAACATACCACAATGCGGCAAATGCGGCGGCACACAGAAATGCCAGGGCGATAGCTGCGTCAAAAAGTTCAATATGCATAGTCGTTCCAAACCCTCGATCTGCGCCGTATTACCGGCAAGATCTTAGGGTCTGGAAAGGATGGCCTTAGGGTCTAATACCTAAATGATAACCGCATCTTGGCGCGTTCAGGCCGCGTTTGCCTGCCGCTCTGCAACTTCGAGATTGAGCATCTCCGCCAGCAGGAACGCAAGCTCCAGCGATTGCGCCGCGTTGAGCCGCGGATCGCAATGCGTGTGATACCGGTCACCCAGCCGTGCATCGGTGATCGCCACCGCGCCGCCAGTGCATTCGGTCACGTCCTGCCCGGTCATCTCGATATGAATGCCGCCAGCATGGGTGCCTTCGGCGCGGTGCACAGCGAAGAAGCCCTTTACCTCTGTCAGTATCCGATCAAATGGCCGGGTCTTGTAGCCGCTTTCCGCCTTCACGACATTGCCGTGCATCGGGTCACAGCTCCACACGACATCATGCCCTTCCCGCTTTACGGCCCGCACCAGCGGCGGCAGACCGGCTTCAACCTTGTCATGCCCGAACCGGCTGATCAGCGTGATCCGCCCTGCTTCCCGCGCAGGGTTTAGCGTGTCGAGCAAACGCACCAAAGCGTCAGGCTCCATACTGGGGCCGCATTTCATGCCCAAGGGGTTGCCGATACCGCGCGCAAATTCGATATGCGCGCTGCCTTCGAAACGTGTGCGGTCGCCAATCCAGACCATATGGGCGCTGGTATCGAACCAATCACCGGTCAAGGAATCCTGCCGCGTCATGGCCTGTTCGTAGGGCAGCAGCAAAGCTTCGTGGCTGGTATAGAAACTGGTGCCCTGCAATTGCGGCACAGTGCGCGGGTCAATCCCGCAGGCTTCCATGAAATCGAGCGATTCACCGATCCGGTCCGAGACTTGCGCAAACTTGTCGGCCCAGGGGCTTCGGCCCATGAAATCGAGGGTCCATTGATGGACCTGCCGCAGATTGGCGTAACCGCCCCCGGCGAAAGCGCGGAGCAGGTTGAGCGTGGCCGCGGCCTGTGAATAGGCGCGGATCATTCGTTCCGGATCGTTGCGGCGGGTGTCGGGATCAAATTCGATACCGTTGACATTGTCCCCGAAGTAACTGGGCAGGGTCACGCCATTTTGCGTTTCGGTGTCCGAACTGCGCGGCTTGGCAAACTGCCCCGCCATGCGGCCGACCTTTACGACCGGCAGTTTACCGGCAAACGTCAGCACGACCGCCATCTGCAGCAGGACACGGAATGTATCGCGGATGTTGTTGGGGTGAAATTCGGCAAAGCTTTCGGCGCAGTCGCCCCCTTGCAACAGGAACCCGCGGCCAGCGGAAACTTCGGCCAGATCAGCCTTCAGCGCCCGCGCTTCGCCGGCAAAGACCAGCGGCGGATAGCGCTGAAGGGTAGCTTCCGCGGCGGCCAGGGCTGCACCATCTTCGTAGACGGGCAGATGCCGCGCCTCATGCGATTTCCAGCTATCGGGTGTCCAGTTACGTAGCACTTTGTCGGTCTTTCTTGTCATTCAAGCGGGCGCATAGGCGCATTTCGGGCGTAATGCCACTCAAGCGCCTTGGCCACCAGCCAGCCAGCGCAATAATAGTTTGGCCCGAGAAAGGCCAAGCTTTATCCGTAACCGGATAATCAACGCCCGATAATCGCCTTGCTCTTGCCTGCACCCTTGGTTGCGAGAGTCTGGCCTTCGGGAATGACTGCCAGCCGCCACCCTGGCCGCGCGGCCAGATAGCGCCGCGCCAGAGCCTGCATTTCTTCGGGCGTGGTCTGCGTGTAATCGGCCAGCAGCGTGCGGATCGAAGCTATCCGGCGCGGGTCGCCGGTCGAACCTTCCAACTGAAACAGCCAGAATGTGTTTCCAGTCGAAGCACGGCTGATCAATTGCTTGAGCGGTTCGGTGACCCGGGCCAGTTCATCGGCTGTCGGCGGGGTGTTTGCCAGGTCAAGCGCAATGGCATCGGCTGCCGCAAAGAAGGCCGGCACATCTCCCGGCCGCAATTGGGCCATCGCGGTGATCGCACCCCCGCCGTTCAGATCGATTGGCCAATTGGAGCTGACCTGAGGGGCATAGCTGGCGCCTGCCCGCTCCCGCATCGCATCGACAAGCCGGTTGTTGAAGAGGTCGGTCAGGATTTCCAACTTGCGCGATTCGCTGATGTTGGCGCTTCCACCACCGCTTGGCCAGGCGACGACCGCCGCGGCCTGATTGGCATCGCCGCGGTGATATTCGACCACCGGCTGGGAATTCGGTGCCGGAAATCCTGGTACACGTGCCGCCACATCCACCGGAATCGGGCTGCGCGGCGGCAAGGCGCCAAAAGTCTTCTTCAGCGCCTCTACTGTCGCATCCCTGTCGAACTCACCAAATATCAGCACTTCAACCGGGCCCTGTTGCAACAGGGGTTCCCACACCTTGCGGAAACCTTCCGGCGTGGCTGCGGCCATTTCCTGCGGATTTGCAGTCTCGAAACGGGGATCGCGGTCCCGCATCAAATAGTCGAGGTCGCGTGAAAGCACCCCTCCGGGGGTCGTGGCATAGCTTTCGTACGCCAGTTGCGCCGCGGCCTTGGCGCGAAGGACGGGATTCGGATCCCATCGGGGCATCCCCAACTTGGCGGCAAAGAGATAAAGCTGGTCAGCCAGATCGGCGCTGCGCGTCTGGGCGGAGAAGGTGAACACACCGTCGCCAATACCGAAATCAAAGCCCATCCGGCGTCCGGTGGAAATCCGGTCAAGCTCTTCTTGCCCCAGCTCGCCGACGCCCGATCCCACCAGAGCTGTCTGGCCAAGGCCGATATAGGCACTATCCGACGGACCAAAGCCGCGCGTGCCCGAACCGAAGCGGACTTTTACTGCCACCCGGCCGGGTTCCGCATCGTTTGACCATAGAATTGCGCTGACGCCGTTGGACAGTTCCACCCGCTCAATCCCGAGAAGGCCAAGCGGTCCGGCGGCAACAATGTTTCCAGCCGGTCCGATCGGAGGCAAATCCGCAAAACTGATCGACTTGGCTTCCAGCCGCGCGCTGCCATCCGCCACAACCGGAGCCAGCAGCGCACTGCGCAATTCCGTTTCCGAAGCCTCTCCGGCGGTGGGGGTAACATAGGTTGCGCGGACCACATCGCCGGTGAACAGGGCGCGTGTGTGTTCAAGGACATTGGCCGGGGTGAACTGGTCACGCATGGTATCGAACACCATCAGGATGGTTTCCGGCGCCGCCACGGATTCGCGAATGTCCAGTGCTTGCACGATACTGTCGGCCAATTGCGATCCGGGCATCACCGCGCGTTGTTCGACTGCGCTTTTGAAGGCCACTTCCTGCTCCGCCACTTCGCGGTCGATTTCTTCCTGCGTTGGCGGCGCGGCAATGGCATCGGCGATAACCGCCCGTACATCTTTCAGCGCCGCCTGCCAGTCATTGCTGAGCGGCGCGATGCTGACAAATGTCGCATCGGTGGAACGGCTGACATCGTCTTGCCCGACTTGCGCATAGAGATAGGAGCCGCCGGCACGGGCACGGGATTCGAGCCTTCGGTTGATGATGGCCTGCGCCAAGGCATCGACCAGCAGGCCCTGATTATAGACAATGGTATCCTGCACAGGTCGCCACGGCCGCATCACGGCATAGGTCAGACTGCGCGGCAAATCTGGCTCCACAATCGCCGCCACTTCACCAACGGGGTTGGCCGGATCGGCGCCTGCAGGCGCTTTGGGATCTCCAAAATCCGGTGCGGCGACAGCCTTGCCCGGTGTTTTCCAATCCCCGAACCAGTGTTCCACCAGCGAGGCAAGCTGCCGTGCATCGACATCGCCCGCCACGGAAATCATCGTGTTTTCCGGCCGATACCAGCGGTCATGGAACGCCTGTACCGTGGTGCCTGTGGCCGCGTTCAGGGACTCATCGGTTCCGATCGGCAGGCGATCCGCCAATCGTTGTCCGGCAAACAGGGTGCGCCGCGTCGCTTCCGCAACGCGCTGCGCGGCACCGCCGCGTTCGCGCTTTTCCGCCAGCACGATTGGCACTTCCGCCTTGACGTTCGCATTGGACAGCACTGGTTCACGGACCATGCCCGATAGCAATTTGAAGCTTTCCGCAAGCGCCTCTGGCGTGGCGTTGGGAAGGTCGAGCTTGTAAACGGTCTGCGTCGGGCTGGTTTCGGCATTGGTGTCACTGCCGAAAGTTGCACCGAGCCGTTGCCACGTCGGGATCGCTGCGGCCTGCCCCAGATATTTGCTCTCGCGGAAAGTCAGGTGCTCCATCAGATGGGCAAAGCCGCGCTCGGCATCTTCTTCATTGAGCGAGCCGGCATCAATCCGAATACGAATCGAAACCTGCCCGGGCGGCACCCCGTTGGTCCGCGTCGCGTAACGGACACCGTTGGGCATTTCTCCGAACAGCCATTCCTTGTCGCGCGGCACATCGCTGCCGCGGTAGATCCACGGCACTGCGGTGCCACTTTGTACATGTTCCGGCTTCGGCAGTTGATCAGGCAGCTTGGCCGCAAGTGGCACGACATTCTGAGCCGCCGTGGTCGGCGCAAACAGGGCAAGCGGGAGGAGGAGCGCGAAGTGCCGCAAGGCACGTTTTGGATCGATCATGGCCCGCATATAGGCGGCCAACGGCTGAAGGGATAGTGAATGGGTGAGAACATTCGGAAAATGCGGTCCTTGCCGCCACCCGCCATGCTCACTACATCGCGTATATGTTCATAGAAACCGAAACCACGCCCAATCCTGCCAGCCTGAAATTTTTGCCCGGGCAGCAAGTGATGGCCGCAGGCACCCGCGAATTCGCCTCACCCGAAGCGGCTGAAGCGTCCCCTCTGGCCGAAGCGATTTTCGATACAGGAGAGGTCGTGAATGTCTTCTTCGGCGCGGATTTCATCTCGGTCACTGCTGCGCCGGGTTCGGACTGGTCCGCACTCAAAGCGCAGGTCGTGACGATCTTGCTCGATCATTTCATCAGTGAAGCTCCGCTGTTTGCAGGTGGCAGCGCAGCGGGTATTTCCATTCCCGAGCCGGCCGAAATGGCAGTCGAAGAAGATCCCGCCGATGCGGATATCGTCGCGCAGATCGGTGAATTGCTGGAAACCCGTATTCGCCCGGCTGTTGCGGGCGATGGCGGCGATATTGCCTATCGCGGCTACAAGGACGGAATCGTCTATCTGACATTGCAGGGGGCCTGTTCGGGCTGCCCATCTTCCACGGCGACATTGAAACATGGCATCGAAGGGCTGCTTAAGCACTATATCCCCGAAGTGACCGAAGTCCGCGCCGCCTGAGGAGTTTGCCCAAGTGCCCACTCAGTATCACGACAAGCAGCTCTCCGGCGATGCGCTCGATCAGATTTTCCGCGAAGCGCGCAGCTACAATGGCTGGCTGGACCGCGATGTGTCAGACGCACAATTGCATGGTATTTGGGACCTGCTGAAGATGGGCCCCACATCGGCCAATATGTTGCCCGCGCGGATCGTTTGGGTGAAATCGGCTGAGGCGAAGGCCAAATTGGCTGCGTGCGTTTCCGATGGCAACAAAAGCAAGGTCGCGTCCGCTCCGGTCACGGCATTGATCGGGATGGACATTGATTTTCACGAACAACTGCCCTGGCTGTTCCCTCATACCGATGCCAAGAGCTGGTTCGAAGGTGACGAAGAAGGCCGCAGGGCCGGTGCGTTCCGCAATTCCTCGCTTCAAGGCGCCTATCTGATCATTGCCGCGCGGGCATTGGGTCTTGATACAGGCCCCATGTCGGGCTTCGATGCAGATGCGGTGAATGCCGCCTTCTTCGGCAGCACACCGCGCGTGACGGTCAATTTCATCTGTTCGATCGGATATGGCGATCCATCGAGTATTTTCGGGCGCAGCCCTCGCCCTGATTTTGGCACTTTCAACACGATCGTCTGATCGCTTGCCATCGGGCATCCGGCAGGCCAAATCCAAACCATGCGAACGCTAGCGATAGAATGTGCCACCGAAGCCTGTTCGGTCGCCCTGTTTGAGGCAGGCGCATTGCTTGCGCATGATCACCGCGTGCTGGGCCGGGGCCATGCCGAACATCTGGTGCCGATGATCGCCGCGCTGCCGGACAAGGGCAAAGCCCAGTTGATCAAGGTTTCGCTCGGGCCGGGAAGTTTTACCGGCGTTCGGATCGGCATTGCGACCGCCCGTGCGCTGGCTTACGCCTGGCAGGCGCAGGTTCTCGGCTACCCGACACTGGCTCTGGTTGCCGCAATGGCCCGCCACCAACTCGGCTCTCAGCCCGTCACTGCAGCCATGACCGCTGGCCATGGGCAATGGTTCATCCAGAATTTTGACGAAACGGGCACCGCATTGGATGCCGCCGCTTCACTTGTTCCGGCAGAGGCCGTGATTGCGGCACAACATGCCCTTGTGGCCGGAACCCAGGCGGAAGCTTTGGTCGCGCTTCGCGGGGCGGGTTCTCCATTTACCTGCCACCCCGATGCACGCATGGTCGCAGATATGCCCGAAGCCATTTTTACCACCAGCGTGACGCCGGTTTATGGCCGCGCGCCGGACGCGAAGCTGCCGACATGAATGACGATCTTGACCGGATAATGGCGGTCATGGCGGCAGCGTTCGACCCGCTTTGGGGAGAGGCATGGACCCGGCGGCAAGTGGCCGATTCCTTGATGCTGCCAACGGTATTTTACCGGCTGATCGGTCCGGACGGAGAATCCGTGATTGATGGTCAGCCGGCTGCCGGCTTTACCCTAACCCGCAACGTTGCAGGCGAAGAGGAATTGCTGCTGATCGCTGTCGAACCAGCCAATCGCGGTACTGGCCTGGGGCGAAAATTGCTGCAGTATCTGGCACAGGACGCCAAGGCGCGCGGGGCCGACCGACTATTCCTTGAAATGCGCAGCAGCAATCCCGCCGAACGCCTGTACCGCGAATTTGGCTTTGTTCCGATGGGAACACGCCCTGATTACTATTCCTTGCGCGATGGTACAAAGCTGGATGCCATAACCTTTGCCAAGCAATTATAGAAAAATGGAAGTCGCCGCTGAAAATTTTCTTTATTTAGCTGGCTGGGCGGTTGATTGAAAAATTTCGTCCTGTATTATTATCTCACGCTAAAAAAATTTAGCGAAAAATAAAAGAATGGTCGCAATTGAAGAGGTAATTATGAATAACCCTGAAACTGACATGACGGAAACGCTGATCACCTTGGCATCCGACATTGTTGCCGCACATGTCAGCAACAACAATATCGCCGCCGATGAAGTGCCTGCGCTTATCACCAATGTTTACAACGCTTTGGCAAATCTCGGCCAGGAAAAAGAAGCCGTAGCCGCCCGCCCGGAACCTGCCGTGACGGTGCGTTCGTCGGTGAAGCGGGACCACATTATCTGCCTGGAAGACGGCAAGAAAATGAAAATGCTCAAGCGGCACTTGATGACCGAACATGGCATGACGCCGGATGAATATCGCGCGCGTTGGGATCTTGGCAGCGATTATCCAATGGTTGCGCCAGCCTACGCCGAAACGCGCCGCGACCTCGCCAAGAAAATCGGTCTGGGCCGCAAGCCCGGCCAGAAACGCGGTCGCCGCAAAGCGGGCACCTGAACCGTACACAGCCAGTGGCTTGAGAATAGCGCCCCGGCCCGATAAGGGTGCGGGGTGTTTTCTTTTCCAAGGGCGACAAATTGCAACAAGCGATAGATCTTGAGCAGCTCTGTGCCGAGCGTGGCCTCCGCATAACCGACCAGCGGCGCGTGATCGCACGGGTCCTGTCGGAAAGCGAAGATCATCCCGATGTGGATCTGTTGCACCAGCGCGCCTCGGCCATTGATCCGAAAATCTCTATTGCTACCGTTTATCGCACCGTGCGCCTTTTCGAAGAGGCCGGTATTCTTGACCGCCATGATTTCGGCGATGGCCGCGCCCGTTATGAAGCCGCACCAGAGGCCCATCACGACCACCTCATCGATGTCGAAAGCGGTAAGGTTGTTGAATTCGTCGATCCCGAACTGGAAGCCCTGCAACGTCAGATTGCCGAGAAGCTTGGTTACCGATTAGTCGACCATCGGATGGAACTCTACGGCGTCAAACTGGATCGCCCCGGGGAACGGGGCTCCTGATGAATGCCCAGCGCCGCGCGGCCGCCGAACTGGGGGAAAGCAGCGCGCTAAGCTGGATCGAATGGTTCCGTTTTATCGGGCGGGTATCGTGCATGGTTCTGCTGCTGGCGACATTCGTTCCGCTGCATTTCTTTTACCGCATTTTCAAATATGGGTCGCCCTTTCCAATGCTGTTCCTCCGCTTTGCCGGACGGATTTCGGGTGCGCGGGTCCGGAGAATCGGAACCCCGCTGCGGCGCGATGTGTTTTTCATTGCCAACCATGTCTCATGGCTCGACATCCTGGCTCTGGCAGGTGCGAGCGGTACGGCATTTGTGGCCAAGGCCGAATTGGGCGAAGTGCCGGTAATCAGCTGGCTATGCCGCCTCAACCGGACAGTTTTCGTCAAGCGCGAACACCGTTTGGGCGTGGCCGAACAAATCAACGCCTTGCGCGAAGCGCTGGCGGACAATTGGTCGGTCACCGTCTTTCCGGAAGGCACCACCACTGACGGGCAATCGCTGCTGCCGTTCAAAACCAGTATGCTGAGCGTTCTGGAGCCGCCACCACCCGGCGTATTGGTACAACCTGTATTGATCGATTACGGGGAAACCGTGGGCGAAGATATCGGTTGGGTCGGCGTGGAAAGCGGGGTCAACAATGCCAAGCGCGTATTATCGCGCAAAGGCACATTCGAGCTGCGCCTCCACTTCCTTGAACCCTTCAGCCCGGAAGAATTTCACGGCCGAAAGGCAATCGGGGCCCGTGCCCGCGCCGCAATCGAGGCCGCGTTGCTGACCGCGTTGGGCAAACCGCTACGCGTGTTCAAACATGATGTCGTACCCGTCCGCTACAACGCACCGAAAGAGGAAGTCCCCTTGGAATAATCCCGTTTTGCGCGTAGTGGCCGCCCCGCATGCGAAAAACCGCCCCACCCCGGACTTACCGCGTCGAAAGTTTCGGCTGCCAGATGAACGTTTATGACGGGCAGCGCATGGCCGAAATGCTGGCTGAACAAGGTATCCTTGCAGCGCCTGACGGAAACGATGCCGATCTTGTCGTGCTCAACACCTGTCATATCCGCGAGAGGGCTGCCGAGAAGATCTATTCCCGCATCGGACGGCTGACCAAAGGCAAGGACGAACCGCCCCTGATCGCCGTCGCCGGCTGCGTTGCCCAGGCGGAAGGCGAAGAGATCATGCACCGCGCGCCAGCCGTCAGTATGGTGGTTGGCCCGCAAGCCTATCACCGGCTGCCATCCATGCTGGAGCGTGCCGTAGCCGGGATACGATCGACCGATACGGACATGCCGCCAATCGCCAAATTCGATGCGCTGCCCGCCCGCCGAAAAAGCGCGCCCAGTGCCTTCCTGACTGTGCAGGAAGGGTGCGACAAATTCTGCACCTATTGCGTGGTGCCCTATACCCGCGGCGCGGAAATATCGCGCCCGTTCCCGGATTTGCTGAACGAAGCGGAAAGACTGGTGGATGGCGGTGCGCGTGAAATCACGCTGCTGGGCCAGAATGTGAATGCCTGGACCGGTGATGATGGACTGGGCCGCGCGATCGGTCTTGCCGGACTGATCCATGCTCTGGCAAAAATACCCGACCTCCTCCGTATTCGCTACACCACAAGCCACCCGGCCGACATGGACGATGCGCTGGTTGCCGCCCATGGCGAGATCGAGAAATTGATGCCCTATCTTCACCTTCCGGTGCAGTCGGGCAGCAACCGGGTGCTCAAGGCAATGAACCGCAGCCACACGGTCGAAACCTATCTCAAGCTGCTCGACCGTTTTCGCAGCGTGCGGCCCGACATTGCCCTTTCGGGCGATTTCATCGTCGGCTTTCCGGGTGAGAGCGAAGCGGAGTTCGAAGAAACCCTGGCACTGGTGGATACGGTTGGTTACGCGGCAGCCTTCAGCTTCAAATATTCGCCGCGCCCTGGTACGCCGGCGGCCACGATGGACGGCCAAATCGCAGCGGAAGTGATGGATGACCGGTTGCAGCGCCTGCAGGCCCATCTCAATCGCGACCAATTTGCTTTCAACGAAGCCAGCGTCGGCAAGACTTGCGATGTGCTGGTCGAACGCAAAGGCAAATTGCCAGGCCAGTGGCTTGGCAAATCCCCATGGCTGCAATCGGTTCACTTCACCGGTGATGCAGCAATCGGCGATATGGTGACTACTCAGCTGGTCGAAGCGTTGGGCAATTCGCTGTCCGGGCGCCTTGTCGAACCGGCCTATTCCCGATCATCCCCTTCGCCGAAATAGGCCTGAACGGTGGCATCGCGTATGGCGTTGCGCGATGCGTTGGGACGCAGACCGTAAAGCGCGGTCAGATAGGCCATGTCGAATTTGGACAATTCCTGCGGAGCATCTTCGGGCGACCGGAATAACGACAGGATTGTGGGCAATGCCGCGCCATTGGCTTCCGGTTCTTCCTTGATCCCGGACAGGAGACGGAACGTGGCATAATCGGCAAGTTGCGGCAAAGACTTGCCCGGCATTTCGGCGTTGTCGATCAACACCACCGAGCCGGAAAAATCGAGCCGGATCGGCGGCGCAAGGCGGCCGGTTTGCCATTGTTTGTTCACGGCGACCATCGACCCATCCTGCCGCACTTCATATACCAGTGGCTTGCCATCCACCCCGCGCAGCTCGGTCGTCTGCCAGGCATAGGCCGGACCTTCGCTGGCCAGTATCTTCTTCACTTCATAATCGGGTACCGTGGTGAATATCCACGGATCGCTTTCGCGCAATTTGGCAACCGCTTTCTTGGCATCGCGTGTGAAGATGACCAGCGCATTGGGCGTACAGCCTTCTTTACCGGCCACCGCACCGATTTCGCGGATATTGCGCGTGATCCTTTCAATCAGGACAGGCGCATAATCGGCCTTGATCCCGATGACCTTGAGGCAGATCGGGGCATAGAAACGCGGCATAGGCTTGTCGATCGGCGGCGGTTTCGCAACATTTTTGGTCAGATCGCGCAATACGGCTTCTTCCGCGTCGCGGTCTCCGGTTACGACGATTTCGTGTTCGGGTGCATTGTCGGGGGACATAGCGACTGCGCCCGGCGCGCTGGCCGCGGCCAGTCCCATCAACATCACCATGATTACACGCATATTTCGACTCCTGCTGCTGCCCATAGGCTGGACAGTTGAAGCTGTCTTCACGATTAACCGCCCAACTGCGGCGAAGTTGTTACGGCCTGGTGACTATCCACCACCCTGTTGGGGTGTCCCGCTTGCCAAGTCCGGCCGCCAGCCTATCCTCCCGAATCAGAGAAGAAAGGATTGCATGGCCCGAAAATCCTCACGTGTTGATCCGGCTCGTTCCGGTCTGCCGATATCGTCCTCCCTCATTCCGCAGCGGGAAATCCGCCGCGCAAAGGCGGAACTCAGCTTTGACAACCAGTCCTTGTTGGTGCCGCTTTTCGGTCAGTTTGATGCCAATCTGGTGCAAGTGGAGAACCGGTTGGGTGTATTCATTTCGGCGCGCGGCAATGCGGTGCAGATCGAAGGACCGGAAGATTCGGTCGCCAGGGCGCGCGACATTTTGCAGAAAATGTATGACCGGCTGGCCATGGGTCAGGATCTCGATGCCGGCGCGATCGAGGCATTGATTGCCATGTCCAACGAACCCACGCTGGAGGGAATTTTGCGCGGTTCGCCAGAATCCGCGCCGATCATGATCCGCACACGCAAGAAAACCATCGTCCCGCGGTCAGCAACGCAGATCGATTACATGCGGCAATTGGCGCGCGAGGATGTGATCTTTGCCTTGGGCCCGGCAGGCACGGGCAAGACCTATGTTGCCGTGGCACAGGCTGTGAGCCAGTTGATCACGGGCAGCGTGCAGCGCCTGATCCTGTCCCGTCCGGCTGTCGAAGCCGGGGAAAAGCTGGGCTTCCTGCCCGGCGACATGAAAGAGAAGGTCGATCCTTACCTGCGCCCTCTATACGATGCCCTTTATGACTGCATGCCGCCAGAACAGGTGGAACGGCGGCTGGCCAGTGGTGAGATCGAGATCGCCCCGATTGCCTTCATGCGCGGACGCACTTTGGCTGATGCTTTCGTGATTCTGGACGAGGCACAGAACACCACGCGCGAACAGATGAAAATGTTTCTCACCCGTTTTGGCCAGAACAGCCGGATGGTGGTGTGCGGCGATCCCAAGCAGGTCGATATCCCTGGGGGCGACCGCATGTCCGGCCTGATCGACGCAGTTGAAAAACTGGAAGGTATAGAAGGCATCGCCGTTACGCGCTTCAGCCGCGCGGACGTGGTCCGCCACCCGATCGTGGGGCGCATCGTCGAAGCCTATGAGGGGCCCGATGCCTAAGTCTGTATGAACCTGGACATCGACATTGATGGCTGGCCAGCGGGTGATTGGGCCGACCTTTCCGAGCGCGCTGCGCAAGCCGCAGAGATGGTTGCGCCCGAACTCGCCAACAATCGCCTCACTGCCAGCCTGTTGTTCACCTTGGACGATGATGTCCACACCTTGAACCGTGAATGGCGCAGCAAGGACAAGCCAACCAACGTCCTGTCCTTCCCGATGCTCACGCGCGAGGAACTTCTGGCGCTATCACCGGATGGCGGACCGGAAATGCTCGGCGATCTGGCGTTGGCCTATGAAACCTGCGCGCGGGAGGCGGCTGAAAAATCCGTTGCCCTGGAAAGCCACGCCGCCCATCTGATCGTCCATGGCCTGCTGCATCTTGCCGGATATGACCATGTACATTCGGATGACGAAGCCGAAGCAATGGAGGCATTGGAAATTAATGCCCTTGCCTCTATGGGCATCCCCGATCCATATTCGGATCGGTAGTTCCAGGAGTAACCACGCAGGGCCATGCCCGAACTCGATTCCTCTGCCGGAGAGGCAGACAGTAGAAGCGGGCTATGGCTCGCACTTCGCAAACTTCTTGGTGTCGATGACGGCGACCGTTCCTTGCGCGCCCAGCTCGAGGAAGCGATTGACGAACATGAAGACGAGAACCCGTCTGACGGTGATGCACCACGCAATGGTGATCTTTCCGGCGTAGAGCGGCAAATGTTACGCAATCTGCTCCATTTCAGCGAGCATGATGCGGACGATGTCGCAATTCCGCGCGGAGAGATCATCGCTGTGCCCGCAACCGCGAGCTGGGACGAAATGGTCGAGGCATTTGCCGAACATGGTCATTCGCGCTTCCCGGTCTACCGCGATACGCTCGATTCGGTGATCGGGATGATCCACATCAAGGATGTATTCCCGTTTCTGGCGCGGGGAACCACTCCGCCCGCCGACTGGACAATTCTGATGCGGCAACCGCTCTATGTGCCCCAATCCCGAAATGCCCTGGATGTGCTGGCCGATATGCGCACGCGCCGGGTCCACCTTGCCGTGGTGGTCGACGAATTTTCCGGGACGGACGGAATCATCACGATCGAGGACCTGGTCGAAGAAATCGTCGGCGACATCGAAGACGAGCATGACGACATTCCCGAAGAACTGATCGTGCCAATCGGCGATGGGATGTGGGATTGCGATGCCCGCGCCGAACTGGACGATGTTGCGGAAAAGATCGACCCGCGCCTGGCCGAAGTCGAGGAATCGGTCGACACGCTTGGCGGATTGACCTTTCTCCTGGCCGAAAAAGTGCCTGAAGTCGGTGCGATCGTCACCCATCCAAGCGGCTGGCAAATCGAGGTGACGGCAGCCGATGATACGCATGTGAAGCGGTTGCGGCTGCATCCGCCAAGCCCCGAGGACGAGGACGAAAATTAGGGTAAAGGCTGTTTTCTTTCGCAACTGCGAATAGAAGGCTCGACAAATCCGGCGCGCCGCCACATTTAATGTCAATGCCGGTTCGCCGCCTCCCACCTTTACGCGCCTTGGAAGCGTTTGTCCGGACCGTCCGGCTCGGCTCATCCCGTGCCGCGGCGGAAGAGTTGGGCCTCAGCCCGTCGGCATTGTCGCGAAGGATCGGCAATCTCGAAGAATTTGTCGGCAAGAAGCTTTTCACCCGCGCGCGCCAGTCGATGAAGCTGACTAACGACGGAGAGGCGTTCTACGAAGCAGTATCTCCGCAGTTGGAGGCACTGGCCCGGGCTGTTGAAAGCCAGTCCGAAAATCTCTCGTTGTTGCGGCTGCACCTCGGGGTGTTACCGCTATTCGGCAGCCAGCGCCTTTTTCCCCGCCTGAAGGAACTGCGTGACCGGCATCCTTTGCTGCATATCGACATCGATACCGGTGCCCATCTGGAAGACAGGGTCGGCGGCGTACTGGATGCCGCCATCGTACTTTCGCGCGGTCCCGGGCCTGGCCTCCACGCCGTGCGGCTTGACCACAATATGGTCCATGCGATCTGCAACAAGGAACTGGCGGATGTGGTCGGATCTGAGCCGGATATAGCCATCCTGGCCAAACAGACTTTCCTGGTACACAACGAATTGCCCGATAGTTTCATCGCTTGGAAACACGCCTTGCGGCTTGATGATCTTGAGCCTGCTGCCATTGACCACTTCGATTCGGGTCAGCTGATTCTCGAAGCTGCCGCCCAAGGACTGGGCATTGCCATCATGCATGATGATCACATGCGCCGTGCCGCGGACAAGCGCTTACGCCAGCTTTACAACGTCGAGGTCGAAAGCCCCTACAGCTACTGGTTCATTTGCCGCCCGCAGGCTCTGGAAGAACGCCCGGTACGCCTGTTCCACGATTGGCTGATCCAGGCCGGTCTGTAATTGTTGGCGTCCGGCCGAAACCGGCGCAAAATCACTTGCGGCCGCGAATCGTCGGCTTTTGGTAACAGGGCGGCGTTCCGGCTTTGCGTTTGCGGCTGGCAAGGGGGCCGGGATGCGGATCATCGCGATCACCGCATTCCACCCACGGCTTCCCGATATGATTGGCAACGACCGAGGCGAAGGCACGCGGATCGTCATAGGCGGCAATCCAGGTCAGGCATTCAGACAGGCGGCGGATCGAATGATCCTTCCACGGGGCGCCCCGCGGGCGACAATTGATCACCAGCGTATCCTGCGGAGTATTGCGGAACAATCCGCGTAACCCACCCAGTGCCTCACCACGTTCGCTCACGGCCAGCCGTTGGCTGTCAGCAGGCATCGGCGGGGTTTCGAAGCGCGGAGACTGGTTGAAGGCGTAAGAATCGACCTTGTCGGTGTTTAACGCGATATGCGCGGCAATCGCGCCGCCAAGCGAATGGCCGGTCACCCGGATCGACACATTCTCATGGCCCTCTGTATCCAATTCGCTGCGCACTTCACGGTAAACCAAGGCCCCGCGATCATTTTGCGCGCCTTCGATATTGCCGACGAACCAGTCGGCGAAACTGAATTCGGTACCACGAAAGGCAATGATGCGTTCGGCCAGCACGCCATCCTGTTTACGGTCATAGATTGTGTAGGCCAGCCCCGCCCCGTCATTGTCCGACTTGCGGACCAGTTCGATCCCTTCGGGCAAGGCGGTGAACCGTTCCTCATCATCATAGGCATCGTTCGACAGCTGGGAATAATCCCAGGTCCGAACCGCGAAATCGCGCGTGAAACCGCACCAGCCGCCGGGCTCGTTTACACAGGGGCTGCGGGCTTGGGTCAGATCGGTAGCGCAGGCAGACAGCGTTACCGCTGCCGCCAGCACTACCAAGGTTTTGAAAAGATGGTTCATCCCGGTCCGCTTAGAGCAGACCGGAACGACCCGTCTATCCTTATTGGCCCATTTCCTTGAGGATTTCGGCTGCCGTCGATGGCCCGCCGACAATCGTATCCTCATGATCCATGACCAGAGTGCGGAAGGCGCCCGGCCTGGGCTTTATCGCAAGCTTTTTCCAAGCCGCACCCATTTTGGCATCTTCATCCGCAACCAGCGGCGGCTCGATAATCAGGAAATCCCAATTGGCACCGTTATGATGGCGATAGATTTCGCGCGCGGCGAGTCCGGCTTCGGCGCGGACTTGATCGATTTCCGCCAACCATTGCACCAACTCGAGATATTTACCGGGCGCGGCATGCATAACGGTAACGACCCGTTCGGTCGAATCTTGTGCGGAAGCTATTTGCGGCGCCAGCATCATGCTGCTGGCGAGCAATGCCAAAGCGATTTTCTTCATGATTGTCCCCTTCGAAAAGCGGCCGGAGAAAATGCTCCGGCGCGAAGTTGCAGCCGATGATTTGCTGCATGGGCGACCCTGAAGAAAGAATACGGCTGCAAGTCGCCGGTGCAATGGCGACCGCCAGAATTGACGGTTTTTTGACGCTTTGCGACAAGCAAAAAAAAGGCGCCACCGGGACGCCTTTTTCCCAGAAAATTTATCAAATTCAGCCAACTACGGCCTTGACGATCTTGCCGGGGCTGCGCGGTGGTTCGCCCTTTGGCAAGGCATCGACATGCTCCATGCCGCTCGTAACTTCGCCCCAGGCCGTGTACTGGCCATCCAGGAAACGGGCATCATCAAAGCAGATGAAGAACTGGCTGTTCGCACTGTCGGGCATGGAACTGCGCGCCATCGAACACACGCCGCGCACATGCGGGACTGTGTTGAATTCCGCCTTCAGGTCGGCCTTCGGGCTGCCGCCCATTCCGGTGCCGGTTGGATCGCCACCCTGTGCCATGAAGCCGGGAATGACGCGGTGGAAAACCACCCCATCGTAAAATCCTTCCTTGGCCAGTTCGGTAATCCGCTCGACATGGCCGGGCGCAACATCGGGGCGCAGCTTGATGACAACATCGCCCTCTCCATTTTCGGTTGCAAGCGTAAGGGTGAGAGTCTGGTCGGCCATCGAGGCTATCTCCTGTGGTGTGTTTGAGCGCCATTTAGGAGGCAAAGCCCCGCTTGGCTAGGGCTTCGCGGCGCTTTACTTGCCCAGCCGTAGCCGGAACGGGCAGCACCGGCGGCATCGCCCCCCACTTTGCCACGCGAATGCGGCGGCGGGCAGGATCACAGGAATATTGGTCCGGCACATGGCCTCACCGGCACAATGACCTTGACTGCCCGGCTTGCTTTTCGGCGCTGTCTGCCTAGAGCGGGCGGATGGCCGACAAAGCGCCTCTCGACCCGGAAGTCTTGCTGGCCGATTTGCCTGCCGCAGGCGAAGGCGCGCGTCCCGATGACCGGATCGATGATGAACGCCATGATGAGGAAAACCGGCTCAAGAGTTCCTACGTCCGCAAAGTGCGCGAGGCGATGGATTACGGCGATTTCGGCCTGCTCTACGATCTGGTCGAACCCCTTCACGCTGCAGATATTGCCGACCTGATTGAGCTGTTCGAGCGGGACGAACGCGCGCAATTTGCCTCTGCCATCACCGACTTGATGTCGAGCGATGTGATCGCCGAACTGAATGATTACGTCCGCGAGGACATGATGGAATCGCTGTCTGCCGGTGCGGTTGCATCCATCGCCGAACAGCTTGAAACCGATGATGCGGTCCAGTTGATCGAGGATTTGGAGCCAGAAGACCAGCGGGCCGTATTGGCGGAACTTGATGCGGAAGACCGTGCCGCCATCGAAAGCGCGCTGGCTTACCCGGAAGAAACCGCTGGCCGCCTGATGAGCCGCGACTTCGTGGCAGTGCCTGAACATATGACCGTGGGCAGCCTGATCGACTATCTGCGCGAAAGTACTGATCTGGCACAGGATTTCTGGGAAATCTTCGTTGTCGATCATAAACACCATCCCGTGGGAACCTGCCAGCTGAGCTGGGTCCTGCGCACGCCCCGACAGATCGCCCTGGCCGATGTGATGAAGCGCGACCAAACCCTGGTGCCTGTCACGATGGACCAGGAAGAAGTCGCGCTGATGTTTCAGAAATACGCGCTGATTTCGGCTGCTGTGGTGGATGAAAGCGGCCGGCTGGTCGGCCAGATGACGGTTGATGACGTGGTCCACATCATCTCTGAAGAGGCCAGTGAAGACGCGCTGCTCATGTCCGGCGCGGGCGATGGCGACATTAACGAACCGATCCGCGACGCCTATGGCGCGCGCGTGCGCTGGCTGGTCGCAAATCTGGGTACCGCTCTGATTGCCAGCATGATTATTGCCGCTTTCGGGGCCGCGATTGAAAAGCTGGTGGCGCTGGCAGTCCTGATGCCAATCGTTGCCAGTATTGGCGGAAACGCCGGTACGCAAACCATGGCCGTTTCGGTTCGCGCCATCGCGATGAACCAGCTGACCCAGGCCAATACCGGCCGTATTTTATGGCGCGAAATCCGTGTGGCTCTGCTCAATGGTGTGACCATTGCCGTGCTGATCGGGCTGGGTACCGGCCTGATCTTCACCCCAATGCTGGGCGCGGTTATTGCCGCTGCCATGTTGATCAATATCGCCACGGCCGGATTGGCCGGTGTGCTGGTACCGGTGATCTTCGACCGTCTGAAGCAGGACCCGGCGGTGGCGAGTTCGGTCTTCGTTACCATGATCACCGATTCGATGGGCTTCTTCGCCTTTCTTGGGCTGGCCGTGGCTGCCGGACTGGCGGGGTAACGCCATGCCGCTGCACATGACCAAAATCGCCTTTCGCAGCGAAAGCGTGGATAGTTTGCGTGCGTGGCTGGAAGGGCATGAAGATATAGCGCGCCTGACCACCAAATATCGCCCGACCCGGTGGGAGGAGATGATCGGCGGATCGCTCTACTGGATTCACCAGCACGCCATCGTGGGCCGTAGCCCGATATTGGGCTTTGAGGAAACTGGCGACAAACGCTGGCATATCGCGCTCTCCCCTGAACTGATCGCCGTCCACCCCAAACCCAAACGCGCGCATCAGGGCTGGCGCTATCTCAAAGGCGATCCCCCGCCCGACGTAGCCGAGGGTGAAGACATCGGCGATGTGTTGCCGGGGAAATTGATGGGGAAATTGAGCAGGTTAGGGCTGGTCTAGCGGTCCGAAGCAATTGTCCTGAAGTTTGTTCAACCTGGACTTATCGGCCATGGATTTTGCGATGACGATTGGATAACCAGCCTCAAATTTGTCAAGCTTTGCCGATTGGTTTAGCCTTCCTTCTTTCTCAGGGTCGTTGAGGAGGAGCGGAAAATGAAGATTTCACGGGCCTTGATGGCCATTGCAATTCTAAGCGCAACAACGGCCTGCAACGATACGAGCAGCGATGTCGGGGAAGATAGCGTCGCTTCAAGCGGCGGCGAAGCACTCAAAGGCGATGAAGCCTTGATCGCCAACGCTCTTTCTGCAGGTCCCAAAGACGTAACCGAAGGCGCAAAAGTGATCGGCAGTGATGGCAAAGTCCTGCGCGAGGGAAATAATGGTTGGACTTGCATGGCGGAAAGCCCGGGCATGGGTCCAATGTGCAATGATGAGACTTGGATGGCTGCTCTGGGCGCTATGCAGGAAGGGGGGGCGTTCCCTACCGGAAAATTCGGTGTGTCCTATATGCTCGCTGGCGAGGGGAATGCGCCAGGTGTAAGTAATCTCGATCCTGCGGCGACCGAGCCAACAAAAGACAATATGTGGATCAAAGATGGGCCACATATGATGATCATCCTACCCGATCCCGCAATGTATTCTAAAATGTCGAACAACGTAGACGACCCAGTTTACGTGATGTGGAAAGATACGCCATTCGCACACTTGATGGTCCGGCTTGGAGATGCTGAAACCAAATAAGGCAAGGGCTTTGAATGGCACAAATTGCTTATCCGCAAATGGGCGGTCAGCAGCTGTTCAAGCCCCAACCTTTTCCGCCACCCGGCGCAAAGCATTGGCGTAGGTTTCGGCATCCTGTGCGCCGGGGATCAGGAATTTGCCGGCCACCACCATTGCCGGAACACCCGTGATGTTCATGTCGAAAGCGGCCTGTTCTTCGGCACGAACCCTTTGGCCCAGCGCCTCATCCGCCAGCGCGGCATCTGCCCTTGCCCGATCAAGGCCGAGCTCTTCAGCGATATCGAGCAGCACATCATGCTGACCGATTTGGCGGCGCTGCGCGAAATGGGCATCGAACAGCGCAAGCTTGAGTTTGGTTTGCACTTGCGGTCCGGCGCTTTCCAGCGCCCAGGTCAAAAGCTTGTGCGCGGCAAATGTGTTCCACATCATTGCGGGCGGCGGCGCATCGTTCCCAGTGTGGGTACCCGAATAATCGAGCGACACACCGGCCCGCTCCGCCATGGCGCGCATGTGGTCCTGCACACCGCGCGTTTCTTCCGGGCTTCGGCCATATTTGCGCGCGATATGCGCCGAACGATCTTCCCCCTCTGGTGGCATTTCGGGATTAAGTTCAAAGGCGTGCCAGCGGATCTCGGCCTCGATTTCACCCGCGACCAAGGCCAGCCCTTTCTGTAATTGGCCCCAGCCGACCAGACACCAGGGGCACATCACGTCCGACCAGATATCGATTGTCAGTCTGCGTGCCATGTCCGCTTCCTCAGTTCCGTTCGAGCCACCACTTTAACAGATGATGCGCAATCGCGGCAGGGGGTGGCGGCGCGAAACATCCATCCCCGTCCCGGCCCACTTCCATCGCATAAGCGATTTCTTCGCGGGTGAACCACCGCGCTTCTTCCAGCTCGGTAGTATCAATGGTCAGGGCATCACCCAATGCCGTGGAATAGCAGCCGATCATCAATTGGCTCGGAAATGGCCATGGCTGCGTGGCAACATACTGCACATCGCGAACGCGAACGCCGGCTTCTTCGAAAACTTCGCGGGCGACAGCCTCTTCTATCGTTTCGCCCGGTTCCACAAATCCGGCGAGGGCGGAGAAGGCCCGCGGCGGAAAACGGGGCTGGCGGCCCAGCAACAAGCGGCCTTCATGTTCGACCAGCATGATTGTGACCGGGTCGGTTCGCGGGAAATGTTCTGCATTGCAGCTGCCGCAATTGCGCTGCCAGCCCCCTTTTGTCAGCCTGGTTCCAGCCCCGCAGCGGGCGCAGAACTGGTGGCGCGCATGCCAGTCAACCAGGCTCCGCGCGACGCCGTAAGTGGCCAGATCGCCCGGGCTGAGCATTTGCATGGCTTGCCAGATCGCCGGATTGGAATAGGCCGGACCAGTCGCACCCTGATCGGGCACAGCGGCAAAGCAGCCCTTGCCGTCGATCAGACCAAGAAACACCAGCTCGGCATCGGGCGCCGCATCGGCAAGCGTGCCCCAGCCAAGTTGTCCCATATCCCCGAACACGGGCATCAACCCGTCGAGCAACAACAGCCGTGCGCGCCAGTCCATCAGCGACGCAAGCGCATCCGGATCGGCACGAATATGGTCGGCGCGATCAAGCGGCGACCCCGCGAAAGCAATCGGAGAAAACGTCACTCGCCTTGCATCGCCTTGAGATCGGCCAGGACAGCCTTGGGGAAATCCGCATGCACCGGATAGGCTTCCGATGGCATGTATTGGGTAAACAGAGACGCGCGCAGTCCCAGTTTCATATTGACCAGTGCCACTGTGCCAGCGGCACCACCCCAACCATATGTGCCCGCCTGATCGCCCAGACCGACCCGGCCACCGGCACCAAAACCGGCCTTGTCCGCAAAAGTACCTGCAGTATTGACCGCTTCGGGCAGCAAGTTGGACGTTCCAACTCGCACCGCCAACTCGCTCATCACCCGTTTGCCATCGATGACGCCATAGCCAAGCAGCATTCGCAGGAACCGGTCGTAATCGCGTGGACTGCTGACCAATCCTGCACCCCCTGTGGGGAATGGGGGCTTGTCGCTGTAAATCGAGGCACTGCCCGGATCGATGGGAACCAGAACCCCGCCCAACACGCCATAATTGGTTGTCAGGCGGCCTACCTCGCTGTTCGGCACCTGAAACCAGGTGCTGGACATGCCGCAGGGTTCAAAAATGGCCTTCGCCAGATATTCGTCGAAGGGCATCCCGGACGCGACTTCGATGACCCGGCCCAGCAAATCCAGCGCGACCGAGTAGCTCCACTTGGTACCCGGCTGGTACACCAGCGGCATCTTGGCCAGGCCATCCGCAAATGCCGCCAGGCTTGCCACCGGCTTTCCGCGGTCGAGACCGGGGATCGGGGTACGGCTTACTTGTCCGGCAATCAGACCGGCATCCTCAAAGGCTTCCTTGATCGGGCCTTTCTGAATGATCGTGTAACCAAGGCCAGCGGTGTGCGTCAGCAAATGGCGGATCGTGATTGGTCGGTCCGCCGGGACCAGATCGTCAATCGGGCCGTCATAGGTTCTTTGCACTTTCATATCGGCAAACGCGGGCAATATCTCCGCAAGCGGTTGATCCAGCCCCAACTTGCTCTCGCTGATCAACTGCATTGCAGCCATGCCGGTAACCGGCTTGGTCATCGAATAGATCCGGTACAGACTGTCGATGCCGGCCGGTGCCGATTGGCCCGCGCCAAGCGTTCCCTTGGCAATGATCTGCGGTGCCTGCTGGCCCCAACCCAGCGCGGCAACCATTTCCGGCAACCTTCCGCTGTCGACATAACCGCCTATCAATCCGGAAACATTTGCCCAAGGTGCCGCCGTGGCGGCAAAGGCTGCGCGGCCCATTGGCAGGCCGGCCAGCGCAACGCCTGCACCCAGAAATGCCCCGCCCCGCAGCAGCGAACGGCGTGAAAGGGTAGCATCCTCAAATTCCCGATAGGCCATTTAACGGTCCTCTTTTGCAATTGGTCGGCGGGTAGATGCGCGATGCAGGCCCAACGGTCAATTGCCGACCATAGGGCTTGCGGAAAAAAGCTGTGCTACCTATGTAACACACATGCTAAATCTTCTTTCGATCATCATCGGGATTGTCGCGCTGGTCTTGGCGATCCCTTCCTCCATCCCCTTGCTTGGCTGGGGCAACTGGGTCGTCCTGCCGATCGCCATGATCGGTGCCGGACTGGGTGCCCTGTCCAGTTCGAACAAGGGACGCAACCTGTGTCTTGTCGTGTTCGGCATCGCTGTGCTGCGGCTTATGCTCGGCGGGGGTGTGCTCTAATCCGTCTGCGCCAATGCCAGCCGCACGGCCTTGGCGAACAAGGTCGGTAGGCCGGCTTTATGGATTTCATCCAGCGGCCACCAGACCCCGCCATCCAGCCCATCCACCGGCCCTTCGATCATCGCGAAAACATGCAAGGTCAGGCTGGCGTGCGAGAATACATGCTGCACAGCGCCAAGATGTTGCCAGTCACATTGCCAGTCACCCGGCACCGGCGGCTGGGCGTCACCATCTTGCCGTGCTGTCCAATTGTCGTCCGGCAAGGCGCGCATACCTGCCAGCATCCCCTTACCTCCACGCTGCACCAGCCACACAGCGTCGCCTCTGCATATCCAGAACGCCCGGCCGACCCGCGCAGGCCGCGCCGTTTTCGGGGCTTTGATCGGCAAGCGCCCCGGATCACCGCGGCGATAGGCCGCGCAGTCCGTGGCTAACGGGCAAAATGTGCATCCGGGATTGCGGCTGGTGCAGATGCCCGACCCAAGATCCATCATCGCCTGCGCGAAATCACCGGGGCGCGTGTGCGGCGTTATGGCATCGGCCGCCGCGCGAATCGTCGGCCGGGATCCCGGCAGTGGTTTCTCTATGGCAAACAGGCGTGAAACCACCCGCTCGACATTGGCATCAACCACCACTGCGCGCTGCCCGAAGGCAATCGCCGCCACTGCGGCGGCGGTATAGGCCCCCAGCCCCGGCAATTTGCGCAGTTCCGCCTCATTTGCAGGAAAGCCGCCCAGTGCAGCCACTTCGCGCGCGCATTTGACCAGATTTCTGGCCCGGGAATAATAGCCAAGGCCCGCCCATGCGGCCATGACATCGTCATCCTTTGCCGCAGCCAAGGCGGTTACATCGGGCCAGCGCGCGGTGAATTGGGTGAAATAGGGCTTAACTGCCGCAACCGTCGTCTGTTGCAGCATCACTTCGGACAGCCACACGCGGTACGGGTCGGGCGGCGGCGCGCCGGGTGCGCTACGCCACGGCAGTTCGCGGGCATGGGCATCGTACCAGTCCAGCAAACGGGCCGCGATTGTATCAGGATCAACAGGAGCACTGGCAGTCACTGGCTGCCTATGGCATGGGCGCAGATGTAATGGAACGCGATCAGGAAAAATCGGCAAAACCCAAATCGGCGAAGAAACTCTCCCGCCCCTACGAACGGGCGCGGGGCGGTCCGGCCAAGGCGATCGCCGATTTGATGCCGCAGATCGGACGGACGGCATTCCGCCGCTTCGGTTTTGTCCAGTCCAGCGTCGTAACGCGCTGGCCGGAAATTGTCGGGGAAACCCATGCCCGTGTCTGTATGCCCGAAGCGATCCGGTTTCCTCCGGGGGAAAAGAGTGAAGGCATATTGCAGCTTGTGGTCTTGCCGGCCCATGCGCCCCTGATCCAGCACGTAATTCCGGAAATCATGGAGCGGGTGAACCGGTTTTTTGGCTATGCCGCTGTCAGCCGGGTCAAGCTGCGGCAAGGTGTGGTTAAGCCTCCCTCTGCTGAACAGCGCGTAGCGGCGCCGCCATCACTCAAACCGATACCGATGGAACTGGGCGAAAGTTTGCGCGATATCGGCGATCCCGAATTGCGATCCGTGCTGGAATCGCTTGCCCGCAGCCTGGGCAACAAGGAAGAGAAGACCAATTGATGCTGAAAAGATTTGCAACTCTTGGGCTGGCGGCAGCGGCCATGATTTTTGGTACCGGTGCAGTCACCAACTGGAATAACCAGGTCGTGTTGACCAATGGCGGGCATCTGATCGGAAACCCGCAGGCAAAGGTCGCCTTGATCGAATGGGTCAGTTACACCTGCCCCCATTGCGCCCATTTTGCCGTAGATGGCGATGGGGCCCTGGCCATCGCCTATGTCGGTCCGGGCAAGATGAGCCGGGAAATCCGCCACATTATCCGCGATCCGATTGACCTGACCGCAGCGATGCTGACCAATTGCGGTGCCGTGTCCAAATTCGCGCAAAACCATGCCGCTTTCATGCATGGTCAGGCGAAGTGGATTGCGCCTCTGGGTTCGGCCAGCACGGTGCAGCGCCAACGCTGGACCACGGGTAATTTTGCGGCCCGGCGCCGGGCCATCGCGTCCGACTTTGGTTTTTACGACATTATGGAACGGCGCGGCTATCGCCGGACGGATGTTGATCGCTGCCTGGCCGATGACGCAAAAGCCAAGAGCCTTGCCGATATGTCAGAGGCGGATTCCGTGAAATATGGCGTCAACAGCACGCCCAGTTTTGCCATCAATGGAATAGTGCTGGCCGGAACGCATGACTGGTCCATGCTGGAACCGCAGCTGAATGCGCGTTTTACGCCAAATTGACGCCTTCTAAGCTGTGGAAACAGCCGCGATGTCCTTCACCCTTACCGCCCCTTCGTATAGTTTCGACCCAATTCCGAGAGGATCCTGACCATTATGACCATTTTCCACCGTATCGCTCTGATGACCGCCGCCGCACCACTGGCACTAACGCTTTCGGCCTGCGGTGAAACCAAGGCGCCCGACGGCACAGTCGCTGAAAGTGGGGCCATTGCCGCAATCGCACCGCCGGCCGGTAAGCAGTGGGTTGATATGGCGCAGATCTCGGACAAGGATGGCTATATCATGGGCAATCCTGATGCACCGGTGAAACTGGTCGAATATGCATCGCTCACGTGCGGGCATTGCGCCCAGTTTTCCGCAGAAGCTTCGGAGAAATTGCGCGATAAATATGTTGCCTCTGGCGTGGTCAGCTATGAACTGCGCAACCAGATCCATGATCCCTTTGATCTGGTCATGGCGCGGCTTGCGCGCTGCAGCCAGCCGGAAAGCTTCCACCCGCTGACCGAGCAGGTCTGGACGAACCTGAACGATGTGATTGACCGTGCGCAGGCCAATGGCCCGGCCCTGGAAGGGGCGATGCAGCTGCCGGAAAACCAACGCTTCGTGGCTTTCGCCGAAATTTCCGGTCTGCTCGATTTCTTCGCTTCGCGCGGAATCAGCCGTGATCAGGCGAAGAGCTGTTTGGCCGACAATGCCTCGGTCCAGGCCATTGCTGAACGTTCGGACACGCAGTCCAAGGAACTCAACGTCACCGGCACGCCGACGTTCTTCATCAATGGCAGCAATGTCGGCACGCAGAGCTGGGCAACGCTGGAACCGATGCTTCAACGCGCTGGCGCCAGGTAAGGCATTACCATCGCGGGGGCGGCAACACACGGGATGCGGATCAAGCGGCTCAAGCTTAGCGGCTTCAAGAGCTTTGTCGAACCGGCCGAACTGCGCATCGAAGAAGGGCTGACCGGGGTCGTCGGCCCCAATGGCTGCGGCAAGTCCAATCTGCTCGAGGCGATCCGCTGGGTCATGGGCGAAAACTCGCCCAAGAGCATGCGGTCCGGCGGGATGGATGATGTCATCTTTGCCGGCACGCAGACCCGCCCGCCGCGTGATTTTGCCGAAGTGGTGCTTCAGGCCGAAACGGCGGATGGGGAAGAACTTGATGTCACCCGCCGAATCGAACGCGGCGCAGGTTCCGCCTATCGCCTGAATGGGCGCGATGTCCGGGCAAAGGATGTCTCGCTCACCTTCGCTGATGCCGCAACAGGGGCGCATAGCCCTGCACTGGTCAGTCAGGGGCGGATTGCCGCGGTTATCGCGGCCAAGCCCGCCGAACGCCGCCAGATGCTGGAAGAAGCTGCGGGCATTGCCGGCCTCCATGTCCGCCGCCGCGATGCGGAAGGCAAATTGCGGCAGACGGAAGCCAATCTGGCGCGGCTGGAAGATCTGGTCGCCGGACTCGACACGCAAATGGCCTCCTTGCGGCGGCAAGCCAAGCAGGCGGAACGCTACACCAAATTATCGGAAGAAATCCGCGTGGCGGAAGCCCGGTTGCTATTCGCCCGCTGGCGCGACGCGGCTTCCGCTGCCGATGCAGCACGGGCGCAGGCCAAGGCCGCCGAAGAACAGGTGATGGCGGCGCAGCAAGCCAGCGCCATTGCCCAGAAGGCGCAGCAGGCTGGCGCAGTAGCCTTGGCGCAGGCCCGCGAAGAATTGGCTGATCGGCGGGACGATGCGACGGCGCATGGTCATCGAATGGCGGCGCTGACCAGTCAATTGGAAGCCGCAGAGCAGCGCCTGAAGGACCTCGATCGCCAAAAAATGCGGTTGGAAGAAGACCGCGTGGAAGCGGACCGGTTGACCGTGGATGCCGCCGAAGCGCTGGGCCGGCTCGAACGGGAACTGGCCACAAATGAAAAGGCGTTGGCGGAGGATGAAACGCGCCGCCCGGCGCTTCTGGCCAATCTGGAAGAACAGGAACGCGCGGGCCGCGCCGCCGAATTGGCTCTGGCCAAGGCAACGGCCGATCACGCGGGGGTCGAGGCCGAATGGCGCGTTGCCCAGGCCGCACTTGCGCAAGTTCAATCCCGACTTGAGCGCCTGGATGGCGAAAAACGGCGGCAGGATGCCGCGCGCGCGGCCTTATCCGAAGGCGGAGATCCGGCGCAAGCCGTTGCCGCAGCTCAAGCCACCGCCCAATCCGCAGCGGCAGACCTGAATCTGGCGCGCGAAGCCTTTACCGCGCAGCAGGCGAGCAAGCAGGCCTTGCAGGACGCGCGTGACAGTACCGCCAGCGCGCTGTCTGCCGCCCGCGCCGAACTGGCGGGCGTGGAACGTGAATATGCCGCTTTGACACGGGATCGGGAGGCACGGGAGAAACGGGCTGCCAACCGCACTGGCTTGCCGGCCGCTCTGGACCGGATCCGTGCTGAAAAAGGCTACGAACGCGCACTCGCCGCGGTGCTTGGCAGGGACGCCAAATCACCGCTGGGTTCGCCCGAAGGAACGGCCGATGGCCGCTTCTGGACCGGGGGCGAGCCGCCCGCGCCGGTCACGGATACTCTTGCTGCCCATGTCCGCGACTGCCCGCCGCAGCTCGCCGCTCGCCTTGCACTGGTCCATGTCTCGGACGAAGATGATGGCCGCAAGCTTGGCCCTGGTGAATGGCTGGTAACGCGTGCTGGCGCGCTGCGCCGCTGGGATGGCTTTGTTGCACGGGGCGAAGGCGCGGCAGAAGCCGCACAGCTCGAAGCGGAAAATCGATTCGCGGAACTGGCTGCGCAATTGCCCCGGTTGCGCGCAACCGCAAACACGGCCGAAACCGCGCAACAGGCGGCTCAGGACGAACTGTCGAGCCTGCAACGCACCCTCGTCGCCACCGAGCGCGGCGTGAATGAGGCTGCCGAGCGAGAACGCCAGGCGTTGCGCGCGCTTGATCAGGCAGAGGCCGCGCGTGAACGGCTGGCCGCACGGCTTGTCGAACTCAATTCGGCAGCCACAGATTTGTCCGAACAGCGAGAGCAAGCGCAGATCGAACTGGTCGCCATGCAGGAAAAAAGCGCATCCCTGCCAGACCCGGCATCCGGGCGCGCAGCTCTTGATGCCGCCCAGGCCAAGCACGAGGCCGCGCGCACATTGCTGCAATCGGCCACCGCTGGTCTTGCGGCGCATGATCAGGCGCTGGCGGTCACGCGGGAACGCACCGCTACTCAGCGCGCGGACATGGCCGGATGGCAGGCACGCTCGGGGGACGCGGCCCGCCGCCTGTCTGAAATGGCGCGGCGGCTGAATGAAATTGAAGAAGAACGTGCCGTTTTTGCGGCCAAGCCCGCTGGGCTTTTGCGGGACATCGACCAAGGCGATGCCGTGCGCGAGCGGTTAGGCCGGGAATTGGCTGAAGCCGAAGCGGCTGTCGCTCGCGAAGTGGCCGCAGCGCAGCAGGTGGACGCAGCCTTTGCCCAGGCCAACGAGGTTCTTGCCACGGCCCGTGAAGCCCGCGCCGGATCAGCCGCCCGTGCGGAAAACGAGGAGGCACGGCGCAGCGAAATGGCCCGCATTTCGGGCGAGCGTTTCCAATGTCCGCCCCCCATGCTCCCCGGACGGTTCGAATTCGATGCGGATGCAGTCAAGGATTCCGGAGCGGAATCGGAGGAAATGGACCGGCTCGCCTCTTCGCGTGAGAGAATCGGCCCGGTTAATCTGGTCGCGGCAGAAGAATTGGCGAAGATCGAGGATGAAGCCGGATCGAGTGCCGCTGAACAGGCTGAGCTGACCGAAGCGGTGCATCGGCTGCGCGGATCGATCGGTAATCTCAACCGCGAAGGGCGCGAACGCCTGCGCTTGGCCTTCGAACAGGTGGATACCCATTTCCAGCGCCTGTTCACGCGGCTGTTTGAAGGTGGGCAAGCCCATCTGGCGCTGATCGACAGCGAGGATCCACTCGAAGCCGGGCTGGAAATCTACGCGCAACCGCCAGGCAAGCGGCTGCAATCTCTCACCCTTCTGTCCGGCGGCGAGCAAGCGCTAACCGCGATTGCCCTGATTTTTGCACTGTTCCTGACCAACCCCGCGCCGATCTGCGTGTTGGACGAAGTCGACGCACCACTCGACGATGCCAATATCGATCGTTTTTGTGATTTGCTCGACGCGATGAGCCTGGAAACGGATACCCGTTATCTGATCGTAACGCATAATGCCGTCACGATGAGCCGTATGCACCGGTTGTTTGGTGTCACCATGGTTGAACAGGGTATCTCGCGCCTGGTCAGCGTGGATCTGGGCGCAGCCGAAGAATTGCTGGCTGCGGAGTAATTATCAGCCTTCCAGAGCCCGGGCCAAAGTGTTGCGGATTGCTCGCAACTGCCCCAGCACATCGGCGGGCACAGCGGCGCCAGCCAAGGGCGCATGGGCCGGGTTGAGGCCGACGGGTGCGGGGCTGGTTTCCCGCATTGTACCCGCTTCCCCCGTCTTCTTGTCCTTGAGCGCCTGCTGGGCGCCTTTTAACGTGTAACCTTCGCGGTTCACCAGCCGATCAATCGATTCTACCAGCGCCACATCGCCAGGCCGGTAATAGCGCCGGCCACCACTGCGTTTAAGCGGCTGCAGGGCACTGAATTGCTGTTCCCAATAGCGCAGGACATGAGCCTTGATGCCAAGCGCCGCACTCACTTCGCCAATGGTACGCAGGGCACCGGCATCCTTACCGTCATCAAATGTGGCGCTCATGCCATTACCCCTTGGCAATCCGTTCCTTGAGCAGCTGGCTGGCACGGAAGGTCATCACCCTGCGCGGTGTGATCGGCACTTCGATGCCGGTTTTGGGATTGCGGCCAATGCGTTCTTTCTTGTCCCGCAGCACAAAGCTTCCGAAACCGGATATCTTCACATTTTCGCCAGCAGCCAATGCAGAACTCATCTGCGACAGAATCGCTTCAACCATGTCGAGCGACTCGGCGCGAGAGAATCCCATTTTGCGATTGATAGTTTCGGCCAGATCGGCGCGAGTCAGGGTGCCCACCGTATGCATGATCTGCACACTCCTTCTTCTTTGGTGCGACCCGCTGAATAGAATGTAAGCAAGACCGTATATGTTTCAGTTGTGTTACACAATCATTTGTTGAAGAAAATCGGGCAATTCCTGTTAGATGCGAACCAGGCTGGCACCCCAGGTAAAACCGCCGCCCATGGCTTCGAACATGACCAGATCCCCAGGCTTGATCCGCCCGTCTTTCACAGCCGTATCAAAGGCGAGAGGGACAGAGGCAGCCGATGTGTTGGCGTGGCGATCAACGGTCACCACAACTTTGCCCGGCGGCAGTCCAAGCTTGCGCGCTGTCGCTTCGAGAATCCGGGCGTTGGCCTGATGCGGCACCACCCAGTCGATATCGGCAGCGGTATAGTCTGTACCCGCCAAGGTTTCTTCCAGCACGGTCGATAGATTGACCACCGCATGGCGGAACACTTCGCGGCCCTTCATCCTCAACATGCCTACCGTGCCTGTCGTGGAAGGGCCGCCATCGACATATAGCAGTTCATTATGAGCGCCATCGGCATGCAGCCGAGTGGCAATAACACCTGGCCCGTCCGCCGCGCATTCGCGTGCTTCGAGCACGATCGCACCGGCCCCGTCGCCAAACAAGACGCAGGTGGTGCGGTCTTCCCAATCCAGTATCCGGCTGAAGGTTTCTGCACCGATTACCAAGGCCCGCTTGGCCATTCCGGTACGCAACATCGAATCCGCTGTGGCCAGCGCATAAAGAAAGCCCGAACATACTGCCGCAACATCGAAGGCAATCCCGCCATTGCAGCCAAGCGCGTCCTGAACGATGGTAGCGGTAGCGGGGAAGGTCTGGTCCGGAGTGGCCGTTGCCAGCACGATCAAATCGATTGTGCTGCCTTCAATGCCGGCAGCATCCAGCGCGTTGCGCGCCGCTTCGATCGCCAGCGTTGATGTAGTTTCGCCCTCACCCGCGATGTAGCGTTGGCGGATACCGGTCCGCTCCACGATCCAGGCATCCGTGGTATCGACCCGCTGTTCCAATTCGGCATTGGTCACTGCGGCACCAGGAAGCGCGGACCCGCTACCACACACAACGGAACGGATCACTTCGCGGCTTCCGCCGAACCATTGGTCATTTCATTACCTGTTTCACGCAGCCGCGCTTCGCCCAGTTCGGCCAAGTCCGCAGTAATCCGTTGAGTCAAATCTTCTTCCAGCAACCGTGCGGCGACTGCTACGGCATTGGCAACGCCGCCGGACGTTGCACTGCCATGGCTTTTAACCACCACCCCGTTCAGCCCAAGGAACACGGCGCCATTGTGATTGTTGGGATCGAGATGATGCTTGAGCAGCTCGGTTGCCGGGCGTGACACCAGAAAGCCAACTTTCGACCGAAAGGAACTGGTAAAGGCATTGCGCAGCAGATCGGTGACGAAACGCGCCGCCCCCTCGATCGCCTTCAGGGCAATGTTGCCAGAAAAACCGTCGGACACGACCACATCAACTTCACCGCGATTGATCTTGTCGGCTTCGACGTAACCGTCAAAGCTGAGCGCCAGGCCCGTTGCAGCACGCAATTGCGCCGCTGCTTCCTGCAATTGATCGGTGCCTTTCATTTCCTCGGTCCCGATGTTGAGCAACCGGACGCGCGGCATTTCCCGACCGGTAACGATTCGGGAATATGCCGCACCCATGATCGCAAATTGGACCAGATTGCGCGCGTCGCATTCGGTATTGGCGCCGAGATCAAGCATGATCACGTCATTTTCACCCAATGTCGGCAGAAGCGCGGCAAGCGCGGGGCGATCGATTCCCGGCATGGTCCGCAGCGCCAGCTTGCTCATCGCCATCAGTGCGCCGGTATTGCCGGCGCTGACTGCGGCGCCAGCGTCACCCATTTTTACGGCATTTACGGCAAGGCCCATTGATGTTGTCTTAGCGCGGCGAAGCGCCTGAGTCGGCTTTTCATCCCCGCCGACGACATCATCGCAATGCAGGATTTCTGACGCACCGCGCATGTTGGGGTGCCCGTCTAGCGCGGCCTTTATCCGGACTTCATCGCCAACCAGCAGGAACTTGAACCGGTCGTGCCGGCGGCGGGCTTCAGCCGCGCCATCGACCATCACGCGCACGCCTTCGTCCCCGCCCATCGCATCAATCGCGATACGCGGAAGGTTCATTAGCGTGTACTCCGTCTACTTGTGGGGATCAGAGCCCGACCGCAACAATCTCACGACCGTTGTAGTGACCGCAGGCACCGCACATGTTGTGCGGACGCTTCAGTTCACCACAGTTGGAGCATTCATGGAATGCCTCCACCTTGAGCGAATCATGCGCGCGGCGGTTGCCACGGCGATGCGGGGATACTTTTCTCTTCGGGACAGCCATTGCGGAGCCTGCTCTATCAGTTCAATTGTTTCGCGGGCCGCTCTAGGCGAAGGGCAGGCAGCGCACAAGACCAAGCGTCATGGGCGCCATCCGTTATCCGACGAGGCGGCGAAGGCGCGGCCTATACCGGATTCGCGAGCAGTTGCAAGCACTGGCAGAAAGAAGTAGCGGACCCGAACCAATTTGAGGGGAAATTTTCATGTCGTTGTCCGTCACACTCACCTCCGCTGCTGCAGCGGCGCTAATCGCCATTTGGCTGTCCATTCGCGTAGGGCAGGTCCGGATGTCCGAAAAGATCAGCGTGGGTGACGGCGGGAATGAAAATGTCATCCGCCGGATGCGCGCACATGCAAATTTCGTAGAAAACACCCCGTTCGTGCTTGTTTTGATTGTGGCCATCGAACTGGCTGGCAAGGGGGGTGCATGGCTGCCCTATGTGGCGGGCATTTACATGCTGGGCCGCGTTGCCCACGGTCTTGGCATGGATGGCGGTAAATTTGGCAAGGGCCGCTCGATCGGCACTCTGACCACGATGCTGACTCTCCTCGGTCTCGCAATAGTCGCCGCATTGATAGCCTTGCGAGTGATCTGACAGGATTCGCGAACCATGGTGCTTCAAGTGGCTAACCCCTATTTGCTAGGCGCCGGGATACTCGGATGCCTGATCGCGCTGGTTCACGGATTTCTGCAACAGAAACTGATCATCCGCCCCTTGGTCCTGCGCCTTGAACCTGCGCAGGACCTGGGAAAGACTGCGCTGAAATTGATCGTCGCGCTGCTTCACTTCAGCACTGCCGCATGGTTTGCAGGGGGTGTTGCGCTGATTCTGGTCGCAAGTTTGAACCAGCAGACGCAACTGGTGGTGGGACTGCTGGTGATGGCGCAATACAGTTTTGCCGCCATTGCCAATTTCTGGGCCACGCGTGGCCGCCACCCGGGATGGGTGTTGCTGGCAATTGCCAACGCAGCAATATTGGTCGGAATAGCCTAAATCTACAGCTGGCCTGTTATCCCAGCGCGTGATCGCTGACAAACATGTTGGTCTTGCGCTCGTGGCCAAAAGTGCTGGTCGGGCCATGCCCGGGAATGAAGGTCACATCGCTGCCAAGTGGCCAGAGCCGCTGCGTGATTGCGTCGAGCAGGTCCTGATGGTTGCCCATCGGGAAATCGGTGCGTCCGATAGAGCCCTGAAACAACACATCACCGACAATCGCGAAGCGGCTGGGCCCGTGATAGAACACGACATGCCCCGGCGTGTGGCCGGGGCAATGGATTACCTCGAGCGTCAAATCACCCACGGTGACCGTGTCGCCGCCCATCAACCACCGATCCGGTTCGAAAACCTGTCCGTGAATGCCGTATTTTTTGCCATCTTCATCAAGCCGGGAAATCCAGAAGCGGTCGGCTTCATGCGGGCCTTCGATAGGTAGCCCGAGCTCCTTCGCCAACACCCCTGCTTCGCCGCAGTGGTCGATATGGCCATGCGTGACGAGGATTTTCTCCAATGTCACTCCGGCCTTGGCAACCGCTGCCTTCAACATCGGCAGGTCGCCGCCTGGATCCACCAGCGCGCCCTTCATCGTATGGGTGCACCAGATCAGGCTGCAGTTCTGCTGCAACGGCGTAACGGGCAGGATCGCCGCGCGCATCGGGGGTTGCTCGGTTCTATTCATCCCGCCGATTTGGCGGTTATACAGCGCGATTGCAACGGGGCGCTAAAGTCGGCCGCTCTTCCATACCACCCGGCCAATGATCTCCACCTCTTCCGCACCGACCTCGACCGGCGGATAGGCCATATTCTGGCTCAACAACGAAAGCCGTCCTGCCCCCAGGGATGCGACACGCTTGACCACCAGATTATCGCCCAGCCGTACCACATAGACACCGTCACGAAACGGCCGCGGCGCGCGGTCGACTAGAATTTCGTCCCCGCCACGCAGCAACGGCTCCATCGAATCGCCCTCCACCCGAATTGCGGAAAGATATGCGGATTCAAGGCCTTGTTCGCGCAGCCAGCGCCGCGAAAAGCCAAAGCTGTCGAACGGTATTTCGTCTGCCGCACTGGCGCCCGGCCCCGCCGATGCACCAAGCGGCAGACGTGGAACCTTCACCCAACTATCGTCTACGGATGAAAGCGGCAGCTTTATCGAAGGGTTGTAGGATTTATCCTCCGTAGGACGACCCAGTTCCGATTCGGCAATGCCGAAGAATTCGGCGAGTATCCGGCGGTCCTCCTCTTCCAGTTTGCGCGGGCTGCCTTTGCGGATAAATTGCTGTAAATACGTTGCATTACGGCCAATTAACTTGGAAAGTTGGGCCAGTGGCGTACCTCTTTCCCGCGCCAGTTCGAGCAATCGCTCGCGCGGTTCCAAAGAGGACATTTCATGTGGTCGCATCATTTTTCCTATCTATACGATGTATTTTTCCTAGACAAGTAGGATTTCGCGCGCGACGACTCGGCTCAGGACGAATCACCGTTCTTTCAACATCATACCTCTCAAAAGGTATGTATTCTTAACGAGATGAGGGCCGCATGCTCATTCGCACGATCGAGAAATTCCTACGCAAGACCGATATGCCCC
>JAHEAV010000020.1:36313-41118 GCA_024642565.1 Erythrobacter sp.
GGTCGACCACACCATGATTCCCGACATCCGGCTGGTAGTGACGGTGGAACTGTTGGTGCTGATCGATGCCTAACCCGCAGATTCCCGGCGGATCACCAGATTGCGGATCTCGCTCATGTCCTCCATCGCAAAACGGATGCCTTCGCGGCCGAGGCCTGAGTCCTTGACGCCGCCATACGGCATGTTGTCGACGCGGTAGCTGGAAACATCATTCACGACGATTCCGCCCACATCAAGTGAGTCCCAGGCGTCCAGCACCTTGTGAATGTCGCGCGTAAAAATACCCGCTTGCAGACCGAACTTGCTATCGTTCACCCGCGCCATAGCTTCGTTGAAGCCCGAGAATTTTGCCAGATTGGCGATTGGACCGAAGGCCTCTTCCCGATTGGCGCTGCAATCGTCGGGCACATTTTCCAGCAAGGTTGCTTCGAGCATATTGCCCGTTTGCCCCCCACCGCACAGAAGATTGGCGCCTGCCGCGACGGCATCGTCCACCCATCCTTTGAGCCGGGTGGCTTCTTTCTCGGAAATCATCGGGCCAATGAATGTGTCGCGGTCTTTGGGGTCCCCGGCAATCAGGGTTTTGGTTCTGGCGACCAGCATTTCCTTGAAGGTATCGTAAATATCCGCGTGAATAAAAATCCGCTGCACCCCGATGCAGCTTTGCCCTGACTGGTAAAAGGCACCAAAAATAATCCGTTCCAGCGCATGATCGAGGTCGGCATCGCGGTCCACGATCACTGCGGCATTGCCCCCCAGTTCCAGAACGACCTTCTTCTTGCCCGCCTTGGCCTTCAACTGCCAGCCAACGACTGGCGATCCGGTAAAGCTCAGCAGTTTGAGCCGATCATCCACGGTAAACATATCAGCGCCATCGCGGTGCGCGGGCAGAATCGAAAATGCCCCTTCGGGCAGAACATCGCACTCGGCCAGCACTTCCCCCATGATGATCGCGCCCAGCGGTGTCAGACTGGCGGGTTTCATAATAAAAGGGCAGCCCATGGCGATGGCTGGCGCGATCTTGTGGGCAGCCAGATTGAGCGGGAAATTGAACGGACTGATAAAGCTGCACGGCCCGATCGGCACGCGCTTCCACATGCCCATATACCCCTTTGCCCGCGCGGAAATGTCGAGGGGCTGGACCTCGCCATAATTACGCACGGCCTCCTCTGCGCCGATACGAAAGGTGTCGATCAGGCGGGTGACTTCACCCTCTGCATCCTTGATTGGTTTGCCGGCTTCAACACACAATGCATAGGCCAGTTCATCAAACCGTTCCCTGAAGCGGCCGACGCAGTGCATCAGCACATCCTGCTTCTCATAACTGGCGAGCCGGGCCATCGGTTCCGCCGCGCGCACTGCGCCCGCGATCGCTTCTTCAATGACATCCGGTGTGGCCAAGGCAGTGCGGAAAGCGACTTCACCGGTAAATTTATCGGTTACCGCCAAATCGCTGTTTGGCTGAGCGGCCTTGTTGTTCAGATAAAGCGGGTATGTCTCTTTCAATTTGATCATGCTGTTCTCCATCGCCCGCCATCAAAGCTTCTTGCTCAGTTCCTTGATGTCGTGGTTCAGGATCTGGTCGTTTTCCGTATAATCGACCGGGCAATCGATCAGGTGGACGCCCGGCGTATCCCGGCAATGGGCGAGCAATTCCGCAAGATGTTTGCTGCTTGTCACCCGGTGCCCCTTCGCACCGTAGCTTTCGGCATAGGCCACGAAATCGGGATTGCCATAGGTGAGCCCGAAGTCCTTGAAGCCCATATTGGCCTGTTTCCAGCGGATCATCCCATAGGCATCATCGCGCAGGATCAGCACGGTCAGGTTGAGGTCCAGCCGCACAGCCGTTTCCATTTCCTGACTGTTCATCATGAAACCGCCATCGCCGCAGATCGCCATCACCTTGCGCTGCGGATAAAGCATCGCGCTCATCATGGCGCTGGGCAGGCCAGCACCCATAGTGGCAAGCGCATTATCGAGCAGAACCGTGTTGGGAAGGTAAGCGGTGTAACCGCGCGCATACCAGATCTTGTAGACCCCGTTATCAAGACAGATGATCCCGTCCTCCGGCATAGAATCGCGCGTTTGCTGGACCAGATGCGGCGGAAAAATCGGGAATCTCGCATCGGCGGCAAGACCTTGCGTATGCGCCACCTCGGCCTTGCGATAATCCAGCATGTGGCCGAATTTCCACCGCCCCGATGGTACGATGTCTTCCTTGATCTGCCAGATTGCATTGGCAATATCGCCAATCACCTCGATTTGCGGAAAATAAACGGGGTCCACTTCGGCTGTCCGCGTGGAAACATGGATCACGGTGACCCCGTTCTGCTTCATGAAGAACGGCGGCTTTTCGATAACGTCATGGCCGATGTTGACGATGCAATCCGCATCTTCGATCGCACGGTGACAGAAATCACCGGCTGACAGCGCCGCACAACCAAGAAACAGCGGGTGCCGTTCGTCAATCACGCCTTTGCCCATCTGCGTCGTAACGAAGGGAATGCCGGTTTTCTCGATAAACTGGTTGAGCATCCGTCCGGTCATCTTGCGATTGGCACCCGCGCCGATCACCAGCACCGGTGCCTTGGCGTCCTCGATCGCTTTGACCGCCTGGCGCACGGCCTTTACTTCTGCGGAAGGGCGGCGCGCGACGGACTTCGGGATCGGCAGAGAATCTGTTTTTTCTTCGGCAATGTCTTCCGGGAATTCCAGATGGACCGCGCCCGGTTTTTCCTCCTCTGCCAGCCGGAAGGCCTCGCGGACGCGGCTGGGAATATTATCCCCTGCAGCCAATTGGTGGGCATATTTGGTAATCGGCCCCATCATGGCCACGACGTCCAGAATCTGAAAGCGGCCCTGTTTTGATTTCTTGATCGGTTTCTGGCCGGTAATCATCATCATCGGCATTCCGCCCAACTGGGCGTAGGCAGCCGCGGTGACAAAATTGGTGGCGCCGGGGCCTAACGTGGCGAGGCAGACGCCGGTCTTGCCAGTATGGCGTCCATAGGTCGCAGCCATGAAGCCGGCACCCTGTTCGTGGCGGGTCAGGATCAATTTGATCGAGGGTGAGCGGGAAAGGGAATCGAGGAAATCGAGGTTTTCTTCCCCCGGAACGCCAAAGATATACTCAACGCCTTCGGATTCCAGGCACTGGATGAACAGATCGGATGCTTTCTGCTTTGCTTCGGCCAACGCGCTTCTCCCTCAGGCAGCGCACCAGATGGCAGCTGCACCTAATTGAACAGGCGCGACCCCGGCTGGGACTAACACGATGGGCAGGCCCTGCCTCAATAGCAACAGGCCTATCAAAGGCAGGACATCAAGTCACCGCCAGAGCGCAGGTTTATTTTCCGGTCAGTAACCCCGAGCAGGATCGAAAGCCGGCACCAGCGCCTCACCCCTATGATATCGAGCAAGATTTTCGAGAAATCTTTGGGCGGATCGGGCAAACATCTTATCCTGCGCACGGCCCGATAGATGCATGGTGACATGGGCATTATCGAGCGTCCACAACACATGGTCTGCCGGCAGGGGTTCCGGCGTCGTCACATCGAGCAATGCCCCGCCAATGACCTTGTCCTGCAACGCCGTGATCAGTGCCGCCTGATCCACCACTGTGCCGCGCGCGATATTCACCAACACCGCGCTACTTTTCATCGCAGCGATTTCCGCAGCCCCGATCATTCCGTCGGTTTCGGGCGTGGCGGGCACCGCAAGAATGACCCAGTCGAAATCGCCCAGCCGCGCGCGCCATTCATCCGGGCCAAGCGTGCCGCCCGCCCCGCCCGAACGCCGCACCACGGTTACATCCACATCAAACGCTTTCAGGCGCGCATCGATCAGCTTGCCGATCGCGCCATAGCCCAGCAGCAACGCCTTGCTGCCCGCCAGTTCAATCTTTCCCGGCGAATCCACCAGCCATTCGCGGCGTTCCTGCGCGCGGACAACATCCCGATACCCCTTGGCATAGGTCAGCATCATCATGACGGTATATTCCGCGATGGTGATGGCGTTGATTCCGGCGCCATTGGTCACCGTAACACCGCGCTGCGCCAGCAGATCAAGCGGCAGAAAATCGAGGCCGGCATAGATTGAATTGAACCATTTCAGCTTTCCGGCCCGCCGCACCGCTTCGGCCATCGGCGCGTGATCATAGAGATCGAACCAGCCAATTTCGGCCTCGGGCACCAATTCCATCAACTGATCGGTGGATGCGAACCATCGCGCATCAATCCAGTCGGGCAAATGTTCTTCAATGGCCGGCCGGATCAGTGCGCTCAGGACTGCAATAGTGGGCGTGTCGGTCATAAGGGAAACTCCGGCAGGTGCAGGCATTGGGTAAAATCAAATGGTCGCGTGGTCAGGGCGGATATGCTTGCGGCATCTGGGTGAGCGGGATTCATCATTATCACATCAGCTTCAGGCAGTACCGCCGATTGCACCGCTGCAAACAGGCTTCGGCTCGACTGCAACCAATCATCGCCAACCCGCCGCTTGTCCTGAGGATCGGCGACAAAAGGCAGCCGTTCCGGCGTGCAGTCAGCATCGGTCCAACCGAGCAGGTAATCATCATCAATGCTTGCAAGATCACGCGGTAAATATCTGAGCACCACCAGCACGGCGAGGCCCGGCTCCGACGCGAAATTTACCACCGGATGACCGGGCGAAGTCCACCGCGCGCCCCATTGCCGCGGCCCTTCCCCGTCCAGCGCCACAAATGGCGCACGGGTAAGCCGCCACAGGCGCATCAGGTAAGCTTCCAGTCCCAGCCCAGCGGATCGCCATCCATCACATCGACGCCC
>JAHEAV010000020.1:41218-43115 GCA_024642565.1 Erythrobacter sp.
CCCTCCCAGGAAAACTCCAACTCGCTGCGATAATGCGCCTGCAGGCACATCATCCGGTAGGCGAGCGGGTGATACCCCTTGTCGATCAGCAATTGCAGCCTCAGAAACTCGCCGCTGGATTTGGACATCTTGCCGCTGCGTTCGACCAGAAAATTATTGTGCATCCAGATATTCGCGCCGCTGGCGTCCGAATGGCAAAATGCCTGGTTCTGGGCGATTTCATTCGGGTGATGAATTTCGCGGTGGTCGATCCCGCCGGTGTGGATGTCGAACGGAAAACCAAGTAGTTTTTCGCCCATTACCGAACATTCCAGATGCCAGCCCGGTGCGCCCCTGCCCCAAGGGGAATCCCATTCCATCTGCCGTTTTTCGCCCGGCGGTGTCTTACGCCAGATCGCGAAATCGGCGGCGTGACGCTTGCCTTCGACCGTGTCGATACGGCCTTCGCCCTCATCCGTAACCGCGCGGGCAAGCCGCCCGTAATCCGCCACGGTCGATGTGTCGAAATAGAGGCCGGAATCCAGTTCGTAGCAATGATCACCCGCGATGGATTTCGCAAAATCCACCATTTCATCGATGTAGTCTGTGGCAATTGACCATTTCGCCGGCTGGCGGATGTTCAGCGCCTTTACATCGTCCCAATAGGCATGCGTATAATGGCGCGCGATATCCCAGATATCCTGCGCCTTTTCAGCCGCCATCTTTTCCAGCTTATCCTCACCGCTATCGGCATCGTCAGTCAGATGGCCAACATCGGTGATGTTGATCACATGGGTCAGCTTGTAACCCTTCCAGCTCAGCGTGCGGCCCAGAATATCGGCAAAGACATAGGCGCGCATATTGCCGATATGCGGGTAATTATACACCGTCGGCCCGCAGCTATAGACGCGGGCTTCACCGGGGTGGACCGGGCGGAAAATTTCCAGCTTGCGGGTCAGGCTGTTGAACAGCTTGAGAGGTACGTCGCTCATAATATCGCGCCTTGCACGGCAGCGGCACGGCGGGTCAAGAGCAACCTATTGGGCCGGTTCGATCACGCTATCGCTGGCAACATCACAGACCGCCTCTGCTGGATTTTCTGTATCGCAGTCGGCATCACCGATCCACAGATCTTCATTGCCTGCCCCGGTAACCGGATCATCCAGCAAGGCGTCCTCGCCCATTTTTCTGTCACCGCGAAGTTCCACCAGCATATTGGTGAACAGATCCGCATCTTTACGCTCCTTCGGATCGATCTGTTCATCGATCAAATCCTGGATCGGATCGCCCGTGCCAGTGGTCCGGCAGGTGGCCCCTCCCAGTATCAAGCAACCATTGATGGTCGATCTTGGATCGAAGCTGCCCGGTATATTCGCCAGGCCAATCGCAGCGATGCCCGTAGCACCGCCGATTATGCCGTTGATCACGATTACGCTGGTCGCCCCGGCGGTATTGATCGTGACATTGTCCCCCACAAAACCGCGTCGGTCCGCAAATAATACGCTGGCACCACTGTTCTGGATCAGCAGCGCGTCACTGGCATTGAAGGTCAAACCACTTGCCGAGAAATAGCCCAGATCGTTGGGCCTGCCGTCATTCTGGCCTAACCTGATGTTGATCGCAGTGGTGGAAAGCCCGGCAATGTCAGCCCGTGCAAGATCGGAAATTGCCTCGATCCGCGGCGCTGTAAGTGCGATCTGTCCGGCAAATCCGCCGTTGCCATTTTCCACGCGCAGGGCGCCGGTTGCAGGTGCCACGCGGATCGCGCCCAATGCGTCAATTGCCAAAACGGTGTTGGCTGCGGCATTGGTCACAGTGGCAATGCCGACCACATCGGCATCGCCAGACGCGCTCAGAAAAAGTCCGCCGCCGGTTCCGATATTGCCGCCCGCGCCAGCCTGAACGTCCAGAGTATCCA
>JAHEAV010000048.1 GCA_024642565.1 Erythrobacter sp.
CTGATGGAAGGGCTAGACACTTGCAAACACCCCGTTCCGGGATACTATCGATTGGATGAAGTCCAATTCGGAAAATCAAGGTGCCAGTCTGGATGTTTCCGGGGTCGAGCTGATTGAAGCGCAGCTTCGTGTGGGCGCGTTTTCGCCGCACCGCCACGATACCTATACGATCGCGGTGACCACGGCTGGGCTGCAATCGTTCAATTATCTGGGGAAGCGCTGGCAGTCGCAACCCGGACAGGCGATGATCCTGCATCCGGACGAAGTGCATGATGGATACTGCTGCGACCAGGTCGGTTTTTCCTATCGGGCAGCCTATTTACCGCCTGCCCATGTCCAGACCGTGATCGGGGGCGCCGCTCTTCCATTTCTGGCTGAAGGGGTTTCAACCGACGTCAATCTGGTCGGTTCGGCGCTTCGCCTGATTGCGATGTGTTCTGCCGGGAACGAGCTTTTCGGCTATCAGGACGCACTCCACCAGTTCGTATCGGCAATGCAGCGGTGCGAAGGCAGCCCGCCGGCCATGCGGACTGTCAATCGCGAAGCTGTGATGCGGGTGCGGGATTTCCTCGACAGCGTTCCGGCACCCTGCACGAATCTCGATCAGCTCGAAGTGCTCGCGGGTTATAACCGTTGGCAGCTTTCGCGCGATTTCCGTGCGCTGCTGGGGACCAGTCCCTATCGCTATCTGCAATGCCGCAGGCTTGAGAAAGCCCGACAGCTGCTACGCAGCGGGCTTGGCATGGCCGCGGCCGCCCACGAGGCTGGATTTGCAGACCAGAGCCACTTTGGCCGGGTTTTCAAGCGCGCTTTCGGGACCACGCCATTGGCCTGGCACGGATCGGAGCAGCCGCGCACAATCATTCTATAACCCGGATCAGCCCCCGGGCTAAAGGGCCGAAATGACTCACACCATTTTTTCGCCCGAACCGCATCGCGGCTGGCTGCCCTGGGCCTTGCTTTCGCCAGTGGTCTGCATCCTGCTCGTCGCATTCTCCAGCCTCCCGGTCGATTTCGGCCTTGAATGGATCGGCGTGATGGATCCCAATAGTAGACAACCACTGTCCGCGTCCGCGTTTTGTCTGAATCTGTTGCTGCCATTCGCGGCGATGGGAGCCGCCGTCTGGGCCTGGGCGCGGTTCGTCGAACGCCGCAGCCTCGCGACCATGGGTTTGATAGGCGCGCAGCGGCTGCGCAAGTACATGGCGGGACTGGCGATAGGGGTTGGCATGATGGCCCTGGTGGTCATGTCGATCTGGCTCGCCGGGGGCTATGTCAGCAACGATATCCTTCCCGCCTTTTCCTCTCCCGAATCACTGTTCTGGATAGCCATTCTCCTGGTCTGCTTTGCTTTTCAGTCGGGCGTGGAGGAGTTCATTTTTCGCGGTTGGCTGCTCTCAACGGCGACGCGCCGCTGGAACCTGACGGCGGGATTCATCGCCAGTTCGGTTGCTTTCACATTTCTTCACTTCTCGCCGCACCAGCCGGTTCGCTTAATCATCTTGGCATTCACTTTTGGACTGTTCGCTTGCGCCTGGGCCTGGCGATCCGGTAGCATCTGGGGGGTGATGGGCTGGCATGCTGGCTGGAACTGGTTCACAGGCGTCGGCTTTGGTGTGCCGATCACCGGGTTCGATCTGAAGTTGCCAGCCTTGGTCGTGCAACTGACGCCTACTGGCCCAGACATGTTGACCGGCGGGTCAGTCGGGCCGGAAGGCAGTGTGCTGACGATCGGCCTGCTGGCTGCGGCCACGCTTCTCCTGTTGATATGGCCCCGAGGCTCCCTGGCATCGACACAGGCAACGCCAGCAACAGGTGGTGAGACGACAACGCGGGAAGCGACTTAAAACCCATCGTTGAACGACAGCTGTGTCGGATACTGACCGGCGCAACGCTGGTGGGGGCACATCGCAGCGATCCCGGCGATTTGCATCCAATTGGCTCAGCCAAATCGCGATTGGGTCGCAAATCGATCGATGCACTCCCGCAAAATGGCAATTAACCCGCTGATCTTGCGCCATTCACCATGCGGCAGCCGCTGCGTACGGTGTGCCTGTCAAGTTCCCCATTGCGTGGGCGTGATCCGGTGGCTGGGCCGGTCCGTTCAACGAGGAAATGGAGCCATTGCAGGACACCGCTCATGCGTCGTAAGCTAGGTGCCAATTCACCAAGGCGGACATGGCTATTACGCAGATCGCTACCCCACCGATAGCAGACCATTTCAGAAACGAGTCATCTGCAAAACCGAAAACGTAAAGCAGAGAAATAGCAATTATAAGAATGGCGATTCGAATCTTGGGAATTGCTTTGATGAGCCGGGCAACTCTCACTCCAGATGCCTTTTCAACTTTTAAGATATCATCTTCACTAGGAGGTGAATAACTCGCTCGAACTTCGATATACTTCTGCAATCCGATGACGAAGGCCGGAACGAGAAAGAGGACCAAGATCACATCCGCACTCATGTCAATCATATCCGTCGATTATCCAGACTTAACCGGGCAAATCGAACCGCCTGAAACTAGGGTCGATTGGCCACTGGAATAGGCAGCATTTTGGGCCTTCTGCTTCCGGTTTCAACCCTTCACGTACTGGCCATTGGCCCTGCGTCCCCAGTCAGCGGCCGCGCCACCAACCTTTCGCGCAATTCTTCCCCCCGGTGCGAGACCAGCAGCGAAATTGGCTCCATCTTCAACCAGGCCATGAGTGTCGCCTGTGCTCCAGTGAAGTAGAGCTGATCCTCCGATGCTAACGTACTCTGCGGCAGTCCCAGCAGCGGCAAGCGGAACAAATCCTGTGTAGGCACCGACGACTTGTGCACCATCTCCTAGCAAACCCAAGCCGCCGAGCGCAGCTTCACCTAGCTGTACGCCCAAACTCTTATTTTGGCAGGGCGGATCACTTTGCGGCCCTTGTCCATCTCCCGGTCCTACGGGGGCAACGCGCGGAGCAAGGCCGTCACCAACATCTTGACAATGGTCAATGGTCTTTGGT
>JAHEAV010000005.1:0-75387 GCA_024642565.1 Erythrobacter sp.
CGAATTGATGGGCACGATCTTCCCGCACCCCACGCTAAGCGAAATGATGCATGAAAGCGTACTCGCCGCCTATGGCAAGGCGCTGCATATCTAGCGCGACAAAATCAGGGAGTGGTGGCGGACAGGGTGGGATTCGAACCCACGGTGAGCTTACACCCACGCCGGTTTTCAAGACCGGTGCCTTAAACCACTCGGCCACCTGTCCGCTTGAGCAGCGCCGCTAGCGCGTGTTGCGCGGTTTGTCATCCCGGCAAATTGCATGAAATGCCCATCTCGGGGTCAAATCGGCACCGGATACCGAAAGTTATTTGCGGGTTCAGGTAGGCTGTGACATCACGGGCTGATGCTTTGTAGACGTATTTTTTCTCTGTTCGTTGCCGCTTCGCTTGCTTCGTCCAGCACCCCTGCGATGACCCAGGATCTGCCGTTCGATGCCTATATGCAAATATTGGTGGCGCGGGCGCGGGCAGAGGGTGTCAGTGAACCGACGATCCAGCGGATGACGGTTGGTCTCACGCCCAATAGCCGGGTAATTGAGTTGGACCGGGCGCAGCCTGGAACGCCAAGCGCATCCGGATTCCCGCCGCTCGCGCCCTATCTGGACCGGCATGTCGATAATGCACGGATTAATGGTGGCCGCAGGGTTCTTGCAGGCCTGGGCAGCACGGCTCGCCGTGTCGAAAGCCAGTATGGCGTGCCGGCTGAGATAATCGTTGCGATCTGGGGCCACGAGACGAATTACGGCAGCTACAAAGGGGATTTCGATCTTTCCCGCTCGCTTGCAACCCTGGCGTGGGAAGGGCGACGACGCGAGCTATTCGCCACCGAATGGATAGATTTGCTCAAGATTGCCGATCGTGGTTACGCCCGCTCGACAATGGTCGGCAGCTGGGCCGGGGCCTTTGGCAATCCGCAGTTCCTGCCCAGCGTATATTTGCGGCTGGCGGTGGATGGGGACGGGGACGGACGGGCTGATATCTGGAACAGCCGCGCCGATACCCTGGCTTCCATTGCCAATTATTTCCGTGATGCCGGCTGGCGGACAGGCCAGCCATGGGGCGTAAGGGCAGCACTGCCCGCAGGTTTCAATCCAGAGGCGTTTCCCGGCAAGATTCTTTCCCCTGTTTGCCCGCGTGTCCACATACGCCACAGCCAATGGAAAACGGTGAAGGAATGGCGTGCGCTCGGCGTGCAGCCACAGAAATATCTGGCGGATGACGTTATGACGTCACTGTTTCAGCCTGACGGGCCGGGAAAACCTGCCTGGCTCTTAACGGCAAATTATAGGGTTATCCTCGAATATAACTGCTCGAACTATTACGCGATGAGCGTGGGGTTGCTTGCAGATGAGATTGATCAATAACACCATTGGCGGGCTACTGGCCCTTGGCCTGATTGCAGCGCTGGGCGCTTGCAGTGAAGCAGGGGGCAGCGGCAGAGCCTTATTTTCGGCAGATAATCCGCCGGTTTTGGTGAATTCTACCGGGCCCGAAGGCGACTACCCCGTCGTGATCGGCGATCCCTACCTAGTTGATGGCAAGCAATTTGTTCCATCGGACACCATGAGCTACGACGAAGTCGGTTATGCTTTGGCTGGCAGTCAGGCGGAAACCGGCGTTACCGCCGCGCATAAGACCTTGCCCTTGCCCAGCTATGCTGAGGTAACATCGCTTGAATCGGGCAGGACGATCCTGGTCCGGGTCGAGCGGCGCGGCCCGATGACGGACGAGGGCCTGGTGGCCCTTTCCCCGGCGGCCTTGGCACAACTTGGGGCAACAGAGGGTGCACCTGTGCGGGTACGCCGCGTCAATCCACCAGAAGCAGACCGCTACAAGTTGCGCACGGGCCAGACGGCTCCCGAACGGATGGATACGCCCCAGTCTTTGGTGGCGGTGCTCAAACGCAAGCTTCCGGCACGCGGTTCCGCCGATCTCGGCCAACCGGCGATGTTGGTGGAAGCCGCTGTGTTTGCACCCGTTGCGCCTCCTGCGCAGCTGGCCGCAAACGAGCCGCAAATCGAAGCCGCTATTCCGGTGGAAGGCACACCAGAGGCTTTGCCAGTCCCGAATGAAGCGAAAGGCACCTTCGTGATCCAGGCAGCCACATTTGCCAGCAAGGCCAACTCGCAAAGGGCCGCTGAAAATTTGCAAGGGTTTGTCAGCCAGACCGGGAACTATTACCGGGTCAAATTGGGTCCCTTTATCAACCGGGAACAAGCCGATGCAGCACTCGCCAAGGTCCGCGCGGCAGGGTATAGCGACGCGAGAGTTTTAGTTTCAGGCTGATGCACCGGCTAGCTTCCGGTGACGGGAGCGGTTTTGATAAAGTTTCTGCGAATATCGGGTATGGCTCTGGCGCTTGCTACGGCAAGCGCTGCGGGCAGTGTAGCGTCTTCACCGGCAACCATACCGGCGCCTTCGGAAGCGCCCATTGCCATGCTGTTCGACATGAGTTCAGGCCAGATCCTGGTCCAGCGTGACGTTGACCGCCGCTTCGTTCCCGCATCGATTACCAAGGTGATGACACTTTTCCTCGCCTTCGAACTGATTGATCAGAAGAAGTTGAACCCGGATCAGATATTCACCGTACGCCCCGAAACATTCGAGGTTTGGCATAATCAGGGATCGCGCATGTTCCTGCCGCGCGATGCGCGTGTATCGGTTGACGATCTGCTGATGGGCATCGCAGCGGTTTCGGCCAATGATGGCGCGGTGGTTCTGGCCGAAGGCGCGGTCGGTTCGGTCGATAAATGGGTCGCCTTGATGAACGCCGAAGCGCGGGCATTGGGCATGCGGGACAGCCACTTTGGTACACCCAATGGCTGGCCGGACGAAGGGCGGACCTACACCAGCGCCCGCGATCTGGTTACTCTGGCCCGCGCGCTGATCACACGCCACCCGAATGAATTTGCACGTTACATCGGGCGCGAAGGCTTCGCCTATAACGGCATAGCCCAGCCTAATCATGACCCGATGATCGGCGCAGTCAAAGGCGCAGATGGACTGAAAACCGGATTTACCAATGAAGCGGGTTATGGTTTTCTTGGCACGGCGCAGCGCGATGGCCGCCGCCTGGTCATGGTTGTTGCGGCGGTTGATACGGGTGCGAAACGCAAATTGGCAGCGCGGGAACTGATGGAGTGGGGATTTGCCAGCCACACTGTCAGGCATCTGTTCAATGCCGGAAGTCCGGTTGCCGCTGCAGAAGTGCAAGATGGTGAGACAGGGAATGTCGGCTTGATCGCACAAGGTACAATCAATGCCAGCTTTGCGGTTGGGACACAGCCGAACGTAAAATTGACCGTGCGGTACGAAGGGCCATTGCAAGCCCCCATCGCCAAGGGCGAGCAGGTCGCCGAACTTGAGATATTGGTCGATGGTCAGCCGCCTTCACGCGTGCCGCTGGTAACAGATCGCGCAGTAGCCAAGGCCGGTCCTTTCCAGCGGTTGCTCAATGGCTTGAAAGCCCTGATTTCGTGACCCGGGGCAAATTCATTGCTCTCGAAGGCGGCGAAGGCACTGGCAAGAGTACGCAGGCTCGCTTGCTCGCGGCTGCATTGGAAGGCCGTGGCCACAAGATTGTAATCACTCGCGAGCCCGGCGGAACCGAAGGCGCGGAAGCGATCCGGAACCTATTACTCCATCCTCCCGGCAAGGGATGGGGTGCCCGGGCAGAGGCCTTGCTGTTTGCAGCGGCACGCTCCGACCATGTCGAGCGCCTGATCAGGCCTGCACTGAACGAAGGGAAATGGGTGATTTGCGACCGCTTTGTCGATTCCAGTCGCGCCTATCAAGGCGGGGCAGGGGGCCTGGGCGATGACGCGATTCGTGCGCTTCACCAATTCGGCAGCGAAGGCTTTCGGCCTGATATGACGTTACTCATTCAGGTTCCACCGAGTGAGATTGCCGATCGTTTGGCCACGCGCGATAACGGGGTTTCGGACGCCATCGGCGGAAGAGATGCCGCGTATCACGAACGGGTTGCACAGGCCTTTGCCGCTCTTGCCGCATCCGAACCGCAGAACTTTTGTGTGATCGACGGACAGGGAAACCCCGATACCGTGCACCAGCATGTCATGGCCGCGCTGGAGCCCTTGCTGGCGGGTGATGCCCCATGATGGCCGGACATGAAGACGTATGGCGTGAGTGGCGTGATGCGATGGCCGGGCCGCGCATGCATCATGCATGGCTGCTGGCAGGCAAGGCCGGTCTGGGCAAAATGGAGTTCGCCCTGGCTGCAGCGCGCGAACTTGTGTCCGAACCGGGCTCGCATCAGGCATTCGATCAGCATCCCGATATCCTTGTTCTGACCCATTTGCCCAAAGACGAGAAAGAAGAACGCAAGCGTGAAGATGGCAAGCCATTTGAATTGAAACGCAATATCGCAATCTCGCAGATACGCTTGATGCAGAAACGGCTTACCACAAGGCCAACGATCGGAAGCCGCCGGGCGATCATAATCGATCCTGCCGATGATATGGAGAAGGGCGCCTCCAACGCTCTGTTGAAGAGCCTGGAGGAACCACCCCAAGGCACCTATTTCCTTCTTGTTGCCCATCGGCCGGCGCGATTATTGCCGACGATCCGTTCACGATGTCGGGTGCTTCGTTTTCCCACTCTGTCCGATCAGGATATGGGCCGATTCCTCATGCGGGAAGCGCCGGAGGAAGATGAAGCTTCGCGGCAGGCGGCGATAAATGCCGCGGGTGGTTCCCCGGGCGCAGCCCTGGAATTCATCGCCCGTGATTTAGGGCAATTGGATCAATTGATGCGGATGATCACGGATAAAGGCGATCCGGATTTCTCCTTGCGGGGGCGGCTTGCCGATACAATTGGCACGCGGCCCGATCGCGCCCGGGTGCAGGCAACTCTCGATCTGGCGCGATCGGTGCTCTCCAGCATGGCTGCGGAGTGCCCAATTGACCAGATTCCCGCACTGGCCGACGCGCATGCAGAATTGGTCAGCCTTTCGGCGCAGGCGCCGACCTATAATTTTGACGCAACGCTGCTGGTAATGGAAATCGGTAGCTTGCTAGCCTCCGCCGCGATGCCTAGGGATCGCGCCCATGTCTGATCAATGCCCCACGCCGTTCTATATCACCACGGCCATTTCCTACCCCAACGGGCGGCCGCACATCGGCCACGCTTATGAAGCGATTGCAGCTGATGTTATTGCCCGGTTCCAGCGCGCGCGCGGACGCGAAGTTCGATTCCAGACCGGTACGGACGAACACGGCCTGAAAATGCTGCGAAAGGCGGAAGAGCAAGGCCGTAGCGCACGCGACCTTGCCGATGAAATGTCCGGATATTTCCGCAGCATGTGCGATAGTCTTAATGTAAGTTATGACCGGTTTATCCGTACAGTTGACGATGACCACCACGGTGCCAGTCAAGCCCTGTGGCAGGCCATGGAAGCCAATGGCGACCTCTATCTTGATCGCTACGAAGGCTGGTATTCGGTTCGGGACGAAGCCTTTTACGACGAAAGTGAACTGGTCACCGGGGAGGGCGCGGAGCGATTATCTCCCCAGGGAACACCGGTGGAATGGACAGTTGAGGAAAGCTGGTTTTTCCGACTGTCCAATTATCAGGCCAAATTGCTCGACCTGTTCGAAAAAGATCCGGATTTCCTGAAGCCCGATAGCCGCAGGAACGAAATGATTGCCTTTGTATCGGCAGGACTGCGGGATTTGTCCGTCTCGCGCACCAGTTTCGACTGGGGCGTGAAGGTGCCCGGCAGCGATGGCCATGTGATGTATGTTTGGGTCGATGCGTTGACCAATTATCTTACAGGACTTGGTTATCCAGACGAAACCGAATTGATGGCAAAATTCTGGCCGGCCGATATCCATCTGATTGGCAAGGACATCGTGCGGTTTCACGCCGTCTATTGGCCGGCATTCTTGATGAGTGCAGGCCTTGCTTTGCCCAGGCAGGTTTTCGGGCACGGGTTTCTGCTCAACCGCGGTGAGAAGGAAAGCAAATCGCTGGGCAATGTTACGGACCCGATCGAGCTGGCCGAGCAGTTTGGGGTCGATACCTTGCGGTATTTCCTCATGCGCGAGGTCGCCTTTGGTCAGGATGGCAGCTATTCACCTGAAGCCATTGTAACCAGGGCCAATGCGGAACTGGCGAACAGTTTTGGCAATCTGGCGCAGCGTACATTATCGATGATTTTCAAGAATATGGATGGGGTTCCTTCCGCGCAATACGAAGCTGATAACGCGGATGAAGCGCTTGAAACGCTGGTCAATAACGCCTGTCTAACCGTTCTTCCTGATGAATTTGAGGCTCTGAATTTCTCTGAAGGTCTGGCGGAATGGATGCGGGCCGTATTCGCCTGCAACCAATATGTCGACGAACAGGCGCCTTGGGCGCTCCGCAAGGAAGACCCGATCCGGATGGTTGCCGTGCTGATGACCTTGTTCCGACAGGTTCGAACGTTGGCGGTTGCGATCCGCTGCGTAGTGCCCGATTCCGCCGATCGCCTGCTGGACCAATTAGGTATTGCGCCGGATCAACGGGATTTTGCCGCCTTGGAAAATACGCACTGGCTTGAAGAACTGACAGCGTCCGGCTTCACACTCACCAAGCCTGAAGGCGTGTTCCCACGAATTGAGCTGCCAAATGGTGAGCCGGCCTGATGCTTGTCGATAGCCATTGCCATCTGGAATATGAAGGGCTGGTAGAAGACCAGGCTGGTGCCTTGGCGCGGGCAAGGGCGGCAGGCGTGCAGGGATTTCTCAACATCTCGACCCGCCAAAATGAGTGGGACCGGGTAATCGGCACGGCCTTGCGCGAACCGGATGTCTGGGCCAGCGTGGGCATCCACCCGCATGAAGCCGATGCTCATGCCGATCTTGGCGCCGAAGCGCTTCGTAAGGCCGCCGAAAATTCGCGTGTGATCGGCATCGGCGAAAGCGGATTGGACTATTATTACGACAAGTCTGATCGCAATGTGCAGAAATCCCTGTTCCGGATGCACATTGGTATTGCCCGGGAAACCGGGCTCCCCATCATCATCCACACACGTGATGCTGAGGACGATACCTATGCCATTTTGGCAGAGGAAATGGAGAAGGGCACCTTCCCCGCGCTGATCCATTGCTTCACCGCTTCGGCAGAATTTGCGCGCAAAGTGCTCGAACTCGGTTTGACAATTTCACTGTCTGGAATTGTAACATTCAAGAATGCCAAGGATCTGCAGGAAATTGCCTCACAATTGCCTGATGACCGAATTCTCGTCGAAACGGACAGTCCCTTCCTTGCTCCGGTACCGCATCGGGGCCGGCCATGCGAGCCGGCCTTTGTTCGGAACACAGCAGAATTTGTGGCCAATCTTCGCGGGGAAACTCTTGATTCACTTGCGAAAAAGACGACCAGTAATTTTTACTCCTTGTTCAAAAGGGCCGCTGCGTGAAACTCCTGATGCTTGGGGCGGGCACCTCAACAGGTGTTCCGCGTATCGGCAATGATTGGGGTGAATGCGACCCGCTCGAACCGAAGAATCGGCGCTCTAGAGTGTCGATCATGGTTGAAAGCAATGCAGGCAAGCGCCTGTTGGTCGACACTTCGACCGATTTACGCCTGCAATTGCTCGCCAATGAAATCGATCGGATCGATGCGGTTTTCTGGACGCATGACCATGCGGATCATTGCCACGGAATCGATGATTTGCGGCCACTGCGCTATGGCCGAAGTGGTGCGATTCCGGGCTATGCAGCGCAAGAAACCGTGAGGCGCCTTCGCCAGCGCTTCGACTATGTCTTTGCCGGGCAGCACGGCTATCCAACCATCGTCAGCCTTGAACCGCTGGACCGGATTCGACTGTGCGCCGGGTTCGCCGTTAAATGGTGCATAATGCCGCATGGACCGGCAAAGAGCACCGCCTTTCTTTTTGAAGAAGATGGTTTTTCAATTGGTTATGCGACAGACTTCAGTGGCATTACCGATGAAATGGTTGCGCTTTTTTCGGGCGCGGATCTGCTGGTCACCGATTGCCTGCGCCGCGAACCGCATCCAACTCACGCAAACCTCGAAATGGCGCTTGAACTGATCAAACGCAGCCGGGTTAAGCGAGCCGTCCTGACGCATTTGGATAAGAGCATGGACTACGCCACTTTGTCGAGCGAGGTGCCTGATCATGTAGCCGTTGGCTTCGACGGGCTGGAGATTGTGCTATGAGACAAGTGGATTCGCTGCAGATCGTGTATCTGCTTGGCTGCCTTGTCCTGGTAGGCAGCGCGCTGGGCGCATACCGGCTCAAGTGGAGGTCGGGTTTGGTAATGGCGCTGGCCTGGGTAGCGATCTTTGCTATCGTATTCCTGTTTATCGACCTGGTTAAGCCGTGAAAGGGCGACCTTCTGGCTTCACTAATTTAACATAATATATATTATCATTCCAATTGACCAGAGGCTATGACAGTAAATCTTACCCGCCTCCTCTCAATCATGGCCACCCTGCGCGACCCTGAACGGGGATGCGAATGGGACCGCGCGCAAAACTTCAAGACCATCGCGCCCTATACAATTGAAGAAGCCTACGAAGTGGCCGACGCAATTGAGCGCGGCGCCATGGATGAATTGCGTGAGGAACTCGGCGACCTGCTGCTGCAGGTTGTCTTCCACGCGCAAATGGCTGACGAATTGGGTGCGTTCTCCTTCGATGATGTCGCCGCCGCAATCGCAACCAAGATGGAAGCTCGCCACCCGCATATATTTGGCGGTGAGACCGGATCCATGGCGGAAAAACGTTGGGAGACTCTGAAGGCCGCCGAACGCAAGGCGAAAGGTGCCACCAGCGCAATGGACGGCGTGGCCCAGGCTCTGCCTGCGTTGCTAAGAGCAGAAAAACTTCAGAAACGCGCGGCTCGTGACGGTTTCGATTGGCCGGACACGATTGGTCCGGCGGCCAAGCTGGTGGAAGAAATGCAGGAACTCGCCGAAGCAGCCACCTCAGAACAGGTCGAAGAAGCCGGGGACCTGCTGTTTGCTGCGGTCAATCTGGTGCGCGCCTATGGCATTGCGCCCGAAGACGCCTTGCGATCGGCAAACGAGAAATTCGAGCGGCGCTATCGCGCAATGGAGGCGCTGGCCCCGGACAATTTCGCCAAGCTGTCTCTCGATGCGCAAGAATCCTTGTGGCAGCAAGTGAAGGCAAGCGAGCTTAAATGACGCCCCGCCCGGCTCGCTCCGCCATGTCCTCCAGGGACCAGCCAAACGCCTCGCCATAGACTTCGGCATTGTCCTGCCCGGGAATTGCCGGAGCCGGCCGCCGAATGGATGAAGGTGTTCCGGAAAACTTTGGAAAGGCGTTCTGCATCTTGAGCCTGCCGTGGCGAATGGTGTCGACCTCCACGATGGCCTCGCGCGCCTTGAAGTGGGGATCTTCCAACATATCCGGCGCCCGGTAGACCCGGCCTGCCGGGATCGAATGCGCAATCATCAGTGCATCAACTTCATCCACGGTCAGCGTTGCGGTCCAGGCATTGATCCGATCATCCAGTTCAATCTGGCTATGCCCGCGGGCCAGATGCGTTGCATAACGAGGATCGTCAGCAAGTTCAGGCTGAGCCATAGCTTGGGCCAGGCGCGCGAAAATCGCATCGTTATTGGCCCCGATCATAAAATGACCATCCTTGCAGCGATACACATTCGACGGAGCAATACCTGGCAGGATCGAGCCGGAGCGTTCCCGAATAAAGCCGTTGCGGTCGTATTCCGGCACCAGCCCTTCCATTACCTGCAGCACCGCTTCGTACAGGGCCGTGTCGACTACCTGCCCTTCCCCGGTCTTGTCACGGTGGTGCAAAGCAGCCAGCACGCCCATGCAGCCATAAGTGGCGCACAGAGTGTCTCCGATCGAAATACCCATGCGCGCAGGTGGCCGGTCTGGTTCGCCGACGATGTAACGCCACCCGCCCATCGCCTCGCCTATTCCGCCAAAACCGGCCCGATCCGAATAAGGGCCGCTCTGGCCATAACCGGACATTCGCGCGATAATCAGTCGGGGATTGTCAGCGTGAAGTTGAGCAGGCGACATCCCCCATTTTTCCAGAGTGCCCGGTTTGAAGTTCTCGATCAAAACGTCGGCAGTGGCGATCAGTTTGCGTGCAATTTCCTGACCTTCGGGGATTCGCAGATTACAGGTAACCGAACGCTTGTTGCGCGCAATCACTTCCCACTGCACCTTTTCTTCACCCTGCCCCCACAGGCGCATCGGATCGCCCTGCCCCGGCGGCTCTATCTTGGTTACATCCGCGCCCATGTCCCCAAGCAATTGACCGCAAAAGGGGCCGGCCAGGAGTTGCCCCAACTCCACCACACGCAGCCCGGTCAATGCCCCCGTGTTTTCGGAATTCATTCGGCGGCCTCCGCCAGGGCATGATCGGGCCATTCAGGTTGAATTGGTGCCGGCAGACCGGTTTCCGCCAAGCAATTTTCCCGCAATTCCTCAATCGAAAGGCCATAATTGAACAACTGACCCGGCGTACGGCTGGACTTCATCTCTTCGCGCAGAGCCGTGGTTGCGGTGTTATCCACCTTCCCGTCGGCACCGGCGACCACGCCGTAATCCCGCGCGCCCTCAGGTGTTACGAGGCCCTGCCGGATCTCGAGGCCAACCAGTTCCGGATCGCGGGCAAGTGGATCACCCCATCCACCACCGCCCCAGGTGATGAAGTGCAGCTGGTCACCCGCCGCAACGGTAATATCATCCACCTTGTTACCGACGATTTCGGTGCTGCCATCCAGTTTTTCGAGTATCTTGGTCGCGCGTTTGCCCGGCAAACCGTCATTAACGCCCCATGGCGGCACGAACCATCGGTCATCATGGATTGCAATCTGGCCATCGGCCAGAAAGCGGTAAGTCATGTGAATACCATTGCCGCCGCGATGCAGGCCCGCCCCGCCGCTGTCCGGCTCCGTTTCGTAACGTTCGATCCGCAAGGGAAAATACCGCTCCAGAAATTCATTTGGGACATTGGTGAAGCCCGGCCACAAGGAATGTCCATCAGGGCCATCACCGAGCGGACGCCCCGGAATTCCGCCAAAGCCGATCTGGAACAGCTGGAACCATTCACCCTTTTGACCGGCGCGATTATCCCAACCGGAATAGAACAAGTGCGGCGATGAACTGAAGCCCGCCGCATTCAGGAATTCAGGCGTTTTCTGACCCAAAAGGCCGCCAAGAATATCGAATATCCGGCCCAATGCATGGGTCCGCCCGGACAAAGCGGCCGGGAATTTCGGCTTGAGCAGCGAACCTTCGGGAATGCGCACATCAATAAGATCGTAGAACCCGTCGTTGAACAGAATCTGCGGATCGAACACCATGATCATATAAATTCCGAAGAACATCTTGAACATGTTTTCGTTGAGGAAGAAATTTATCGAAGCTGCGCTTTGTGGATCAGTGCCCGCAAAATCCAGCACAACCTTGTCGCCTTCACGCCACATCGTGCATTTGATTTTGTAAGGCCCATAGCCGAGCCCATCGTCACAGATATAATCTTCGAAACTGACCGGTTCTTCGGCAATGGCCATGGCGATAAGCGATTTCATCGCGCGATAATTACGGTCGAGCAGATTCTGCGTGGCAGAGACATAGACATCGTCCCCGAAACGATCCGCCATCTCCACAATCCGGCGCGAGGCCACGCGGCAGGAGGCAATCAGTGCATTAAGATCGGCCTGGCACCAATCCGGCTTGCGTGTCTGATGCATCACCAGCTTGATCAAATCTTCGTTATATTCGCCGCGTTTCCAGATTTTCACGGGCGGGATGCGTACACCTTCCTCAAAGATGGACCGTGCATCGATTGGCATGGAGCCAACCACCTTACCACCGATGTCGGACTGGTGGCCGAACATGGCAGTATAGGCGATCAGGCGCCCGTCCTTGAACACCGGCAGCATGACCAGCCAATCGTTCGAATGGCTGATCGCACCGCCACAGCTGTATGGATCGGAGAGGAAAATCATGTCCCCATCCTCAATCGTGCCATCAAAATCTTTCAGGAAACCGTCGATGAAGCTGCCAAACTGGCCGACGATCATCTTGCCCGCCGGATCCGCGATAAGCGGGAAGGCGTCACCTTGTTCGCGGATACCGGGCGACATGGCCGTTCGCACCAGCGTGGCGTCCATTTCGATCCGCGCGTTACGCAGGGCATTTTCAATGATGTCCAACGTGACCGGGTCGATATCGACCTTTTTGAAGGGATTGGTGTTCGTCTGGATGATCTCGGCAGGCATTATTCGTTCCTCAAGCCGGAGTAATCAGGATGTTGCCAACGGCGTCGATTTTCGCAACGCAGCCCGCTTCGACCAGTGTGGTGGAGTCCATTTCTGTGATGATTGCCGGCCCCTTGATCATATCGCCCTGCCGCAGCCGCGACCGATCGTATATGGCACCCTGCTGATCACGACCGTCCATCCACATCGTATGATCGCGGATCTTGGCGGCGGCCGGATTGCCATCGCCCTTGGGCAGTTGTGCGGCGGGTAATTCCGGCGCTTCGCCCATGGCAACCGCGCGCAGGTTCACAATTTCGTGCGGCGTATCCATGTTGAAGGTGAACAGCCGCAAATGTTCTTCGTTAAAGCGGCCCAGAATGCCTTCTATCCCCTTGCTGTTGAGCGTGGCCTGATCAATGGTCAGCGGGACTTCGAAAGCCTGACCGGCATAGCGGACATCAACTTCGAACAGGCTGGTTATGCTGGTCTCTGGAATTCCATCTGCGGCAAGTTCCGCACGGGTCTGCGCAGCCATTTCATCGAGCAGAGCGACAAGTTCTGCGACATTGGTGTCTTTTGCCAGTCGGCTAAAGCTGCGCGCGGTTTCGGTCCGCATCCGTGTTGTCGCATCACCCAGGGCACACAGAACGCCGGGCGATACCGGCGAAATCGCTGGCCAGCTGCCCATCAAGCGCGCCACCGCGTTCACATGCAGTGGACCGGCACCGCCAAATCCCATCAGGGCAAAATGCCGTGGGTCGTAACCTTGCTGGACGGAAATCATCCGCAAGGCGCCAAACATGTTCTCGTTGACGATGTCGATAATTCCGCGCGCGGCCGCCATCAGGTCTATCTTGAGCGCATCGGCAATCTTCTGCACCGAACGTTTGGCGCCTTCGCGGTCAAGCTTGAAGGTGCCGCCAAGCAAATCTTCCGGCAAATAGCCCAGAACCACATTTGCATCGGTGACCGTTGGTTCCTCACCGCCCTTGCCATAGGCAACAGGTCCCGGAACGGCACCTGCACTTTGCGGGCCAACCCGCAGTGCGCCGGTCAATTCGGGAACATAGGCGATTGATCCCCCGCCCGCCCCGACAGTTTTGACATCCAGGGACGAAGCGCGAACCGAAAGGTGGCCGACTTCGGTGGTGCGAACGCGCCGCGGCTCCAACCCTTCGATCAGGGCAACATCAGTCGATGTGCCGCCAACGTCCAGCGTCAGTATGTTGTCGAACCCGGCATTCTTGGCCACCCACAAGGCACCTGTAACGCCGCCCGCTGGCCCGGACATTAGTATGTTGACCGGGTGCTCCTCCGCCTTTTCGGAGCTCATCAACCCACCATCGGACCGCAGCAACGAAAGTTTGCCGGTAACACCGGCATCTTTCAGTTTGGTTCGTAAATTGGAAATGTAGTTGCTGACAACCGGGCGCACAGCGGCGTTGGCTACGGTTGACAGAGTGCGCTCATATTCCTGCATTTCGGGCAGCACTTCATGGCTGAGCGACACCGAGATATCGGGCATCATTTCCTTGGCGATTTCGCCAATCCGCTTTTCATGGCTGCCATTCACAAAGGCGTTGATCAGGCTGACCGTGATCGCTTCCACCCCGCTCTCACGCAAATTCGCAAGCACTTCCCGGACCTGCGCCTCATCAAGCGGCCGTACTTCCGCGCCATCGGCGCCAATTCTGCCTTTCACCGTAACGGTATCTTCCAGGGCAGCCAGCGGTTGCGGCTTTGGCCAGATAATCCATGCGGCCAGCCCGCCCGGCACGAAGCTGCGAGCGATCTGCATGATGTGGCGATATCCCTCAGTCGTGATCAGGCCTACGCGGGCGCCTTTTCCTTGCAGCACGGCGTTGGTTGCCACAGTCGTTCCGTGCAGAAAAAATTCGATTTCCGCCGGATCAACACCGGCATCGGAAGTGATCGCATTAACCCCGTTCAAAATGCCTTCGGAACTGTCATGCGGTGTCGATGGGGTCTTGTGCCGCCAGAAGGCGCCCGTTTCATTGTCGAACAGCAACAGATCGGTAAACGTACCACCAACATCGACGCCAAGCCGGTAACGCATCAGGCAATTTCCTCTTCAACTGTATTCACACGAGGGAGCGGAAATCCGCCCGCCTTTCCGACCATTGCCGGCAAATCTTTCTTCATCACTTGCCCGAGCCAGTGGTTCACCGAAATCAAGGCATCGAGGTCGACACCGGTCGCAATCCCGGCGCGCTCGAGCATGTAAACCACATCCTCGGTGGCGACGTTTCCTGCCGCTCCGGGGGCAAATGGACAGCCGCCGATGCCGCCGATAGAGGCATCGATGATTGTCGCACCCGCCCCCAGTGCTGCCCAAACATTGGCCAGGCCGGTCCCGCGCGTGTTGTGAAAATGAACGCGGACCGGAAGCGGGGCGATTGTCTCGCGCACCATCGTGACCAATCGGGCAACATGCCGCGGATTGGCGACACCGATAGTATCGGCAAGCCCGATTTCTGTGGCACCGGCGGCAGCCAGTTCCGCAGCCATGGCCACAATCCGCGCTTCAGGCACCTCACCGTCAAATGGACATCCAAAGCTGGCCGCAATTGTCGCCTGCCCGGAAAGGCCGGCCGCTTTCGCCAGGGCAATAATCTCGCGCGCAGCCTTGACCGAACCATCGCTGGTTTGACCTTGATTGGCCATGGCAAAGCGGTCCGTGCTGACGGACACTGCGCCTAGCTGATCGATGCGACCCGTCGCTATCGCCCTTTCGGCGCCGCGCCGGTTCATAACCAGCCCGATGAAGGTAACGTCCCTGCGTCTGGGCAGTCCGGCGCAGACGGCTTCGGCGTCGGCCATCTGCGGCACGGCGCGCGGATTGACGAAGCTGGTGACTTCAATCCGTCTGGCACCGGCCTCTATGGCGCGGTTGATCAGTTCCAGCTTGCTCGCTGTAGACAGGTTATCAGGTTCGTTCTGCAGGCCATCACGGGGGCTCACTTCGACCAATTCAACCCGTTCTGTATACATTTCAGTCATCAGGCCTTGGCCCGTTGCCGCGTTCGATCAATGGAACTCAGGCCCCGGTGCGCATCGGCATAAGCATGGAATGCGCGACGGATATGGCCGGTCATGATCGAATCCGCCCAGCCCCCATCCCGTCGGGCAAAAGCGGCAAGCAATTCATCATGCTCCCGGTGCGAACGGCGCAGTTCCTCTCGTCCGTAATGATGCGCGGTCCGCCATACCACGGGCTGTTCGATGAGGCTGCCAAGCAGCGAGGTCAAACGCGGTGAGGATGCGATATCCAGAATCAAGGAGTGGAATATCCGGTTCCCTTCCAGAAACGCATCGATATCGGGTTCCTGCCCGGAAATTGCGGTGCCAATCCGCTCATTGCTCTCACGCAATTTGCCCAAAGTTGCCTGATCCATCCGCTCGGCAGCGCGCCGCGCGGCATGGCCTTCCAGCATTGCGCGCAGCTCAAATACATCTTCGATCTCGTCCAATGACCAATCGGCAACGAAGCTTCTTTGCGATTCCGTGCGGCGAACCAGCATTTCCGCTTCGAGCCGCCTAAGCGCTTCGCGCACAGGCGTTCGCGACACGCCGCAGGAATCGGCCAGCGCCTCTTCGCCCAAAGGTGCGCCAGCTGGCAGCTCGCCGGAAATAATCATCCCGCGAATGCCTTCATAAGCCCGATCGGAGGCGCGTGACATTAAAACTCCCAAAATCGCTTGACCTGTGTGATTTGTATACAATAGACATTGAGACTGGCAAGCAGGAAAATCCCGCTACACGCGGTAAAAGGTTTGGGGAAACTATCATGCTACGCATCACAAAGCCGTTTTTGTATACTTCGATTGCACTTGGAGCGCTGATTTCGGCACCAGGGTTTGCGCAGGAAAGCGCGGGAACCGAAGCCGAAGAAAGTTCGGACACGATTATCGTTACCGCACGGCGTCAGAGCGAGCGGCTGCAGGACGTTCCTGCATCCGTCTCTGTCCTGACCACTGCGGCACTGGAGCGAACTGGAGCTGATAATGCAGCGGGTTTTGCGCAGCTTACGCCTGGCGTAACGATCGTGACCGGCACCGCAGAAGCTGGTGACACACAGATCAACATTCGCGGGATAAATGGCGCGCGCGATGCGGAAAGCTCGGTTGCTTTGGTCGTGGACGGAATTCTGAAGACGAACACGGCCCAGTTGAACCAGTCGCAAGGCACATTGCGGCAGGTCGAAATTCTGAAAGGGCCGCAGGGGGCCATCTATGGCCGCAATGCTGCTGCGGGTGCCATTGTGATCCAGACACTGAAGCCGGGCGACAGCTTCGAAGGAGCAGTCAAGGCTTCCTATGCCAATGAAAAAACAATTGAAGGTGCGGCCCATATAGCCGGACCAATCGGCGACAACATCGGCTTTGTCCTGTCAGGTTATTATCGCACGACGGACGGTTTTTTCACGAACCGTTACCTCAATGATAAAGTAGTGGACGATCAGGAAACGTGGAGCGTCGATGGCCGTCTGCTGAGCAAGCTTGGCGACGCGACCGAGATTGATGTGAAGGCGCGCTATGCAAAGCTGAAAGGTGCCTCGATCAATTTCAACTCGGTGTTTCACCTCCCCAACTTTGCTGGCGTAAATCCAGCCTTTTACGAGAGCGTGGATGCGCATAAATTCGATTATTACGGGAACATCAGGCCAACCAACGAGCAAGACAGTTTCGACATTTCAGCCAAAATTGATCACGATTTCGGCGGCTTGAAGCTGACTGCCTGGGCGCTTTATTCGGATGTCGACCAATCTTTGACTGCCGATGGAACCTCCGCTGACTTTGCACGCTACATTTTTGCGGCCAACCCGGCAGCGCAGCCTGCTGTAAATGCCTGCTTCGCGTCGACTGCAGCGCTCACCGGCTTTGCGGTGAACCAACCTGCATTTATTGGGACAAGTCCGGTACCGTTCATTTTCGATCCGGCCAATGGTTCAACCTTTGGCGCCTATAGCCCAACGACTTGCGACGGTACCCAATACCAAACTCGCGCGCAGAAGGACATCAGCGGCGAAATACGTTTGGCGTCGGACAGTGATGGTCCACTCGAGTGGCAGTTGGGCGTTTATTACCTCAATATTGATCGGCAAGTGGGTGTTAGCCTGGGTGCGGATACAGGGGCCGGAGTGATCCAGAACCTATACAATGCGCCGAACAGCGCGAATCCGACTTCGCTGTTGCTGGCCGACCAATTCGACACCAATGTGTACGCTGCCTTCGGCTCGTTCAATTATGAGGTCACTCCGCAAGTTATACTAGGTGTTGCGCTGCGCTACGACATCGAAGCGCGAAAGACCTCGACCTTGGTGCCCAATGCGATTGATCCATTTACCGGTGGCCCGATCAATCCCGGGCAGGCATTTGGCGCGCTCACACCGAAAGAGGCAACGTTCAAGCAACTGCAGCCTAAAGTTAGCCTCAGCTGGCAACCGAGCGATAACATCAATATCTATGGCAACTGGGGCATTGGGTTCAAATCTGGCGGGTTTAACAACCAGGGATCATCGGCACTGATCGATGCCAACTTCAATCAGTTCATTGGTGCCGATGTTTCCATTGATGACCAATATCGGAAGGAGAAATCATCAGCTTTCGAGCTTGGCATCAAGGGCAATTTCTTTGATAATCGCGTCACCTTCGATCTTGCAGGTTATTACACCAAGATTGACGATATGCAGTTCTTTGAATTCTTCGTTGGCAGCTTTGGGCTGCTGCGGGTCGTTTCCAACATCGACAAGGTGGATGTAAAGGGTGCCGAACTGAACGTGACTGGCCGTATCGTAAAGGGTTGGAAGCTCTACGGCTCGTTCAATGTGACCGACAGCGAGATCAAGGCGAACAGTTCGCGGGCCTATACGGTTGGCAACAAATCACCTTATACCGCTGATTATACGATCAATTTGGGTAGCGAAATGACCGCACCGCTGACGTCGGCTATCGATCTGATTGTACGGGCAGATTACCGGATTACCGGGCCGACATGGTTCCACTCAGTCCAGGATCAGGAGCGGCCGACGCTATTCTCAGGTTTGCTGCCGATATCGGCGCTTATGCTTCCCGGTTTTGTCGGCAATGCCCGATACGATGTGGCAAGGCGCGATGCGTTTGGGGTTCTGAACCTGCGCGCTGGAATTGATGCGGGCAATTTCACGGCAACGGTTTTTGCCGAGAACATGCTGAACCGCAAATATATTAACGAAGCAATCCCCGCGATCGAATTCGGAGGTTCCTTTATCTCTCCCGGTGCGCGGCGGCTTGTGGGTGTGGAGCTTGGCTACAAGTTCTGATTGAAATCAGAGACTCTCGAAGCGCCCATACTCTTTGGGAGACAGCCGAACCTGGATTGCGCGCAGGGGGCCGGTATTGCCGACCCCTGCGTCAGTCTCAGAAATGATCTGACCATGCGCGTGTAGCCATGCCAGTTTCTGACCATCAGAAGCTGACAAAACCACCTCGTATAATTTTGCCCCGGCAGTCAGCAATCCATCAAGTCGCAGGATTAACGCATCAATGCCTTTGCCGGTGAGGGCCGAGATCGGAACAATATTTTCGTCTCCAGCGGCAACAGCAGACAATTCCTCTGCCTGCTCGTGATCAAGGAGATCACATTTGTTCCAAGCCTCCACCAGCGGAATGGCATGATCGCCTTCTGCAGCTTCCATCACACCCAATTCCGCCAAAACCTCAAGAACCTGAGCCTTTTGTGCGTCCGAAACGGGGCTGGAAATATCACGCACATGCACGATTACATCCGCTGCCGTGACTTCTTCCAGGGTGGCTCGGAAAGCCGCAACAAGCTGCGTTGGCAGGTCTGAAATAAAACCAACCGTGTCTGACAAAATTGCCTTTTCCACACCGGGCAACCGTATCGCACGCATCGTCGGGTCCAGGGTGGCGAACAGCAGATCCTCTGCCATCACTTCAGCCCCCGTCATCCGGTTGAACAAGGTTGATTTGCCAGCATTGGTATACCCGACCAGCGCGATAACCGGCCATGGCGCGCGCCCACGGCGTTCCCGGTGCAGTGCGCGGGTGCGGCGTACCTGGTCAAGTTCCTTACGCAGTCGCGCCATTCGCTGCCGGATCATGCGGCGGTCGGCTTCGATCTGAGTTTCGCCTGGCCCGCCTAGAAAACCGAAACCGCCGCGCTGACGCTCAAGGTGCGTCCAACTGCGGACAAGACGGCTTTGCTGGTAATCGAGATGGGCCAGTTCAACCTGCAGGCGCCCCTCTGCGGTCGCGGCCCGCTCACCGAAGATTTCGAGGATCAACCCGGTTCGGTCGATCACTTTACGTTTGAGCTTTTCCTCCAGATTGCGTTGCTGAATTGGGGACAAAGCGCCATCGATGATGACCAGCTCAGCCTGTTCCACCTCACATTTCGTCGCAATAATTTCGACCTGACCGGATCCAAACAGAGTACCCGGCTTCACATCTCTGACTGATACGACAATGGCTTCAGCCACTTCGATGCCAATTGCGAGGGCTAGGCCGCAAGCCTCCTCCAACCGCGACGCGGCATCGAGATCGTGCTTGGCTCCGCGTATATCCGGACAAACGACCACGGCCCGCGCCCCGCGGGATACTTCATCCATCAAGTTATCGTCAAAACTCAGTCGTTTTCACTTTCCCAATCACCCGACAAATCGACAGGTGTGGTGGGTTGAATTGTTGATACCGCATGTTTGTAAGCGAGCTGAACAAAGCCATCCCGTTCCAGAAGCATGCAAAAGAGATCGTAAGTCGCAATTCGGCCTTGCAGCATCACGCCATTGACCAGAAACATCGTCACCTGCGCTTCGGCTTCGCTGACACGTGAAAGAAATACATCCTGAAGCAAGCGCTGTTTGTGATTGCTTTCCGCGCTGACAAACTGGCTTACATCCATTGGCTGTCCTGGCATCAGCGTGGAAATTGCATGTTTGTATACCAATTGGGATTCGCCATCACGGCGCAACAATATCGAAAAATTGTCGAACCAGGTGACGATGCCTTGCAGTTTCACCCCTTTGACCAGGAACATTGTAACTGGGGTCTTGTTCTTGCGTAGCAAGTTCAGAAAGGAATCTTGCAGACTGGCTGGCTTACCCTTTCTTGCCGGATCGATTTCAACCGGCTCCGGTTTAGGCTTCGCGCGCGCGGAGAGTGTACGTCCTTCAGACATTGTCTTTCACCTTCTTTTTTTTGGCGGCCGCTTTTGCAGTCCGCAATCTGGCCCTTCCCCCCTAAACGAAGAGAAAGACCGTAAGTGTCTCGCTAATATGACGGTATTGCTTAGGCCATGCAATCGGATTCATTGCCTAAGATAATTGGCCGTCAGTCCTGGCTCTCTTCAGGATTACGATCTCCCATTCCGAGGATTTTCAGCTTTCGATGAAGTGCCGAGCGCTCCATCCCAATAAAGCTCGCTGTCTTCGAAATGTTACCTGAAAAGCGCCGTATCTGGATGCTGAGATATTCGCGTTCGAAACTTTCCCTCGCTTCGCGCAGTGGCACACCCATCAAGGCCGAAACCCCAGTCACTCCGCCTAATTTGCCGCCAATGACTTCACTCGGAAGCATGTCGGCCTCAACCTCAGCGAGGCGTTCGCGCGGCGTCAGGATAATCGTGCGTTCCACCACATTGCGCAGTTGCCGCACATTACCCGGCCAATCGTAAGCTTGCAGCGCTGCCATCGCTTCATCTGTAAGATCGGGCGGCGAAATGCCCTGTTCGGCAGCATAGCGGGTGAAGAAATGCTCCGCGAGCGCCGGAATGTCATCCCGCCGTTCAGCAAGTGACGGGATAGTCACGGGCACCACATTGAGACGGTAAAACAAATCTTCACGGAAGTTCTTGTTTTCCATTTCGAACTGCAAGTCGCGCGAGGTCGAAGACACAACGCGAACGTCAACCCCGATCTGCCGATTGCCGCCAACGCGCACAAAGCTTTGTTCAGTGAGGACCCGCAATATTCGGGCTTGGGTCGAAAGAGGCATGTCGGCCACTTCATCGAGGTAAAGCGTCCCTCCGTCCGCCACTTCTAGCAAGCCAGGGCGGATCAGCTTTCCATCGGCCTCCTCCCCAAACAGTTCCTGTTCAAAGCGTTCAGGCGTAATTCTGGCTGAATTTACAATCACAAAGGCATAATTGTTCCGCGTGCTCCAGCTGTGGAGTAGGCGCGCGGCCACTTCCTTACCGGCCCCCGCTGGCCCTGTAATCAGAACCCGGCTACCAGTGCTTGCCACCCGTTTCAGAGTTGCACGCACCTGATTGATAACGGAGGAATTACCGGTGAACTCCTCCCCTTTCGAAAAACCCTGACGCAAACGCGTATTTTCGCGCCGCAACCGCTCGGTTTCGGTCGCTCGCCCGACCAACAACAGCAGCCGTTCAGCTTCGAAGGGCTTTTCGATAAAATCCATCGCCCCGCGGCTGACGGCGGATACGGCCGTGTCGATATTGCCATGGCCCGAGAAAATTATGACCGGCAATTCGGGCTCGCGCTGCTTGATTGCATCCAGCACTTCGAGCCCATCCATTGCGCTGCCATGGAGCCAAACATCGAGCAGCACCAAGCTTGGCCGCCGTTCGTCGATTGCCGCGAGCGCGGCGGTACTGTCCGCCGCAGTGCGGCATTCATAACCTTCGTCGCTGAGCACGCCCGAAACCAACTCGCGAATGTCGCGTTCATCGTCGACGATGAGAATTTCTAGCGCCATGACGGCAGTTTCCTTCCATGAATCATGCAGCAGTCCCGCCGCCGAGATTATTCAACCCCTGCGTAAGTGGGCTACGGGCGAAGCGCAGCGAAACACGCGTCCCTCCGCCAGTGGCAGTCGAGAAATTCATATCCCCCCCGTGTTCCTCGACAATCTTGTTCACAATCGCGAGACCCAGTCCGGTGCCCTTCTCGCGCGTGGTGACATAAGGTTCGACTATGCGGTCCCGATCTTGCGGAAGGCCGATGCCATTGTCTTCAACTATGACCACTAGATCACCGTCCTGATCTGATACCTCGACGGAAATTTTTCCGCGGAAATCGGGCTCAGCCATCTTGGATCGGGCTTCCACGGCTTCAACGGCATTCTTGAGGACATTGGTCATCGCCTGGCCCAATTGGTGCCGATCACAGGAAATGGGGAATGGTCCCGCTTGCTCAGTGATCAGACTGTAATTGACCTGGGGGTGCGCGACTTCCTGAAGGAACAAGGACTGCCGCACCAGATCCAATGCATCTTCTTCGCGAAACACGGGTTTGGGCAGGCGTGCGAATGACGAAAATTCATCCACCATGGCGCGTAACGCACCAACCTGACGAACGATTGTGTTGGTCAGTTCGTCAAACAGTTCGCCATCACTTTCGATCTGCCGTCGATAGCGGCGCTTAAGCCGTTCAGTGGCCAGTTGGATCGGGGTCAACGGGTTCTTGATTTCATGCGCAATACGCCGCGCCACATCAGACCAGGCTGCCTGGCGCTGATCGAGCAACTGGCGGGTTATGTCTTCGAATGTGATTACCTTGCCTTCGGACGTATCGGCAATCTTGACTGCCAATGTAAGAAGTTCGCTGCCCTTATTGTAATTCACTACGCCGCTAGCAAGATGTGCATCGACCAGTGCCGCAATCTGGGGAGACAATTTGGCCAAGGGCAATTCGAGAGCTCTTGGTCCGCGTTCGTCGAGCAACAATTGCTGCGCGAGCGAGTTCATCAACAGCACCTGGCCGCCCGCATTTATCGAGATGATGCCAGCGGTTACAGATTCCAGTACGGTTTCCATGAAGGCGCGGCGGGCGTCCAACTGGCTATTGGCGCTGACCAATGCGTCTGTCTGCGCCTCGATCTGTGAGGTCATCCTGTTGAATGCGCGATTGAGCTGGCCAATTTCGTCATTGCCGGTACGGCCATCAACCCGAAGCGAAAAATTCCCGGCCCCGACCTTGCGAGCCGCGCCAACGAGTTCAGTCAGTGGCTCCACCTGCCGGTCAGCAAAGCGCAAGGCGAACCAGACCGCGATCATCACCAGCAAGATCGCAACAAAAAACAACGCCAGATTAAAACGAAGCTGAAGCGCCCTCGCCCGGCTTGTCAGCACGTCATAAGCCGACGCGATACTCTTGGCGCTTTCGAAGGATGAGAATGAGGATGCTTCGGCGGTCCGGGCATTATAGAGATAAATACCACTCTTGCGGTCGATCGCTGCAATCGCTTCAATCCGCGTAGGGCTGCCTTCGACCACAACCTGCTGGCCATTACGCAGCTTGTCAAAAATGCGCTTGTCCAGTTTTTGCGGCTCGTTGTCTGCTGAAAGATTGAACATTGCCGCCGTGCGAAGGCTGCCATCTGGCATCTGCTGGAGAATTGCGGATTCGGTAATTTCACGGGGCTGTGCCTGAAACCGATAGTAATCGGCAAAATCACGGTCAGTCAGCTTACCCTGTTCGAGCCAATACCGCATATCGCCCGCCATGGGGATGGTCTGATTGGCCACTTCGACCTGGTTCTGTTCATAGTAATCACTCGCCAGCTGCTTCGCATTCTTCATCAGACCGCGCGAGTCATCGGAAAACCAGAAATCAACTCCTGACTGGAACAGGATTGCCGCAAAAGCTGCCACCAACAAGGTCGGCACAGCCGCCACCAGCGAAAAGAAAAACACCAAACGCACATGCAGGCGTGCCGTGCTGCCAGCGGCTCTGCTCAACGCCACCCGGCGACCGATCAGCACGACCAGGGTCATCGCGGGAATCAGGGTGCCAATAAGCAAGGTGGCGACCTGCCCTGATGGCAATAATTCACCGTCAGGCGGCGCACTCGTAAATGCGTAATAGGTACTGGCGACCATCAGAATGAAGGCGGTACTTGCCAGAATTTCCAATATTAGAAAAAAGTTCGCTCGCCGCGATGTGACGATTAAACGCCGCCACCAGCGCGGGCTTCTGCGTTGTGTCGGTGGGGGGGAACCAATCATCGTTGCAATACTACAACGCTACTGTTGCAAAAATGCAAGGGGTTTGCGCTAAGTCGATGCAATTGATCGGCAGATAATCGCGGAAACTGCAATGCTCACACAGAAAATGTATCTGGATCAATCTCAAGCTCATCCAACCGCTTACGCAATGTGTTTCGGTTAATTCCAAGCAATTGCGCGGCTCTCAATTGATTTCCGGCGGTCTGGCGCAGTGCATGTTCGAACAGTGGCCTCTCAAACGCAGCCAAGGCGCTGTGATAGAGCCTGCCATCGGTAGCGCCTGCAGTTGGCAGCCATGTTTCCAGAGCAGTCGCAAAATTGTCATTCTCGGCACCGTCATTTCTTAAGGCAATCGCTTCGTCGAGCACGCTCGCAATTGTCTCGGTATCGATCACATCATCACGCGCCATCAAGGCAAGACGGTAGATCGTATTCTGTAATTCCCGCACATTCCCGCGCCACACCTGCCGCTCGAGCAGCGTGATAGCTGCGGCGTCCAATTGGCGTAACGGCAAGCCATCATCCGCTGCCCGGCGTAAAAAATGCCGCGCCAGAGCGCCTATATCGTCCGCCCGCTCCCTCAACGGCGGAAGCTGGATTGGCACGACGTTAAGCCGGTAAAACAAGTCCTCGCGAAACTTGCCTGCTGCTATCATCGGCTTAAGATCGCGATTGGTTGCCGCAACGATACGCACATCGACAGCAATTTCCTGTCGTCCGCCCACCCGGCGAATCCGGCCAGACTGCAAAGCCCGCAACAAGCGGGTCTGGGCGTCAGCAGGCATATCACCAATTTCGTCCAGAAACAGGGTCCCGCCATTGGCCTGCTCAAACTTGCCGATTGCTTGCGAAATCGCTCCTGTAAAAGCGCCCTTTTCGTGACCGAACAGCTCACTTTCGATCAAGTCCCCCGGTATCGCAGCGGCATTTACTGCAACAAAAGGACCGGTTTTTCGGTGACCAAGCTGATGAATTGCGTCAGCAACCAGTTCCTTGCCGGTGCCGGACTCCCCGAGAATCAGCACCGTCAAATCATTCCGCAGAACGCGGGTGATCATGCGGAACACGCCCTGCATTGCCTGACTGCGGCCGACCAGCGGCAGGGCTTCTCCGGGCTCTTCGCGTGATCGATCGATGATTTCCCGCGTGCCTGCGGCTTGCAGCACGGCCCGCACCAGATCATCCAGATCGAACGGTTTTGGGAAGTATTCAAAGGCACCCGTATCGGTCGCGCGTACCGCTGTATCGAGCGTGTTTTGCGCCGACAAAATTATGATCGGCATGTCAGGGTGCAACTGCCTGACCGCATTGAGACTTTCGATACCGTCACCATCGGTCAGCACAACATCGGTTAACATGGCATCGAAGGATCGACTGGCCAGAAGCCGATCCCTGCCTGCGATGCTGTCTGATTTGCTTACCTCAAAGCCTTCATCCTCCAGCGCCGCTGTCACCACGGTGGCGATGGCGTTGTCGTCCTCAACCAGCAGAATATGGCCTTGCATCTGGTCCACCCCTATTTCGCAACTGGCAAGTTAATGCGAAAATGGGTCAGGCCCGCGCTATCATCCCGACTGTAGGAAATCCGCCCCTCCATATCGGTTACCAACTTCTTCACAAGCGCGAGGCCAAGGCCCTGACCGCCCTTTTTTGCCGTAACAAATGGTTCGAACATTCGATCGACCAGATGCGGATCAACACCGGGCCCATTGTCGGTCACCGTCACTTCAATGGGGACCTTTACCGAGCGGCCCAGACGGATTGCGCTCATCGCCAGGCCGCTGACAAAGCGGGTCTTTACGGTAATTTGTGCGGCTTGCGTAGCGGAACTGGCGTCGCAGGCGTTGGACAGCAGATTGATCAGAACCTGTTCCAATGCATCCCGGCTTGCGAGGACCTTGGGCAAGGATGGGTCAAATTCCTCTGTCAGCTCCACATTGGCCGGGGCGCTGGCACGAACTGTGGCCATCGCATGTCTGATGGCTTCATGGAGATTGAAAGCCTCCACCGGATCCGGCGTATTACTGCCCAGTTTCTGCATACGATCAACCAGCCGTGCAATCCGGTCAACTTCGTTCGAGATCATTGCGGCCAAGGGACGATCTTTCTCATCCAGCTTTCGCGCCAGCAATTGTCCTGCGCCCCGGATGGCAGCCAGCGGGTTCTTGATCTCATGCGCCAGTACCGCAGGAGCCCCAATTACGCTTTCGACGTCGGCATCGCCAACCGTGTCGTCGCGGCCGACATCCGAAAGCGTGAGGACCCGCCAGCCGGGATTTGGCGCGATGGGAGAGACCGTGAGATTGAGGCGTTTACGCACTCCGCCGACCGTCACGACTATTCCGCGCGCCAGCATTTGTTGTTCCTCGCTCGCAAGCCGGTCCTGCAAACGACTCTCCCCAAAATCAACGAGCTCGGTAAATCGCATGCCGATAAGCCGCTTGCTACTGCGCCCCAGCAAGCTTTCCGCGGCCGGATTGACTTCCGCGATCGTCAAATCGCGATCAAGCAGCAAAACTGCAAAGATCAACCCCCCGATCTGGGCCGCAGCAGTTGGGGGATTGGCCGATACCGGCATTTGCACATTCACGCCGCGCGGCGGTGAAGGAAGGGAGAATAGAACCGTTCCAATTCGCCAAGAACCTGATGTGGGTCATCGATAAAGTTCACATGATTCCGAAATTCGGCAGAACCATGCAAACCCTTGGTATACCAACCCAAGTGCTTCCGCGCGACTTTTACGCCGACTTCAATCCCGTAATGATCCAGCATCGCGCGATAATGCTCTACAAGCACCAGAAATTGTTCATTCAGGCTCGGGTTTGGCAGGGCATCACCCGTTTTTAACCAGTGCATTACCTGACCCAGAAGCCACGGCTTGCCATAGGCGCCCCGCCCGATCATCACCCCGTCCGCACCGGATTGTTCGAGCGCAGCGGCTGTATCTTCGATTCCGCAAATGTCCCCGTTGACGATGACCGGGATTGAGACCGCGTCCTTTACTTCGCGGACGAAAGCCCAATCCGCATGTCCCTTGTACATCTGGTTACGGGTCCGCCCATGGACGGTAATCATCTTGGCGCCCAGATCTTCGGCAATATGCGCCAATTCCGGAGCATTGAGTGAACAATGATCCCATCCCATACGCATCTTGACCGTAACCGGCACATCGACAGCCTTTACCGTGGCCTCAATCAGACTGGCAGCCAAGGGCAGGTCACGCATCAAGGCCGAACCGGCGTCGCCATTGACCACCTTCTTTACCGGGCAGCCCATATTGATATCGATTATCGCCGCGCCTCGGTCCGCATTCAGTTTGGCAGCCTCAGCCATCTCGGCAGGGCTACATCCAGCCAGTTGAAGAGAAACGGGTTCTTCCACAGTGTCCCAAGCTGCCTTTTGCAGCGATTGACGGGTCTCCCGGATCATTGCCGGGCTGGCGATCATCTCGGTTACATTCAATCCTGAGCCATAACGCCGTACGAGCGTGCGGAACGGCATGTCCGTGACCCCTGTCATAGGCGCCAGGACAACCGGACAATCTATCGCGACTGGCCCAATCTGGATTGGCTTGAGCTCAGGGGGAACTGGTAAAGTTGACATTTTGCTTGGGTGCCTAAATTTTAGGCAGCGCATAGTGCATTGCAGCATGTGGTGCAAGGCGCTAGCGCGCAGGGTAATGGCTCTTCGCCCATCCCTTTCCCCCTTTGCGGCGGTGATTGTTGCCGCAGGACAAGGGTTGCGCGCAGGTCAGCCTGTACCAAAGCAGTTTGCACTGTGGCGCGGAAAGCCTGTGCTTCGCCATGCGGTCGAGGCAGTCTCTGCGGCAGGGGCGGATCCAATCGTGGTCGCGATCCCCGAAAATGGTGAAGACTTGGCGCGCGAGGCGCTGGACGGAATTGCCAATGTGCATTTTGTCGCCGGCGGCGCAACGCGCCAATCGTCCGTGCGGGCTGCACTTGAAGCGATCGAAGCGAGTGCTCCGGACAGAGTGCTCATCCATGACGCCGCCCGACCAATCCTTCCACAGGAGGTAATTGAACGTTTGCTGGCCGCATTGGAGCTTCATGACGCGGCAATTCCGGTGCTTCCAGTGGTCGACAGCTTGTCGATTGAGGTGGAAGGCTTCATGCACGGATCTGCCGATCGCGGCTCTTTGCGCCGGGTCCAAACCCCGCAAGCCTTTCGCTTTGAACGGATACTTTCCGCCCATAAAGCTTGGATTGGTAAAGCCGATGCAGGAGACGATGCCCAGATAGCATTGGCGTCTGGCGTTGTAGTTGCCCATGTCGCCGGCGACGAGGCTCTAAAAAAACTGACTTTTGCAGAGGACTTCATGACAGCAAAACTGGCTGTGCGAACCGGTCTTGGCTACGATGTTCACCGACTGGCGGCAGGCGAGGAATTATGGCTTGGCGGGGTCATGATTCCCTATGATCGGGGTTTGGTGGGGCATAGCGATGCGGATGTGGCGCTCCACGCAGTGGTTGATGCGTTGCTGGGAGCCATTGGCAAAGGCGACATTGGCCAGCATTTCCCTCCTAGCGACCCCAAATGGAAAGGTGCCCCTTCGTCGCGTTTCGTTGAATACGCCGCCAATTCCGTGACCGAATTCGGTTACCGAATTGGCAATGTTGACCTGACGATTATCTGCGAAGCACCCAAGATCGGGCCACATCGGGATACCATCCAACTGCGGATTGCCAATTTACTGGGCGTTGACAAGTCTCAAGTGAATGTCAAAGCCACCACAACCGAGCGCCTTGGCTTTACCGGTAGGGAAGAGGGAATTGCGGCCCAGGCTATTGTGACTCTTGTCTCGGAAAATTAGGATCGCACGTATCATGAAGTTAAAGTTTGCAGCCGGTGCCGCCGCCATATTGTCTATGGCGCAACCGCAGATAGCCTTTGCCCAAGCTGCAAAGACCCAGTGCATCAAGGAGGCCGATCTTTCGGACGCCATCGTCTATGCCATGCCCTCTTTGTTTGCAGCGTTTCGTACAAAATGCATAGCGACGCTTCCGAAAGACGGGTTCACACGGGTCAAGGGTGATGCATTTGCCAGCAGCTTCACGACTTTGCAGGACCAAACGTGGCCTGGGGCGCAAAGGGTGCTGCTTGTATTTGCCAGCGCCGGGTCCGGCAAATCAGGCACAAATGATCAAATGGTGACTTTGATGAAGTCACTTCCCGGCGAAGCAGTCCGACCTTTCATCGATGCGATCATCGAGCAAAAGATTGCCGAAGAAATTCAAGTGAGCCGGTGCGCCGATATCGAACGGGGGGTATCCCTGCTTGCGCCGCTGCCCCCACAGAATATCGGCGGTTTGCTGAGCTTCATCATGCAGTTCGCAAACACCAAAGAACCCGAGATCTGTCCGAAGGACCGCAAATGAGACACGCCCTTCTCCCGAAAGAAATTGAGGCAATGGCAAAGCGCGTAGTCGAAGCCAATATTGCCGCCGGACGCACGATTACCGTTGCGGAAAGCTGCACAGGCGGGCTTGTGGCTGCCGCCCTGACAGAAGTCGCCGGCTCCTCCAAAGTGCTCGATCGCGGCTTCGTAACATACTCCAATGACGCCAAGATGGAGATGCTCGGTGTATCAAGCGATATCATCGAGACTTTTGGCGCAGTATCGATTGCCTGCGTCTGGGCGATGGCCAATGGAGCCTTGCAAAAAAGCACCGCTGATGTGGCCGTCGCCGTTAGTGGGATAGCCGGACCCGATGGCGGCACTGATCTGAAGCCGGTCGGAACGGTGGTTTTCGCACGCTCCATTCGCAACAGCGAAGCTGAGCCGGAGGGCGAATTGCGGAAGTTCGATGGCAAGACGCGGGCAGAAATTCGCCTTCAGGCTACATTATCTGCACTGGAATTGTTGCTACCATAAAGCTGTTCGGCACGTGTTTCGAATGCCGCGACCATTTTGCGGAAAGCGCGATCAAAGTACTGACCGGCCAGAGCCTCGAACACCTTATTCTTGAAAGTGAAGTCGACACTGAAATCGACCTTGCAGCCGCCTTCTGGCAGGGCCTGAAAGTGCCAGCGATTGTCAAGATCGCGCAGCGGTCCGTCGACATATTGCACGTCAATCAACCCCGGACGCTGCTTGGTCACCCGAGACGTGAATTTCTCGCGCAAGCTCTTGAAACCAACCACCATGTCAGCGACCATTTCGGTTTCGTTGTTGGAACGCACCCGAGTGGCGACAACCCATGGCAGGAAGTCCTGATACCTGCCGACGTCAGCAACCAGGTCGAACATCTGTTCACTTGTCCAGGGAAGAACCCTCGTCTCCTGTATTCCTGGCATTACGCCGTCTGCTGTTTTGCCAGTTTTGCTTCACGCGAAGCGCGCATGCGGGCAAAATCGTCTCCCGCATGGTAGCTTGAACGCGTCAGCGGGCTGGAGGCAACCTGCAAGAAACCCTTGGCCCGAGCAATCGCGCCGAAGGCATCAAAGGCCTTTGGCGTTACAAAATCTTCAACACGCGCATGTTTCGGCGTGGGTTGGAGGTATTGCCCCATCGTCATGAAATCTATGTCTGCGCTGCGCATGTCATCCATCACTTGATGAACTTCGAGCCGCTGCTCGCCAAGGCCCAACATTATTCCCGATTTGGTGAATATCCTCGGATCATGATTCTTCACCTCTTCAAGCAGGCGCAGCGATGCATAATAACGCGCACCCGGCCGAATGGTCGGGTAAAGCCGTGGAACCGTTTCGAGATTGTGATTGTAAACATCTGGTCCGGCTTCACAAATCGCTTCGACCGCCGGCCGCATCTTACCGCGGAAATCGGGTGTCAGGATTTCGATGGTCGTATTAGGCGTTTCGCGGCGTAGCGCCTGGATCACCTTGACGAACTGCCCTGCACCGCCGTCTGGCAAATCGTCCCGATCCACCGAGGTTACCACGATATGTTCCAGGCCCAATTTGGCCGCTGCAGCTGCTGTATGTTCGGGCTCAAGCGGATCTACGATCCTGGGCATGCCGGTCTTTACATTGCAAAAGGCACAGGCCCGCGTGCAAACATCACCCAATATCATCACAGTGGCGTGCTTTTTCGTCCAGCATTCGCCGATATTGGGGCAGGCCGCTTCTTCGCATACCGTGTTGAGATTGAGGTCACGCATCAGCTTGCGCGTTTCGTGATACCCCTTGCTAACCGGGGCTTTTACGCGAATCCAGTCAGGCTTGCGCTGCCGTTCGGGCCGCGCAGCATCCGGGGTGTTTGCCAAATCGTTCATTCGGGCCATTTAGGCGGCTCTCGGCGATGCCGCAAGGCACACCTCCCACCTGATTTTGCAGGATCAGAAAATGGGTACCAATTTGTTGTTCAATCTTGCTGAACAAACCAAATGTCGCCACATGCGACGGCATGAAATCATTCGACCAAATGATCGACGGATACCGTCAGTTCCGGTCCGGAGACTGGAAGCGCCAGCATGACCGGTGGGAAGAACTGCAAGATGGCCAATCCCCTCAGGTCATGATCATCGCATGTTCGGATAGCCGGGTTGATCCGGCGCAGATTTTCGCAGTCGACCCCGGTGAACTTTTCGTGGTGCGCAATGTCGCGGCAATGGTTCCTCCCTTTGAAACCACTCCGGGCAGGCACGGTGTATCCGCCGCGCTTGAATTTGCAGTCCAATTTTTGAAAGTGCGTGAAATCGTGGTGATGGGCCATGGTATGTGCGGAGGCTGCAAGGCTGCATTGACGCAGGAAATGCATGGCACTGAGCTGGGCCAAGGCGGTTTTGTGGCAAGCTGGATCGCCCTGCTTGACGACGCCCGCGATGCAATTGCCCGCGAATTGGGCACCGAAGGGCGCGTTGCCGAACGGGCAATGGAACAGGCGGGCGTCAAGGTCAGTCTGGCAAATCTGCGTACCTTCCCCTGTGTGCGGGAAAAGGAAGCAAACGGCAGCCTGAAATTGCGCGGGGCATTCTTCGCCATTTCAGACGGAGTGCTGCATCTTCTTGATGAAGCAACAGGCGACTTCGCGCCGGCGAGCTGATGCAGCTTGCAGCTTGCCCCGATACAGCATTCGGCGGTAACACAGCGGCATGACCTATAAAGCGCTGAATAATATCGCACTGCTCATTGATGCTGACAATATCGATCCCAAAGGCATCGACCCTGTGCTTACGGTTATGGCCGAACTGGGGCAGGTAAATATTCGCCGCGCCTATGGAAATTTTGCCAAACAGGCCTTGGTCAACTGGGACAAAATTACAAATAAGTTTGGCATTCGGCCACAACAGCAGTTCGACGTTTCAAAAGGCAAGAACGCGACCGATATGGCCATGACGATTGATGCAATCGATCTGCTCAATCAAGGTAAGGTCGATGGCTTCGGTATAATGACATCCGATAGCGATTTCACACCGCTTGTGACCCGCCTTCGGCAGGACGGAATAGTGGTTTACGGCTTTGGTGACAGCAAGACACCCGAAGCCTTTCGCTCGGTTTGCACCCGCTTCATCGATACCCAGAAATTGATCGCCAGCAATGTTGCTGACCATGCCCCGCCATCGAGTGTGAAAGCGAACATCAAATCGCCAGTCATTGATCCAGAATTGGTTGAGCTTCTTGGCGATGCGCTCAAGGCGGCCAAACGCGATGATGAAGGATTTGCGTCCATGAGCGAAGTCGGAAATATCGCCGGCAACCGATCAAGCTTTGATGTGCGCAATTACGGCTACAAGCGGCTATCTGAGCTGTTTCGTGCCCTCGATCAATTTAAGGTGGAACGGCGTGACAACGGTCATCTCTACGTTAAACGCCTGCGATAAATAGCCCGGGTCTCCCACAAATAAAAGGGCGCAAACCGAAGTTCGCGCCCTCTTGAATCAGTCCGTCGCAGTTGGTCAATTTGCTGGTGCTGGTGCAGGTGCCTTTTGGTCTGCGTAAAGCGTCCACAAATTCGCAATCGATTTACGATTACCTTCAATCTTCGCGAACGTAGCCTTGGCGTCGGCAGTCTTGCCCTGATCGACTTGAGCAATGCCAAGGCGAGTCAGGACGCGCTGTGTATCCGCGCCAGGTTTGGTCAGTGCAATACTGTACATTTCTTCGGCTTGGGCATTCTTGCCGTAGCTCAGAAATGCATCGCCAGCAGCCGTTGCCGTCAAGGCAGTCGAACCCGGTTTACGCGCATCGCGTTCTAGGGCTGGCAAATCCGCTTGGTCGGCAGCGATCCGTGCCTTGGCCACTGCGCGAACCTCCGAAACGAAAATGTCTTTGGCATTCAACTTTCCGGCTACGATCCCGGCTTCGATAATTCTGGACACCTCACCTGGCAGTCGCCGGGCATCGGCGGAGTCGGCATAGTCCACATAGTCCCGCTCGGATCGCATGCTACCAGTCCGATCAGCCAAACGGAGCAAATCAAGCATTTCCTGGTTGTCAAAAGTCAGCATGTTGCGCTGAATCGCAATGGCATCCCCCCAACTCGTCTGATTGGGATAATATTTCACCAGAAGGCTCGAATAGCGGGTAGCTTCGCCCGCCATATCGGACTTGTAAGCAACTGAAATACCGCGTTTCAGCCAGTTTTCGTCAATCGTCTGGCCAGCCGCGGCGCGCTTGTTGATTGCATCAGCCAGATAAGCCAGACCCTCAGCCTGCTTGTCATCCGCAAAATATGCCTCAGCCACAATGGCCTCTGGATCATTTGCGGTATAGCCAGCAGCAATGCCGGCCATCATCCGTGTCCGCGCAGTTGCCCAGTCACCATCCTGATAGGCGAGCTGGCCAGCCAAAAATAAGTAGCTGCCTTGCGCCTCAGCAGGCACCTTCCCGCTTTCGATCATCATATCGACACCCTGCCGCTCGAAAGAACGTGTCTTGCTGGCAAGGCCGACATTATAGATCAAATTACCAGCAGCAAATCGATCATCGGGCGTTTCAACCGCAGCAACCAAACCTGGAATCGCGGCGGCAATGCCAGCGTTATCCTTCGGCTCTGCCTTGCTCATGACTTCGAGTGGCTTGTATGCTTCGATAAAGGCTTTCGAATAATTGGCTTTCGAAGCCGGCGCCTTCTTTTCCTTCTTGGCGGCATAGGCTGGCGTTGCCATTGCAGTGGCACCAAGTACCGTTCCGGTAGCAAGTGCAAGAGCGAACGCAAGTGATGACCCGCTGCGCTCTGGACGCACAGCAAGGTTGCGGAGGAAAAACTGCATCTGGAAATCTCCCAAGGTTATAACAGATCGGCCATCTGGCCCAAAAACGGATTGGTAAGGCAGTAGTTCCGCCTTCGCCCGGATTGCAAATGATTTAGGTAGAATGGGGTGAACTGCGATTGAACGCAACTCCTGGCATTCCAATTGGCCATACCTGCAGGATTGGCAGACAAATGTGGAAAACCCTTGCAGAAAATCGACTGAAACGGGGCTTTTGGTGGCGGTTTGGCCAGCAATACCCTAACCTGTTTCAAACGCCGCAGTCCTTTGCGAGCTTTGCCGACAGATATAGAAAAGAGTCACCTTGAGCGACGATATTGAAATCATGGATCCTCCGGTGCCGATGGGCGAATACGCCCGCATCGACATCGTTGAGGAAATGAAAACTTCCTACCTCGATTACGCGATGAGCGTGATTGTCAGCCGCGCGTTGCCCGATGTACGTGATGGCTTGAAACCCGTGCACCGGCGTATCCTGTTCGCCAGTCAGGAAGGTGGTTTCGTTGCCGGGCGCCCCTATCGCAAGAGTGCGAAGATCGTCGGTGACGTGATGGGCAACTACCACCCGCATGGCGACAGCGCGATTTACGATGCTCTCGCACGTATGACGCAAGATTGGTCCATGCGTGTGCCCCTGATCGATGGTCAGGGCAACTTCGGCTCCATGGACCCAGATCCGCCAGCCTCGATGCGTTATACCGAAGCGCGTCTGGCCAAAGTCGCGAACTATTTGTTGGACGATCTCGACAAGGATACGGTCAATTTCGTCGAAAATTACGATGGTTCACGGCGCGAACCTTCCGTTCTTCCAGCACGATTCCCCAATCTGCTGGTCAATGGTGCTGGCGGTATTGCGGTTGGCATGGCCACCAATATTCCGCCGCATAATCTGGGTGAAGTGATTGATGGTTGCTTCGCCTATATGGACAATCCCGGAATTACCTCGGAAGAATTGTTCGCCATTATTCCTGGCCCGGATTTCCCGACCGCGCCTTTGATCCTTGGAAATGCAGGGGCCCGTGCGGCCTACACAGGCGGCCGTGGATCGATACTGCAGCGTTGCCGGCATGAAATCGAAACCAAACGGGGTGACCGGGAGAGTATCGTTCTTACCTCGATGCCCTATCAGGTGGGCAAGTCCGGCCTTGTCGAAAAGCTGGCCGAAGCCGCCAAGGACAAGCGGATCGAAGGCGTGTCCGACATTCGTGACGAATCCAGTCGCAAGGGCGTTCGCGTTGTAATTGACCTGAAACGCGATGCCACAGCTGAAGTGGTTCTAAACCAGATTTGGCGCCACACCCCGGCCCAATCGAGTTTCCCTGCCAATATGCTGGCGATCCGCGGCGGGCGACCTGAAACGCTAATGTTGCGCGATTTCATCCAGGCCTTCATCACTTTCCGCGAAGAAGTCATTACCCGCCGGACGAAGTACGAACTGAACAAGGCGCGCGAGCGGGCCCATATCTTGCTCGGCCTGGTGGTCGCGGTATCAAACCTTGACGAAGTCGTCGCGATGATTCGCAGTTCGACCAATCCGGCAATCGCGCGCAGCAAATTGCTCGCGAAGGAATGGCCGATCGGTGATATTGCGCAATATATCCGACTGGTCGAAGCGATCGAGCCTGACGCGGACCAGGAAGGCGGAACGTACCGCCTGTCCGAACGCCAGGTTAAGGCAATTCTGGACCTCAGGCTCCACCGCCTGACGGCCCTCGGCCGCGATGAGATCGGCGAGGAATTGCAGGGATTGTCGGATGCTATTGCCGGATATCTGGAAATTCTTGGCGACCGGGTAAAGCTATACGCAGTCATGCGCGGCGAACTTCAGGAAATTCGAGACAATTACGCGACGCCCCGCCTGTCAGAAATCGCCCCTGCTTGGGATGGACTCGATGATGAAGACCTGATCGAGCGTGACGAAATGGTCGTAACTGTCACTCTGGATGGTTATATCAAACGCACTCCGCTTTCCACTTTCCGCGCCCAGAACCGCGGCGGCAAAGGCCGCGCCGGCATGGCCACCAAAGATGAAGATGCGGTCAGCGAAATGTTCGTGACCAGCACCCATAACCCGGTGCTGTTCTTCTCTACGGCGGGCAAAGTTTATCGCTTGAAAGTGTGGAAGCTGCCTGAAGGCGGGCCAGCCACACGCGGACGGCCGATCGTCAATTTGCTTCCTGCTCTGGACGAAGGCGAAACTATTCGCACTGTCCTGCCATTGCCAGAAGACGAGGAAAGCTGGGGGGCGCTTACGGTTGTGTTCGCCACGGCCAAGGGCAATGTCCGCCGCAACAGCATGGATAGTTTTGCCAATATCCCGAGCAACGGCAAATTCGCCATGCGCTTCGACGAAGGCAGCGATGACCGCTTGATTGGTGTGGCCTTGCTTGAGGCGGGTGACGATGTGCTTCTCGCGACCAAGATGGGCAAAGCAATCCGGTTTAGCGGGGAAGACGTTCGCGAATTCGTCAGTCGCACTTCGACCGGTGTGCGCGGCATGAAGTTCAAGGAAAAGGGCGACGAAGTCGTGTCGCTGGCGATCCTGCATGCGGGAAGTGCTTCGCCTGAAGAACGCGATGCCTATTTGAAGTCTGCACCATGGAAGGCAAATGAAGATGCCGCGCCGCTGTCAGCCGATCATCAGGAGATGGCCGATGCGGAGCAATTCATTCTGACCGTTTGCGCCAATGGCTATGGCAAATTGTCCTCCGCTTACGAATACCGTCAAGCGGGCCGTGGCGGGATGGGCATCACCAATATCGACAATATCAAGCGCAACGGCACGGTTGTGGCCAGTTTCACAGCCACAAAGGGCGATCAGTTGATGCTGGTAACAGATCAGGCAAAGCTGATCCGCATCGGCCTGGACACACTGCGGGTCATCGGACGGGCAAGCGCCGGCGTGAAGTTGTTCGATGTGGCCAAGGGCGAAACAATAGTCGGCGCGGTTCGGCTGGACGAACAGGAAGAACCTGAAAGCGAAGCCGAAGAAGCGATTGTTGAAGAGATCATCGGCCGTGTGACGGAGGATACCTCTCCATCAACTACAATCGACCGCGATGATAATTTAGAGGAAAGCGGGGAAAGTTGAACCTTTCGATAGAACCGTCTGGCGCAATCTGCGGTGCAAACTTGCGGGGCATCGACCTTTCAGCCCCGTTAAGCTCGGAAGCCACTGCAGCTATCCGCGCCGCCTGGTTGAAACATCGCGTTGTCGCATTCCCCGATCAGGTGATGGATGACGACGCGTTGGAACGGTTTACCGTGGCCATGGGGGGTTTTGGCGAAGACCCCTTCTTCGATCCTATTCCCGGCCGCAGGCACATCGCTGCAATCCTGCGCGAAGCCACGGAACAGACCCCCCTATTCGCAGAAAACTGGCATAGCGATTGGAGTTTTCTGGATACTCCCCCTGCTGGAACCTGCCTGCTATCGATCGAAATTCCGCCGGTGGGAGGGGACACTTTGTTCGCCGATCAAATCGCGGCCTTTGCGGCACTGCCCGAAGAACGAAAAGACTTTCTGCGCGGTTTGAAGGCGATCCACAGTGCACGAGGTGCCTATGCACCAGACGGAGCATATGGCACGAAAGACCAAGGCCGCACCATGGCAATTCGGCCCAGCGAAGCGGCGCTGGCAACGCAAACCCACCCACTTGTTCAAATCCACCCCGAAACCGGTGAGGAAGGTCTGTTCAGCTGCGCCGGCTACATCGTCGGGATAGAAGGTATGGCGGACACCGACGCTATCGCATTGCTGGTAGATCTGCTCGCCTGGCAAGGCCGCGAGGAATTTACTTATCGCCACCAGTGGCAAACCGGAATGCTGGTTTTATGGGATAATCGATCGGTCCTGCACAAGGCAACAGGCGGCTATGAAGGCCACCGGCGCGAATTGCACCGCACCACAATTGCCGCTTGGCAAGGTTGAGAATCACTCTTCGCGAAGTTCGTGACGCAAGGTCTGGATCACACCGGTTGCGATCAGGAACTGGCCGCCAAAATAGGTGGGCCAGATCAGCCATGATGTGATTTCCTGTGGCAAGGCACCGCCGATCCGAGCAAAGATCAACAAATCCGAAATCACAAACAGAACTGCACCCAGGCCCACACGGTAACGGGGGAAACTGCTGGTCCATGCGAGTCCGGCCATCCCCCCAAGCGCCAAAGCGTAGATGGCAACGGGCATCCCATTGCCGGTTTCGGCGACCAGTATCCAGGCGGTTAGTGGAGTCAGAAACAGCAAGGCCGCAGCAAGAAGTCCCTGGCTTTGGGTCATATTCTGGCGCCTGTGGCGCAGGTAAAGTGCCATGGCTGCCACATGGCTGAGGAAGAAGGCAAAACCCCCGGCTGCCTCATCCAGTTCCAGAACCATATCGCCGAGGGCAGCAAGCGCCATGACCAGAGCCAGAAGATGCGCATCAGTGCCCCGGTTACGCAGCAACGAATAGGCGGCCAGCAATCCCACCCCTGCCCCCTTGAGCAAAATCAGCCAGGCCCCACCAATCGGCGCATCGGCAAGAAAAAAGTAGGCGATTCCGGCAACCAGACTTGCCAAAATCCATGGCCGATGTTCGATAAGTGCGCGCTTGGGCATGTTTCCCCCCTGATGCCGCCTCCCTAGCGCTTGCACGCCAGCCGTAACAAGCTTTAGGTAGCCCCATGGGTTACGATATACATATTATTGGCGGCGGGTTGGCCGGAAGCGAAGCCGCATGGCAGTTGGCGCAGCGCGGCTTTCGCGTTCGCTTATCGGAAATGCGTGGCGGCGGGGATACCACACCGGCACATCAAACAGACGGGCTGGCGGAAATGGTGTGTTCCAATTCCTTCCGTTCCGACGATGATGAGAAGAACGCGGTAGGTCTTCTGCATCACGAAATGCGGCGGCTCGATTCCTTGATCATGGCTGCAGGCGAAGCAGCGCGGGTCCCGGCGGGAACAGCGCTTGCTGTCGACAGGGATGTGTTTTCGGCATTCGTCCAACGTGCCCTGGACGAACATCAAAATGTCTCGGTGGTGCGGGAACGTATCGATAATTTGCCTGACAGCGGGCTCACAATCGTGGCGACTGGGCCGCTTACCGCGGCATCGCTAGCGAGCAGTATTGGCAAGGCAACCGGTCAGGAAAGTCTGGCCTTCTTCGATGCCATTGCCCCGATCGTTCATCGCGACAGCATCAATATGGACATTTGCTGGTTCCAATCGCGTTGGGACAAACCGAGTGCGGGCGGCGATTCCCAGGCTGCCGGCAAGGATTACATCAATTGCGCGATGAATCAGGAACAATATCTGGCTTTCCACCAAGGCCTGATCGATGGCGAAAAAACCTCGTTCAAGGAATGGGAGGCAAACACCCCGTACTTCGAAGGCTGTATGCCGATAGAAGTCATGGCATCGCGGGGTTTGGATACTTTGCGTTATGGCCCGATGAAGCCTGTCGGTCTTGACGATCCACGGACCGGGCGCTGGCCTTACGCCGTTGTACAATTACGGCAGGATAACAAACTGGGCACTCTGTGGAACATGGTTGGCTTCCAGACCAAGCTCAAACACGCGGCACAAGTTGCTCTTTTTCGGACCATTCCCGGCCTCGAGAACGCCGAATTTGCACGATTGGGCGGGCTGCACCGCAATACGTTCCTCAATTCGCCTGTGCTGCTGGACAGGCAGTTGCGGCTGAAGCAAGCCCCCCATATCCGCTTTGCCGGCCAGATCACAGGTTGTGAAGGCTATGTCGAAAGTGCGGCAATCGGTCTGATCACGGGGATGATGGCGGCAGCGGAGTTGACCGGCAAAACCTGGGCCAGCCCGCCGGCCACGTCTGCCATGGGTGCCCTTCTGGCGCACATTACTGGCGATGCGGAAGCCGAAACCTATCAGCCGATGAATATCAATTTCGGCCTTTTCCCCCCGCTTCACGATGTGAAGAAGAAATCGCGCAAGGAAGCTTACACGGCACGCGGCAAAGCGGAATTTGGGGATTGGCTAAGCCACGAACACTTGGTCACTGCCTGATCAGCAACGGCACGCAGGTTTCGCGGCGGCTTTTGGCTTGGTCAGAGCAAATTCGGCAGGTGTCAATTCGCGGTTACGATCCTTGTCCGCCTGGTCGAAGCGTCTGGCCGTAGCGACTGCCCATTCTTCGAAGGACAGCAAATTATTGCCGTCGGTGTCGAGCTTGCGGAAGTCTGCAGTGCGGGCAGACAGCATTTCATTTCGTGAGATCTTGAGATCCCGATTGCGATCATAGCGGAAAAACCGGCGCTGTTCCCGCGTCAGTTCGGTTGCCTCTGGCGGCGTTGGCCCCTTCAAATCTCCGGGATCTGCCGCAGGTATGTCCAGCTCTGCCCGTGCGTTGTCTGCCGGCATGGGCGGCGGAGCGCCTATTTCGACCTGGGCCCTTCCCTGCCACCAGAACAGGCCGACGGCTACCAAGACCAGCGCACCAAACGCCCCAAGCAGCAACCGGTTCATGGCATAGATTCCTTATTCCTTAACAGTGATATAGACTAGCGCCCGAACAAGCCAAGCCGGATCGCATGTAAGGCGGCCCACCTATCGCCAAGCAAGGGTGTTCCGCCCCGCCGGATCGATTTGCGGGCAAGCCCGTCCAGCACCGCCAACGGGCGCATTGTGCGCGGAAGATCCATGCGCTCATCACCCAAGGCACGAGCGGCCGTGATCGCCGCATCCCTTTCCACCGGGCGGGAGAGATTCGCCGATAAATCGGCCAGCGCCCAGCGCTTTGCGGCAACCCTAACTGCTTGTTGACGGGTAACGGACTTGGAAATCCGTGCCAGAGCGACAAAGGCCTCAGCCCGTGCGTCGACGAACCCGTCGATAATATCAGCGGTTAGCGGGGGCTCGCTCAGCAATTGCTCCCATCCATCGACCAATCCTAGCAGGACGGCTTCTTCGCCCCGCCAGAATTGGCCGATCACTTCAAGCAGGGGATCGCCTTTTGAACGGTTGGCAGGCGGCTTGGCCAGTTCATCGCGCCACCACGCAATACGCATCTGCGCAAGGATGGGTTCGTGCGCCTGTCTGACAAAATTGGCCAGACGCTGGTCCAGGACCATTAAGCCAAGTGTCGCGTGACGGATAGAAGCGGGTGCGTAACTTACTGCGAGCCGAAGCGGCAGTGAGAGTTCGTCAGGCGTCAAAATGATCATCACCCTGTCCAACGCCACGCGGGTTCATTCAAGTCAACCATGATCGGTTTGCTCGAGCGAGGAAAAATAATTGCCCGTGCAAGCTGCAATTAACCAACTCTTTTACAAACCGCGTTACCACCATGCGGATATAGGCTGTTCAATAGGCCAAAATTTTTTACTGGAAGGTACATCCGATGGGACCAATCCGTCGCTTTTTCGGGAAGCTCCGCTCCAATTTGAGCGGCAACGCGACCATGCTTGTGGCGATCGGCATGCCGGCGATGATTGGCGGTGCCGGCTATGCGGTTGATACAGCGCAATGGTACATGTGGAAGAGCGAACTGCAGCATTCGGTCGATCAGGCTGCATATGCTGGTGCATGGGCCTTGGCGCGCAGCGATTCTGCATCAACCTATAACGCCCGCGCCTTGCAGGAATATGATGCGAACCTGTCCAAGACGAAGTCTTTTGCATCCAGACCCAACGTCAAATTGGCAAGCTATGCCGGCGGCGCAAACAATAGCATCATTGTTACTGCCACGGCATCGAAGAGCCTGCCGTTCAGCAGTTTTCTTACCGGCAGGGCCGCCACCATTCGGGCCACGGCTCAGGCGAGTTTCGCAAAAGGCGCGACATATAACGCATGCCTCGTGTCGCTTGCAGAGGATGGAACCGGGACATCGATCGGCGGCAACGCAACCGTTCGCGCGCAATGTGGCCTTGCCGCCCTATCCTGCAGCGATGATGCCATAAATATTGACGGTTCAGCCCATGTGAGCACGGATTCAATCGTTACATGCGGTACGGCAACCGTCCCTGCAGGTCTTGAATCAACGGTCACTGAAAAAGTCACTACGCTGGAAGATATCTACAAGGACCTGACGCCGCCGACGAATAACACCACACGGTCTGACGCTTGCACGGGTACTGGCAACAACAAGCAGGCTTCTCTGCTGCCCGGCACCTATAAGGGCGGACTCATAGTGAAGTGCAAGACTACCATGGCCAGCGGCATTTACGTGATTGACGGCGGTGATCTGGATCTGACTGCCAATTACAATATCACTGGTACCGGCGTCATGTTCATCCTCAAAAATGGGGCAACAATGAAATTTGGGGGCAGCGGCAACGGGAACAAGGTAACCCTTACCCCGCCGACAGCCGCAGATTTCATCGGCACGCCCTATGCTGACAAGGCGGACAAATATGCCGGTATTCTGGTGTTCGAGGATCGGGATAACAACGCGGCTAGCCCGGGTCATATCCTCAACGGTAATTCCAATTCGCTGATCGAAGGGCTGATCTACCTTCCCGATGGGAATTTGCGTATCAACGGTACGGCAAATGTGGCGGCGCAGTGCCTGCAGATCTCTGCATACACACTCAACATCCTGGGTAACGCAACACTGGAAACGCTCTGTCCCACGGACAAGGCGACATCTGTTGGCAGCTCTATCCCACAAGTTAAGATGGTGCGATAATCATGAACCCGTTCATCCGAAACCTTGGCAATGACCTCCGCGGTTCAATGGCCATTGAAACCGCGATCGTCGCACCGGTACTGATCCTGATGGCACTCGGCACCTTCGAGGTTAGCCGCGTCGTATCACGGCAGCATGAATTGCAATCAGCGGCTTCGGAAGCGGAAATCATTGCGGTTGCCGCTGCGGCTGGGGCAACCACGCAGACGACCACGATCAAGAATATCCTGAAGACATCTCTCCGCCTCAACGATGGCCAGGTCGCTATCAGTCGGTTCTATCGCTGCAATGCCAATACCACGACGGTTTCCTCGGCTTCCAACTGTTCCACCGGCGATACGGTGAGTTCCTATATCCGGCTGACACTGACGGATGCCTACACGCCGGTCTGGACGAATTTCGGAGTAGGCAGCCCAATCAACTTCAACGTTGTGAGGACGGTACAATTGTCATGACAAAAGATAGAATCCTGCACCGCTTGATTGCCGACCGTACTGGCGCAATGGCGGTGGAATTCGCGCTACTGGCTCCACTGCTGTTCACCATGATGATTGGCATATTCCAGGTCGGCGTTTTCATGCAGAATTACAATGCTGTGCGTTCGCTTGCGTCGGACACCGGCCGCTATGTCATGGTGGAATATCAGAAGGGCAACAATGTCAACGATACCGACATCCAATCTGTTGCCCGCAGTTTTGCGGTGAATGCACCCTATTTGCTTGATACCAACAGATTGACAGTGACCGCGACGACCCAAGGGACTTCAAGGATCACCGGGGCGAAGGAAATTTCGGTAAACTTCAATTACCAGCTCGAAGATTTTCTGCCCTTCGTGACGCTTCCGGGCACAAATGTAACCTATTCGCGCCCGATCTTTGTCGTAAATAACTAGTTCGGTTGGCCGCTAAACGTAGCAAACCTTTTTCACGGCAGCGATGATGGAAGCGCTGTTCAACAAGGCGATTTTCTCGAGATTGGCGGCGTAAGGCAGCGGCACATCTTCATTGCAAACGCGCATGACGGGCGCATCCAGATTGTCGAAGCCATCTTCCATGCAGATCGCAATGATTTCAGACGCGATCGAGCATGTTGGCCAACCCTCTTCCGCCACCACCACACGATTTGTCTTGGCCAGACTATCCAGAACCGCCTGCTTGTCGAGCGGCCGCAGCGTGCGCAGGTCGATGACTTCCGCCTCGATGCCCTCTGCCGCTAATGTATCGGCCGCTTCCAGTGCGAGCCCGACGCCGATTGAATAGCTGACGATGGTCACATCGCTGCCTTCGCGCATGATCCGCGCCTTGCCAATGGGCAGCACATGATCATCCAGTTCCGGCAATTCAAAACTGCGGCCATAAACAAGCTCATTCTCCAGAAAGACCACTGGATCTTCTGAACGTATGGCGGCCTTCATCAGGCCTTTGGCATCGGAAGCATCATAAGGGGCGATTACGATCAGACCCGGAACGCTGGCGTACCAAGGTCCATAATTCTGGCTATGCTGCGCGCCAACACGACTGGCTGCACCATTTGGCCCGCGGAACACAATCGGACAGCGCATCTGCCCACCAGACATGTAATTTGTCTTGGCCGCAGAATTGATGATGTGGTCGATCGCCTGCATGGCGAAGTTGAAGGTCATGAATTCCACGATCGGCCGCAAACCGCCCATGGCGGCGCCAGCGCCAATCCCGGCGAAGCCATATTCCGTAATCGGAGTGTCGATAACCCGCTTCGGTCCAAATTCGGCGAGCAGGCCCTGCGTTACCTTGTAAGCCCCCTGATATTCCGCAACTTCTTCACCCATCACGAAAACACGATCATCACGGCGCATTTCTTCCGCCATACCGTCACGCAAGGCTTCGCGCACGGTGACCGTCGCCATATTGGTCCCGGCAGGAATTTCGGGATCATTTTTCGGCTGGATCGCAGCCGGTTTTGCGGCGGCGGGTGCCGTGTGCACCTCTGCTGTTGTCGGGGCCGATACGGGGGCGGATGCAGGGGCCGGAGCGGCATCCTCGCCCTCACCCGAAATCAAGGCGATTACGGTGCCAACGGCAACATTTTCCGTGCCTTCGGGCACCAGGATTTTGCCAACGGTGCCTTCATCGATAGCCTCGAACTCCATCGTCGCCTTGTCGGTTTCGATCTCTGCCAGAATATCGCCTGGGCCGACTTGATCGCCTTCCTTGACCAACCATTTGGCAAGCGTGCCTTCCTCCATTGTCGGAGAAAGCGCGGGCATTTTCAGTTCGACAGCCATCAGTAAGACTCCACCAGCACGTCCGTGTAGAGCTCGGCCGGTTCGGGTTCGGGTGAGTTTTCTGCAAAATCGGCAGCCTCGGCCACGCGGGCCCGGATTGCCTTGTCGATGGCCTTGATATCGGCTTCGCTACGCCCGCGTTCGGCCAGTTCCTTTTTCAGGCGTTCGATCGGGTCGTTATGATCGCGCTGTTCCTGCACTTCTTCGCGGCTGCGGTATTTCGCCGGATCAGACATCGAATGACCGCGGTAACGGTATGTGTTCAGCTCCATCAGAACAGGGCCTTTGCCCTCACGCACATGCGCGAAGGCGATTTCGGCTGCAGCGCGCACTTCCAGCACGTCCATTCCGTTCACATCCATCCCCGGAATACGGAAAGCTGTGCCGCGCCGATAGAATTCGGTTTCAGCAGAGCTTCGCTTCACCGCCGTACCCATGGCATAACCGTTGTTTTCGATAACAAATACAATTGGCAGGTTCCACAGCGCCGCCATGTTGAAAGTTTCGTAAACCTGGCCCTGGTTCGCCGCACCATCACCGAAATAGGCAAGACACAGCCCGCCATCTTCCTTGTATTTATGCGCAAGCGCCAGACCGCCGCCCAAAGCCACTTGTGCACCAACGATACCATGGCCGCCGTAAAACTTATGTTCGGTGGAGAACATGTGCATCGATCCGCCCTTGCCCTTGGAAATCCCGGCCTGGCGCCCAGTCAGTTCGGCCATGATAACTTTGGGATCAATGCCATAGGCCAGCATGTGCCCGTGGTCACGATAGCCGGTAATAACGCTGTCGAGCCCTTCCTTAAGGGCCGACTGCAAACCCACTGCAACCGCTTCCTGACCAATGTAGAGATGGCAAAAGCCGCCGATCAAACCCAGACCATAGAGTTGCCCCGCCTTTTCTTCGAACCGGCGGATAAGCAGCATCTGTTCATAAAATTCCAGCAGCTGATCATCACTTGCCGCAAACTTTCGGTTCGCTTCATGATCGGCCTGAAGGCTGTGCAGAGCGAAATCGGGATCGGTGCTTGCAGCAGTTGGTTTCGCGGCAACTTTGCGTGTCCGGGCGGGTTTAGCCAATGTCTGGAATCCTCAAATTTTCGCTTTTGACGGGCCAAGAAGCCCCCCCTTTGGTCGGGGATGTTATGCCGCAAGCAATCGGGGGGCGCAACGTCCATGCATACGAAATCCGTTACGGCAGCCAAACGCCGCGACCGGGGCAAGCATCACTCGCTGTCGATGATATAAACCACTTCGTCATCATGAACGACGTTGAATTCCTTGCGGAGCTGTTCGCCCACCATATCCGGATCGGCGTGATCGGGGTTTAACAATGCCACACGGTTGGCAAGTTCATGGTGCTGTTTTTCCAGAACCGCTATCTGCGCCTTGCGTTCATCCAGCAAACGCAGATTTTCGCCCCATGCAAGCAGGCCACTCGGCCCCGCTATCGCCAGACCGCCCAGAACAAGCAAAGCCACCAGGGCAAGCCCTTGCGTCATCTGCTCCCGAGGCAGGCTGATCCGATGTTCCCCCTTTTTCACATTACCACCAGAATCACAGTTAACCCGCCGATTCAAGCCTTAAATGTGACGCGATCAATAGGATCGCGGCAAGCCGAGTACGTGCTCGGCCAAATAGCTCAAGATCAGATTGGTCGAAATCGGGGCAACGGTGTAAAGCCGCGCCTCGCGGAACTTGCGTTCGACGTCATATTCCTCAGCAAAACCAAAGCCTCCATACGTCTGCACACACATATCTGCCGCAGCCCAACTGGCTTCCGATGCCAGCAGTTTTGCCATATTCGCCTCAGGCCCCGGATTTCCGCCGGCGTCATAGGTTTTTGCGGCATGGTGAACCATCAGTTCAGCGGCTCGCATTTGCGCAAAGCATCGCGCGATTGGAAACTGGACGCCCTGATTCTTGCCTATCGGATTTCCGAACACCTCACGGCTGCCAGCATATTCTGTGGCCCGTTCGATAAACCACTTTGCATCGCCGATGCATTCTGATGCGATCAAAATCCGTTCCGCGTTCATGCCTGACAGGATGTATCGGAAGCCCTTTCCTTCCTCTCCTACCAATGCTGTGGCGGGTATCCGCATATCGTCGAAGAATATCTCGGTCGTCGAATGATTCATCATGGTGCGGATCGGCTTGATTGTCATACCATTGCCGACAAGCTTGCGCATGTCGACGAGGAAGATCGAAAGGCCATCGGTCTTGTTCGCCACCTGATCACGCGGTGTCGTTCTGGCGAGCAGCAGCATCAGATCGGAATGCTCCGCCCGGCTGGTCCAGATCTTTTGCCCGGTGATGACATATTCATCACCGTCACGCCGCGCAAATGTGGTTAGTGAAAGCGTATCTGTTCCGCTGGTCGGTTCAGAGACGCCAAAAGCTTGCAGTCGCAGTTTGCCAGCCGCAATTCCAGGAAGATAATCCTGCTTCTGTGCTTCGCTGCCATAGCGAAGCAGTGTGTTCATGACATACATTTGGGCATGGGCCGCTGCACCGTTACATCCTGCGGCCTGGATCTCCTCCATGATCACACAGGCATCATCCAGACTAAGCCCGCTTCCGCCAAATTCTTCCGGGATCAGGGCGGCCAGATACCCTGCCCTGGTCAACGCATCGACGAATTCGCCTGGGTACGCCCGCTCGCGATCTTTCGTGCGCCAGTATTCACCGGGAAATTCTTCGCACAAGCCGCGCAGGGCGCGGCGAATCTCGGCTTGTTGATCACTGTCTTGCATCTGAGTTCCCTAGCAGCCCTTGCAACGGACTTCTTCCCCTCTTGTGAACGCACTCCCCATCTCCGTACAACTTTGACAAGGACCCAAGAATGGGTGTATATAGTTTCTATTGCAACTAACTCATGGTGATATCCCAATGGCAGACCTGTTCGAAAATCCGATCGGCCTCGACGGCTTCGAATTCGTGGAATTCAGTGCGCCCGAAAAAGGCAAGCTGGAACCTGTATTCCAGGCGATGGGCTTCACTATGGTCGCCCGGCACCGTTCGAAAGATGTCCAGCTCTGGCGTCAGGGCGGGATCAATCTGATCGCCAATTACGAACCCAGGAGCCCGGCAGCCTATTTCGCGGCCGAACATGGGCCCTCCGCCTGCGGAATGGGATTTCGCGTTCGCAACGCCAAATTAGCCTATGAAGAAGCCATCGCCCGCGGGGCGGAACCTGCGGAAACCCGCACGGGCCCGATGGAACTGCATATTCCCGCAATCCGCGGTATTGGGCATTCGCTGATCTATCTGATCGACCGTTATGCGGATGAACACCATCAGGGATTATCAATCTACGATATTGATTTCATCTATGAAGATGGCGCCGACAAGTGGCCCGTCGGCGCCGGCATGAAGGTGATCGATCACCTAACACACAATGTTTATGGCGGCCGGATGGCGCACTGGGCAGCCTTTTACGAACGCATCTTCAACTTCCGCGAGATTCGCTATTTCGACATCAAGGGTGAGTATACCGGCCTCACATCCAAAGCGATGACCGCCCCCGATGGCAAAATCCGTATTCCGCTCAACGAAGAAGGCGCAGGTGGCGGCGGCCAGATCGAGGAATATCTGCGCGAATACAATGGCGAAGGCATCCAGCATATCGCGCTGTCGAGCGAAGACCTTTACACTTCCTGGGACCAACTGAAGGCCTTCGGGACTCCCTTCGCCAGTGCTCCACCTGCTACCTATTACGAAATGCTGGAAGATCGCCTGCCCGGACACGGTGAACCGGTCGAACAGCTCCGCAGCCGCGGAATTCTTCTCGATGGATCGACCGCTGATGGAGATCCCCGTCTTCTGTTGCAAATCTTTGGCCAGACCGTGATCGGCCCGGTATTTTTCGAATTCATCCAACGCAAGAAGGACGAAGGATTTGGAGAAGGCAATTTCACGGCCCTGTTCAAGTCCATCGAAGCGGATCAATTGAAGCGTGGTGCACTTAATCTGGACAGCAAGGAGCCGGCAGAATGACAAGTCATGCGGTCAAACTCGGCGGCGTTCATCACGCGGCCTATCGCTGCAAGGATGCCAGAGAAACGGTCGAATGGTATGGCCGCGTGCTGGGCATGGAATACACGTCGGCCTTTTCGGAAGACAAGGTGCCATCCACCGGGGAACATGACCCCTATATGCATGTCTTCCTGGACGCCGGGAATAACAACATATTGGCCTTCTTCGAACTGCCAACGCAACCGGACATGGGCCGCGATCCCAACACGCCGATGTGGGTCCAGCATCTGGCGTTTCGCGTTGCATCAGAAGAAGACCTGCTGGCCGCGAAGGCCCATATCGAAGCGCAAGGTGTGGACGTGTTGGGCCCCACGCACCACGGCATATTCAAGTCGATCTATTTCTTCGATCCAAACGGCCATCGAATCGAGCTGGCAGCCGATATCGGTACGCCAGATCAATACGCCGAATTGAAACGGGTGGCGATGCCCATGCTGGAGGAATGGAGCCTGACCAAGAAGGCTCCGCGCCATGCAGACTGGCTGCACGCCGCGAACGAATAAGCCCATTAGGAAATGATGGTGCGCCCGACAGGATTTGAACCTGTGGCCCCCAGATTAGGAATCTGGTGCTCTATCCTGCTGAGCTACGGGCGCACTCGGGACGCCGTTTAGATAGCGCAGCCGCGCTTGGCAATCAGTTGAGATCGTCTGGCGGCGCAACCGGGAATGGCAAAGGTGCAACGGCAATGCCTTCGTCAACCAGATCCTGTGCCTCTTTCAGTGTTGCCTGACCATGGATGCTTTCCGCATTCACTTCCCCATAATGGATAGCGCGCGATTTCTCCGCAAATTTATCACCCACCCAGGTGCTGTTCCGCAGCGCTTTGGCTTGCGCCTGCGCAAGGCTGGCCATCGCCTGAGCGACTTCGGGCGGCATCGTCATGTTCGTTACCGGCTTCGCGGATACAGCCGGCGCCTTTTGCCGATTTCCTTTTGTCGGCACAGCCGGTGCCATAGGTGCCTTTGCCACGTGCACAGAATCGCATTGTGGGCAGGTAAGTAATCCGCGCGCCTGCTGGTTGGAAAAATCCTCAGTGGACGCGAACCATCCTTCAAAGCGGTGCCCATCGTGGCAGGAAAGATCGAAGACTATCATGGCGTCCCTGATCTAGGGATATCGCGGCGATTGGCAAGGCTGGGCAGCTGAGCGCGAACCTCTGAAATGCGTCCAAGATCAATCTCAGCAAAACCCACACCCTGCTCTATCCCCATGTCCAGCAGGACTTCACCCCATGGATCGACCACCAGACTGTGTCCGAAGGTGCTTCGGCCATCGTCATGCGTGCCAGTCTGCGCGGCTGCAACGACATATGCACTCGCTTCAATGCCGCGGGCGCGTTGCAAGACATGCCAATGTGCCCGGCCGGTCGGCACGGTAAAGGCAGCCGGTATGGCGATAACGTCGCAGGCCAACCGCCCAAGCGCATCGAATAGTGCAGGAAACCGCAAATCGTAACAAATCGTGAGGCCCACTCGGCCCAATGGTGTTTCCGCTGTCACCACCTCACTGCCGGCGCGGTAGGCTGAGGATTCACGCCAACTCTCGCCCGATGCAAGATCGACATCAAACATATGCATCTTGTCGTAGCGAACCGAAATTGCGCCTTCATCGTCGATCAAAAAGGATCGGTTGACCCATTTTCCATCGTCCGCGGCGACAGCGAGCGAGCCCAGGGCCACCCAAACCCCGTTTGCACGGGCCGCCGCACATACGGCAGCAAGAACCGGACTTTGGCCTTCCGCCACGATATGCGGTTCCGCGCGTTTGCGATCCCGGTCCAGCAAACCCGACATTTCCGGTGTGAAAAGCATTGCTGCACCGCCTTGCCGGGCCTGGCCCACAGCAGCAACAATCACGTCAGCATTGGCCATGGGATCAATCCCACTGGTCATCTGCAGGACAGCAACGCGGACCATGCCTATCGGCCCAGCAATGCGTCGAGCTTGCCCGCGCGTTCAAGGGCCATCAGATCGTCCGAACCGCCCACATAGGTTTCGCCAATGAAAATCTGTGGAACCGTTTGCGCATTTGGTGCCCGTTCAAGCATCTCGACTTTTTTTGGTCCGCCCATGGTGATGTCAAATTCGTTATAGCGGGCGCCCTTGCCGTCCAGCAGCTGCTTGGCACGAAAACAGTAACCGCATCCGAACTTGGTATAAATGTCGATCGTGGGTTGGTTCATTGATGATCCTTAATTCGTGCGCGGCCGCACCTGGCAAAATCTTGACGCGCGAAGTTCCCTTCCTATCTTACAAGTAGCGTCGTGCGCCGCAACGGGCATGACGCATTCATTGCAAGGAACGTTTCAATTGCGGGCCTTGTGCTGTTCAAATTGCTCAACAGAGGATTTGCCTACATGTCACGTTTTGATTTTACTCCTTACCGCCGCTCCACTGTCGGTTTTGACCGCTTGTTCGATTTACTCGAAAGTCAGGCGCGCACCGCTGGCGGCGACAATTACCCGCCCTTCAACATTCTCAAGCAGGGCGAAGATAATTACCGCATCACCTTGGCCGTCGCCGGCTTCAAGCCTGCTGATCTCGATATTACGGCACAGCAAAATCTGCTGATCGTGCAAGGTAGAAAGCGCGACGAAAACGAAGCCGATGGGGAATTGCTGCATCTCGGCATTGCCAATCGCGGCTTCGAACGCCGCTTTGAGCTGGCCGATTTCGTTCGCGTGGAAAACGCGAAGTTGGAAGACGGCCTTCTGGCAATCGACCTGATCCGGGAAGTTCCCGAAGCAATGAAGCCTAAAAAGATCATGGTGAATGGCCAGGCCACGCTCGAAATCGTCAATAATGACAAAGGCTCAGGCAAAGCCAACGCAGCCTGATCAAGCCATCCCTGAACCGCGGCCCGTTCCTCATCGAGCGGGCCGCTTTTTGGTGCGCGGGTCGGAATGAAAAGAGTTCACGAATAAAGGGGACGAACCATTACAGTTCGCCCCCCACGACGCTGATGCGCCGCCTTGTCCGAGTGCCATCGTCCGGGTCGCAGAAGGCGATGACCCACGGTACAAGCCCAACAACAGTGAAGCCCCCTCCACATCAGCGGATTCGGTAAATAACTACCGTTAACGCTCTATGGTGATACGCCATTCTTTTGCAAAGATAAAGTGCGGAAAAACAAGCTGAACCAAAGCTGGACACGAAAAGCTTTGCGCTCGAAAAACAGGATTGCCGAATTGCGATTGAAGCTGGCGGTTAGCGGCCGCCAGCGCAACACTGTTATCTAGTCAATCACACGAGTCGGGATTGCCGGACTGCCGCAGCGATAAAACCATCAAACAAGGGGTGCGGATCGAATGGACGTGACTTGAGTTCGGGATGGAACTGCACTCCGACAAACCAGGGGTGATCCGGCCGCTCGATGATCTCGGGTAACAGGCCATCGGGCGACATACCCGAAAACACCAAGCCGCCACGCTCAAGCGCATCACGGTAGGCTACATTGACTTCGTAACGATGCCGATGCCGCTCCGAAATCTCCGTTGCGCCGTGGTAAATCGCGCTGACATGACTGTTACCGTTCAATTTTGCCGGATAGGCGCCAAGCCGCATGGTTCCGCCCATATCGCCGCCAGCTTCTCTTTGCTGCAGGCCTTCCTTGCTCATCCATTCGGTAATGATCCCGACAACGGGTTCGTCAGTCTCACCAAATTCCGTCGATGAAGCTTTCGTATGACCTGCTGCACGTGCCCCTTCGATACATGCCATCTGCATGCCCAGGCATATGCCGAAAAAGGGTACATTGCGTTCACGGGCGAACCGAACGCTGGCAATTTTGCCTTCCGAACCACGTTCGCCAAAGCCGCCTGGCACCAGAATGGCATGCAGCGGCTCAAGCTGCGGCGTCAAATCACCGTCCGCTTGTTCGAAGACTTCGGCGTCAATCCAGCGGATATTGACCCTGACCCGGTTTGCCAGGCCTCCGTGAATCAACGCTTCGTTGAGTGACTTATAAGCGTCCTGAAGTCCGACATACTTGCCCACGACCCCGATTGTAACTTCGCCTTCGGGATGGAAATAACGATCAGTAACATCCTGCCACCGGCCAAGATCAGGAGCCGGAGCGTCCGTGATGCCAAAGGCACGCAACACCTGATCATCCAGACCTTCCTGGTGATATTGTAGCGGCACGGAATAGATGGACGGGGCGTCGAGCGCAGGAATTACCGCTTCCGGGCGCACATTGCAGAACTGCGCAATCTTGCGCCGATCGCTTTCCGGCAGTGGATGTTCGCTGCGGCATAGCAGCACGTCAGGCTTGATACCCAAACTCGCCAATTCGCGCACCGAATGCTGGGTTGGTTTTGTTTTCAGCTCTCCGGCCGCAGCAATATACGGAACCAGAGTAACGTGGACGCTGAGTGTCTGAAGCGGTTCCAATTCGTTCCGTAATTGCCGAATCGCTTCCATGAACGGCAGCGATTCAATGTCTCCAACCGTTCCGCCAATTTCGCACAATACGAAATCAAGATCATCGGTTTCGGCAAGCGCGAATTCTTTGATCGCGTCCGTCACATGGGGAATAACCTGCACCGTTGCCCCCAGGTAATCCCCACGCCGTTCGCGCGCGATAATCTGCTGGTAGATGCGGCCACTGGTTACATTGTCGGATTGCCGCGCAGAAACCCCTGTAAAGCGTTCATAATGGCCAAGGTCGAGATCCGTTTCCGCACCGTCATCCGTCACATAGACTTCGCCGTGCTGATACGGGCTCATTGTTCCCGGATCGACGTTTAGGTAGGGGTCAAACTTCCGGATACGCACCTTGAAGCCGCGCGCCTGCAGCAATGCTGCGAGGCTTGCTGCCATGAGACCTTTGCCGAGCGAGGAGACCACGCCGCCGGTAATAAAAATGAACCGCGCCATGGGATTTGGGCCTTAAGGTCGGAAGCGGAGTCGGGGCAAGCAAATTGCGGCATCAACGTGCCGCAATCCACAGTTACGCGGAAAAAGCTTACTCTGTAGCGCCCTTGAGTGGGTCGTTTGAGGGTGCCGGCGCGCCTGACGCAGCTGGAACTGCATCAGCCTGACCCGCCAGCGGATCGGGCGCGGGCGCTACTGTTCGATCAATCGTCGAAGTGATTTCGCCGACACTGCTCGTCTTGACCGCCACTGCGGCCATCACAATTGAGAGGAGCACAAAGGAAATCGCCAACCATTTGGTGGCACGGGTCAGAAAATCAGCCGCACCGCGCGCGCTCATCATCCCGTTTGGGCTGCCACCCACACCCAGGCCACCACCCTCGGAACGTTGCATCAGGATCACCCCGACCAAAGCTGCTGCAACCAGCGCCTGAACTACGGTGAGGAATAGGAAAACAGACATGACTTGGACTTCTCTATTTGCTTGGCACCGCATGTAGGGGCGCAATTGCACAAGGGCAAGCTATGCCCTCATCCTGTTCGGCTCTTATTCGGGTAGCTCTGCCGCGGCGAGAACGATCCCGAGAAAACTCTCAGCCGTCAGACTTGCTCCGCCGACCAATGCTCCACCAACTTCATCCGCACCTAGCAGTTCGAGCGCATTGTCTGGCTTGACCGAACCGCCGTAGAGTATCCGCACAGCGGCGCCGTGTTCTTCGCCGTAAAGTTGAACCAGAAGCGCGCGGATCGCACGGTGCATTGCACCGACATTTTCAGCACTTGGCGTTTTTCCAGTGCCGATTGCCCAGATCGGTTCATAGGCAATGGTCAACGTTGCCGCCGCATTGTCGAGATCATCCGGCAGCGATGCTCTGATTTGCCCCAAAACAAAGGACTCCTCTTCGCCAGCATCGCGAACGGCTTCCGATTCGCCGCAGCAAATGATGATTCGCAAGCCAGCCGCAATTGCGGATGCGGCCTTGGACTTGACCATCGAATCATCTTCGCCATGGCCCTGACGGCGCTCACTATGGCCAAGAATCACGAATTTCGCGCCAGCATCGAGCACCATCGCGGCCGAAACATCGCCTGTGTGTGCAGTGCCCTCAGCCGGGTGGCAGTCCTGCGCGCCCACACCGATCTGCTCCACTTCTTTATGCACGGCATGAATCAGTGTGTAAGGCGGAGCCAGAGCGACTTCGACCTTCATCAGCCGTTGTGATGCGCGGTCGATTGCTCGTGCCTCGGACAGCATCGACCTGGTGCCGTTCATTTTCCAGTTACCGACGATAAAGGGCCGCTCGGCCATAGGATTTTCCTGAGATCTTTGTGGGGACAGATAATTTGTGCACTGCGCCATATAGGATGCAGTGGCCGCGCAACTAGTGCGAAGTGTCTCTCAGGTCAAAACACTTGCCCGCCTGTTGCGACAACACCTCAGGAGAGATAAGGGGTTCCGTCCTTTAACGGCGGTGCATTCTTGCCCGCACATCTTTTCGGAATTGCACCTCGACATGCTCACCTTTTTCCGCAGCTTTTTCAAATCAAAGGTCGGCGTAGTCGTTACCTTGGCCTTCTTGGCGCTGATCGCCCTTGCTTTTGCTAGCAGTGATGTCGCGAATACAGGCACATTTGGCGGAGTCGCCGGGGGCGACCGGGTGGCTTTGGTCGGTGACAGCAAGATTGGCAGCGCGGATCTTGTCCGATCAGCCAATTCCGCACTCGAACAGGTTCGCCAGGATAATCCGACCATTTCAATGCCAGCATTCATTGAACAAGGTGCATTGAACGATGTGCTCGACCAAATGATCGATCGCTTTGCTATTGGCGGATTTGGTGAAAAATACGGAATGCGCGCGGGCGATAATTTGATCAACAGCGAGATCATTGCGATTCCTGCGTTCCGGGGCACAGACGGTAATTTTAGCGAAGAAACCTATCGTCAGGTAATTTCATCGCGGGGCCTCACCGATTCGATGGTGCGACAGGATCTTGGGGCAGGACTTCTGGCGAAACAGGTTTTGGTACCGGCTTCCTTTGGAGCAACCATTCCAGACAAGCTTGTCAGCCGCTATGCTGCCTTGCTCAAGGAAACACGCAAGGGTGCTATCGCCATTATCCCAAGCGGAGCTTTTGCTCCCTCAGGCAATCCAACCGATCCCCAGCTGCAAAGTTATTATACTGCCCATCGCAGTGACTATATCCGGCCAGAGCGGCGGGTTATCCGCTACACCAGCTTTGGCGAACAGGCAGTTGCGACCTCTGTCGAACCGACCGCACAAGAAGTCGCAGCGCGGTATCAACGCGAGCGGGCACAATATGCGTCCGGCGAAAAACGCCGTTTCAGCCAGCTGATCGTACCCACCCGGCAGGCTGCCAAGTCCATCGCAGACCGCGTGAAAGCCGGCGGGTCGTTCGAGACAGCGGCTAACGAAGCTGGACTTGCGCTGGCCAAGCTCGGCCCAATTACGACTGAGGCGATGTCGGCCCAAACCTCGCAAGCTGTCTCCCAGGCGGCTTTCGCGGCATCGCAGGGCAGCATTGCAGAGCCGGCCAGAAGCGGGCTTGGCTGGCACGTAATCCGTGTGGACGGAATCGAAAAAATTGCCGGCAAGACGTTAGCACAGGCGACTGCCGAGATAACCACAGCGCTGCGTGAAGAAAAACGCCGCAGCGCCTTGTCCGACCTATCCGCATCGGTTGAGGAACGCCTCGATTCGGGTGAAGCGCTTGGTGATATTGCGCGGGAATTGAAGCTGACGATTGAAACCACCCAGCCGCTTGTCGCCAACGGTCAGGTCTATGGCGCGCAAGGCCAGACCGCTCCAGAGGTCTTGAATCCGATTCTCAAGACCGCGTTCCAGATGGAAGAGGGCGAACCGCAACTTGCTGAGGTTGAACCTGGCAAGACTTTCCTGATTTTTGAAGTCAGCAACGTCACATCCTCTGCCGCCGCCCCGCTCAAGGAAATTCGAGACGACGTGATCTTTGCATGGCGCCGGGCCCAAGGTTCCGAATCTGCCCGGCAGGCTGCGGACCGCATTCTCAAGCGGGTATCTGGCGGTTCGACGCTGGCAGCGGCTTTGGCCGCGGAAAAAAGGCCCCTGCCGCCCGTCGATTCGATCAATTTTTCCCGAGACCAATTGGCCGCTGCCGGCAGGGTACCCCCGCCGCTGGCACTGATGTTCAGCATGGCTAAGGGCACGACCAAGAAATTGGCCGCACCCCAGGATGGTGGCTGGTTTATTGTCGCGCTCGACAACATTACGCCGGGCTCCATCGCCGCGGCCGACCCGGCATTTCAGCAGGCAAAACGCGAATTGGGTCAGGCCATCGGGCGTGAATATGCGGATGGACTGCGCGTTGCGATGCGCGAGGAATTGGGCGTCGAGCGCAACGAAACCGCAATCTCGGCCGTTCGCAAGCAGCTGTCTGGCGAGCGATAGGCCGGATTAGTGCGAGTTAGTCCGATGACCAGTGAGCGATGAGCGTTCAGCCGGGCCATTTGCCCGATAATGCGCAGCAGGCAATCGCGGCCCTGACCCTTGGCCAGCATGCGCTTGTGTGGCGCAAGGTGGTGGCGGATACCGAAACTCCCGTTGGCGCAGCGCTCAAACTAATTGAACCGGGCAGAGGCGATTTCCTGCTGGAATCGGTCGAAGGGGGTGATATCCGCGGGCGCTATAGCTTGCTGGGATTGGATCCTGATCTGGTCTTTCGCGCAACAGGTTCCAGGGCATTCATCAATTCCCAATGGCGCGAAGACCGTGAGGGATTTGTTGCGGCGGAGCAGGACAGCTTGGCCGCCCTGCGCACTCTGGTGTCACAATGTCGCATTGATGTTCCCGAAGAGCTGCCCCCGGCGCTCGCCTGCCTGGTCGGCTATTTCGGTTATGAAACGATTGGCCTGGTCGAATCGCTGCCGCGGGCACCGGATAGCCCCCTCGATCTGCCTGACATATTGTTTGTCCGGCCGACCTTGATCCTTGTCTTTGATGGATTGAGCGAGGAACTCTTCGTAATTGCGCCCCTTTGGGCTGGTAGTGGAGAAGCACGGCACGCAGTCGAGATGGCTGGCGAACGGATCGACAATGCCCTGCGGCAACTCACCCACGCTGCAAAACCGGCCGGTTCCGCCCCGCCCTTGCCCGACATGGCGTTGAGCCCGGCAATTACCGAAGGCGGCTATCGCGACATGGTGCTCCGCGCGAAGGATTATATTGCGGCAGGCGATATTTTTCAGGTGGTGCTGGCGCAACGCTTCACTTGCCCCTTCCCCCTGCCTCCCTTTGCTCTCTATCGCGCGCTTCGACGGGTTAATCCGTCGCCGTTCCTTTATTTCCTCGATTTGCCAGGGTTTGCTGTAGTCGGGTCCAGCCCGGAAATTCTGGTGCGGGTACGCGATGGCGAAGTCACTATTCGCCCGATTGCCGGAACGCGTCCCCGGGGTAAAACCGATGCGGAAGACCGGGCCGCAGAAGAGAGCCTGCTTGCCGATCCGAAAGAGCTTGCCGAACATCTCATGCTGCTCGATCTGGGGCGCAACGATGTCGGCCGGGTGGCGGCCAAAGGCACCGTAGAAGTCACGGCCAGTTACACGATCGAGCGTTATAGCCATGTCATGCATATCGTCAGCAATGTCATTGGCCAGCTGGATTCGGCCCATGATGCGATAGACGCCCTGTTCGCCGGTTTTCCTGCCGGCACTGTTAGCGGCGCTCCGAAAATTCGTGCCTGCCAGATCATCGCTGAACTCGAACCCGAAACGCGCGGAGCCTATGCTGGCGGGGTCGGCTATTTCGCACCCGATGGGTCGGTCGATAGTTGCATTGTGTTGCGGACCGCCGTGGTCAAGGACGGTGTAATGCACGTCCAGGCAGGCGCAGGTATCGTTGCGGATAGCGATCCAGCCTACGAACTGCGCGAATGCGAAGCCAAGGCAGGCGCGCTTATTGCGGCGGCTCGTGAAGCTGCGCGGATCGCCAGTGAACCGGGATTCGGCCAATGAGGCGGCTGCTTGCGATCTCTTTGGTTCTGCTGGCCGCCTGCGGGCAGGAACCGGCCGGAAAGCCCGTCATGCGGACCGAGATAGGTAGCGGCAAGGCGGAAGTTCAGACATCAGAGACACCGGAAGCGGCACTGCCCAAGGCCGTCTCCGCTTGTGAAAAGGTCACTTTTGAACAGGTCGCGCTGACCCATTGTGTAGCCGATCCGGCGATTCACCGGATTACGACTGCACTCGGCCCCAAGGGTGCTAAACCTTGGCGCAGCCTGACCGATCTCGCCGCGAGCCGATCTGCGGATGCTCCGTCTGTCGTTTTTGCGATGAATGCCGGCATGTTCGATGGTGAAGGCAAGCCGATTGGATATTACGTCGAGAATGGCGACCGTCGGAAGGAGCTGAACCGGGCGGAAGGTCCCGGCAATTTCCACATGATGCCCAACGGCGTTTTTTATGGGACGGGCAGCAAATGGAGCGTCCGCACCGCTGACGATTTCTATCGCAATGTCGGTGACCGTCCCGATTTCGGCACACAATCCGGTCCAATGTTGCTGATTGAAGGCAAGCTACATCCCGAGATAGCCGATGATGGCCCGTCCAGAGCAATCCGCAATGCCGTGGGCGTTGACGCACAGGGGCGAGCGCATTTCGTGATTTCGGACGCGCCGCTTAGCTTTGGAAAGCTGGCTCGCTATTTCCGTGACGTTTTGAAAACGCAAAATGCGCTTTTTCTGGATGGCAATGTTTCGCAGCTTTGGGACCCGGCAAGCGGCAGGCTTGATAGCGGTGTTCCCATCGGCCCCATGCTGGTGATCGAAGAGAAGGGTAACTGACATGGAATATGAACGGAAACTCTATCCGCCGATCGAACCTTACCAGATCGGGATGCTAGATGTTGGTGGTGGCCATTCGATTTATTGGGAACGGTGCGGCACCAAAGGCAAGAAACCGGTTGTGTTCCTTCATGGCGGGCCCGGTTCAGGCTGTAGCCCTGACCAACGGCGCCAGTTCGATCCGGAACTTTACGACATATTGCTGTTCGATCAGCGCGGCTGTGGCAGGTCAACGCCATTCGCCAACCTTGAGAACAACACCACCTGGGACATCGTTGCCGATATCGAGCGTTTGCGCGAAATGTGCGGCCACGATCAATGGCAGGTGTTCGGCGGAAGCTGGGGATCCACCCTTGCGCTATGCTATGCGCAAACCCATCCCGGACGTGTCAGCGAATTGATCTTGCGCGGCATCTTTCTGGCCCGTCAGGCCGAGGCTGACTGGCTTTACCGGTTTGGTGCGAGTGAAATTTACCCCGAAGGATGGGCCGAATTCACCGGTCTGATTCCGGAAGACGAGCGCGCCGATCTGGTTGCGGCCTATCACGCCCGGCTCACCAGCGATGATCAACAGATACGATTGGCGGCAGCCAAAGCCTGGAGCACGTGGGAGGGCCTGACGGTCACCCTTTTGCCAGATCCCGCAATGATGGAAGAATTCACCGAAGACGATCATGCAATCGCCATCGCGCGGATCGAAAACCATTACTTTCGGCACGATTGCTGGCTTGAAGAAGGCCAGTTACTGGCCAATGCCCATCGCCTGGCGGCCATTCCCGGAATTATCATCCAGGGACGCCATGATTGCTGCACGCCGCCATCGGCTGCATTCGCGCTGAAGCAGGCCTGGCCCGAAGTCGACCTGCGTATCGTGGCGGACGGCGGCCATCTGTTTACCGAACCCGGCATCACAGACGGCCTCATTCGTGCTAGTGACCATTTCGCTGGCAAGACCGCCTGACCCGCCGCAGTGATTTATCGAGAGACCCAAACCCCGTGATCCTTGTCATCGACAATTACGACAGCTTCACCTTCAATCTGGTCCATTATCTGATGGAACTGGGGGCGGAAGTTAAGGTGGAACGCAACGACGCGTTGACTGCAGCGCAGGCCGTTGCCAGCGGTGCCGAGGGCATACTCATCTCTCCCGGCCCATGCACCCCTGATGATGCCGGAATCAGCCTCGATCTGGTGGCAGCTTGTGCTGATAAGGCATTGCCATTGCTTGGTGTATGCCTGGGGCATCAGGCCATCGGACAGCATTTTGGCGGCGCAGTGGTTCGCGGCGGATTGATGCATGGCAAGACATCGCCCGTCACCCATGACGGCAGCGGCGTATTTGCCGGCCTGCCCAGCCCCTTTATCGCAACCCGTTATCACTCGCTGATTGTGGAAGATATTCCAACAGCACTAGTGGTCAACGCAACCAGCTCTACACCGGGATCCGAAGGGCTGGCGGTCATGGGCTTTCGTCACCAGACCTTGCCGATCCACGGTGTGCAGTTCCATCCGGAAAGCATTGCAACCGAACATGGCCATGCGCTGCTCGCCAACTTCCTGGCGATTTGCGGTGTCCCGGCGGCGAAGCTACCCGCATGAGAATTCTCCCTGGCGTCGATCACCATTTGACCGCAGCCGAAGCCGAAGAGGTATTCGGCGCACTACTTGACGGTGAAACCACCGATGAAGAGATTGCCCGTTTTCTGACGCTCCTTTCGGATCGCAACGAGACTTCGGAAGAGATTGCCGGTGCCGCGCGCGCACTTCGCGCCAGGCTGATCCCCATTGCCGCGCCGGACAATGCGATCGACGTATGCGGAACTGGCGGCGATGGTCATCATACGCTCAACGTCTCGACCGCAGTCAGCCTCGTGGTTGCCGCCAGCGGAGTTCCGGTTGCCAAGCATGGCAATCGCGCGGCTTCTTCCAAGGCCGGTGCAGCCGACACGCTGGAGGCGCTGGGCCTGGACATGGAAGCGGCCGGGCGGACGGCCGAAAAAACGCTGGCGGAAATCGGGATCTGTTTCCTGTTCGCAAAGAACCATCATCCCGCAATGGGCCGTATTCAGCCGATCCGGCAGAAATTGGGCCGACGAACCATCTTCAACCTGATGGGCCCGCTATCCAATCCTGCCGGAGTGAAGCGCCAGCTGATCGGCATCGCCCGGCCCGCCTATGTCCCGATTTACGCTGCTGCAAAGGCGCAACTCGGCACGGAAAGGACCATGATCGTTTCCGGGGACGAAGGTCTGGACGAGTTGAGCCTGGCAGGTGGCAACGAAATTGCGGACGTAAGGGGCAATGATTTCGAAATGCAGCGTGTCGATTGTTCCGTCGCAGGTATGGCGCATGCGCCGGTAGAGGCGATCCGGGGCGGCGATGCGGCGCATAATGCGAAGGCGCTGGTGGCGCTCCTGCAAGGCACCCCCGGACCTTATCGCGACGCGGTGTTGTTCAATGCGGCTGCGGCGCTGCTTGTGGCGGGGGCAGGATCGGATTGGCAGCAAGGGGTAGCGCGGGCCAAAGAAACTCTTGATTCCGGTGCGGCGAAGGACTTGCTCGAAAACTGGATTGCGATGGCTGTATGAACAAGCTCGACGAGATATGCGCGACCAAGCGGAGCGAAGTTGCCGCCCGCAAAGCCGCAGCAACAATCAACCATCTGGATGCTCTTGCCCGCGAACAAAGCGCGCCGCGCGGTTTTCACGCCGCCCTGGTGGCCAAATCCGTAAAGGGCTTCGGACTGATCGCAGAGATCAAGAAAGCTTCTCCATCCAAAGGATTGATCCGTAAAGATTTTCATCCAGCAGAACATGCCGCGGCTTATGAAAGTGGTGGGGCAGCCTGTCTCTCGGTCCTCACCGATGCGCCCTATTTTCAAGGGCATGAAGACTATCTGATTGCCGCGCGTGCGGCCTGCACACTGCCAGTTCTGCGCAAGGACTTCATGGTCGATCCCTGGCAAGTGGCCGAAGCCCGTGCGATAGGCGCCGATGCCATCCTGATCATCGTTGCGGCTCTTGAAAATGAAGTGATGGCCGAAATCGAAAAGGCTGCGTTGGAGCGCGGGATGGATGTGCTTGTCGAAGTGCATAATGAGGCAGAAATGGAACGCGCCTGCCAACTGCAATCGCGACTGATTGGCGTCAACAATCGCGATCTCAAGCGCTTTGTGACGGATCTGGGCGTAACCGAACGGCTGGTTGCCTTGGCGCCACAGGGGGCGCTTCTGGTCAGTGAGAGCGGGATTTCTTCCCATGCCGATTGTCAGCGGCTGTCTCTTTCGGGTGTGCGCAACTTTCTTGTTGGAGAAAGCCTGATGCGCGCGGATGATGTTTCCGCTGCAACGCGGGCTCTTCTGGAAGGTTGAAATGGCGGAACTGACCCACCTCGATCATAATGGCCACGCCCGCATGGTGGATGTTGGCGGCAAGCCGGATACCACCCGCACGGCCACGGCAACGGGCCGGATCGCCATGGCTCCTGCAGCCCTGGCGGCGATCCGTTCGGGCAACGCGCCCAAAGGGGATGTTCTTGCCGCCGCGCGGATTGCGGGGATCATGGCTGCAAAGAAAACTGCCGAACTTATCCCCCTATGCCATCCGCTCGCGTTGGACAGTGTAACAGTTGATTTTGTTATCGAGGGCGATGCCGTTCGTGCCACCGCCACGGCTTCCCTTACCGGCAAAACCGGCGTAGAAATGGAAGCTCTTACAGCTACTTCGGTCGCACTCCTGACAATTTACGATATGGCCAAGGCCCTCGACAAGGGTATGGTAATCGAGAATGTGCGCCTCCTGACCAAGACCGGCGGCAAATCGGGCAACTGGACCGCGCCAGAATGATTACCGGGGCATGACAGCACCTCTACCCCTTCTGGAAGCACAAGCGCGGCTGTTCAACCTTGTCTCCCCGCTTGCTGTTGAAGCGGTACGGGTCGAAGAGTCCCTCGGGCGGTATCTGGCGACGCCATTGATCGCCCGCCGCACCCAGCCTCCCGCCGATTTGTCAGCGATGGATGGCTACGCAATTGCCGGACCTGGCCCTTGGCGCATTCTCGGCGAAAGCCGTTGCGGCGCCCCTTATGCTGGCAACATCGGGCCGGGGGAGACCGTGCAAATTTCCACGGGTGCAGCAGTACCCCTCGGTGCCGATCGCGTGGCTCTGCGCGAAATCGCGCATCGCAGCGCCGACACGCTGACTGTGGTTGGGGAACTTCCCGTGGCAGGCCAACATATTCGCCGCCGGGGCTTTGATTTCTCGGAACGCGAAACATTGCTTGCCGCGGGGACCAGGATCGGACCTGCACAGATTGCGGCGATCCTCTCGGCCGGTTGGAACAGGATCGAAGTGAGGCGCAAACCTCGATTGACGTTAATCGATTCGGGAGACGAACTGTCACCCGACGCGGAAAACTGCACGAAGGATCAGATTCCGGCCAGCAATGGGGCGATGCTCGCCGCGATGGCCATGGCGTTTCCAGCCGAAATCCACCGGATCGGTCCAATTCCAGACTCACTGGAAGCCATAGTTGCAGCGTTTGACGCAGGCGGCGAAAGTGATCTGATTGTGACCAGTGGCGGTGCCTCGGTTGGCGATCATGATCTGATCCGGCCGGCGCTGGAAGAATGGGGCGCCGAACTGCAATTCTGGCGGGTGAATATCAAGCCAGGCAAACCGTTGCTTGTGGCGCGGCGCGGTCCGCAAATCATCCTTGGGTTACCCGGAAATCCGGTATCGAGTTACACAACAGCTTTCCTGTTCCTGTTGCCTCTACTGCGGCATCTGTCCGGATCGCATACCCCCTGTCCGCAGACGATCATGATGCCGATCGGCACAGATTTGCCTGCAACCGGCCCACGCCGCGAATTTATCCGCGCCGCGGCTGATGGAGCGCAGGTTCTTCCGCTGGGTGAACAAGACAGCAGCGCGCTGCGTGCGCTGGCAATGGCCAATGCCTTCATCGAGCGCCCGGAAAATTCCCCTGAGGCTAAAGCGGGAACGGATGTTCCGGTTTATCTGCTCCAAAATGGCTGAATTGCTTGACTTGCCGAAATTAGTTGCCTAATTGTTCCGCATTCGTTCACCATAATTCTGGTGCTGCGATTGTTTTAGGCGACCAAGGAGTTTTCGCCATGCTGACTGCCAAGCAGCACGAACTTATCCGTTTCATTCAGGAACGGCTTGAAGAAACGGGCATCTCCCCCTCTTTCGAGGAGATGAAGGATGCTCTCGACCTGAAAAGCAAGTCGGGCGTGCATCGTCTCATCTCTGCGCTGGAAGAACGCGGGTTCATTCGCCGCCTGCCCAATCGGGCGCGGGCGCTGGAAGTGCTCAAGCAGCCCGAAGATGCATTGCCTGGCGCGGCACGCAAGCAGTCAGGCAATGTCGTCGAGATGCCCAAACCGGCTCCGGCACGGCGTCCTGAGCCAGCAAACGATGTGATCGAAATTCCGCTGCACGGACGGATCGCTGCCGGTGCGCCGATTGAAGCCTTCGAAGATCACGCCAGTTTGCCTGTACCGGCTGCACTGCTTGGTCCGGGGGAACATTACGCCCTCGAAGTGTCGGGCGATTCGATGATCGAAGCCGGAATTTTTGACGGTGACTTCGCTTTGGTGAAACGCACCGATGTGGCACGTGACGGTGAAATCGTGGTGGCGCTCGTCAATGATGAGGAAGCAACCCTGAAATACCTCCGCCGGGAAAATGGTCAGGTGCGGCTCGATCCCGCCAATGCCAGCTATAACCCGCAGTTCTATTCGCCCGCACAGGTCAAGGTTCAAGGCAAACTGGCTGGCCTTCTGCGCCGCTATCATTAAGCGAATTTCCGCAACAGGTTAAGGAAGGGCGGGCTGCGAAGTCCGCCCTTCCCTTTTGCGGATTGCCGAACGGTCTTGCCACCAGCCCTGCTCACCCTGGCTTTCTGCAACCGTGTTGAAGCGTGCCTCATCAAGATAGATTGCCATTCCGCCAGTCCGGTTCAGCAAGTTCCGGTCGGCTTTCAGCCATCTGGGATGGCAGCTATACGGTAAATACCGGTCGGCAATCACGATATCGGAACGCTCGCAAGCCGCGGCGAGCGCCCGTTCATCAACCATGTCGCGGCCGCGCGCCATGAGCAGATGCCAATATCTTTCGTTACGACTGATGGTCAGGACACAGAAATCGCGGCTGCATTGTGCCCCCGGCCATTCGGCGATGGGCAACGGTTCCCCGTCCAACCCTGCCATTTCCAGCAGATTGTCGCTGGCAAAGCTGCTCTTGCTCTGGCGCAGCACCAGCAATCGGCTGCCCTCGCCAACAATCCCGACATGGCGGCCATCGCCCGACACTAAAACATCAGGCACCGGCTTGAAGGTGAGCAACAAGGCGGCGCAACCCGCCGGTATCAGACCAAACAGCCGCACCTTGCCCCGCCAAAGGCCCAGCCACAGGCCCCCTGAAAGAAACACCGCAAACAAGCCTGCACCCATTTCCGGCAACAATGTGACTGCGCCCGGCTGACTGGATGTCCAATGGGCAATGGCGAGCAGCAACTCGAGCGATTTGCCGACCAACCACCAAACCGGCGCACCCGCCCCGAAACTATCCAGCACCAACGCCAAACCAATGAGCGGCATGGACAGGAACGTAACTAAGGGAATAGCAATAACATTTGCAAAAGCTCCATAAATTCCAGCGCGATGAAAGTGGAACATTACAATCGGCATTAAGGCCAATTCGATCACCAAACCCGTAATCAGCAGCATGACCACCCGCCTGCCGACGCCAAACAGCCAAGGTTCTGCGCGAGCCGCAAGAAAAGCCCTGACCGGCGCCGAATTGTGCAGCGCCACAATGGTCAGCACCGCGGCAAAGCTCATCTGAAAGCTGGGGCCCACCAGCGATTCTGGCCACAGAAGAAGGACGAAAAAGGCCGCCACCGCGACCATGCGCAGGGATAGCGGTTCCCGTCCGCTGGCGAGCGCAATCAACACCAGCACTGCACCCACACAGCTGCGTACGGTCGGCACTTCGGAACCTGTCAGCAAGGTATAGCCAATGCCTGCCACGGCCCCCACCCCGGCGGCCACAACCGGCAAGCGGACCCTCAGTGTGAGCCACGGCCAAAGCGCCAGCAGCCTGATGGCCAGAAGATAGGCCGCCGCGATCACCGCACTGACGTGGAGGCCGCTGATCGACAGAAGATGGGTCAGACCTGCATCGCGCATCGCTTCTTCGTCGGCCTGCGTGATAGCGCCGCGATCTCCACTGGCGAATGCCGCAGCGATGGCCCCAGGCGATCCCCCGAGTTCCCCGCGGACATGCGCTGCAAGTCGGCGCTGCAGCCTTGCCAAACTGGGGGCACCTGGAGCGCTCTGAATAATTTCCACCTCCCCCATAGCTGAACCGGTCGCGGAAAGACCCTGAAACCAAGCTGTACGGGCAAAATTATAGGCACCCGGCAGCATCGGCGGTGCAGGTGGCATCAAGCGTACCCGTAACCGAATCACTGCTCCCTCGCCGATTCCCGGTACATCAGCCTCCTTCGGCAGATTAACGCGGATCTTCCGCGCAAGGCCGGCATCGGCATCGCGCATGGCTAGCACCAGTCGTACCCGGTCCTGCGCAGGCTGTTCCTCCCTTTGCAGCACCCGCGCCTGAATCATCATCGCTTCCGGTCGGGAAATCGGGGGCACACCAACCATTGCCGAACGCGCCCATATCGTCAGAACACCAAGGACAAATACCAGCGCCAATGCCGTTACGGCGAGCCGCAATTCCGCCCTGTCATCGCGATCCCGCCACAGCGCCATCGCCGCAAGGGCAAGCAACAGGGCCACACCAATTGCCGAAGCCCATTGCCAAGGCTTGGCGAGCAAGAACCAAGCGGCAATTCCAGCCGCAAAAAACACGGTCAGCCATGGTCCGCGGTCAAAGCCGGCTGCGCCCAGGAATCGATCTAGCCTCGTGCCAGCGCTGGACAAGTGGCCCACTCTGCGCCAAGGGCGCTGCACTGCAGCATTGGCGTCTGCGGGAACATTTCCCATAGGTATCCGGGGGATGGTCGGATTCGCCATAGAAGGTATTGAAAAGGAAGCGATTAGGAATGGCAAGCATTAGCGACATGGTTGTTACGCGCTTTGCCCCATCACCTACGGGTTTCCTGCATATCGGCGGTGCCAGAACCGCGCTTTTCAACTGGCTTTTTGCCCGTCATCACGGTGGCAAGGCGCTGCTGCGGATTGAAGATACCGACCTCAAGCGTTCAACCCAGGAAGCGATTGACGCGATCCTTGGCGGACTTGACTGGCTTGGTCTCGATTACGATGCAGAACCTGTGTTCCAGTCACAGCGGGCCGCACGGCACGCTGAAGTGGCCGAAACACTGTTGAGGCATGGCCACGCTTATCGCTGCTATGCCACATCCGAAGAACTGGAAGAAATGCGCGCCGCCCAGCGCGCGGCCAAGCTGCCAATGCGCTATGATGGCCGTTGGCGGGACCGCGATCCCTCCGAGGCGCCAGAAGGCACGCCTTTCGTCATTCGTCTGAAGACACCGCAGGATGGCGAAACCACGATCGAGGATCTGGTTCAGGGCCGCGTTACGGTCCAGAATGAAGAGATTGACGATTACATCCTGCTGCGCGGCGATGGCACCCCCACATATATGCTCGCCGTTGTGGTGGATGATCACGATATGGGCGTGACGCATGTCATTCGCGGCGACGATCATTTGAACAACGCCTTTCGCCAATTGCCGATCATTCGCGCAATGAACGCAATCGAGGGTGGATGGGCCGATCCGGTCTATGCCCATATCCCTCTGATACACGGGGCTGACGGGGCGAAACTGTCCAAGCGCCACGGCGCCTTGGGTGTCGAGACCTATCGGGACGAATTGGGTATCCTGCCCGAAGCACTTTTCAACTATCTGCTTCGCCTTGGCTGGGGACACGGTGATCGCGAAGAAATCACCAAGGAAGAAGCCATCGCCCTGTTCGACATCGGGGGTGTCGGCAAGAGCCCGTCTCGTTTCGACATAAAGAAGCTGGAGAACCTCAACGGGCATTATATCCGCGAGGCTGACGATACCCGACTGGCGGGCCTGGTTGCGGAAGAGATCGGACCCACGGCCGACGCGGCGCTACTTATACAGGCCATGCCAGTGCTCAAGGTCCGGGCTCGCTCGATCACCGAGCTGGTTGATGGCGCAGGCTTTTTGTTCGCGGCGCGCCCTCTGGCTCTGACGGACAAAGCTTCAGACCTGCTTACCGACGAGGCAAGGCGGCTTTTAGCCCGCATTTCCGACCATCTTGAAGCTGAAAAGCACTGGACAAGCGACGCGCTGGAGGCCAATCTCAAGTCAATGGCTGATGAGCTGGGACTGGGTCTCGGTAAGCTCGCGCAGCCCTTGCGTGCGGCGCTTACCGGAACCACGACCTCGCCTGGAATTTTCGATGTTCTGGTGCTGCTGGGAAGGGATGAATCGCTCGCGCGGATCACCGCGCAGTCGATTTGACCGGCGGCTGGCAACGCAAAGCTAAAATTTTGAAGGAGAACGCAATTGGCGGATAAGAAGGCAAAGCTCGAACTGGGGGGTCAATCGCTTGATTACCCCGTGCTCGAAGGTAGCTGCGGGCCCGATGTGGTCGATATTCGTAAGCTATACGCCCAGACTGGCGCATTCACCTTCGATCCGGGTTTTACCTCAACCGCATCTTGCGAAAGCGCGTTGACGTACATCGACGGTGAAGAAGGTGTGCTGCTCCACCGCGGCTATCCCATCGGGCAATTGGCCGAAAATTCCAGTTTCATGGAAGTCAGCTATTTGTTGCTGAATGGGGAATTGCCTACGTCCAACGAACTGGACGATTTCAGCTGGACCATCACCCGCCACACGATGCTGCATGACCAGTTGCGCCAGTTTTACCAGGGTTTCCGGCGCGATGCGCACCCCATGGCGATCATGTGCGGTGTCGTCGGCGCCTTGTCGGCCTTCTACCATGACAGCACCGACATTTCCGATCCTGAACATCGCAAGATCAGCAGCCACCGCCTGATTGCCAAGATGCCGACAATTGCCGCCAATGCCTTCAAATATTCGGTCGGCCAGCCCTTCATGCATCCGGATAATTCCCTGTCCTACACGGGCAATTTCCTGCGGATGACTTTCGGCGTTCCAGCTGAAGAATATGAAGTGATTCCGGCTGTGGAACGCGCAATGGACCGGATTTTCATCCTCCATGCCGACCACGAACAGAACGCATCGACTTCGACGGTGCGCCTTGCCGGTTCTTCCGGTGCTAACCCGTTTGCCTGTATCGCTGCAGGGATCGCTTGCCTGTGGGGGCCAGCCCATGGCGGTGCCAACGAAGCCGCGCTGAACATGCTCCGTGAAATCGGCACCCCCGATCGCATCCCGCATTACATCGAGCGTGCCAAGGACAAGAACGATCCTTTCCGATTGATGGGCTTTGGCCACCGCGTCTACAAGAATTACGATCCACGGGCGACGGTTATGCAAAAGACCGTGCGCGAGGTGTTTGATGCGCTGAAGGTTACGGATCCCTTGTTCGAAACCGCTCTCCGGTTGGAAGAAATGGCGCTGAACGACCCCTATTTTGTCGAAAAGAAGCTGTTCCCCAATGTCGATTTCTATTCGGGCGTAATTCTGTCGGCCATCGGCTTTCCAACCACCATGTTCACGGCCTTGTTCGCGTTGGCCCGCACAGTTGGCTGGGTCGCACAATGGAACGAAATGATTTCGGACCCCGGCCAGAAGATCGGCCGTCCTCGCCAGCTCTACACCGGGCCAACGCAGCGCGATTACATACCGCTGGACAAACGCTAGGATTTTGGCCGGGCGCCGTTTATTCGGCGCCCGGCAATTCCAGAATAAACTCCGCACCCTCTCCCGGAATGCTTTCGACGGTCAAATCCCCGCCCATCGCGCGCGCAATCCGCCGCGAAATATAGAGGCCAAGGCCCGATCCGCCGTCACCACTGCGGCCAAGCCGTTCAAACTTGTCGAATACTGCGCCCTGCTGTTCCTCAGAAAGTCCGGGCCCATTATCCGCTACACGAATTCGCGGACTTCCATCGTTTGGTTCCAGCGTAATCCGCACCTCGGACCCTTCTGGTGAATACCGGATCGCATTGCCGACCAAATTGAGAAGCACCTGCAAGACGCGCCGAAATTCCGCCGTGGCGAAGGGTGAATCGGCTTGTTGCGGGGAAAGCAATTCAATCCCCCGCTCCCGCGCGCGTACGCTCAGGATGCCTGTTGCCCGGCGGGCGACATCGGCCAGATCAATCCGATCCGGGGCCGTGACAAAATCTTCGGATTCCACCACTTCGAGATCCGCCAGATCGTCGATCAGTGAAAGCAGATGCTGGCCAGCCGTTGCAATATCGCTGGCGTAATTACTGTATTCCTCCGCAAGCGGCCCGGCGAGCCTCGTTCGGATGGTTTCGGCATTGGCAATGATCCGGGCAATTGGCTGCCGCAAAACCGGCGACAAATCGCGCCCGATCGAGCTTGCGATGGCGCGCCCAGTGCTTGCTTCCGGCTTGACCGGGGCACCCTCATAAGGTGTTTTCGCGACCAGGTAGAGCTCGAACCCCGCTTCTCCGACTTCGGGCTGGCCCAGTGGTACCAGAGCCGCTTGCCACAGGCGCTCTGACCCGCTGACCACGCATTCCGCACCATCAAGCAAGCGCCAATGAAGGGGTTGCACGTGGGAGTTACCGGGGAAGGATACAAAATCGGTCCAGGGGCGCCCTATTCCGGCGCGCATTTCCTTCACAAGCGCGGCCAGGTCTGGTGCACTGCTCTCTATAGCCAGCACAGCTTGTTGGGCATCAAGACGACCGGTCAGCTCGGCAGCGGCGCGGCTTATGTCCAGTTCACGCGTGGCAGCCTGTTCCTGATCGTCTCCGGCCAGAGGGGACACTTGCCAATTCACCACGCGGATCGCGCATCCGCCTTCTCCATGCTCTTCAATCAAAGCGTCTGGTGTGACCTCCACCCAAGCGCGAATTTGATCGTCGCCATCGATCGCATGGATCGTACGGGCAAGCCGCAATCCATATTGACGCGACTTTCGAACCAGCGCGAGCAGTTCCGGGATCGCAATGGAACCCGGCAACTCACCGCCGCAACGTTGATGAAGGCTCATGAGCGGTTCCTGCGCCTGGATCAGATGATCCTGCGCATCGCTATAGGCTTCGGCCAAGCAGGCTGGTTTCGCGCGTGCCATAGCCTAGCCGCTGGCCCTTCGGCCGCTGCTCGCCAGCATGGCGACCGCGCGGTCGGCCCGTAGACCATCGAAACCTTCCGGCAAGGTGACTTTCCCGTGGATCAGCACGCATTGCTCCTCCACTTCCTTTGGCTTCAACCCCGCCGCGCACAAGCTGACCGCAAGTCGGGCGATCTGGCGTTCGTTGGTTGAAATGGCGACAATATCGCGATCCTGATTGATCCCAATCGCCAGTGCCGAAAGAAATATTGCCACGCCTGCATGACCCAGCGCCAAGCCCGCAACGGCGCCATTCCCCATTCCGGTCACAAGTTTTGCAACCATGCCCAGACGATTTGAACTTTCATCAAAGCTGGACCGAAGGCGGGCTGACGCATCAGTCACTGGCTCTGCAACGGTCTGCCCGGCGGATTCTTGCCAGCTTTGCAGAACCCGATGAAACAGATCGCCCGGCAGTTCTCCCAGCGGAAGCTCCATTCTGCGCTGCTGCTGGATAAACCGGGCCTGGGCGGCGAGGAAGTTCATCGCAAGGCTGGCGGAAGTATTATCGTCCGATGCGATCAGGGCCTCTAGCAGGGGCGAGACAACCGGATCGATTGTGTTGCGCGCTTCCAGATGCGTCGCCAACTGCCACTCGATCGCCAATGCGTGGCAATGGGTCGTCAGTTCCGGGATAGCCACCAATTCCACTGCAAGAGCATCCTGAGCTGCATCATCCAGATTATGCGGTTGTTCAACTCGTGCGGCCTCTGCCTGGGCAAGAAGCAGCTGCGCAGCGATATGCGAAATCATACCACCAACCTGGGCAACCGTCTCGTCGCTGAACAGCGAATGATCGCGGTTTGTAAGCAAGTGGCCAAGGATGGGCGCGATTGAACCAAGCGCAGTATCACCCTGCGCCAATTCATTGCGCAGCACCGCTTCAGTCTGTGCATCAGCCAATATGGGCAAACCGCTATCAATCATGGCATTATCCCATAAACGGGCATGGTTAAGTCTGCGTTAGCCTTGGCCGCACATTATCGAGCAACATTGCGGTTACAATGGCAAGGACAAGTATCTGTAATACGATCACAATGTCATCAGTGAAGCTCGCGGCGGCAAGGCCGGCCGCCAGAAACGGGCGATCTTCCAACAGAATTTTCCACTTTCGCAGCGGCAAACCCCGGCCAAGCCTCAGCAAAAGCAGCACGCTCGCCATACCAAGCAGAACTGCGCTGCGTTCCGCTTCTGGGGCCGCCAGAAGCGTTACGAGCAGCAGCAGAATATCGTAAAAAAGCTCAAACCCGCGCTGAGTTAGGTGGGATTCTGTCCGCTGATGACGGCCAGCCAGCGCAATTTCCCGCATCGAACCTGCCACCCTGCCCGCCAGAAATGCGCCGCACGCCAAAACAAGGGCTGCAACCGGGCTCCAGAACCATCCGGCCAACCCGGCTGCCAGGCCCATCGCGCCGGAAAGTCCAAATATCCTTCCATATTTTCTGGCCACATCCGGACCAAAGGCAACCAAGGCGATCGCAGCGCGGTCCGCCAAGGCCAGGAACGGTGCGTAATAGGGTGCCCGCCGTGCATGGCGGCCAAGCCAGTGCTGCTCGAAATTTTCGGCATCCTCAGCCGATTGTATCAGCCCCCAATTATGCGACGCCAGCGAACCTGCGGGCATCGGGCGCGGACGAACCCCCGATTGCAGGGCAATTCGCAGCAGACTGGATACCGGGTCGGCATCATGCGGGAGATCGGCCAGTCGTTCCACAGTTGATCCCGGAGCGATGAAAACGCCCGCCCAGGCATAATCGCGATCAATCCGTTCATAGCCGGCTGCAACGCCTTCTTCGGCAGGAAAAACCAGAATTCCCGGCCTGTTACTCAGAGCCGCCAGCGCTAGTTCCTGATCGATCACCAGGCTGTCCGCAAACACGACTATCTCATCGGCAGCCCGTACCATGCCGGACAAGGCGCGATTGTCATGAATTACCTGGAATTGAGCGCCAGCTTTTTCAGCCTGATGCTGGAGCGCAACCAGCTCGCGCGGCAGGCCCACGGCATGGCAAGCAATCCTCTCGCAGCCCATCGCCAGTGCGCTTTCCAATTGATATTGCACAACCATCCGCCCCGCCAGGGGCAAGAACGCTCGCGGGTCCCCACCAGCGCGGGCTACGGCTTCTATTGTTGAAAGTAACGCGACCCGCACCATCTGGCTCCTGCTGCTGGAACCCCGGTTCTTAGGGTTCCGCAATGCTCATGCCAAGCCGCGCGGTTCGGATCAGCTCTGGGCCGCAGTAAAGTCTGCTAGAAACACTTCGATCTGCCGAATGATCGTGGGTTCGCCAGGCGCCGCGCGAATGGCGTCATCGGCGAGTAAAATCAGATCGTTGGCATGAAAACTGGCCGCCAACCCTTTGAGGCGCATGGCCGCAATTTTCCAGTTTCCATCGCAGCGCGACCGCTTCAACAGGTCGACCTGACGTTCGAGACTTTCCACAAAGGCAGCGCGCAATTCGCCGAGCAGCGCGGCGTCATCGCCTGCCGCAGCGGCCAAAGTGGCATCGAAAGCGCCGTTTTCATACAACATCATTCGAAATTCTAACGCCCAGAAGGTTAAGGCGGGGTTTATCCTTTGCCTAAAAGTGATAGTTTCCCGAAATGAGCAGTGGATCAAACATTCGGGTCGTCGGGCCTGACAGCGCGCCGCAGGTGCAGGAATCCCATTCGGACAGCACGGCGGAAGATCCGCTAACGCTGGAAGAAGAATGGACGGAATATCCGGCCGATACCATTCCTACCGGGCGAAATCTTGGCTGGCTTACGCCTGCCCTTGCCATTCTGGCGATCGCGGCATGGACCGGCTTTTACGCTTGGGCGAACAAGATTGAGATGCTGGCGGGCGGCACCCCGCAGCAGTGGAGCGGCTGGATCGTGGCCTGGTCCATCCCGGTGCTGCTGGTAATTTCCTTGTGGCTTCTGGCGATGCGGAACAGCCGGCGCGAAGCCAGCCGCTTTGGCGACGCTGCACGATTGCTGTCAGACGAATCAAGCCTGCTCGAATCCCGGCTTGCCAGCGTGAATCGGGAACT
>JAHEAV010000005.1:75487-122651 GCA_024642565.1 Erythrobacter sp.
GAACAGGAAGAACAGGCGCTAGTGTCCTTGCGCGCCCGGATTGGATCGCTACGGGACGAAGGCCGGCAGGTTGCAAGCTCAGTTCGTGAAGGGGAGCAGCGCGCGCTGGAAGCGTGGTCCGGCCAAGTTGAAAATATGCAATCGCAACTCACCGCCGCAATCGAGAAGATGTCGGCTATTGACGAAGCCGCGCTCGCTTCTTCGCAAGCCAAGTTGCAGGAACTTGCCGCCGAAGCCGAACGCGTCGATGCCGTGATGACGGAACGCAGCAATGCTTTGCGCGCTCAAATCAAGGTTCTTTCCGAGGACATGGCGCGAAATGAACAGGAAGCAATTGAGACGTTAAGCGCGCGGCTGGCAGAGATGGACGAGGCGATAAGCGCCCGCCGTGCGCAGAATATCGAACAAACCGCGGTCCTGGCCAATCATGGTGAAGGCATTGCTGCGCGATTTGCAAATCTGCAGGTCGAGCTTGAAGCCATTGCGGCACAGGGCAGCGCCACCGAAACGATGCTGGGCAATAGCGCAGAAGGATTGGCCGCAAAGCTCGAGCAGAGCCGAATGTCGGTCGATTCAACCTCTGGCGCGATCCGCCAACTGACAGAAGACACGATCCGTTTGCTTGAGCTGATTCAAGCCAGTTCCCAGCACAGTCAGGAGGCACTTCCCGCGGCTCTTGACCAAGCGGGCCAAAAGTTGTCCGCAACTGAAAATCGGGTGCGCGACATTCATCTTCTGCTGACGGAGGCCGGGAATCGCGGTGAAACTCTGTCCAATTATGTAATTTCCGCGAAGGACAGTGGGCGCGAAGCCATTGCGCAAGTGGAGGAATTCCACACACGATTGTCCTCAGCCAATGCCGAACATCATACCGAACTTGAAAATTTGCGCGCGTCGCTGGCCGAATTGAGCGCCAGCAGCGATGCGCTGTCGGCGAATGCCCATTCGGAGCTGCGGGCGGCCATCGCATTGCTCGAACGTGCTGCGAAAGATGCCGTCGGGGCAATTGGCAACGGTACAGCGATCGATATTAGCAACCTTGCCGAACGCATCGGCACCGAAAGCGCAGAGGCCATTGATCGGGCCCTGCGCGAGCGTACGCAAGAGGCCATCAAGCAACTGGAAGTGGCAACGGCACACGCTTCATCAACCAGCCGCGAGGCTGCAGTCCATCTGCGCGATCAGCTGGTCAAGGTGGATGAACTTGCTGGCAATCTCGAAACACGGGTCGCCCGTGCCCGTGAGCGTGCCGAAGAGCAGGTCGATAACGACTTTTCGCGCCGCGTTGCGCTGATCACCGACAGCCTCAATTCCAACGCAATCGACATCAGCAAAGCGCTTTCCAGCGAGGTAACTGACACTGCCTGGGCATCCTATTTGCGCGGTGATCGGGGGATTTTCACCCGGCGCGCTGTGCGTCTGTTGGATAACGCCGAAGCGCGCAACGTAGCCGATCTATATGCCGGTGACAGCGATTTTGCCGAGAATGTCAGCCGCTATATCCATGATTTCGAAGCAATGCTGCGGGCCATGCTGTCAACCCGTGACGGGAATACCCTGGGCGTGACCTTGATCAGTTCGGATATGGGCAAGCTCTATGTTGCGCTGGCGCAGGCGATTGAACGACTGCGCAACTAGCGCTACGCGGAGTTGTTCAGAACTTCTGCCGGTGGTTTGAAAAAGTTGATATCGTCAACCGTGATCCAGCCATACGTATAGTTCAACACATATAACCCCGTCACAATCGCTGCCAGGATAGACGCGCGCAGTGCCAGTCTGCCCGGTCGAAAATTCCCCGGCGCACTATCGGCTTGGCCAGGAATCTTTTCCAACCCCAATTCATCGTGCGTTCGCACGCCAAACGGCAACATCACGAAGGCGCACATGACCCAAAAGAGCATGTAAATCGCAAGGATTGATGTCCACTGCATCTGATTACTCACCCATCAACATGACTTTGACCTGCGGGCGTTTCCCGCACCAACGGGTTGCTGCGCGGCGCGTTGCCAAGCGCACCGCTTCGGTCAATTCCGCGCGATCCTTGCGGGCCGATCCCTTTAACGCCTTGAGCGCCTTGACGATATCAGCAGAAGTTTCAGCAATAAATTCGCCCATGTCTTCGTCAAGCGGTAAGCCGAAACATTCGAGACTGGGCTTCAACTGCGAACTCACCGCCACCACGATGACGCCTTCACGCGCGATCCGGCGGCGCATCGCAATCGCTTCGCCGTCGGCAGGTACGATTATCTCACCATCGAGCACCAAGCGGCCCGTTCGCACTTCTGCCAGCTTGCCCGGCCGGCCAGGAGCCAGCCGGATAATGTCACCATTCTTCTGGAAGATATTGTGCGGAATTCCGGCCGCCTGCCCGACCCGCACCTGTTCTTGCATATGACGAATTTCGCCGTGTACGGGCACAAGGATTTCCGGCCTGATCCAGGAATACATTTCCTCAAGTTCAGGGCGGCCCGGATGGCCGGAAACGTGAATTTCGCTCTGCCGGTCCGTCACCATCACGATCCCGCGTTCGGCAAGCTTGTTCTGAACCACACCGATTGCAATCTCGTTCCCGGGAATCTGCCGGCTGGAAAACAGAACCACATCGCCCTTCTGCAATTTGATCGGGTGGTTATCATCAGCCACCCGCGCCAGGGCCGCGCGTGGTTCACCTTGACCGCCTGTGGCCAGAATCAGGATGTCGCCACGCGGCAAACCCATCGCCTTGTCGAAATCGACCGTGTCCGGAAAATCCTGAAGATAGCCATTATCCTGCGCCACGGCGATTATTCGGTCGAGCGAACGCCCGGCAACGCATAGCTGCCGTCCGGTCGCCTTTGCCACCTCACCCAGCGTTTGCAGGCGCGCCACATTGGAAGCGAAGGTGGTGACCATCACCCGTCGGCCTTCATGGCGCTTCACTTCTTCCATCAAGCCCCGGTAAACGCCGCCTTCCGAACCGCTGGCATTGGGGTTGAAGACATTGGTCGAATCGCAAACCATTGCCAAAACGCCTTCATCACCCAGGGCGGTCAGTTCGTCTTCTGTCGTCGGATCACCGATAATCGGCTCCTCGTCCAGCTTCCAATCACCCGTATGGAAAATGCGGCCATAGGGCGTATCAATGACCAGACCATTGCCCTCGGCAATACTGTGGGCAAGCGGGACATAGGAAATGTCGAACGGCCCGACTGCAAAGCTGTCGGTGGAATCGATCACATTAAGTTCGATCTCCCGCGCTATTCCGGCTTCCTCCAGCTTGCGCCGGATCAGATCGGCGGTGAACGGCATGGCGTAAAGCGGGACACCCAGATCTTCCGCAAAATAGGGGATAGCGCCAATATGGTCTTCGTGCCCGTGGGTCAGCACAATGCCCACCAAATCATCGAGGCGTTCCTCGATGAATTCGAGGTCGGCGAACACCAGATCTACACCGGGATATTGCTCCCCGGAAAATGTCATACCCAGATCGACCATCAGCCATTTACCATCACACCCATACAGGTTGACGTTCATGCCGATTTCAGCGGATCCGCCCAATGCCAGAAAAAGCAGCTCCTTTTCAGGGGTGAAGTCCTTCTTCACGCCGCCCCCCGCTCAGCAAGGATTGCGAGTCCTTCCAAGGTCAGATCGGAATCCACGCCGTCAAACATGTCGGTATGTTTGTCGAACAATATGGCGAGGCCACCGGTAGCGATCACTTTGGCGGGGCGTCCGATTTCTTCCCTCATTTTTGCAATTAATCCTTCCATCATCGCGACATAGCCCCAGAACACGCCGATCAGCATTTGGTCTTCGGTGTTACGGCCGATGACGCTGGAACTGCGCGGGGCTTCTATCGCGATACGCGGTAATTTGGCCGTATTGCCGACCAGGGCATCGAGCGACAGGTTTATTCCCGGCGCGATGATGCCCCCCTTATACGCTCCGGTGAAATCAACCGCATCAAAAGTGGTCGCCGTACCGAAATCGATGATAATCAGATCGCCGTCATATTTCGCGTGGGCGGCAATCGCGTTCAACGCACGGTCTGCGCCCAGAGTTCGCGGTTCGTCGACATCGACCGTTATTCCCCAGCCGGCCTCACCCTGGCCCGCTATAATCGGGGTCACACCGAAATATTTCTCGCCCAGCACAGTCAGATTATGGATTGCGCGCGGCACCACCGAACCAATTACGAAACGCTTGATCTCGCCGCGCTTGATCCCCTCCAGCGCCAGCAATTGGGTTAGCCAGACAGCATATTCATCTCCCGTCCGGCGAGGGTCCGTGGCGATGCGCCAGCGCGCGCGGATATCCTTGCCTTTGAACAGGGCAAAAACAACATTGGTGTTACCGACATCGGCGACAAGCAGCATGGTTTCTTCCTTCAGGCGAGCAGAACATCGCCAGCGTGAATGGCACGGGTCGTGCCATCCGCCAAGCGCAGGTGAAGTGATCCATCGGCAAGGAGGCCGTCGAATGTGCCTTTAATCAGGCCCCCCGTCTGTTCATGCACGACCAACGATGTTCCTTTGGCGTGGGCGATACTTTCCCATCGGCGGATGAGCGGCTCTGTGCCATATGTGCGCCATCGTTCCAGTTCCTGATCGAAGCTCTGCATGAGAGCATGAGCGAATATGTCCCGATCCGGCGTAGGCCCGACAGAAGCTAGGGCAATCGTTGCACGGTCCGGCAAATGCGGGGCAGCCGCAAGATTTGCGCCGACCCCGACGATCACATTGTCCTTCTCGCGTTCAAGCAGAATTCCGGCCAGCTTCGCATCGCGGTAGTAGATATCGTTCGGCCATTTCAATTTGAGCGATTGGCGATCGGGACAATAGGGCAGCAGCGCCTCGTAAACCGCGATACCTGCTACCAGTGCCAATGTCTGCGTCGGTGGTGCGCCCGGGTCGATGCGGACTACGGTTGAGCCCATGAAGTTACCGAGACCATCATACCATTCACGGCCTTGCCGCCCGCGTCCTGCGCTTTGTCGATCCGCTACAAGCCATGCACCTTCGGGAACGCGACCCCCAGCCCTCAATCGTTCGGCGAGATCGGCATTTGTTGAGCCGGTTTGTGCGATTTTCTCTATCAAGGGTGTCGGATCAACCCGCGAACACCAGCGCCGCGGCGGCGCGATCAGCCAATACACCAAGCGGCTTGGTCGCAAGATAACCGAGCGGTGAGACCACGATCGCGCAAATCGCCAACACTGCCCAATGCGAAAGATCGCTCTTGCCCGTCACCACTTCGGCAGGTTCATCAAAATACATGATCTTGACGATTTTCAGATAATAGAACGCACCGATCACGCTGGCGGCAATGCCGATAGCGGCCAACACCACCAGATCGGCTTCCACCGCCGCCTGGAACACCACGAACTTGCCCCAGAAGCCAAACAAGGGCGGAATTCCGGCCAGGCTCAGCATCATCGCGGCGAGGCAAAGCGCCAACATCGGATTGGTGCGCGAAAGACCGGCCATGTCGGCAATCGATTCCACCTGATTTCCGGCCGCATCGCGCATCATCAACACCGCAACGAAACTGCCCAGAGACATTGCTACATAAATGGCGAGATAAACCAGCATCGCGCTGGTGCCGGCCGCGGTACCTGCGGCCAGCCCGATCAGGATGAAGCCAACGTTATTGATCGAAGAATAAGCCAGCAGCCGCTTCACGTTGCTCTGACCGATTGCCCCCAAGGCCCCAACCAAAATGGAGGCGAGCGCGGCAAAGATTACAATCTGCCGCCAGACGTCCACCTGATTGCCAAACGCATCAAGCGAAATTCGCGCCGTCATCGCAATAGCGGCAACCTTGGGTGCGGTGGCGAAGAATGTTGTTACCGGAGTGGGCGCGCCTTCGTAAACATCGGGCGTCCACATGTGAAACGGCACAGCCGAGATCTTGAAGGCAAGGCCTGCCAGGACGAAGACAATGCCGAACATCGCACCTGTGCCCAAACCGCCATCAAACGCCGCGCGAATGGCAGGATAGCTGGTGCTGCCGGCAAAGCCATAGACCAGACTTATGCCGTAAAGCAGTATCCCGCTCGCCAAAGCGCCAAGCACAAAATATTTGAGCCCGGCTTCTGCCGAGCGCCCGTCACTGCGCGCAAAAGATGCAAGGACGTAAGACGCAAGGCTGCTCATTTCGAGCCCGATATACAGCGTCATCAGATCGGCCGCTGAAACCATCATGCCCATCCCGACGGCGGCAAACACCACCAGCAATGGGTATTCCGGGCGGTATTCTGTACCCTTGTCGAAGAAACGCGGGGTCACAATCAGACAGCCGATCGCCGCGGCATAGATCAGCAGCTTTGCCATGCTGCCAAAGGCATCCATCCGGTACAGCCCGCCAAATGCGTCACCGCCAAGCGAATAGGCATCATTGATGAGAAACTGTGCCGTCAACGCTCCGGCCCCAAACAGCGCGGCAACAGCAAGGATTGTCGTGTAGCGCGCCGATGGCCGGCCGCCCCAGGCCGCAAGCAGCGTCAAAATCAGCCCACTGACCGAAAGGAATACTTCCGGGCCGGTGAGATAGAGGGAATTAGCGTAATCCATCAATGCGCACCCTCAGCAGTCGCTTCATGTTCGCCAACGCCCTCCGGCATGGCATTGGCCGCTTCGGCCTTTGGTTCACCTGCAACCAAATGGGCATCACCTGATGGTGCCGCGCGGGACAACCGAGCATCGAGAGCAGCGATATCCTTGCGCATCGGGGCCAGGAAGCTTTCCGGATAGACACCCATCCATAGCACCGCCGCCGCAATCGGTCCGAGCATCAGCCACTCGCGAAGGTTGAGATCCGACATGGCCGCAGCATCGGCATTTTTCTGTTCGCCAAACGCCACCCGGCGATAGAGGTAGAGCATGTAAGCCGCGCCAAGGATAATCCCGGTGGTGCACACCAGCGTAACTGTGGTGGACACCTTGTAGATCCCTGCCAGCGAGAGGAACTCCCCGACAAATCCGCTGGTACCGGGCAGCCCGACGCTCGCCATGGTAAACAGCATAAACAGCAGTGCGTAATGCGGCATGTTGATCGAGAGACCGCCGTAGCGATCAATTTCGCGGGTATGCAGCCGGTCGTAGATCACGCCAACGCAGAGGAACAGCGCGCCCGATACCAGGCCGTGGCTCAGCATCACGATCATCGACCCTTCGAGACCCTGGACGTTGAAGCTGAACAAACCAACCGTGACGATCGCCATATGCGCGACGGAACTGTAGGCAATCAACTTCTTCATGTCGTGCTGAACAAGCGCGATGAGACTGGTAATTACCACCGCTGCCATCGACAGGACAAAGATCACCCACATCAATTGCGCCGATGCTTCGGGAAACATCGGAAGCGAAAAGCGAATGAATCCGTACCCACCCATTTTGAGCAAAACGCCGGCCAGAATTACCGAACCCGCAGTCGGGGCCTGCACGTGGGCATCGGGCAACCAGGTGTGAACCGGCCACATCGGCATCTTGACTGCAAAGCTGGCGAAGAAAGCCAGCCACAACCATGTCTGTGCCTTTACCGGGAAATCATAATTCATCAGCGTGGGAATATCGGTCGTGCCCGACGCATTCACCATCCATAGCATCGCGATCAGCATCAGTACCGATCCGAGTAATGTATAGAGGAAGAACTTGTAGCTGGCGTATATCCGGTTGGCACCGCCCCAAATCCCGATGATGAGATACATCGGGATCAAGCCGGCTTCAAAGAAGATGTAAAACAGGAACATATCCTGTGCCGCAAACACGCCGATCATCAGAAGTTCCATGATCAGGAACGCGGCCATATATTCCCCGACGCGCTTCTGGATCGATTCCCAACTCGCGAGGATGCAGATCGGCATAAGGAAAACCGACAGCACGATCAGCAGTAGCGCGATCCCATCTATCCCCAGTGCGTAGCTGAACCCCTGAAAAATCTCGTGACGTTCGGTGAACTGCCACTGCGCACCGCCAATGTCGTAATTGGCCCACAGAGCAATACCCAGCGCGAGGTTGAGTAATGTCGCCACCAGGGCAATGCTTCTTGCAGTACCGGCGCGCACCAACAGGCATGCCATGGCCGCAACCAATGGCACCAGCAGCATCGCAGAAAGGATCGGGAAACCGCCCATCACATCATGACCCAAGTAACGGCGGCGATCAGCCCGAGCAGCATGACCAGCGCATAGGAATAAAGGTAGCCCGACTGAACCTTCTTGGCGACTACAGCGCCTTGTTCGACCAGCCACGCCGCGCCGTTGGGGCCGAACCGGTCGATGATCCCTTCATCGCCAATCTTCCAGAATTTGCGGCCGAACCAGAATGCTGGCCGCACAAACAGGAAGTCGTAGAGTTCGTCAAAATACCATTTGTTGTAGACGAATTTGTGCAGCAGCCGGAACTGTTCCACAAATTTGCCGGGGATCGAAGTATCGCGAATATAAGCAAACCATGCTGTGACAAAGCCCAACAGCATCACGATCGTCGCACTCAATTTCACCCACAGCGGCACCCCGTGCATCGCGTGGATCAATCCTTCGTTGAAATAGATCGCGCCGCCCCAGAAATTCTCGCTTTCGAGAAATTGCGGGTTGAAGATGAAGCCAGCAAACACTGCACCCAGCGTGAGCACGCCCAGCGGAATCAACATGGAAACCGGGCTCTCATGAGGATGATATCCGCCCGTCGTGTCATCACCGGCTTGTTCCGGAGTCTTGTGCACGGAATGCTGGATATGCTCGCTTTCGATCCAACGCGGGCGCCCCCAGAAGGTCAGGAACATCAGCCGCCAGCTGTAGAAACTGGTCAGCAGCGCGGCAAAAGCACCCATCCAGAACGCAAAATTGGCCAGTTCGGTGCCGCGCGCAAAAGCGACCTCCAGGATCGCATCCTTGGAGTGGAACCCTGCAAAGCCGGCATGTAGCCAGTATATCCCGACGCCGGTGATCGCCAATGTGCCTGCCAGCATCGCATAGAAGGTGAAGGGGATTTGCTTCCGCAGACCGCCGTAATAACGCATGTCCTGTTCGTGATGCATGGCATGGATCACGCTGCCTGCACCAAGGAACAGCAGCGCCTTGAAGAAAGCATGCGTGAACAGATGGAACATCGCCGCGCCATAGGCGCCAACGCCAGCGGCAAAAAACATGTAACCAAGCTGCGAACAGGTTGAATAGGCGATGACCCGCTTGATGTCCCACTGCGTTGTGCCGATGGTTGCGGCAAAAATACAGGTCGCTGCGCCGACGAATGTGACCATGGAAAGGGCCACGGGTGCCGTTTCAAACATTGGCGACAGGCGGCAAACCATGAAGACGCCCGCTGTCACCATAGTTGCGGCGTGAATCAGGGCGGAGACCGGCGTCGGCCCCTCCATCGCGTCGGGCAACCATGTGTGGAGGCCGAGCTGTGCCGATTTGCCCATCGCACCGATGAACAGCAGGATGCACAGGATATCCATCGTGTGCATTCGGTAACCGAGGAAGCCGATGGTCGATCCGCTCATCGAAGGTGCCGCAGCGAGAATTTCTGGGATGGATACCGTCCCGAACACCAGAAATGTGCCAAAAATGCCGAGCATGAACCCAAGATCGCCAACACGGTTGACCACAAAGGCCTTGATAGCGGCGGCGTTGGCGCTCGGCTTTTTGAACCAGAAACCGATTAGCAAATAGGACGCGAGCCCCACCCCTTCCCAGCCGAAAAACATCTGAACCAGATTATCGGCTGTAACCAGCATCAGCATGGCAAAGGTGAACAGGCTGAGATAGGCGAAGAACCGCGGCTGGTCCGGGTCTTCCTCCATATAGCCCCAGCTATAAAGATGGACGAGTGCCGAAACACTCGTGATGACCACCAACATGACAGCGGTCAGAGCATCGACACGCAGCGCCCAATCGAAATTGAGCGAACCCGAATGCACCCATTGCAAGACAGGGACAACACCGGCCTCGGCAGTTCCGCCGATGAAGGCGAGAAAGATCGGCCAACTCAAGAGGCACGAAGCAAACAATGCGCCCGTAGTGAGCAACTTGACCACGGTGTTACCGAGCGCGCGGTTACCGAGCCCGCCGACAACTGCGGCCAGCAATGGCAGGAACACGATGAAGTAGATGGAGGTCACTGTGATTTAGCCCTTCATCCGATTAACATCGTCCACCGCAATCGTACCCCGATCACGAAAATAAATAACCAGAATCGCAAGCCCGATTGCCGCTTCTCCGGCTGCGACTGTCAGCACGAACATTGCGAACACCTGTCCGGTCAAATCCCCAAGGAAGGCACTGAAGGCCACCAGATTGATATTCACCGCGAGCAGGATCAGTTCGATTGCCATCAGGATGACGATGATATTCTTGCGGTTGAGAAAAATGCCCAGGACCCCAAGCACAAAGAGAACCGCGCTGACCACCAGATAGTGTTCGATACCGATCATAGGGATATACCTTTCCCGACATCAGGGCGGGCATTCACGGTCGCATCCTGCGGCCGGCGGCGCACCTGCTTACCAATATCCTGATGGCCGCGATGGGGGCCGGATGCCCGTTCCCGGTGGGTCAGGACAATCGCGCCAATCATGGCCACTAGCAGAACCAGTCCCGCCGCTTCGAACAGGAACAGATATTTGCTGTAAAGCACCGCACCGATACTGGCGATATTGCTGGTATCGGCCGCTGCCGCAGCGGTACCATCAGGCGTACCGAGCACCATGGCACCGGCACGATAGGCCCCGATCCCCAGCACCAGTTCAGCCAGCAACAGGAGTGCAATAGCAATGCCGATCGGGAAATTCTTCATGAACCCGGCGCGCAATTCGGCGAAATCTATATTGAGCATCATTACCACGAACAGGAACAGCACCGCGACCGCGCCGACATAGACAATCACCAGCAGCATCGCGATAAACTCGGCGCCCAGCAGCACCATCAGCCCGGCGCCGTTAAAAAACGCAACAATCAGCCAGAGCACCGAATGCACCGGATTGCGGGCAAGAATCGTAAAGGTGCCGCTGGCTATCACGAGCACCGCGAAGAGGTAGAAGGCAAGGGTCTGGATCATCGGTTCGCGCCGCCCCTAGCGATAGGGCGCATCGGCTTCAAGGTTCGCGGCAATCGCCCGCTCCCACTTGTCCCCGTTCGCCAGCAGTTTTGCTTTGTCATAGAGCAATTCTTCGCGCGTTTCGGTCGCGTATTCGAAGTTTGGCCCTTCGACCACGGCATCCACCGGACAGGCTTCCTGACAGAAACCGCAATAGATGCACTTGGTCATGTCGATGTCATAGCGTGTGGTGCGGCGGCTGCCGTCTTCGCGCGGTTCGCTCTCTATGGTGATCGCCTGCGCCGGGCATACGGCCTCGCACAATTTACAGGCGATGCAGCGTTCCTCGCCATTGGGATAGCGGCGCAAAGCATGCTCGCCGCGAAAGCGTGGGCTGAGCGGGTTCTTCTCGAACGGATAGTTGATCGTCGCCTTTGGCTTGAAGAAATACTTCAGGGTCAGCGCGTGCGCCTTGAGGAATTCCCACAGGGTAAAAGACTTGATGAGTTGCGAAACGCTCATGCGCCGTACCTCGTAAACATCAGATAACCGGACACCAGAACGACAAACAGCAGACTGAGCGGTAGAAAGACTTTCCACCCCAGCCGCATCAACTGGTCATACCGGTAACGCGGGACGGTGGCCTTCACCCAGCTGAAGATGAAGAAGAAAAAGAAGATCTTACCGAACAGCCAGATCCAGCCAGGGATGAAGTAGCCGGGCAGCCAGTCAACGTTGAGTGGCGGCAGCCACCCGCCGAAGAACAGGATGGCGTTGAGCGCGCACATCAGCAACACATTGGCATATTCGCCGAGCCAGAACAGCGCGAAGCTCATGCTGGAATATTCGGTCTGGTACCCAGCCACCAGCTCGCTCTCCGCCTCGGTCAGGTCGAACGGGGCACGCGCGGTTTCCGCCAGGCTGGATATGAGGAACATCACCCACATCGGAAACAGCAGCAAGTTGAACACAAAACCGTTGACGATGCCCAGCCCGTGGCCGCGCTGCGCCTCAATAATGCCATTCATGTTGAACGTGCCGGCCCACAGCACCACACAAATCAGGATAAACCCGATCGAAACTTCGTAGGAAATCATCTGCGCGGCGGCGCGCATGGCAGAGAAGAACGGATATTTGGAGTTGGACGCCCAGCCCGACACCACCACCCCGTAAACGCCGAGGCTACTGATCGCGAGCACGTAGAGCAGGCCAACATTGATATTCGCCAACACCGCTTCCGGCCCGAAAGGTATCACTGCCCAAGCGAGCAAAGCCACGGTGAAGGTAACGATTGGTGCGATCAGGAACAGGCCCTTGTTGGCCGCGCTGGGAATAATGGTTTCCTGCAGAAACACCTTCAGCCCGTCAGCAAAGCTCTGGAGAAGACCAAACGGCCCGACCACATTTGGCCCCTTGCGAAGCGCCATTGCCGCCCAGATCTTGCGGTCGACATAAATGATCATCGCCACCGCCAACATCAGCGGCAGTGCAATCAGCAAGATGCCGGAGATAGTGGCTACCGACCATGCCCATTCGTAGGACATGCCCCAGGATTGGAAGAAGTCGGTCATTCGGCCGCCTCCTGCAAATTATCACCATGAAGCAGTTCAGCCGAACATTGCTGCATTACCGCGCTGGCTCGGGCGATCGGATTGGTCAGGTAGAAATCCTTGATCAGATAGGCCGTGATCATGCCTTCAACCTTGGCTTTCGCGTCCGCCTTGGGCAGCGCACCGAAATCGGCGAGGCCTTCCACGCCCAGCGCCGGCACGGCCTTGATCATCGCATTTTGAAGCTGCGCGAAGCTATCGAACCCGACCGAAACGCCCAGCGCATCGGCCAACGCCCGCAGGATCGTCCAATCCTCTCGTGCATCACCCGGGGCATACACGGCCTTTTCGGCGAATTGCACCCGGCCTTCGGTATTGACGTAGGTTCCGTCCTTTTCCGCATAGCAGGCTGCTGGCAGGATGATATCGGCGCTGTGCGCACCCTTGTCACCGTGGTGGCCGATATAAACCTTGAGCGCATCCGCGAAGGGCTCAAAATCCATCTCGTCCGCGCCGAGCGACAGCACCACCTTGGGCTTTGCCTTGACGATATCCGCCATCCCGCCCGGCTGCGCATAGCCGAGCATCAGTCCGCCCATTCGCGCCGCGGAGATATGAAGAACGTTGAAGCCATTCCAACCTTCCCGCGCGAGGTTGTACTTCGCGGCAAAGGATAATCCAGCGCCCAGCGCGCCCTTGGCCACGGCCGCGCCGCCCATAATGATGGCAGGGCGCGCGGCACCCTTGAATGCGTCGGCAACCGCCTTGGGCAATTTGGAAAGTATCGCCAGATCAGTGCCAAGGAATTCGGCCGGATAGGTGGTTTCCCATTCGGGGCCGATCAGGAACACCTTCGCGCCGTTCTTGACCGCCTTGCGCAGGCGCACATTGATCAGCGGCGCTTCCCAGCGAACATGGCTGCCGACAACCAGGATCACATCCGCTGTTTCAATGCCGGCCAGCGTCGAATTGAAATTGACTGCCGCCAGATTGGACACGTCGTAATCCATGCCAGTCTGCCGCCCTTCGAGCAGCTTGGAACCCATCGCGCCAAGCAGGGCCTTGGCCGCGAACATCGTTTCGCAATCGAGAATGTCGCCCGCGACCGCAGCAATCTTCTTGCCCGGCTTGGCCGCAGCAATCGCCTTGAATGCCTCGTCCCAGCTCGCCTCGGTCAGCTTGCCACGCTTGCGCATGAAAACCTTGTCGAGCCGGCGCTTGGTAAGGCCGTCAACCTGATACCGTGCCTTGTCGGAAATCCATTCCTCATTCACATCATCATTGATCCGCGGCAGCGCACGCATCACTTCCCGGCCCCGGCTATCGAGCCGGATATTCGCGCCAATCGCGTCCGAAACGTCGATGGAAAGCGTTTTCTTGAGTTCCCATGGCCGGGCTTCAAAGGCGTAGGGGCGGGATGTAAGGGCACCGACCGGGCACAAATCGATCACATTGGCGGAAAGCTCATGTGTCGCAGCCTGTTCCAGATAGGTGGTGATCTGCATATCTTCGCCGCGATAGAGCGCACCGATTTCATCAACTCCGGCGATTTCTTCGGAAAAACGCACGCATCGGGTGCAGTGGATGCAGCGGGTCATCACCGTCTTGATCAGCGGTCCCATGTATTTTTCGGTCACCGCACGCTTGTTGGCATCATAGCGCGATGCCCCGCGCCCATAGGCAACCGACTGATCCTGCAAATCGCATTCGCCGCCCTGATCGCAAATCGGGCAATCGAGCGGGTGGTTGATCAGGAGAAACTCCATCACCCCTTCGCGCGCGGTTTTTACCATGGGCGAATCTGTACGGATTTCCTGACCCTCGGCAGCCGGCAGCGCACAGGATGCCTGCGGCTTGGGCGGCCCGGGCTTCACCTCGACCAGACACATGCGGCAATTGCCGGCAATGCTCAGCCGTTCATGATAGCAGAAACGCGGAATTTCCTTCCCCGCCAATTCACACGCCTGGAGCACAGTCGCGCCAGCGGGGACTTCGATTTCCAGACCATCTACAGTGACTTTAGGCACGAGAATCAGCCCTCCTGCTTTGCGGGCGGCGCGAAGGGGCCGACCAGCTGGCGGTAAGCGCCGAGCGCATAGATCGCGCGGACAGCGGGCTTGTTCAATTGCATCGTCATCCTCTTGGGAATACAGCTTTGCAGGATATCACCCGTGCGCTGCAAGGCATCCAGCTCCTCTGCGGAGGCCGGAACGGATGACAGCAAATCCTTCACAGCATCGGGCCGCAAACGCAGGACGCATATACCGATGCTTTCCATCGGGTTCTGATCCGCAGGTACTGCCCCGGCGGCGGCAACCGCCAGCGAAGCCGATCCGAAACGTTGCTTGATAAGCGCTTCAGCCAGATCGCCGGCGAAGGGCAAGCCGCTGAAACCAAGCCGCGATCCCGGCGCACAATAGTCATGCCCCTTGGCAAATTTACGCAACTTGGCTTTGTAATCGGAGCTGTCAAACGGCTGATCCAGCAATTGCGCCGCGCCGTCAGGGCTACGTTTGACTGCGCATTGCGCAAAGTTGCTCAAGGCTTCGAGCGCGAGCGGATCGGACTGCTCTGGCACCTTGCCAACGGCGGTACCCGGCATCGCCAATGCGCCGAGGATCAGGGCCGGGATCAAAGACCGATTCATTCGGCCGCCTCCGCGAACCCGGAATTATGCTCGTGAATGCGCCGCTCCAGCTCTGGCCGGAAATGCTTGATGAGGCCCTGGATCGGCCATGCCGCTGCATCGCCCAGCGCACAGATGGTGTGGCCTTCGACCTGCTTGGTCACTTGCTGCAGCATGTCGATTTCCTCGATCGCCGCATCGCCGGTGCGCAGGCGTTCCATCATGCGCCACATCCAGCCTGTGCCTTCGCGGCATGGCGTGCACTGACCGCAGCTTTCGTGCTTGTAGAAATAGCTGATCCGGCTGATCGCACGGACAATGTCGGTGCTCTTGTCCATTACAATTACTGCTGCCGTGCCAAGCCCTGATCCGACAGCCTTAAGCCCGTCAAAATCCATCGGTGCATCCATGATCTCTGCCGCTGGAACCAGCGGAACCGAGGACCCGCCGGGGATCACGGCAAGAAGGTTGTCCCACCCGCCGCGAATGCCGCCGCAATGGCGATCGATCAACTCCTTGAAGGGAATGCTCATTTCCTCTTCAACGACGCAGGGTTTCTCGACATGTCCTGAAATCTGGAACAGCTTTGTACCCGCATTGCCTTCGCGTCCGAAGCTGGCAAACCAGCTTGCTCCGCGCCGCAGGATCGTGGGAACGACGGCGATACTTTCAACATTATTGACCGTGGTCGGGCAGCCATAAAGGCCCGCGCCGGCCGGAAATGGCGGCTTGAGGCGCGGTTGGCCTTTCTTGCCTTCCAGGCTTTCGATCATCGCGGTTTCTTCGCCGCATATATACGCACCAGCGCCGCGGTGCATGAACACATCGAAATCGTAACCGGTGCCGCTGGCGTTCTTGCCGATCAGCCCCGCTGAATACGCTTCGTCAATTGCGGCCTGCAAAGTCTGCGCTTCACGAATATATTCGCCGCGAATGTAAATATAGGCAGCTCGCGCGCGCATCGCAAAACCGGCGATCAGCGCCCCTTCGATCAACTTGTGCGGATCGTGGCGGATAATCTCGCGGTCCTTGCACGAACCGGGTTCGGATTCGTCGGCATTGATGACGAGGAAGCTGGGCCGCCCGTCTTTGCTTTCCTTGGGCATGAAGGACCATTTCAGGCCCGTGGGGAAGCCCGCCCCGCCCCGGCCGCGCAGGCCCGATGCCTTCATCTCATCAATGATCGCATCATTGCCGCGCGCGATAATATCCTTGGTCTTGTCCCAATCACCGCGCGACTGCGCTGCCTTCAGGCCCCAATCCTGGAACCCATAGACATTGGTGAAGATACGGTCTTTGTCAGCCAGCGCCATTACCATTGACCTCGATAATCGTGGTTCCCGGCAACCATTTCTTTCAGTGTGGTCGGCCCGCCCGAAGGTTCGGAGGTATGCCGACCCGGTTCCTGCGTTCCGGCCTTGGGATTCTCGCCCTTGGCCAGCGCATCGAGAACCGCGTCAAGGCGTTCGGGCGTCAGATCTTCGTAATTGTCGTCATTGATCTGGACCATTGGCGCGGTGGCGCAATTGCCCATGCATTCCACTTCGGTGAGCGTCCACAGGCCGTCCGCCGAGACTGCGCCCTTCTCCATCCCGCGTTTCTTGCAGGCGGCGATGATATCGTCCGATCCGCGCAATACGCACGGCGTGGTGCCGCAGACCTGTACGTGGAATTTACCTACCGGAACAAGGTTATACATGAAATAGAACGTTGCCACCTCGACCACGCGGATCACCGGCATATCGAGGTATTTCGCCACATATTCCATCACCGGCAATGGCAGCCAGCCCTGCGTATCGGTTTCCGCCCCGACCTGACGCTGCGCCAGATCAAGCAGCGGCATCACCGCCGATTTCTGACGGCCATCGGGATATTTGGCGATATGCCAGTCGGCCTTCGCCCTGTTCTCTTTCGTCCACACAAAAGAGCCCCAGCGCGCACGAAGTTCTGGCGTATCTGTTGCGAGGTGACGATTAGCCACGTGTCTGACTCCCCCAGCGGCGTTGCGCGTAGATAGCCCACATTGCAGTAAGCAGAATTACTACGGGCACTCCTGCACCCTCCTTGCCTTGTCCAATGGCAAATCCAATGCAAGCGATCAGCAGCGCCATAAAACCAAACAGAACGATCTTCGGCTTACTCTTCACCGGTCACACTCCCCGAACACCACGTCGATTGCACCGATGATTGCCGTAACGTCGGGCAGCATATGGCCAACGCTCATGAAATCCATTGCCTGAAGATGGCTGAACGCGGTCGGGCGGATCTTGCAGCGGTAGGGTTTGTTGGACCCGTCAGCCACCAGATAAACACCGAATTCGCCCTTGGGGCTTTCGGTCGCGACATAGACTTCACCCGCCGGAACGTGGAAGCCTTCTGTGTAGAGTTTGAAGTGGTGGATCAGCGCTTCCATGCTCTGTTTCATCTCACCGCGTTTCGGAGGTACTACCTTGCGGTCATCGCTCGCAACCGGACCTTCCGGCATTTCTGCCAAACACTGTTTAATGATCCTGGCGCTCTGGTAAACTTCTTCAACGCGGACCATGAACCGGTCATAACAATCGGAATTGGTGCCGACCGGAATTTCGAAGTCCATCCGATCATAAACGTCATAAGGCTGCGATTTGCGCAGGTCCCACGGCAACCCGGCCGCACGGATCATCGGGCCGGAAAAGCCCCAGGCGATTGCATCCTCCTTGCTCACCAACGCAATATCGACATTGCGCTGCTTGAAGATGCGGTTGTCCACCACCAGGCTCATCGCATCGCCGAACAATTCGGGCAGGCGGGTATCGACCCAGTCGCCAATGTCAGTCAGCAGCTTTAGCGGTACGTCCTGGTGTACGCCGCCTGGACGGAACCAGGCCATGTGCATTCGCGCGCCCGCTGCGCGTTCGAAGAAGTTGAGGCAATCCTCGCGCAATTCGAACACCCACAGGTTGGGCGTCATCGCGCCCACATCCATCACATGAGCGCCGATGTTGAGCATGTGGTTGCAGATGCGCGTCAGCTCCGCGAACAGCACCCGCAGATACTGTGCACGTTCGGGCACGGCGATGTTGAGCAGCTTCTCGATCGCCAGCACATAGCTGTGCTCCATCGCCAGAGGGCTGCAATAATCAAGCCGGTCGAAATACGGCAGCGCCTGCAGATAGGTCTTGTGCTCGATCAGCTTTTCGGTGCCGCGGTGAAGCAAGCCGACATGCGGATCGATCCGCTCGATAATCTCCCCGTCCAGTTCCATAACCATCCGCAAAACGCCGTGCGCGGCGGGATGCTGAGGCCCGAAATTGATCGTATAATTGGTGATGACATCATCGCCGGTGGTGGGCGACTGTTCGAGCTGCATGCTCATGGCGTGTCTGCCTTCGGCTTGGTCTTCCGGGTCCCAGTCTTCTTGGGTGCGGCCTTCTTGGGCGCTGCTTTCTTGGGCGCTGCTTTCTTGGGTGCAGCCTTTTTGGCCGGACTCTTCTTTGCGGCATCTGCCGGAGGCGCCGAGGGAGCTGGCGGCACTTCTGCGGCTTTCTCGTCACCCGGCAGCACGTAGTCCGCACCTTCCCACGGGCTCATGAAGTCGAATTGCCGCAAATCCTGAGCCAGTTCGACAGGCTCATAAACAACCCGCTTTTCTTCCTCGGAATAGCGCAGCTCGGTGTAGCCGGTGAGCGGGAAATCCTTGCGGAAAGGATGCCCTTCAAAACCATAATCCGTCAGGATACGGCGCAGATCGGTATTGCCGGCAAAAAGCACGCCATACATGTCGAACACTTCGCGTTCGAGCCAACCCGCATTGGGCCATAGAGCCGTAATCGTCGGCACAGGCGTTGCTTCATCGGTGCAAACTTTGACCATGATCCGATGGTTTTTTGTCAGCGACAGCAGCATATAAACGACTTCAAACCGTTCGGCGCGGTCCGGAAAATCGACGCCTGCGATCTCCATCATCTGCTGATAGGCATGGTCATCACGCAGCAGGCGTAGCGCATCTTCGATGCTGCTGCGCTGTACCGTGAAAATCAATTCGCCGTGCTCTTCCTTTGCGGAGAGAAGCATGGTGCCAAGCGCGCCGGACAGCGCATCAAGAACACCCTCGTTCGAGGCGAGTTTCGGTGCAGAGTGCATTACGGCCATCTTAGCGCTCAATCGTCCCGCTGCGCCGGATCTTGCGCTGCAATTGCATCACACCGTAAAGCAGCGCTTCGGCGGTCGGCGGGCATCCGGGAATGTAAATGTCGACCGGCACGATCCGGTCGCAGCCCCTTACGACCGAATAGCTATAGTGATAATACCCACCGCCATTGGCACAGCTGCCCATGGAAATGACATATTTGGGTTCCGACATCTGGTCGTAAACCTTGCGCAAGGCCGGAGCCATCTTGTTGCACAGGGTACCGGCCACAATCATCACATCCGATTGCCGCGGGGATGCACGCGGCGCGATGCCGAACCGCTCCATATCGTAGCGCGGCATATTGACGTGGATCATCTCCACCGCGCAGCACGCCAGGCCAAAGGTCATCCACCAGAGCGAACCGGTGCGCGCCCACTGGAACAGGTCTTCGGTGCTGGTAACCAGGAAGCCCTTGTCATTCACCTCTGTTTGCAGCGCGCGAAAATAATCCGCATCCGGCTGCAGGCTCGCGCCGGGTTGGGCTGCCGCGGGCAGGCCGTCCACTACTCCCATTCCAGCGCTCCTACTTTCCAGGCATAGGCAAAGCCGATGATCAGTTCGAACAGAAACACCATCATGGTGATCCAGCCCGCCCAGCCTGTGACATCCAGGCTAACCGCCCAGGGAAACAGAAAGGCCGCTTCCAGATCGAAAATGATGAACAGGATCGCGACGAGGTAAAACCGTACATCAAACTGACTGCGCGAATCTTCAAATGCAGGAAAGCCGCATTCATATTCGCTCAGCTTGTCAGCATTCGGTTGATGCGCCCCGGTAAGGCGCGCAACACCCATTGGCAGGAACACAAACGCCGCAGACAGTCCAAGCGCAATGGCAAGGAAAATCAGGATCGGCAAATATTGGCTTAGATCAACCACGAAAGATTCCCGTTTGGGCGGAAGTTGGGCTTGCCTCTAAGCCTCTGCCCCGCACGGCGCAAGGGTCGGTTGGCGGTAAATTGCCCCTATTTGCCCTGATTTTCCGCATCTGTAGGGTCAATTTCAAACCGGCAACCAAGCCCCAAGCCTTTCACAGCGTATGAACGCGCGGGCAGCGGACAGTTGCCTGCCGCCCAAACCACCGCCAACCCTGCCGGCTTCTGCTGCTCGTCAGGACTTCTTGAGCTGGCTTGCAATCGCCTTCTTCGTCGTTTTGCCATACGGAGGCTTGAAGCCTCCCAGTGCGGCAACGTCGATCTTCGGCTGCGAATAGACTGAACGCGCATGGCTGAATTCACGAAAACCCTCTGGCCCGTGGTAGGAACCTATCCCCGAAGGGCCAACCCCGCCAAAAGGCAGATCGTCCATTGTTACGTGGAATAATACATCGTTGACGGTCACCCCGCCCGACGCAGTGCGCTTCAACACCATTTCTCGCTCTGTCACATCGTTTCCGAAGTAATAGAGCCCCAAGGGGCGGTCATGATCATTGATGTAATCAATTGCTTCGCCAACGGTCTTGTAGGTTTTTACCGGGAGCACCGGCCCAAAAATTTCCTCCTGCATCGCCAGCATGTCTTCACTGACATTCTTAAGAATGGTCAGCGGCATCTTCCGTGTATTGGAATTCGAAAAATCCTCGCTCGCCGGGTTGAGTTCGATGGCTTCGGCGCCCTTGGTTTTGGCGTCTTCCACCATCGCCTGAAGCCGTTCAAAATGGCGGTCGGTTACGACTGACGTATAATCATCATTGTCGATCAGGCTCGGATACATCTTGTGAACGCCCTGCCGCACCCCATCGATCGCTGCATCTTCGCTTTCTTCCGGCACCACCATGTAATCGGGTGCGAGGCAGATTTGCCCGGCGTTCATCATTTTGCCCAGAGCAATCCGCTCACCAGCCTTGGCAAAATCAGCACTACGGCCAAGTATGACCGGCGACTTGCCGCCCAGTTCCAGCGTGACCGGGACAAGGTTTCGCCCGGCAGCCTCCATCACCCGGCGCCCGGTGGCGGTTGATCCGGTGAACACCAAATGATCAAATTGCAGCGAGGAAAATGCCTGGGCAACAGCCGGACTGCCAGTGATCACGGCGACTTCTTCCGGTGCGAAATATTGCGCCACCAGTTCCGCCATCAATTCCGATGTCGCCTCGGTAAATTCCGACGGCTTGATCATCGCGCGATTGCCCGCGGCCAGTACCTGCATCAGCGGATTGAAGGACAGTTGAACAGGAAAGTTCCAGGGGCTGAGTATGCCGATCACGCCCTTTGGTTCGTATCGGACCTCGGCTTTCGCGCCGAGCAGCCCCAGCGGGAACAGAGGCTTGCGCTTATCCGCCTTGGCCCATTTATTCAGGTGTTTCAGGCAATATTTTCCGAAGTTCACAGTACCCACAATGTCCGCCATCATGCTCAGATCGTGGCTGCGGTTACCGAAATCCGCGTTCATTGCCTTGCACAAGGCATCGCCATGATCGACCAGGAGTGCAATTGCACGCCGGATCCTGTCTTTGCGCACCGACAATTCTTCTGGCCGGGCTGCGGTAAAGGCGGTGCGCTGAGCAGCGAGTATTGCCAACATTTCGGCTTTGCGGTCTTCAGCCATTATCACTCTCCATGGGTTTCTATTTGCCACTGTTCTTTCACCAGTCGGCCGCGAATGACAAGCCTGCAATTCGCTGGGGCCGCAATCCTATTTGCCATTACGGCGGCGCAGCCCTAAATAGTCTCTCGCATTACACCATCCCTGAAAGGCTTGCCCCCATGGCCCAGTTTTCCGCTGCCGATCCGATTGTCATTCTGTCCTATGCACGTACACCTATGGGCAGCATGCAGGGCGCATTGTCAGATGCGTCTGCGACCGATCTGGGCGCGACAGCCGTCAAGGCGGCGGTCGACCGCGCCGGAGTAGCCGGAGACAGCATCGACCGCATTTACATGGGCTGCGTCCTCCCCGCCGGACTTGGTCAGGCACCGGCGCGCCAGGCCGCTCTTAAGGCAGGCCTGCCGAAATCCGTCCAAGCGACAACGGTCAACAAGGTCTGCGGCAGCGGCATGCAGACAGTGATCATGGGCTCTGAAGCACTGGCATCCGGTTCGGTAGACACCGTGATCGCAGGCGGAATGGAAAGCATGACCAACGCGCCCTACCTACTCAAGAAGCATCGCTCTGGTGCGCGCATCGGGCATGATACGGCCTATGATCACATGTTCCTCGACGGGCTTGAAGATGCCTACGAAGAAGGGCGCGCCATGGGCACTTTCGCGCAGGATACGGCGAATGAGTACCAGCTTACCCGCGAACAAATGGACGATTACTCAATTGAGTCGCTTCGCCGGGCCAATGCTGCAATTGCCAGCGGCGCCTTCGCGGACGAGGTAGTTCCCGTAACCATTTCCGGCCGCGGTGGTGATGTGGTCGTTGATACGGACGAAGCGCCATCGCGGGGCAAACCAGACAAGATCCCTACATTGCGCCCGGCTTTTGCCAAGGATGGTACGATTACCGCGGCAACCTCCAGCTCGATTTCTGATGGCGCTGCGGCTGTAGTTCTTACTCGCGATAGTGTGGCCACAGCCAAAGGCTACAAACCGCTCGCGAAAATCGTTGCCAGCGCCGCCCACGCGCAAGAACCAAAGGACTTCACGGTTGCCCCGGTTGGTGCGATCAAGAAGGTGCTGGACAAGGCTGGATGGTCGGTCAGCGATGTCGATCTGTGGGAAGTGAACGAAGCATTTGCCTGCGTCGCCATGTTTGCGATGCGGGATATCGGCATCGCGCACGACCGAATTAACATCAATGGTGGCGGGACTGCTTTGGGACATCCGATCGGGGCCAGCGGTACGCGGATTCTCGTGACCTTGCTCAATGCACTCAAGCAACAAGGCAAGACTCGCGGTGTAGCGAGTCTTTGTATTGGCGGCGGTGAAGCAACAGCAGTGGCAGTCGAATTGGTATAACGAAGACGCCTAAGTTACTTATTTTTCGGATATTAGGCGGTATGATTTTTTCGTGATAATAACACCCATGATTTGGGAAGGGATTATTCATGAAAAAACTCACTCTTATTGTCGGTATTGTAGCGTTATCGGCCTGCAATGAAGCAAAAGCGCCAGAAGCACCCGCAACTGACGAGGCAGTTTTAGCGGCTCCAACTCCGGGTCCTGGAAAGTATGATGTTTTCATGGCTGACGGCAGCCCAGGCGGCTCAACAGTATTGAATGCTGACGGTACCTATACGGACAGCGATGCTGATGGATCGCTGGTTGCTGAAGGAAGCTGGGCGATGGTCGATGGCAAGACATGCTTCACGCCGACTACCGAAGGGCAGGAAGCCATGTGCTTCACCGAAAGTGCACGCGCTGCAGATGGTTCGTTCACAGCGACGCCCGACAAAGGGGAACCGGTCACCGTAAAACCAGCGGCGGCAGAAGCAGCTCAATAAGCAACTCTGCTTAGCTAAATTAGGAGGGCGGCTCTAATTGAGCCGCCCTTTCTGCTGTCAAAGGTCAAGGATGCTTCGGATCACGGCATAAAATGTCCAGGAGAATATAGCCTGAGTCGAAAAAAGAGAGTTTTCGAACCTATTCAAAATGATCTTATAACGCCATTTAAGTATATAAATAATAACAAATTAGGCTGTTTCGTTAATTCATGATAGCTTCCCCGCTTTCTAGAGGGGGAGACTATTATGAAGAAACTCATTTTGATTGCCGGCATTGCAACACTTGCTGCATGTTCCAAGCCCGAACCTGCACCCGAGGCACCGGTTGAAGCGGCCGCACCAGCCACCGCGCAAATGGAAATTGACGGCAAACCGATGACCGGGACCTTCGATATTTCCTCCGCTGATGGCAAGCAGACAATGGTGCAGACCGTCAACGAAGATGGTACCGTGGTATCTGTTGAAGGTGACAAGACCACCAACGGCACATGGACATCGACCGGACCAGGCAATTTCTGCATCACCAACGAAGGTGAGGCGCAAGCCAGCTGTTATACGACAACGGTTGCCGAAGATGGCGTTATGACATCGACAAACGACGCCGATAGTGCGGACGTCTGGACCGTCAAACGGGTTGGCTAAGCCGGATCCGTATTTCTAGAAAAGGGCGGCCCAGTGTGGCCGCCTTTTTTATTTGGGTTCCCCCGCGCCCCAAATTTGCGATTGGCGGATCCACCCTTTCCGGCCAGCAATGTTGAATTCACACCATCCCGCGTCACAATCACCCAATCGGCCAACGACGCCGGGCTGCGCATTCCATTTCAACTTACCGCTGTCGGACGCTGAATCCCTGATTGGAGCCGGGCTCTTCCCTACGACCACAGCCCCCCGCTTGGGATCAAGCGAACGGGCGATGACCCAGCCCTGCGCACCATCCTGATCAAGGATGAGCCGCCAGCCTTCCACCACGCGAATCACCTTAACCGGCAATCCCGCCCGCCGATAAACCCAGTCGATCCGGTACTCCTCACTCGGGCCGACACGCATGTTCACTTCTTCCCAGCGGATTGAAGCCCAATAAGGCACCTCTCGGTCCTGAGCAGTGGCAGGAGCCGCAATGGCCAGAAAGGTTAGGACAACGATAGTCAGGAATCGGCTATTCATGACTTCACCATAGAGCCTGCGGACCCCGCGCTTCAAGGGAGAAGCACGGACGATTCTTCGACCCTGCTTGACCGGTTGGGTCAACCCGTCCTAGCGCTGGTGTTATGCCCAGTTCGATACCATCTGACTCAAACAATTCCTCACGCCGATTTACCGGCACACCGCGGGTCATTGTGACCCGTCATCTTATGCCGGAGGTCGAGGCGCGGATGGCAGAACTTTTTGATTCCGTGTTAAATCCTGGAGACAAGCCCTTGTCACGCAGCGCTCTGGCAGGGGCAATGCAAGACTGCGATGTGCTGGTTCCCACAGTAACAGACCGGATCGATGCCGATCTGATCGAACAGGCCGGTGACAGGTTGAAACTGATCGCCAATTTCGGCGCCGGCACAGATCACATCGATCTCGCCGCCGCCAGGGCGCGCGGAATAATCGTCACCAATACGCCGGGCGTCTTCACGGACGATACAGCCGATCTGACCATGTCGATGATCATTGGTGTTCCTCGCCGTATGCGAGAAGGCGTGTCGCTGGTGCGACGCGGCGAATGGACCGGTTGGGCACCGTCCGGAATGCTCGGGCGGCAATTGGGCGGCAAGGTTCTGGGGATCGTCGGAATGGGCCGGATCGGCCAAGCCGTAGCCTTTCGGGCCAAGGCGTTCGGGCTCAACATCACCTATCATAACCGGCACCGCTTGCCGCTGGCTTTGGAAGGGATGTTTGGTGCGGAATATGTCGACAATCTGGATGATCTGGTCGCAAATGCGGATATTCTGACACTGCATTGCCCCGCCACGCCGCAGACTGTCGGCCTGATCGACGAGCGGCGGATCGGCTTGATGAAACCCGGTTCCTTTCTGATCAATACCGCTCGCGGTGATCTGGTAAACGAAGAAGCTTTGATTGCGGCGCTGGAGCGCGGCCATCTCGCGGGTGCTGGATTGGACGTTTATCGCAATGAACCGCAGGTCGATCCCCGCCTGCTTGCGCATCCGAATACCATGACCCTACCCCATATCGGCAGCGCAACAATGGAAGGGCGCGAAGCTTCCGGCGAAAAAGTGATCGCCAATATCCGGTTCTGGATGGATGGTCACAGGCCGCCGGATCAGGTGCTGGAAGGACTGGTTTAAGCGGCGGACTTGCGCTTCAAGTTTTGCGCGCCCCCTCGTCATTAGCCAGCAGCTGACCACTTACGCGGCATGTATCACCGATCACAACAGCGTGCGAAATCGGTGAAGTCACGTCGGGAACACCGGTTTCACTGGTGATGAACGACGCGTGCTACGGCATTTGCTATTGCACGGATCAGTCCCCGGTCAGAATCCGCTCCACCAGTTCTTTCACCGTCGGTGTATAGTTGTTCGAATAGAACGGGTCTTGCTTGAAACGATAGGCTGCGTGTCCGGCGAAAGCCAGATTTTCGTCCGTATCGCCGCCATGCGCGATGTCTTGCAATGTCTTCTGAATGCAGAAGCTGCGCGGATCGGCCAGGCGCCCGGTTGTGTAATCGTCATGGTCCTTCCAAGCGGAAAATCCGCAATGCGAAAGGCAGCCCATGCAGTCCTTCTGATCCTTGCGGATAATGTCGCGGCTTTCAGGCGTGGTATAAACCACCGTGTCATCCGGCGTTTTGAGAGCTTCTGTGAAGCCTTCGCCAAACCAGGCCTTAGCCCGTTCACGGTCTTTCGGTGTGACCCAGAAATTCTTGCCGCGAACCCCGACATCCAGTTGCATGGTGTGTTCGCCGGCTTCCACTTTGGAATAAGGGATTTGTCGTTCGCTGCGATGAATCAAATCCCACAAGAACGGGTTCTTGACCGCACTGGAATAAAATCCGGTCGGGCTGAATTTGTGCAGGAGCACATCGCCCGGCTCCACGGTGCGCAGCATTTCCTTCCAACCCTGCGGGATCGGGCTTTCCACCGTCAGGAGCGGCCGCGTGCCGAACTGGAACGCGATCTTGCCCAGTTCAGGATTGTCGATCCAGTTTTCCCACTCCCGCAGGAACCACACACCGCCCGCCATCACGATTGCACAATCTTCCGACACGCCTTCTGCGCGCATGGTTTCCCGCAGGGCCTTGACGCGGGGATAGGGATCTTCTGGCCTGGTTGGGTCTTCTGCGTTGGACAGGCCATTGTGCCCGCCAGCCAGCCACGGGTCTTCATAGACCACCGCCGCCATCAATTCGGGCACCTTGTTATAGGAACGTTTCCACAAGGCACGGAAGGCGCGCGCGGAACTGATGATCGGCAGATAACTGACATTGAAACGCTGCGCGATTTCCGCCAGCTTGTAGGGCATCCCCGCCCCGCAGGTAACGCCGGTAACCAGCCCCTTGGTCTGCTCCAGCACGCCTTCGAGAACCGCTTGGGCACCGCCCATTTCCCACAACACGTTGATGTTGATTGCGCCCTTGCCGCTGGCGATATCGTAGGCACGCTTAACCTGTTCGGTCGCGCCGTCGATCGCATATTTAATCAGCTGTTCGTGACGTTCCCTGCGCGTCAGCGCGTCATAGATCTGGGGAATGATTTTGCCTTCAGCGTCATAACTGTCGGCATTCACTGCACTGACTGTGCCGACCCCGCCGGCAGCCGCCCATGCACCGGAACTGGCGTGATTCGTTGCCGACACACCCTTGCCACCTTCGATCAATGGCCAGACTTCGCGGCCACCATAAATGATCGGGCTAAGACCCTTGAATCCCATTATCTTTATTGTCCCATTAGAGCGGCCTAATTGGCCGCATTGCCTGCCCCGCCCGGCGACCCCCGGCATGGTTTTATATCTTTCGGTTCCGGTCTGGTAGCCGCTGCCTTGAACTGTGCATAGTACCCCGCCAATTCCGGTGCATCTTTGAAGGCCACCAGCTCAAACCCGACACGTTCGAATTCGCACGATAACAACAACGGATCGATGCCGTGCTGGTCAGTCGGCCGATCGACGTCGACCACCACAACCTGCCCGTCCTTGCGTAGCGCCGGCCAAAGCCGCCACAAGAACGCATAGGGCTCCTTCACCTCATGATACATGTGGATCAGCAAGATCCGGTCAAAACTGTCTTCCGGCAGCCGCGGATCATCCGGTGCCCCCAGTTTAATGGAAACATTATCGAGCCCTTCGCGCAGCACGCGCTGGCCAAGCCGTTCCTTCGCATCGGGATCGATATCCTGCGCTAACACGCGCCCGCCAGAGCCTACACGGGTTGCCAGACGGATCGTATAATAGCCTTCCCCTGCACCGATATCCGCCACGCTCATGCCTGGCTTTATCTCCGCAAGGTCCATGACCTTTTGCGCTTCACCGACACTATCGCGCTGGGTTTCGGTAGAAAACTGGCTTGCGCCCAAATCCGAAACCGGCCTGTAAGACCGCGGGAATTCCCGGGATGTTTCGGGCCGGTCGGAATCATCGACAACCGGCTTGCACCCGGAAATGCCGACGCCGGAAACGCCAACGACAGCCGCCAATATCAAGGCAGCGCGAATGGTCATTCTGTGTCTTCCACGTCGACGGTCTCTCCAGTCACCCGCTGTGCCAGCGCCGCAGAGATAAACGGATCAAGTGCCCCATCCAGAACATCGTCCGGCGTGGGCGATGTCACACCTGTGCGAAGGTCCTTCACCATCTGGTAGGGCTGGAGGACATAGGAGCGGATCTGGTGGCCCCATCCAATTTCGGTCTTTTCGGCATATTCGCCCGAAGCAACAGCCTCTCGCTCGGCCATTTCCTTCTCGAACAAACGCGCCTTCAACATGTTCATCGCGGTTGCACGGTTCTTGTGCTGGCTGCGATCATTCTGGCTGGCCACCACGATTCCGCTGGGTTGGTGCGTGATGCGGACCGCAGAATCGGTGGTGTTGACGTGCTGCCCACCAGCGCCGCTGGCGCGGTATGTATCGATCTTCAGATCACCTTCGTTGATTTCGATATCGATATCGTCATCAATCACCGGGTAAACCCAGACCGAACTAAAGCTGGTGTGGCGGCGGGCTGAACTGTCATAAGGGCTGATGCGCACCAACCGGTGTACGCCGCTTTCGGTCTTGGCATAGCCATAGGCATTTTCGCCTTTGACCAGCAGAGTTGCCGATTTGATCCCGGCCTGATCGCCACCGTGATAATCGACCACTTCGACCTTGTAGCCTTTGCGTTCGGCCCAGCGGCTGTACATCCGCTGCAGCATCTCGGCCCAATCCTGGCTCTCTGTACCCCCGGCGCCGGCATGGATTTCAATATAGGTGTCGTTTGCGTCAGCCTCGCCCGCGAGAAGGGCCTGCACCTTGTCGGCATCGGCCCGGTCGGCGAGCCGCTCAAGTGTGCTCAAGCCATCGGCGACGATCTCATCATCGCCTTCGGCTTCGCCCATATCGACGAATTCAACAGCATCCGCCATTTCGGAAGAAATTTCCTGCACAGTGCCAATCGCAGACTCCAGACGTCGGCGTTCGCGCATCACGGTTTCGGCATCTTTGGGATTGTCCCACAGAGTCGGATCTTCAACCCGGGCGTTGAGTTCCTCAAGCCGGCGCAGGGCGCGCTCCCAGTCAAGCGACTGGCGTACCAGTGCCAGCGCAGCTTCGATCCGGTCGATGTTGGCCTGCCCTTCGGCACGCATATTGAGATACTCCGCAAATGGTCGGTCCGCTTAGCGGACAGATGCCGATTGTAAAGAACTGTAGGTGCAGGTTCGGTTCCTGCCACGGCGGTTTTTAACTGCAGTCCGGTTTCAATAGAGCCCGCCCTGCTCCTTAACAAAATCACCTACGCGATCGGTTGTGACGCTTTCTCGAGGTATATTTGCCTCCGCTTCATTGCCGCGCCGGATAAGCTCGAGGATTTGCTTGCGCCGGGTCTCGATTTCATCCTGCCGTGTGCTGCGGGGCGGCTCGGTATCGGGCTTGAATGCCTCCCAAATGATCGCGGCCTTGGGATCATCGCTAACCGCACCTTCAAACACGCGTTTGCCCGATATCCGGTCAATCCGCACCATGCGCACGCCTTTCGGTGCAGGAAACGGTTCATCTTTCCAGCGGTCTCTGGTCGCCTCAACAAAGCGCTTGAAGATTGGCGCAGCCGTGTTGCCGCCCTGCACGTAACCACCCATGTTCCGCGGCTTGTCGAAACCGAGGTAGGTACCAGCAACGATTTCAGGCGAACCGCCAACAAACCATGCATTGGTCGGACCACTGGTCGTCCCTGTCTTACCAAACAGCGGAAGGCCCAGATCGCGCAGACGCACAGCAGTTCCACGAGTTACGACGCCTTGCAGCATATGCACTGTCTGGAAAGCGGTTCGCGCATCCAGTACCTGAGTACCGCTAGGAGCAAAACGGGGCATTGGCTTACCATCCCATTCAGCCAAATTGCACCCTTCGCATTTCCGCTTGTCTGCCCGGAAAATAACCTTGCCGTTTCGGTCCTGCACATAGTCGATCAGAGTGGCAGCATGTTGCCGCCCCTGATTGGCGAGAACGGTATAGGCATTGACCATCTTGAGCACGGTTGTGTCACCGGCACCCAGCGCAAAGGCGGGATAAGGCGCATATTTGCCGATGCCAACGCGTTCAAATGTCCTGACCACATTATCCATCCCCGCTTCCATGGCGATGTGCACGGTCATCAAATTGCGCGACTGTTCCAGGCCCCAGCGCATTGTATGGACGCCGCCCCCACCGCCGCCAAAATTGCGGAAGCATTTTTCACCCAGCGCCGCACCCTGATAGACACAATAGGCCTGGTCGGGGACTTCCGTCGCCGGCGTCATCCCATTGTCGAGTCCTGTTGCATAAACGAAAGGTTTGATCGTTGAGCCGGGTTGGCGTTCAGCCTGCGTTGCCCGGTTGAACGAACCAAGCCGGCTATCGAAGCCGCCCTGCATGGCCAGCACCCTGCCCGTTTGTGGTTCCTCGGCAACGAATCCTCCCGATACTTCGGGAATTGTGCGAACGATGAAGGACGAGCCGTTCGGTGCCGCAGCAATAACATCGCCAACCTTCAGTGCATCGGGGATGCCGGTGAGCGGCGCTGTACTCAGATCGGCGAACCCGATCGTCGCGCTTTCGCCCGAACGCCGGGTTACGACGCCGACGCGCCAGTCCTTGTAGTTGATCCCAAGATAGGAACTGGCCAGTTGCTTCGTAAGATCACCGTCACCTTGCTTGAGCGTCGCGATAGGCCCGGCCCAGCCGCGATTTCCGTGATAGGCCAGCATTCCTGCGCGCAAAGCATCGCGCGCCGCGATTTGCAACTTGGGATCCAGCGAGGTGCGGACCCATAATCCGCCGGAATACACGCTGTTCTTGCCATCCTCCGCCGTTTCCCCGAACTCGTCCATCAATTGGCGGCGCACTTCCTCAAGGAAATAACCGGCATCGGCAGATTTGGCGTCCGAATGCTGCTGTACAATCCCTAGCGGCAAAGCCTTGGCTGCACTGGCTTGCGCATCGGTTATGAAATCGTTCTTGGCCATCTGGTCGAGCACGAAATTGCGCCGTTGAAGTGACACGCCAAAGTTTTTCTGGCGGCTGTAGGTTTCCGGTGCCTTGGGCAGGATTGCGAGGTAGGCGGCTTCCTGCAATTGCAGATCGCCAACATCCTTGTCAAAATAGGCGCGTGATGCGGCTTGCACACCGAAGCTACGCCGGCCCAGCGGGATTTCATTGAGATAGAGTTCCAGAATCTGCTGTTTGGTCAAAACCCCTTCGATCCGGCGTGCCAGGATCATTTCCTTCAGCTTTCGCGTGATGGAATATTCATCACCAACCAGGATATTTTTGGCCACCTGCTGGGTAATAGTGGAACCACCCTTGGCCCGCTGATCGCTGCCAACCTTGGAGGCATAGTCTATTACTGCGCCAATCAATCCGGTGAAGTCGATCCCGCCATGGCTGAAGAAGGTCTTGTCCTCTGCGGCCAGATAGGCATTGATCAGGATTGGCGGGAAATCGGCATATTGCAGCTGCACCCGCCGTTCCCGCGCGTAGGAATGTACAATCTCGCCATCAACGCCGCGTACCACCGTTGGTAGGGGCGGCTCATAACTGAGCAACGAATTGGCATCGGGCAGGTCCCGCGCCAGCAGCGCCCAGAACAGGATGAAGAACACAAGCATTCCGCCAAGACTTGCAGAAGCCCAGCGGAACCAGCGCTTTTCCGCCCAATTGCCCCGGAACCAGGCGAGCAGACCGGTGGCATCCCGGCGGATGCGAAAGCGAAAATAATCGGACGCGGATTGTTCAGCCATAATCGGTCGAAGCCTCTAGCACGGGCGTTCCGTAAGACGCCAGAACCATTGCAACGGAAATTTGGGCGCCCTTCACTCGGACTGCCGGGCGAAATAAATGCGGATCGCTCTGGCCATGACCTTGGCAAATTTCTGCCGACCTTCTGGCGAGGAAAGTCGCTGGGCATCTTGCGGATTGGTAATGAAGCCGGATTCGTAAAGCACAGACGGCACATCCGGCGCGCGCAGCACGGCAAGTGCAGCCGAGCGGCGGGCCTGCGGATGGAAGGTCAGTTCCCCCGTGCCTTCGCGCACGATCAACCCGGCGAACTCGCCAGAGCCTGTCTGAACCCGCCGCTGTGACAATTGCACCAGGATCGCGTTGACGTCCGCACTTTGATCCTGAAGCTTCACCCCATTGACCGCGTCGACGCTGTTTTCACGGGCAGCGAAACGCGCTGCCGCCTCACTCGATGCTTCCTTGGACAAGGTGTAAATACTTGCGCCACTCGCTTCGTTGCCGTCACCGGCAGAATCCGCATGAATCGACAAAAAAAGATCGGCATCCAGCCGGCGCGCGATTTCAAATCGTTCGGACAAGACGCGAAAGGAATCGTCATCGCGTGTCAGGGCTACGCGAATACCTCCCTCTTCAACCAATTGGTCCTTCAGTGCCTGGGCAAGCGCCAGCACCAGATCTTTTTCCTTGAACCCGACACCGCTGGCGCCGGGGTCCCTTCCGCCGTGGCCCGGATCAATGACAATCAACGGACGACTCTTGTCTTGCGGCCCAAACACCTTGGGCAAATCGAGCTGGGCGCCGCCATCTGGAAGAAGCAGTCGCAGGACATAATTTCGGCCAAGATAGGGAACAGGGACTGACAAGCCCAAGGCAACCACACCCGCGACCAGTAAAGCCGGAGCGAGAAATAGGGTCCAGATCTGTGCGCGCCGAGACATTATGTGGACCGATACGATGTTGCAGCAGGCGATTGCAACATAGTTGGCGCAATAAGGTTGCCCAACAAATCCGGCGGTGCTAGCTGAGCGATACCGGAAGTAAGTTCTTCTGAAGCAGCGATGATGCCAATTGGCAAAGCCTGCCAAGGAAATGACCGGAACCCGCTGCAAGCCTCTTGCTTGCAGACGTCACAGGTTGATGCATAGATGAGAAGCCTCCCCTCCACCCCCGCGATGCAGCTTCTGCGCTGCGACGGGATATGGGCAGGTCAGGCAGCGCAAGAAATGCGCATTCCCATGATTGCAGACACATCACCCCGGCATGCCGCGACGTTTCGCCCATGCCGGTTTCAGATCGCCGCCGATCCCATCAGGGCACGCGGTTCCCACATAATAGCACGTATCCCTCTGGTTGGCAGTGTCCCTGACCCTGGTCCACCCGGATACGTCTGGAGACACAATAATGGCAACGCGCATGCTTATCGATGCGCGCCACTCGGAAGAAACCCGGGTGGCGGTCCTCAAGGGCAACCGAATTGAAGAATTCGATTTTGAATCTGCTGAACACAAGCAGATCAAAGGCAATATTTACCTCGCCAAGGTAACCCGGGTTGAACCTTCGCTGCAGGCGGCTTTTGTCGACTTTGGCGGAAATCGCCATGGCTTCCTTGCCTTCAGCGAAATCCATCCTGACTATTACCAGATCCCGAAAGAGGATCGCGAAGCGTTGTTGGCTGAAGAGGCTGAAGCCGCTGAGGAAGAAGCTGCGCTTCGCGCTGCCGATGAAGAAGAAGGCAATCTGCCTGGTGACGAATATGACGCCGAGGACGAAACTTCCGAATCTTTGGTTGAAGACTTTGCCGAAGATGGTCTGGAAGAAATCGACACTTCGGAAAAGGACGATGTCGCAACACTCGAAGATGGCCACATGGATGGCGATGACGGTGATGAAGACAGCGATTCCGATAATGAAGACGACGAAAGCGAAGAAACGGCCAATCGTGGCCGTGGTCGTGGGCGCGGACGCGGCCGGCGCCAGGGTGGCGGCAACAAGTCCCGCACCAAGGCCGTGGACGAAGTGCGCGCCAAGCGCATGGCATTGCGCCGCCGGTACAAGATTCAGGACGTTATCCAGCGCCGTCAGGTACTCCTGGTCCAGGTCGTAAAGGAAGAACGCGGCAACAAGGGTGCCGCACTGACAACATATCTGAGTCTGGCCGGTCGCTACACCGTGCTGATGCCGAACAGCAGCCATGGCGGGGGTATCTCCCGCAAGATTTCCAGCGCTCAGGACCGCAAACGCTTGAAGACGGTCGTTTCCGATCTCAGCCTGCCGCGCAACATGGGGCTGATCGTCCGCACCGCCGGGCTTTCGCGCACGAAACCGGAAATCAAACGGGATTTTGACTATCTTGCACGCCTGTGGGACGAAATCCGCGAACGCACGCTGAAAAGCTCCGCGCCGGCGCTGATCCATTCGGACAGTGATCTGATCAAAAGAGCCATTCGCGACATCTACAACCGCGAAATCGAAGAAGTCGTGGTCGAAGGCGAAGATGGCTACAGGGCTGCCAAGGAATTCATGAAGCTTCTCATGCCCAGCCACGCGCGCCGGGTAAAAGCCTATTCCGATCCGGTTCCCTTGTTCCAGCGGTACGGTGCTGAGGACCAACTGCGGGCGATGTATGATCCTGTGGTCCAGCTAAAATCGGGCGGTTACCTGGTAATCAACCCGACCGAGGCTCTGGTTTCCATCGACATCAACTCGGGCCGCTCCACCAAGGAACATGGTATCGAAGCCACAGCCGTGGCGACAAACCTTGAGGCTGCCCGCGAAATCGCCCGTCAGCTGCGCTTGCGCGACATGGCTGGTCTGGTGGTGATCGACTTCATCGATATGGAGTATAACCAGAACGTTCGAAAGGTCGAACGGGCGATGAAAGACGCGCTCAAGAACGACCGCGCACGTATTCAGGTCGGCCGGATTTCCAGCTTCGGACTGATGGAAATGAGCCGTCAGCGCCTGCGTACAGGTGTACTCGAAGCCACCACACGGGCATGCCCGCATTGCGATGGTACGGGCCTGGTTCGGACCGCTTCCAGCGCCGGCCTTTCGGCACTGCGACTGATCGAGGATGAAGCCGCCAAGGGCCGCGGTACAATCATTACTCTTTCGGCCAGCACAGAAGCGGCAGTTTACCTGCTCAACGCCAAACGCGCCGATCTGAGCGAGATTGAACATCGCTACGGTGTAACGGTCGAAGTCGTCCCCGAAGGGGAAGACGAAGGCGCCAAAATGAGTGTTGGCAGCTCAGGCCCGCTGCCGACCGAGGCACCGAAATTCGAACCGATCATGATCGAAGAAGACGATGATGATGATGTGGTTGAAGACGATTACGAGGACGATCGCGAAGAAGAAAACAACGAAGATCGCCGCCCCACGCGAAATCGTGACAACGAAGGCGAAGATGGTGACAACAAGCGTCGCCGTCGCCGCCGTGGTGGTCGCGGGCGCAAGAAACCGGGCAGCGAGAATGGTGACGCTTCCACCCAGAATGACGGGGTGGATCGCGGCAGCAATTCCGATGAAGACGGCGACAGTGCCGGGTCTGCTCAGGATGGCGAACGCACCCGCGATGAAGATGGTGAGGAACGGCCCAAAAAGCGCCGCCGCCGCGGTGGTCGGCGCAGGCGCGGGCGTGGCCGCGGTGAAGGCGAAAATGGTGATGAAAACGGCAATGAAAATGCTGAAGTCACTACTGAAGACGCGGCCAATCCTGGTGACAAAGCCGCGCAAGTGAAGGCTGATACTGCCGTCGCATCCGGCCCCGATGACGCAGGCGTAACGGCCGAAGAACCGTCCAAGCCGAAGCGGCGTTCGCGCAGCAAAAAGGTTGTCGAAACCGAAACGGCACCCACTGTGGAAGTCGAAACACCGACTGAAGAAAAGCCGAAGCGCGCCAGCCGCAGCCGCAAGAAGGCGGTCGACGTGGCACCTGTCGAAAAAGCGCCTGTGGACGAACCCGCACCGGACAAGCCGAAGCGCGCCAGCCGCAAGAAGGCGGCTCCGGCCAAGGATGAGCCGCAAGGCGATACGGTGCCGGCTACCAAGCCCGCCCGCAAGCGTGCTGCACCCAAGACCGCGGCCAAATCTGCTGAAAAGGCGGATACGACCCAGCAGTCAGCGGATGAGAGCAATGCAACGGACGAGAACGGCGTACCCCGCCGCGGCGGTTGGTGGCAGCGCACATTCGGTTAAGTCTGGCGCAGTGAAAGAATAGGCCCCCGATCCAATTGGACCGGGGGCCTTTTTTGTCCGTGAAACCGTTACTATTGATGCCGATAGACGGCACGCTCATGCGAGAAAGCCTTGAACCCGAAATAGCCGTGATAGCTGCCCATCCCGCTCTGGTTGACCCCGCCGAAGGGCAGGTTGTTTTCAAGATAGTGGGAAAACACGCCGTTCACAGTCACTCCGCCCGATGATGTGCGGGCCAGAATCTTCTGAACATTGGCTTCGTTATTGCTGAAAATATACAGCGCTAGTGGCTTGTCGCGCGCCGAAACATAGCCGATTGCCTGATCCAGATCATCGTAGGTCATCACTGGCAAAACGGGTGCGAAAATCTCTTCCTGGAGGATTTCCATGTCTGGCGTTACATCCGTCAACATGGTCGGGCGAATAGTCAGATCGCTTTCTTCAAGCTCGCCGCCCACGGCGATTGTTGCGCCCTTCGCTACCGCATCATCGAACAGGGATTTGACCCGCCCGAAGTTGCCGGCATTGACGATCTGCGCAATGGCTTCTTTCTTGAACGTGCCGCTTTCGGAATAAAGGTTTTCACGCACCTTGGTTTGAAACGCACTGACAAGCTGGTCTTTATAGGCCTCTTTCACGAACACATAGTCGGGGCAGATACAGGCCTGGCCGCCGTTGAATTGCTTGGCATTGGCCAGCGCCTCGGCAATCTTGTCGATATCCGCGCCTTCATCGATGATCACCGGGGATTTGCCGCCCAGCTCCAATGTAACACTGGCGAGGTGTTTTGCCGCTGCCGCCATTACGATCTTACCAACCCGAGTGCTACCGGTGAAGAAAATGTGGCTGAACGGCAATTCGAGCAGCGCCTCTGCGATGCTGACATCGCCTTCAAACAGAGCAACTTCATCCTCTTCGAAAACCTCGCGCACAATCCTGCCAGCAATTTTTGCAGTGGCAGGGCAAAGGTCGGTCAGCTTGACCATGCAGCAGTTGCCTGCAGCAATCGCGGCAGCCAAGGGACCAAATGTCAGGCCCAACGGGAAATTCCATGGCCCGAGAATCAGGCAGACACCGCGCGCTTCATAGATGATTTGCGCGCTGTCGTCGGGATTTAGGGACGGGGTTACCTGGGTCGGGGCCATCCAGCTATCGAGGTTATCAATGTTGCGCTGGATGTTGGCAGTCACATTCAACACTTCAGTGATACGAATTTCCTGTTCCGGCTTTCGCGTATCGGCCTGCACGGCTGCGATTATGTCATCCGCATGGGCCTCTACGGCGGCCTTCAGCTTGGTCAGCTTGGCCTTTCGCGCCTCCGCGCCGGAAGCTTTGACATCCCATTGTCGAGCCTGCTGGAGGGCGAATATACGGGCAATATCGGATGGGTCGGTATGGCTGCTGGACATGCATATTCCATTTTGGCTGGGGCTGATATTTCGTCATCTCTAATGCGTATGGCACTTGCAAGACAAGCGCCTGCGCGATGCGCTATCCTTCCTTCATCGCTGCGCCCCATTCCATCCATCCGGCCCAACGCGGGGTCTTGGGCGCATATTCCGCACCCATCGGCTGCACCACGAAACCCGCTGCACTGACCGCGCTGGAAATCGGACGAGTCAGATGACACCCCCCGGCAAAGGGCTTCCACCACGGCTCAATCCGGGCCTGCCATTTCGCAACATCGGCATCGGGAGCCCGCCCATGTTCCAGGAACAGGAGAGTGCCGCCAGGCCGCAAAATTCGGCGCATTTCCTTAAGAGCCTGGTGCTGGTCCTGCACCGAGCACAGAGTATAAGTGCAAACCACCGTGTCGAAGCTTTCGTCGCCAAACGGGATCGCTTCCCCCACGCCTTCACGAATGTCGGCCTTCCAGCCCTTCTTCTCTGCCTCTGCCTTGGCATAGCCGAGCAATTTCGCGCCCGGATCAATTCCCGCGTAGCTGGTAATTGCCGCGGCATTGTAAAATTGCTGGTTGATCCCGCCCCCACAGCCCATTTCGAAAACATCGCCTCTGGCCTGCGGAATCAGCTTGCTGCGCAGCTTCATTATTGGCGGAGCGCCGCAGCAGAATTTGATCATACGCGGAACCCCGTGCCGGTCCCACCAACTCGCCAAACCCATCGCTTGCCCTTCCCATCGCCCCGTCTCTTCGGCATCATGCCCCGCGACGAGAGGAATTGCCATGTCCGAAATCATCCGTACCCCTGACGAGCGATTTGCCGACCTGCCGGATTTTCCCTTCACACCGCATTATTATGAACTGAAGGATCTGCTGCGCGTCCATTATGTCGACGAAGGCCCGCGCGATGCACCCGTGGTCCTGATGATGCACGGTGAACCAAGCTGGAGCTTTCTGTACCGCAAGATGATTGGTCCAGTGGTCGCGGCAGGTTACCGTGTGCTCGCACCAGATCTGATCGGCTTCGGCCGGTCGGACAAACCAGCAGACAAGAACGCATTTACCTATGCCGGGCATGTAGCCTGGATGCAGGAATGGTTCGAAGCGATGAAGATCGAACAGGTGCTGCTTGCATGCCAGGATTGGGGCTCCTTGATTGGACTGCGGCTGGTGGCTGCCATGCCGGAGAAATTCGCGGGCGTGGTGCTGTCCAATGGCGGTCTGCCCGCGGGGCAGGACCCACCAAAGGCCTTCGCTGCCTGGCGCACCTTTGCCAAGGTTAGTCCAGTTTTCCCGATTGGCGGACTGATCCAGAAGGCAACCAAGACCGAGCTGACCGATGCCGAGGTTGCCGCTTACGATGCGCCATTCCCTAACCGTGCCAGCAAGGCCGCTGCGCGCGTTTTTCCTGCGCTGGTTCCGCTGGGGCCGAACGAAGCCGTGCCCGACCAGCTGGCGGCATGGCAAGTGCTCGAAACCTTTGAACGGCCCTTCACCTGCTGCTTCAGCGATGGCGACCCGATCACCAAAGGCGGGGATGCTCCTTTCAAGGAGCGGATTCCAGGGGCGAGGCACACGCTTCACCGGACTCTGAAAGGCGGCCATTTCATCCAGGAGGATGACCCGGAGGGGTTCGTCAAGGCGATACTGGACACGGCAAAATTGGCGGGGGTTTAAGCAAGCCTGCGTTCCGGTCAGTCCGGCAAACGCTTTCCTGCCCAGTCGAATACCCCGCCGCTATCTTGCGGTCCCAAGCCATCGAGCACTGTCAGCATACGTGTCGCCGCACCATGCGCCGAGGTCAGCTGACCTTCAGGCAAGCTTCTCTGGAACGGCTTGGATAGCGCGGTATCAACTGTCCCCGGATGCAATCCGGCCACAACCGCCTGCTTATGGGTCCGAGCCAATTCTATGGCGAAGTTGCGGATAAGCATATTTAGCGCAGCCTTGGACGCGCGGTAGGAATGCCATCCGCCGATCTGGTTATCCCCGATAGAGCCGACCCTTGCCGAGAGCGCAGCAAATACGCTCCGTCCCTCGCGTGGCAGCAGCGGCAGCATGTGTTTGGCGATCAGCGCCGGTCCGATGGTGTTAAGTCGGAACGCGGCTTCGATCGCAGCGGCATCCAGATGGCGATAGCTGCGCTCAGGTTCGATCGCATTTTCTCCGGCTCCATCCGGAAGGGTCAGTACGCCGGTGGTGACGATAATCAGGTCTGGCGAATCGCCCGCCATTTGCTTCGCCGCTGCCGAAATGCTGGCTTCGTCGGTCAGATCGAAGGAGAACGGGATCAGGCCTGGCTTGGTGGGACAAGTCCCCGCCCGCGATCCCGCATAGATTCGGGCCACGCCGTCTGCCGCCAAAGCTTCGCACAAGGCCGCGCCAATGCCGCCACTTGCCCCGAATATTGCTGCGACTTTGCCCCGGTGCATTGCGTACCAACCTACTCCAATCCTGAAGGGTTAACCGATGGCAGGGTCTCTTCTTCTCTGCAATCGCCGGGTCCGCGGCATCATCATGGAATGATCGGAACAGCGAAGCGGGCTATTTACGCAGGTATCTTGCTTCGCGTTCAACTCCTATGCGCAATTTGGCAACATCGCCGACCTTGCCCTCACGGTGAATGACGCTAGATAGAACCCGCACACCACACGGAAAGCAGACAGATGGCCACTTTCACCCTCCCGAAGAACTCGAAAATCAACGGTAAGGGACGCACCCATAGTGCCGCCGGCGCGGCGCGCGTGCAGAAATTCAAAATCTATCGCTACGATCCCGATAGCGGTGAAAACCCCCGCTACGACACGTTCGAAATCGATCGCGACCAATGTGGGCCTATGGTGTTGGACGCACTGATCAAGATCAAGAACGAGATCGACCCGACGCTCACATTCCGCCGCAGCTGCCGTGAAGGGATTTGCGGGTCGTGCTCGATGAATTTGAATGGTACGAACGGTCTTGCCTGCACCACAGCCATGGATGATCTGAAGGGCGAAATTCGCATCACTCCGTTACCGCACATGGAAGTGATCAAGGATCTTGTTCCGGATTTCACCCATTTCTATGCGCAATACGCCTCGATCCGGCCATGGCTGCAAACGGTCTCACCTACGCCATCGGGTAAGGAAAGGCTGCAAAGCCCCGCACAACGCGAACAGCTTGACGGTTTGTACGAATGCATCCTGTGCGCCTGTTGCTCCACATCCTGCCCGTCCTATTGGTGGAATTCGGATAAATTCCTCGGACCCGCGATCTTGCTCCAAGCCTATCGCTGGCTGGCGGACAGCCGCGACGAAATGACGGGTGAAAGGCTTGACGATCTCGAAGATCCCTTCCGCCTCTATCGTTGCCACACGATCATGAATTGCGCGAACGTTTGCCCCAAGGGCCTCAGCCCGGCCAAGGCAATTGCCGAAACCAAGAAGATGATGGCCGAACGGCACATCTGATCCGTGGCGGACGACGACAAGTATTTCGAATATCGGGAACATCCTGCGCACCCCGGCTGGTTCACCTGGAACCTGAAGGATCAGACCCGATTCAATGCGGTGGTTATGGGCGAACTGATCGTGCGCACTGAAGGCGACAAATGTCGCCTGCGGATGTTCCCCGAACGCAAGCACACAAATCTGCAGGAAATGATTCATGGCGCAGCCACGCTCTCGCTGATCGATATTTCCCTGTTCGCAGCCATGCGCACGCTGACCACGGGGGAGCCCGGCCCTGCAGTAACATTGGAACTTTCGACCCAGTTCATTGGCGCCGGCAAGGTCGATGAACCGATGGATGCCGTGGTGTGGATCGTGCGTGAGACTGGTCGGCTCCTTTTCCTGCGCGGCGATGTTGAACAGGGTTCACACAAGGTGGCGGCCTTTTCCGGCATCGTGCGCAAGGCATCCATCAGGCAATGACCGGTATTCTGGCGCGTTATGAAGCGCTGATCGCGGCAGGTGAATTGCGGACCGATCCGGCGCAGCGCAAAGCGGCAGAGCGGCTGGACCAGTTGCAGCGGCAAATCGAAACCACGCGGAACAAGGGTGGGTTCCTTGCCAGCCTTTTTGGCGACAAGACCAAGCAGCCGCGCGGGATTTACATGTGGGGCGGCGTGGGGCGCGGCAAATCAATGCTGATGGACCTGTTTCACGACAGCCTCGACATTAAGACCAAACGGCGCGTCCACTTCCATGCTTTCATGTTGGAAGTTGATGGAATGATCCGGGAAGAAAGGCGGCGTGAAGCCGGTGACCCGATTGCGCCGGTGGCGGCAAAACTGGCGGCGAATATCCACTGCCTCGCCTTCGACGAGATGGTGGTGAACAACACCGCAGATGCGGCAATCATGAGCCGGCTGTTTACAGCCCTCATCCGTGATCACAAAGTAGTGGTTGTCGCCACTTCAAACCGCCCGCCAGAGGATCTCTACAAGGATGGGCTCAATCGGTCTTTGTTCCTGCCATTCATCGATCTGATCCAGTCCGAACTCGACGTGTTGCCGCTGACCGGCCCGCTGGATTATCGGCTCGAACGTCTGGGCGGGATCGCAACCTGGCATACTCCGCTAGGCGATGCAGCCACCGCGCAAGTGCGCGAAGCTTTTTTCCGCCTGACGGATTACAGACCCGAGGATGCGGCCCATGTCCCGTCGACCGAACTGCAGCTAGGTTCAGCGCGCAGTTTGCATGTACCCAAGAGCCTTAAGGGTGTGGCGGTTTTCAGCTTCAAACGCCTGTGCGCAGAAAATCGCGGCGCCGCCGATTATCTCGCCATAGCCCATGCGTATCACACAATAATTGTCGTCGGTATTCCGCGAATGGTCCCAGATAATCGCAATGAAGCAATCCGTTTCACCAAACTGATTGATGCTCTTTACGAAAACCGGGTAAAACTGTTCGCAACAGCCGATGCCGAACCTGCAATGCTGTATCAGGCCGGTGATGGCAGTTTCGAATTCGAGCGGACAGTGAGCCGCCTGATCGAAATGCAATCGGCTGACTACATGGCGCTTGGACATGGAGACGAAGGGTGAACGGCAACGGGAATTCACTAAGCGCGGACGAAGTGCTGAGCAAGGTTCCGGCAGTTACCCTGGGCTTCTGGATCATCAAGATCTTGTGCACCACACTTGGCGAAACCGGCGGCGATACGCTGTCGATGACCTATGATCTTGGCTACCTTGCCAGCAGCGCGCTGTTTCTGGTTCCCCTGGTCGTGCTCGTATGGGCGCAGATCACTGCGCGTAAATTCCATCCCTGGCTTTATTGGGCCACAATCATCGCCTCAACTACGGCAGGTACAACCTTCGCCGATTTTGCAACCCGCTCCATAGGGATCGGCTATCCTGGCGGATCGACCTTACTGCTCGGTCTAGTGCTGGCCTCGCTGTTCATTTGGCATCGAACGCTGGGCAGCGTTTCGGTCAACCGGATTGCCAGCGTTCCCGCCGAAATATTCTATTGGGCGACCATCACGCTGTCGCAGACACTCGGCACCGCACTGGGCGACTGGATCGCTGACGGCAGTCTCGGCTATCTGGGGGCAGCGGGTGTCTTTTCCGCAGCACTGCTGGCCGTGGCGCTGCTCTATCGCTTTTCCAGCGTCAGCCATGTCGGGCTATTTTGGGCGGCGTTTATTCTCACTCGTCCGCTCGGCGCCACGGTTGGTGATTTTCTAGACAAGCCCTTGGCCAAGGGCGGGCTCGATTTCAGCCGGCCACTGGCGTCCGCGGTTTTAGCGGCAGCAATAGTGCTTTTGATCTTGCTGCTACCGCAGCGCGCTGGCAGCTACACCGCCACAACAGACAAAAAAGCCTGAAATCAAGCGGCGTCAGCCAACCTTTGCTGCGCCGATGTCAACCGGCTCATCACCTTGAGATCCTGTTCGCGCAATTGCAGCGCAGCATCAGCCCACAATTCGGTAATGCGGTTGAGTTCTGCCAGTTCCAGATTCCATACGGTCTTGGTTGCTTTCCGTGCATTGACCAGTCCGGCATGGCGGCGATCCGATTTCTTGATGAAATCCCGTGCAGCGTTCAGCCCTTCGCCATTTTCGGCAAGATGCTGAACGATCCCCAGATCATACATTTCTTCCGCGGAATAGGTCTGATTGGAAACAATCAGCCGGTCCGCCACGGCGCTGCCCACCTTGCGGGACAACAAGGCATGCGCCCCCATTCCGGGGAACAGGCCGAACATTACCTCTGGCAAGCCAAAGGTCGCGCCGCGTTCCGCGATAATGTAATCGAATGACAGAAGTGCTTCGAACCCGCCGCCCAGCGCTGTCCCTTCGACCAGACCAATAGTCAGCATCGGGATGTCGAGTGTGGCAATGTTGCGGTGCAGGATGGCGCAGCAACGATGGCCGTAATGCACCAGCGCATCACGATCCTGATCGCGAATAAGGCGATGAAATAATTCAAGATCGCCACCGAAGCAAAAAACACCGGGCGCACGGCTGCCGAGAATTAGATAACGCAGCGGCACCTTGCCCGGCCCGAAGCCTTCGGAAATGAATTTTTGCCAATTTTCGAAATCGGCCAACATTGTCGGGGTGAAGCTGGGCCGTCCATCCGGCCGCATGTAACTCCACAGCGCCTGATACTGGTCATCATACAGCACATCGATTTCTTTGAGGGCCAGCAACTGCCTTGGGATCGCCGAATGGAGGGCGCTTTCGGCGAGAAGATGTGCATCCCCCTCACCAAAATTCATTACCGAATTTGAACTCCCGTCCACGTCCGCAGACTCCCTCTGAAGCCCGGTGCCCAACCGATCCATTTGCGACCCCTAACCCATTTTCACCAGCCTGTTTTCGACCTTTAATCGAATCTAGGCCACCAAAGAGTCGCTTGGCAATCAAATAATTGCGAGGCCGTGTTGCGGAATGTCCCTAAACAGGTCGGGTCGGTGCATTGACCGACTCCCGGCCGTAGACTGTCAACTGGTCAATCCGAGTTTTTCCACCGCGCGATCCAGCATGAGCATTTGCCACAAAAGCCGGCCATGGTCGGATCGGCCGGAAATATGCTCCTCTGCCAATTGGGAGAGCCGTTTCGAATCGAACCATCCGGTCCGAGCCAGCGCCGCACTGGACCCGATCGCGCGGGCTTGCCCCGCCAGCGGACCGCGCAGCCATTGCGCGAGAGGAGTCACAAAGCCCTGCTTCGGGCGGTAGAGAATGTCGTGCGGCAAATACCGTTCCATCGTATGCTTCAGCAGCCATTTGCCCTGACGCCCGCGAATGCGCTGGCGTTGCGGAAGGGAGGCACCAAATTCGACCAATCGGTGATCCAGCAACGGCTCCCGCGCTTCGAGGCTGACAGCCATACTGGTGCGATCAACCTTGGTCAGAATATCGCCCGGAAGCCAAAATTTGAGATCGGCATATTGCGCTCGATCAAGTCCGGATCGCGCCGGGGCCTGGCGCATCAAAGCAATCAACGGATCTTCTGCGCGGTAGTCGCCGCGTATCTTGAGGAATGCGTCCGAATAAAGCGCCGAACGCAATTCGGGTGGGATTACCGACAGGCCGCGCGCATAGCCTTCCTCGCCACTGGCCGCGAGCGCGAGCAAGGTTGATTTTGCCCGCAACGGTTGCGGCGCCCAGTCCGCCTTGGGCCAAGCCCGTCCCAGCACCCCGAATACGGGCGCGCGCAACGCCGCTGGCAACACGGCGCGGGCTTGTTCCTCCCGCGCATGGAAGACTTGCCGCCGGTACCCTGCAAAGGCTTCGTCTGCGCCATCGCCGGACAAGGCCACGGTAACCGTCTTGCGGGCCAATTCGCATACTCGCAAGGTTGGCAAGGCAGACGCATCGGCAAAAGGTTCGTCGAATATCCCGGCGATCCGGTCGATAGCCCCGAAGTCATCAGGGTCGACCTTTTGGCTTTGGTGATTGGTTTGAAAGATGCGCGCGACCTGTTCAGCGTAGGCGGTCTCATCCACCGCAGCGACATCGAAGCCGATCGAACATGTTTGCACCGGTTCCCGGCTCGCTTCCGCCATCAAGGCGACGACGCTGGATGAATCAACTCCGCCCGAAAGGAATGCCCCAAGCGGCACATCCGATATCATCCGTGATGTAACCGCTTGCCGCATATGATGCAGCAGTTCGGCGGAAAGATCCGCTGTCGAACCGGTATGCCGCGCGGCGAAGCTGACATCCCACCACTGGACTGGCCGCGTAAGCGGTCCGCCCTGCTTCAGCAGCCGGTAATGCCCTGCGGCAAGCTTTTCGACGCCTTTGAGGAAGCTGCGATGATCCGGGATATAACCCCAGGCAAGGTAATCCTCCACCGCCAGAGGATCCACCTCTCGCCGCAACAGTGGATGCGCCAGCAACCCCTTCAGTTCCGATGCAAAAGCCAGGCTGCCATCGCTTAGCGGCGCCATGAACAGGGGCTTCACCCCTAACCGGTCCCGCGCCAGAAGAAGCTCCCGGCGTTCTCGATCGTACAAGGCGAAGGCAAACATGCCGTGCAATCGGCTCAGGCAATCAACGCCCCATTGCTGCCATGCTGCCAGAATAACTTCCGTATCACCGTCGGTACGAAACTGTGCGCCCAGGCCTGAAAGTTCGCGGCGCAGTTCCTGGAAATTATAGATTTCGCCATTGAACGCGATGACCGCCCGGCCATCCGCCGAATGCATCGGCTGCGGCGATCCTTCAAGGTCGATGATTGACAATCTGCGGTGACCGAGCCCGATCCCCTGCGCCGTCCAAACCCCGCTACCATCGGGCCCGCGGTGAACCAGAGCATCGCACATCCGCTCAATCCGCTGGGGATCAACCGGCTTGGGCGTTTCGCCATGGAAGATGCCAGCAATCCCGCACATGGAGCAGAGCCCTAACGAAGACCGGCGATGTGGTCCATCCATTCGCCTTCGTCACCAATTGCGGAACGAAAGTTGCCGATGGTTTGCGCGGCATTTGTTCCGCCATGCTCCTCCGCCGACAGGATGGCGAGAATAGTCGGCTGGCGGCGCAGCAATAGATGATCACGCATTGCGGCCAGTTTGAGCGAGACAGCACTGCCTGTGGTCATGCCGCCAGTGCGGTAGGATGTTTCCGTCAGACGCCGCACATTGCCATAAGCCAGCAGGTAATCTGCGTTCGCCTGCTTCGTCGAACGGCCGGGTTCCAACCAACGCCAGGGCGTATCTGGCGTCAACGATCCTTCCCCGAAAGCACTGGCTTCGTGCCCTTCCCGCTGAGACGCATAGATAGCGATAAAAACGTCCACATCCTGGCCAGCTGCGCTGCGATAGCGGCCAATTAGACGCAGAGCGGCCCCGCTTGCCCGCGGCTGCCATGGAACAGTTGGGGCATAGGCAATTTGTTGCCAGCCTGGCACATGCGGCAGGGCAACCCGTGGCGGCAAGCGCGCCTCCATGCGCGAAGC
>JAHEAV010000039.1 GCA_024642565.1 Erythrobacter sp.
CCAAACCGGTCTGCCTTTCAAGACGTTTGTATTGTGGCTGCGGCTCGAACGCGCCGTGGCTCTTTACGCAGGCGGCAGCACACTTACCCAGGCCGCACACGAGGCCGGATTTGCGGATTCAGCCCATCTCAGCCGGACATTCAAGCGCACCTTTGGTTTGCCTGCCGCTGCCCTGCGTCTTTTGCACGATTGATATTCCAGAAAGCAGGGCAGGGGCGAATGGCATGAGGCGAGCGTGTGATTTTCCGCTCATGAGGCTGAGTTTCCGATGCCCTTTTAAGGCGTAACCTTCGGCGCTCAGCCTTCGCGCTGTTCGCCGGTAAATTGCAGGAGCAATTGGAACAGGTTCACGAAGTTGAGATAGAGCGATAGCGTGCTCATCACGGCCAGTTTTTCGGCCTGATCGCTGGTGCCGTGGGCAAGGTAATCGGACTTGGCGCGTTGTGTGTCCCAGGCGGTAAGCCCGGTAAAAACCAATATTCCGATAATCGAAACGACCAGTTGCAACGCGCCAGACTGAAGAAACAGATTGATAATGCTGGCCAGTATAACCCCGATCAGGCCCATGATCAGAAATGTCGAGAAGCGGGTGAGGTCGGATTTGGTTGAATAGCCATACAGGCTCATCGTCAGAAAAGTTATGGCTGCAACCAGGAATGTGGTGGCAATGCTTGCCCCGGTAAAAACCAGCAGCACACTGGCCAATGACAGCCCCATCAGCGCCGCGAAGGCAAACAACGCCGTGCGTGCTCCGGCCAATGTCATTTTTTCGAAGCGGAAAGTGAAAAAGAAGACGAACGCCAATGGGGCAAGCATTGCCACCCATTTCAGGGGTGTTCCAAAGAGCGGCTGATAGATTGCCGGGCTTGAGGCAATGGCCCAGGCGACCGCCGCACTGACCAGCAGGGCCAGCCCCATATTGCGATAGATGCCGAGCATGTGCTGGCGTAAGCCGCTGTCGAAAGCCAGCTTTTGCGACCTGGCCGCGGCCGGGATAACAGTGCTGCTCAAATCATGATCGCGCATTCCGATGTCCTTTTTCAAACGGTGCTATACGCTGTCTTTAAGGAGTATCATCTGCGCGATCCATGAATATGCGATGGAAAGCTGCCTGCATTTTTGATAGATTTTTTCTATGATGCCTTCATCATGTTACGCGCTTCACTGGCAATAGCCTGCGCCACCATAAGGTAGGTTTGCGTGTAAGCCGCCCCGGATCGCCAAATTGCCGCGATCGACCTTGTGGCGGACCAATCGGCGATTGGTAGCCGCCGAACCATATCTTCTCCACCGACTTCAGATCGAAGATAAAGCTCGGGGAGAATGGCCAGGCCAATCCCGGACCCGGCCATTTGCCGCAGGCTGTCCAGGCTGGTGCCTTCGTAATCGCGTAGCAATTCTGCACCAAGCTCGCCGCAAATCTGTTCCGCCTGACGGTGGAAATGGTGACGCCGGTCAAGACTGAGTACGCCAGATCCGGATAGATCCGTTTTTTGCAGCAGTGACTGTGTGCAGAGCGGGTTGTCGGGGGCCGCAACCAGATGCAAGGGCTCGCGGAACAAGGGTTCGATATGCAAGTCCGATCCGGCGATCGGCAGTGGTGCCAGCAGCATGTCAAGCGCGCCCCTGCGTAATTCGGCAATCTGCTCGTCAGGAATACCTTCACGGATGTAAAGGCGCATATCGGGATAGGCACGGTGCAATTGTGCAACAACCGTTGGCATCAGATAGGGGCCAAGGGTTGGGGTGACGCCGAAGCGGATTGTACCAGCCATGCCCGACACGCTGCGCCGGGCGAGGGCCTGCAGATCATCAACTCCGATCAGCACCTTCCGTGCCCGTTCTGACAGTTCGCGCCCGATAGGGGTTAGCTGGACCGGGCTTTCGCCCCGCTCGACCAGAGTGACGCCCAGACGCGCCTCGAGCGTGCGAAGCTGCTGGCTAAGCGTCGGTTGCGAAACATGGGTGGAAGCGGCAGCGCGGCCAAAATGTTTCGTTTCGGCCAGAGCCACTAGGTATTCGAGCTGGCGCAACGTAGGCATGGGGTCACTCCTTTGTGATAGATAATATCTATCAAGAATGAATGTTTCATTCAATTGGATCATTTGCTGCCGCTGCTCCAGAAAGGCCCCCTAGTCTGAAGGAAGGTCGAAATGAAACTCCGCATAGAGCTGCTGAAAAGCAGACACCGCCGCATCGACCGCCTGATTGACAATTGCCGGGCAGCAACTCGGCAGGAAGATATGAAAGTCCTCAAACGGATACGCTTGCGCCTGCAGGATGAAATTTCCGCACTTCAGCAAAGTGTCGGGAAAGCCGTTTGAACCCTCGCGGCGCGCTGGTGGCCTCTCTCCCTTGCGCGCCGCATTTTTTGTTGCGCTTGCCCAATCGGCCCGCGTTTCCACACAAGGCTAATCTTTGATGATCGAATTCATGACTGCCGATTGGCTCGGCACGCCCATTTGGTTCTGGGCGGCATTTCTTGCAATTGTAGTGATCCTGACTGCGTTTGATCTGGGCGTGCTTCACAAAGAAGACCGCGAGATGGGGATTGGCGAGAGCCTGAAGCTATCCGCTTTTTACATCAGTGTGGCGCTGGCTTTCGGTGCCTGGGTGTGGATGGAGCGGGGCGAAACGGCCGGGATGGCGTATTACACGGGCTTTTTCATCGAGAAGGCTCTGTCGATTGATAACGTCTTCGTAATCAGCCTGATTTTCACCTACTTCGCCATCCCGACAAAATATCAATACCGGGCTCTGCTCTGGGGAATTATGGCAGTTATTGTGCTGCGCGGATTGATGATCGCGGGCGGTGCGGCGCTGCTCGCAGAAGCCTATTGGATGCTCTATCTGTTCGCTGCATTTTTGGTCGTAACCGGAATCAAGATGTTCTTCGCCGGAGATCAACCAATGGACGTTGGCAAGAATCCGGCGGTGCGCTGGATCAGCCGGCACATGCGGGTCACGCCAGACCTGCATAACCAGCATTTCTTCGTGAAGGTGAAGGACGATAAAACCGGTCAGATGGTGCGCGCCGCGACGCCGCTGTTTCTGGCGCTGGTAGTCATAAACCTTGCCGATCTGGTCTTTGCTGTTGACAGTGTGCCGGCCATTTTCGCCATCACTACCGATACATTCATTGTCTACACATCCAACATTTTTGCCATACTCGGGCTGCGGGCACTTTATTTCGCGCTGGCGGCGATGGTCCACCGTTTTCACTACCTGAAATATGCGCTGGCCGCGGTGTTGATATTTATCGGGTCGAAAATATTCGTCACTGATTTCGTATTGGATGGCGAGAAATTTCCGGCTTGGATCAGCCTGGGTGTGACCGCCGCTCTGATCGCCTCAGGAGTGTTTTACTCACTGTGGAAAACGCGGTTCGAACCTGAGCCTGAATGGCCTGTTGCGGCCGAATGAGGCCGCATAGGGCAGCAGCGGCTTCCGATCCTCTCTCCGCATGCACCAGCCACTGACCAAGAAGCGGCTGGTGCATGGGCAAAGATTTGCTACTAGACCTGCGCGGGTCGAGGAGAGACAAATAATGCGCGCTACGCCAGATTTTGATTTTGCTTTGGGTGACAATGCCGGGATGATTCGGGAGACAACGGCCCGGTTTGCGGACGAGCAGATCGCACCCCTGGCAGAAAAGGCGGATCGCGAAGATTGGTTTCCTGCCGAGCTATGGCCACAAATGGGTGCCTTGGGTCTCCACGGCATTACTGTGGCAGAGGAAGATGGCGGGCTGGGCCTGGGCTATCTCGAACACGTGATTGCCGTAGAGGAAGTGAGCCGGGCGAGCGCTTCGGTTGGCTTGAGCTACGGCGCGCATTCCAACCTTTGCGTCAATCAGATCCGCCGTTGGGGAAATGCTGAACAAAAGGCGAAATATCTGCCCAAACTGATCAGCGGCGAACATATTGGCAGCCTCGCGATGTCTGAAACCTCTGCCGGGTCGGACGTGGTCAGCATGAAATTGAGAGCGGATGCGATCGAGGGCGGATACATCCTCAATGGTACCAAGTTCTGGATCACCAATGCGACCTATGCCGATACGCTTGTCGTCTATGCAAAGACCGGCGAGGGAAGCCGCGGCATCACCGCCTTCCTGATCGAGAAAGACATGCCAGGCTTCAGCATCGGCCAGAAGATCGACAAAATGGGAATGCGCGGCAGCCCCACGGCAGAGCTGGTCTTTGATGATTGCGAAGTTCCTGAGGAAAACGTGATGGGCCCGCTTCACGGCGGGGTAGGCGTGCTGATGAGCGGGCTGGATTACGAACGCGTCGTCCTCTCCGGTATCCAGCTGGGCATCATGCAGGCGTGTCTCGACACGGTGATCCCCTATCTGCGCGAACGGCAGCAGTTCGGCAAACCGATTGGCAGTTTCCAGCTGATGCAGGCCAAGGTGGCGGATATGTATGTCGCGCTGCAATCGGCACGCGCCTACACCTACGCCGTGGCAAAGGCCTGCGATACGGGTCAGACGACACGCTTCGATGCGGCAGGAGTTATTCTGCTGAGTAGTGAAAACGCATTCCGCGTAGCGGCAGAGGCGGTACAGGCACTGGGCGGCGCAGGTTACACCAAGGATTGGCCGGTCGAGCGTTATCTGCGTGACGCAAAACTGCTCGATATCGGCGCGGGGACCAACGAAATTCGCCGGATGCTGATCGGGCGGGAGTTGATTGGCGCAGCGCGGTGAAACGCGCCCTTGTCCTGTGCATGGCCATTGCGCTTGCGGCATGCGGACAATCCGGGGCGTCATCGCCGGACAATAAACCCGTATCATTCAACGGTGCGGAGGCTGCCGAGACCGAGGCGGTTCTTGAGCATGGACAGAGGATCGTCAAAATTCTCGGATGCAGTGGCTGTCACGGGAAGGCGCTGACCGGTCAGGCGTGGGACGATGATCCGGCTATTGGCCGCCTCTGGTCACCCAATCTGACGGTTGCCCTTGGCGATTATGGCGACGCGGCGCTCGAAACTGTGTTGCGCGAAGGCAAGCATCCAAGACGCAAAGACCTGTGGATCATGCCATCCGAGAATTTCCGATTTCTGTCCGCCGCAGACATGCACAGTTTGATTGCCTATTTGCGAACAATCAGGCCGGTCGGTGATCGAAGCCCTCTACCGAAGCTCGGACCAGGATATCGCAGGGATATTGCCGCAGGGGAGATGAAGCCTGCTGCGATGATCATTGCCGAAAATCCGGATGTGCTCCCAGCTGATGCTGGCCCTGACCATGCCCTGGGCCGCTATATTACTTCGGTCACTTGTGCGGAATGCCACAATTTGCGGCTGGAAGGTTGGGAAGGCGATACTCCCGATCTGGCCATAGCGGCGGCCTATTCCCCAGGGCAATTTCGTGAGTTGATGCAGAGTGGCAAATCGTTGACCGGCCGGGATCTGGGGCTGATGAAAGAAGTCGCTCGCAACCGGTTTTCAAACCTGACCAGCGGCGAAGTTGATGCGGTCTATGCCTATCTGCGTGCCCGTGCGGCATTACCCGATCCTGCAGGAGTACAAAAACATTGAGCGGTTCTACGTTCACGTTGAAACTCGATCTGGAAATCTTGGAAGCAAAGGCGCGTTCGGGCGTTCCTGCAAGAGAATTGCCTCCCGCGTGTTTATCTGATCACCGTGTTAGGCGCTTCGCCATCCTCACCAACGGCACGCCCACGCCGTCAACCATGTCTAAATGGGGTTCCACCTCGAGGTAGCCGCAGGCGCGATAGAGTGGGAGGCCGCTCATCGTCGCCATCAGTTCCACTGCGCCGAAACCGGCATCGCGGGCCGCTGCCTCGCAGGTATCCAGCACAAGCCGACCAATGCCGCGGCGGGCATGGTCTGGGTGGGTATACATAGCCCGGATGCGGGCAGGATCGCAGGCAGGGTCAAGCTGGGCCGCGTTGCGCAGCGCCGCAGAATGATCGCCGCCATAGAGCGTTGCGCGCCAGCTCCAACCGCCGCACCCGACCGGCAGGCCATCATCCTCCACCATCAGGTAAGTGCCATCGCGCACCAATTGCGTATCGAGCCCCATTACCGCTCGGCTGGCGGCGATCTGGGCGGGATCGAGAAAACCGCGCTGCAGCTGTTCAATGGCGAGCGCCATGATGTTTTGCAGTGCGCCCAGATCGGCCTCGGTGGCCCAGCGCGTGGTAAGGGGGGAAGTCATGATATGCAGACTATCGCGGCTCCGCACTAGGCGCTAGTGCTGGCAGCATGACTGCACCTGTTCTTACGTCCAAACTCGACCGCGAATGTCCCGATGCCAAGTCTCGGTTCGACCATAACAAGGCGCTGGCCGACGATCTGCGCACCAAGGTTGCCGAGGCCGCGTTGGGCGGGGAGGAACGCCATCGCGAACGGCATGTGTCGCGCGGCAAACTTCTCCCTCGAGAGCGCGTCGAGCGTTTGCTCGATCCGGGCTCGCCTTTCCTTGAAGTCGGTCAGCTCGCGGCAAATGGCATGTATGAGGGTGACGTCAACGGTGCTTCGATGATTGCCGGGATCGGCCGTGTCTCAGGCCGGCAGGTGATGATCGTCTGCAACGACCCCACGGTGAAGGGCGGCAGTTATTACCCGATGACGGTCAAGAAGCATCTGCGCGCGCAGGAGATCGCACAGGAGAATCGGCTGCCGTGCATTTATCTGGTCGATAGTGGCGGCGCGAATTTGCCCTATCAGGCGGAAGTCTTCCCTGATCGTGACCATTTCGGGCGCATCTTTTTCAACCAGGCGCAGATGAGCAGTTTGGGTATCCCGCAAATCGCCTGCGTGATGGGTTCTTGCACGGCCGGCGGTGCTTATGTCCCGGCGATGAGCGACGAGAGCGTGATCGTCCGCGAGCAGGGTACAATCTTTCTTGCAGGGCCGCCGCTCGTGAAAGCTGCGACTGGCGAAGAAATTACTGCCGAGGATCTTGGTGGCGGGGATTTGCATGCGCGCAAATCCGGGGTTGTCGATCATTTGGCGGAGAATGACGAACATGCGCTGACCATAGTACGCGATATCGTCAGCCATCTGGGCCATAATGAGGGCGCAAAAGTGGACATGAAAGAGCCGTGCCCACCAAAGTTTGACGCTGAAGATCTCTACGCGATCATCCCCGATGATGTCCGCGCGCCTTACGATGTGCACGAAGTCATCGCGCGCATCGTCGATGGGTCGGAATTTCACGAATTCAAAGCGCATTATGGCAGCACGCTGGTATGCGGATTTGCGCATATCTGGGGAATGCCGGTGGCCATTCTGGCCAACAATGGCGTGTTGTTTTCCGAAAGCGCGGTCAAGGGCGCGCATTTCATCGAACTTGCCTGTCAGCGCGGTATTCCTCTGCTTTTCCTGCAGAATATTTCCGGCTTCATGGTTGGCGGGAAATACGAAGCGGAAGGTATCGCCAAACATGGCGCAAAACTGGTGACCGCCGTTGCAACGGCACAGGTACCCAAAGTGACGGTCGTGATTGGCGGCAGTTTTGGTGCGGGCAATTATGGCATGTGCGGCCGCGCCTATGGCCCGCGGTTCCTGTTCACTTGGCCCAATGCACGCATTTCGGTAATGGGCGGCGAACAGGCCGCCTCGGTGTTGGCAACGGTCCACCGCGATGCCGACAAATGGGACGAAGGCGAGGCTGAGGCTTTCAAGGCGCCGATCCGCGAAAAGTATGAAAGCGAAGGCAATCCTTATTACGCCACGGCCCGATTGTGGGATGACGGTGTGATTGACCCGGTGCAGACGCGTGATGTGCTGGGCCTAGCTTTTGCTGCTGCCTTGAATGCGCCAGTTCCGGATCAACCAAGGTTCGGTGTATTCCGAATGTAGCATGGCCTATCGCAATAGGATTTGACAGCGGCACAACATGATTATCTCACCATTTGACAGCCGGGTCCTGCCGCTGAGCGGAGTTCACAATTTCCGCGACTATGGCGGCTATCCCGCGGCCAGCGGCGGACAGGTGCGGCGCGGCGTGTTGTATCGTTCGGGCCAACATGTTGAAGCCAGTGATGCCGATCTGGCGGTGATTGCCGCGCTGGACATTAAGCACGTTGTCGATCTGCGCGGCCAAAGCGAACGGCGCAATTATCCTTGCAGACGGTCCGATTCATTCGCTGCCGAAGTCATTGCCTACGATGGTGAGACGGCTGCGCTCGCGCCCCATGTCGAGGCGGCTGAGGGCGTTCTGGATGAAGCGACAGCCCATGCCAAGATGGAAGCGCTCTATGCCAATCTGCCTTTTCGGGTGCCGCTGATTTCGATCCTTCGGCGCTATTTCGCGGCTTTGGCAGAAGGGAAGGGTGCCAGTCTCGTTCATTGTCTGGCCGGCAAGGATCGCACTGGAATGGCAGTTGCGTTGCTGCATCACGCACTGGGCGTGCACCCTGATGATGCCATGGCCGATTTTCTGCTGACCAACACGGCTGGAAATATCGACGCAAGGGTCGCGGCGGGCGCGCAGACTATCCGCCAAAAATGGGGCCCGATGGAGGATAGCACTATTCGTATCCTCATGGGTGTGGACGAACGCTATCTCGATGCCATGCGCAAAGCTGTGGAGAGGGAGCACGGCTCTCTCGACGGATTCCTTGCTGATGTGCTGGAGGTGGATTCCGCTCGGCGCAGCGCATTGCGCTTGCATCTGGTCGAATGATAGCCAGATCGGCGGGCAGGATTACAGGACAGAAAGCAGATTTATGGCAACCCATCACACCCGCATGTTGATCATTGGATCGGGGCCTGCCGGTCTGACGGCCGCCATCTATGGTGCGCGCGCGGCGCTGGAACCGATCGTAGTGCAGGGCTTGCAGCCAGGGGGTCAGCTGACGATCACTACCGATGTCGAGAATTATCCCGGTTTCCGAGATGTTATCCAGGGACCGTGGCTGATGCAGGAAATGCAGGCACAGGCCGAACACGTTGGCACCCGAATGATGTGGGATACCATAGTTGAAGTTGATCTGGAAAACGGGCCTCCTTACACGGCGATTGGCGACAGCGGGGATATTTATATCGGCGAAACACTGGTGATTTCGACCGGGGCACAGGCCAAATGGCTGGGCGTACCGGGCGAACAGGAACTGGGCGGCAAGGGCGTGTCTGCCTGCGCAACATGCGATGGGTTCTTCTACCGCGGCAAGAAAGTGGCGGTAATTGGCGGCGGTAATACGGCGGTGGAAGAGGCGCTATATCTCACCAACCATTCCGACGATGTCACACTGATCCATCGCCGGGATTCCTTGCGGTCAGAGAAGATCCTGCAGGAACGTCTTTTCGCCAACGAAAAAATTACGCCGCTGTGGAACAAGGCCGTCAAGCGTTTCATTGGCGATTCAGCGACAGGTGGACTAACTGCGATCGAGCTTGAGGATACCGTCACGGGTGAGATCAGCCAGCTTGCCGTTGATGGTGCATTTGTTGCCATCGGCCACGCCCCTTCAACCGAATTGTTCGCCGGCAAGTTGCCGATGGACGATGGCGGCTATCTGATCGTCGAACCCGGAACGCCCAAGACCGCGCTGCCGGGCGTATTCGCCTGCGGTGATGTGATGGATCACACCTATCGGCAGGCGGTCACAGCTGCCGGTACAGGTTGTATGGCCGCGCTGGATGCGGAACATTTTCTGGCGGAAACGGCCTTTGCCAAATCCTCCGCGCGGGAAGCCGCTGAATAGCGTCAGAACACCGCTATCGCCGCGTGCAGGATCATTGCCATCAGCACCAGACTGGAAAGCGCAAACAATACGAAACGCACCAGGACCCGGTTTGCGGTTACTTGAACCACTGAGTGTATGACCCTGAGGCCGGTGTAGATCCACGCCAGCAGCGCATTCAGCCCATCGCCCTGACCGGCGATCGCCAGCACTATGGCAACAGCATAGAACACCGTCGGTGCCTCGTGCAGGTGATTGTAATTGTCCGCTTTCCAGCTGACTTTTTCAGGTAGTTTCTCGCGGAGATCGGGGCCAGTGCCGCCGACAAGACCCTTGGTATCAATATTGGCCCGGCTCATGGCCGGAATGCGGGTGGCGTACATCCAAACCCACATGATCATTGTCCAGGCCATCAGCGCGACGGTGGGTTGCAGAATTTGTGCCTGGATCATGCGATAACTCCCGGTGTTGCCAGAAGGGCCGCCATAGCCGCCCGAACTGCAAGAACGGTAAGGGTCAGGGTGGATACGAGGAAAATCAGAAAGCGGATTTTCACCAGATTGATGGTCGCCTGATAGACGGAATGGATGATCCGCAAGGCGACATAGATCCAGGCCAGCGTTACATCTATGGGCCCGGCACCCAAAATCGCCAGGATTATCACCGTCGGATAAAAAATCGTCGGTTGTTCCATCAAGTGGCTATAATTATGGGCTTTCCAATTGACGTTGTCGGGAATGACTCCTTCAAGATCCAGGCCCCGGCTGCCAGCTTTTGCGCTATCAACCGAACTGCCGATCTTGCTTATCGCCGGAAATCTGGTGCCAGCCATCCAGAACAGCATCACCAGCGACCAAAGCACCAGCACAGCGGCTGGCGCAAGCATTTGGGCCTGCATATGAAATCCCCTCGTCCGTTTCGACAGGACTGCGCCGCGGCAATTGAATTGTCAATTGCAACCTAGTGAGTGC
>JAHEAV010000006.1:0-16324 GCA_024642565.1 Erythrobacter sp.
GAAGGCGTGATGCCAGTGCTCTAGCTTTCGAAAGTGTCGGAACTTGCTGAAGTGCGATAAGCAGATCTCGGCAGTCATTCTGCTGCGTCCCGTCGGCAGCGTGGCGAAACGTCACTTCGAAACCACGCACGTCTGGCGATGCATGAAAAATGTTCGCGAGCAGATCAAAAAGCTTGCCAATGCCACTGAGCTTCTTCCCTGTCACTGCGGGAGGATTAGCAAGATTGCGTCCAGGATGGACCAAAAACGCGTGGATATCAAAAGTAGCCATAGCACCCCCGTTTATCGGAACTTCTAATAGTTTTTCCTTCATTTACAAGTTATTCACGTTAGGGAGATGATTGCTTTGCATCCCCTCGCATTTGCCTTTGGGGCGTGCAGTTCGTCAGATAGATTATGTCGTCTTTCATCACCCATCAGATACGGGGTAGGGTTAGCGTTGCTAATGAGGCAGCGTTTTGTGAGTGTCGGCGCTGTCACGACGAAGCTCGTGCGTAGGATGCGAAGTTCCTTCTCGGGAAAGAGATGGGTTATGGGAAGAACATCCAAGACCCACATCCCCCCTGTCCTACAGCCCCCCATCTGGCATAGATAAGTCGGTTCCCTGAGGCGCTCCCACTTGTGGTGGGGATGAGGTGAACCCGTTTATGTCCGATCTATCCGATAAACCCGCAATTCCGCTTGGCGATGGGGTGGGGGCTGCGTGCCCGCGAACTCCGCGTGCTGGGGATGCTCCGCCCTCTGCTGAGGCTCCGCCCGCCGATGATGTGCTGGCTTCTGATGCTGCTGCGCCCTCCGGCGCCAGTCCCGCGCGGCCGCGCAAGGCGGCGCATACGGCGTGGACGCGGGAAAGGATGGTCAGTTTCCTGCGCGAATTGGCGGCCACGCAATCGGTGGCGGCGGCGGCGCGCGGGGTGGGGATGAGCCGCCAGTCGGCCTATCGGCTGAAAAACCGGCTGGCCTCCACCCCCTTTGCTCTGGGCTGGGAAGTGGCGTTGGAGGCGGGCTTTGCCCAATTGGCCCATGCGATGATGGAACGGGCGATCCACGGGGTGGAAGTGCCGCATTATTACCAGGGCGAATTGCTGGGCACGTCGCGCCATTTTGATGAACGGCTGGCGATCTGGATTGCCAATAATCCGTGGAAGATCGGCCGCCAGCAGATCGCCCGCGAATTTTCCGCCGATGGGTTTGACCGTTTGCTGGAACGGATCGAGCATGGCCCGCTGGATTGGGGCGGGGATTGCGCCGCGGACGCAGATGGGCCGGGCTATGTCGATGTGCCGCCGGGGCTGGGGGAATTTCCGGCCAGCGTGGGGGAAGCGGAACAACAGCAGGACCGCTTCCTGCGCGAACGCAGCTGGTATGCCGCGCTGGCGGCGGATCAGGCCGGGAAAAAGGGGCCGGTGTGATCTCCGGGGCGCGGATTTTGCGGGCGGGGTATCCTGTCCGTCCGGCGGGGGATTATGGCCGGGGAAGGGCGCAAATCTGCGGGTTTTGCGCGGCGGACAGCAAATGTTGGATGTGTCACTTGTGTCCGCGCAAAGCCCCGTCTTTGGCCCCGGACCTGATGCCGCGCGGGCTGGCGTGCTGAAATTCTTGTCACTTGGGCGGCGGAGGCGTAATTTACCTCACTCAGGCACCGCGAAACCGCGGGTTTGGCGAACAGGAGGATGCGATGAAAAGGACTCTCTTTGGCACTCTGGGGCTGGCAGCCGGCGGCATGGGGGCAGCCGGCCTGATCGCGGCCCTGATCGCAGGCACCGCTGCACCCGCGGCGGCGCAGAGCATGGTTCAGGAAGAAGATTTGCCGCTCTATCTCTTCGCCGATCTCAGCGGCAAGAATGAAACCAAGGCCGGCGATCCGGATGGCTATGGCGATTTTGCCGGGGTGCTGAAGTTCAAGGAAAAGCAGTTCTGCTATGAACTTTCCGTCAGCGGCATCGGTACGCCAACCGCCGCGCATATTCACTCCGGAAAAGCCGGGGTGGATGGCGATCCGGTTATCACCATCAGTGTGAACGGGTCGAAAAATCAGATTTGCATGGATACCGATGCGAAGCTGCTGAAACAGATCGCCAATGATCCGGAAGATTTCTACGTCAATGTGCACACCGCCGCGAAACCGGCCGGGGCGATAAGGGGGCAATTGCAGAGCTGACGGGGGGCGAGCGGCCCGCTTTAGTCGACCAGGGTCATCTCGACCGAGCCATGGCCGCGAGCGATCAGGCCGATTTCTTCGGCTGCGGCGCGGCTCAGGTCAATGCTGCGGTTTCGCGAGAAGGGGCCGCGATCGTTGACGCGGACGACCACCGATTTGCCATTGGCAGGGTTGGTCACCTGGATCAGGCTGCCGAAGGGCAGGGTGCGATGGGCGGCGGTGAATTCTGTGGGATCGAACCGTTCCCCGCTTGCCGTGGGGCGGCCGGCAAATTTCTTGCCGTAATAGCTGGCCACACCGCTGCCGAGCGAGCGGATGATGGACGGCGCGGCAGGCGTGGTTTCAACCGGCGTTGCGATCGCGGTAATGTCTACCGCGCCCGATGGTGTGGTGAAACTGGCAGAAGGCAGGGGCATGGCGGCGAAGCTCTCGGCGAAAACCGCCGCGTCCCGCGCGAACAAGGGGCCGCCCGATGTCGCCGGAATAATCAGGGCGGCAACGATAGCCAGCGTGCGGAGCCGGTGGTCGCGCTTGATGATCGAAGGGCCGTTCATAGCGGAACCCATTTACTCCGCGCCGCGCCCGCGCGACACCCGGCCCCAGGCCCCTCGTCCCGTTAGTGGCTCCACTGGTCGCGGATTAACCTTTCGGCAGGGATGATTTGGCCGGAAATTCGCGAAATCGGTGTCCTACAGCCCCCGGACACGGCAATCGGGATCAGGCGATTCGCCAGCAGAGATCAACATCTGGGGCCTGTTGTGGGAATAACCTCAATCTCTTGTGGGATTGCGTTCGGCATCGGGAGGACTGCCGCCCAAATGTAAATGGGGCCGGCATTGCTGCCGACCCCACTCTCACCTGCGCGTGGCTCTCCGAAGAAAGACTTGGCGACCAGTGTTTGGCCCTCTTGTGAACTTTTCCCGAAGGATCCGTCCAAAGCTGACTTCTGCACCGGCGCTCGCGCCGGCATCCGGTTCCTTCTGTTCCGGTTCCGATCCGAAGATCTTTCCCATTACTTTCTGGTTCCGAGACCGTTCATTCCATGTTGGCCAAATCCCTCAAGCGGTTTTGCATTTGCCGAAGCCCTTGCAATCCCATCGGTATCTGACCGGACTGTCCGGCCCATGCTGACACTACGTTCGCGTTCCTCTCATCAGTCAGCCCTGCTTCCGGCCGAAGCCTTTCGCTGGGTGTCCTCCTGGACCGCGTGGACAGATGCCACCATGCCGAATTGGTTTGAATTCCAATCTGTTTTCAGATCGTTAGACCTTATTCCAGAGAAGCTTTCTCACCTTTCCGATGACTTGAAGCTGCTCCTAAAAGCCGAGTCGAGCAAGCGACTTATCCACCGCAAGCGGATTCACCGGTGGACAAGAGTGGATAACTCAACCGTTCATCGCAAGCGACTAGCGATCGCGTTGAGCCAACAGTCGCAAACGCAAGGCATTGAGTTTGATGAAGCCGCCTGCGTCCTGCTGATCATAGGCGCCGGCATCGTCTTCAAAGGTGACATGACGTTCGGAATAGAGACTGTCAGGAGACTTGCGGCCCACAACGGCAACGTTGCCCTTGTAAAGCTTGAGCCGGACCGTGCCGTTCACCTTGGCCTGGCTCAGGTCGATCGCGGCTTGCAGCATTTCGCGTTCAGGCGAGTACCAGAAACCGTTGTAGATCAGCTCGGCATAGCGTGGCATCAGTTCGTCTTTGAGATGCGCCGCGCCGCGATCAAGCGTGATCTGTTCGATCCCGCGATGGGCACGAGCGTAGATTTCGCCGCCAGGCGTTTCGTACATTCCCCGGCTTTTCATGCCGACAAACCGGTTTTCGACCAGATCCAGCCGCCCGATGCCGTGCTTGCGGCCAAGATCGTTCAAGGATTCGATCAATGTTGCCGGGCTCATGGCATTTCCGTTGAGGGCCATGCCGTCGCCGCGTTCGAAATCAACAGTGATGTATTCGGGCGCATCGGGCGCGTCTTCGGGGTTCACGGTACGGGAATAGACATAATCGGGTGTCTCTTCCCAGGGATCCTCCAGAACTTTCCCCTCGCTGGATGTATGCAGCATATTGGCATCGGTGGAGAAAGGGCTTTCGCCCCGTTTGTCTTTAGGTACCTGAATCTGGTGCTTTTCGGCCCAGGCGATGAGAGCGGTGCGGCTGGTCAGATCCCATTCGCGCCAGGGTGCAATGACTTTGATGTCCGGAGCGAGGGCATAGGCAGACAATTCGAAGCGGACCTGGTCATTTCCTTTGCCCGTTGCGCCATGGGCGATCGCATCGGCCCCTGTTTCGCGGGCTATTTCAACCAGCCGCTTGGAAATGAGCGGGCGCGCAATCGAGGTGCCGAGCAAATAATCACCTTCGTAACGCGCATTGGCGCGCATCATGGGAAAGATGAAATCGCGGGCAAATTCCTCGCGAACATCTTCGATGAATATATGTTTGTCGGGAATACCCATTGCCCGCGCCTTGGCACGTGCCGGCTCGATTTCTTCACCTTGGCCAAGGTCGGCAGTAAAGGTGACGACTTCGCAGCCGCGTTCCACTTCCAGCCATTTGGCAATCACGCTGGTGTCAAGGCCGCCCGAATAGGCGAGGACAACACGTTTGATATCGGACATCGAAAAGCTCCGCTGGAATTGCAGCGCGCGGTTATCAGCCGCGGCCCAACATCACAATCCACTATTGCCCGAGATTATCTATTGCCCCTGCAAAGCTCGCTCGCCTTGCAGCAGATAATCGCGCGTCAATGGCAGGGAATGCCGGTTGCGGGTAAATTGGATCTGGTAATTGCACATGCCGCCGTTTTCAAAGGCGGCTGTCGCGCCGGACAGGTAGAAGGTCCACATATTGAAGAACCGCTGGTCATAAAGGTCGATAATTTCGGCGCGATGCCGCATGCAATTGGCGTACCAATGCCGCAGGGTTTTGGCATAATGAAGCCGCAGGGTCTCTACATCGCTGGCGATAAGGCGATACTTCTCGCTTGCAGCCAGAGTTTCGCTGAGCGCGGGTATGTAGCCGCCGGGAAAGATGTATTTTCGGGTAAAGGCGTCTGTCGAACCCGGTCCGCCCATGCGTCCAATCGTGTGCAGCAGCATCACGCCTTCGTCGGTCAAGAGTTCGGCTGCGACCCGGAAAAAAGTCTCAAACTGCGGGCGGCCGACATGTTCGAACATGCCAACCGACACAATCCGATCAAACGTCATGCCGCGCGCAGGCAAATCGCGGTAGTCCACCAGTTCGAACCGCACGCGATCGGCAACACCGGCTGCCTTGGCGCGTTCCTGAGCCAGAACAAGCTGCTCCTTGCTGAGGGTTATTCCGCTGACCGTTACGCCGCAATGTCGGGCAAGGTAGATCGCCATGCCGCCCCAGCCGCAACCGATGTCCAGCACGGTTTGATCTGGCTCCAAGGCAAGTTTGGCTGCGATATGCGCCAGCTTCGCCTCTTGCGCCTGGGCCAAGGTCATTTCATCGGTGGGCCAATAGGCGCAGCTATATTGCATATGCGGTTCATCGAGCATGAGACGATAAAGATCGTTGCCGATGTCGTAATGGTGCGCGGCGTTGCGGCGCGATGCGATCCGACTGTTAATCGATTCGAATGCAAAGCCTATTCCGTTTGCGATCCGCCGTGCCGGGTTGGGCGGTCGCAACGTGCTTCCACGATCCCAGGGTGCATTGGCACGTAGTAACTGGACCAACTGCATTATGTCGCCGCTATCGATAACGAGCCTTTCGTCCATGAACGCTTCGGCGGCCCCGATCCGAGGGTCCATCAATATATCGCGGCTGACTTTGTTATCCGTGAAGCGAATGGCAACTTCGGGAAATCCGGCAGTCGGTCTGCCGAAACACAGCCTATCCCCGTCGGCAAAGGTGACTTCCAATCGCCCTTGCTTGATGATCCCGCCGAGGAACTTCTTGACTAGCGCATTACTCATTTCTCCTCCGCTAGTTTCGGGTGACAACCATCACCGAGATTTCACGTTCAGACGAGCGCAGATCTCCAATCGAGCACGCACATTCCCATTGCCCAGGTCGCGGGCTGGCACGAAATCCTTTGCCAGGCATCCGTCGGCGCCAAACCTTGCATCAAGCTTTGTAAATTGGAAGGCGTTTTCGTGACGCTAGAGTTACTCTGCAGCCTGCCTGAATTCCGGATTCAGACTCCAGACCGGAATTTCACTCTCGGCCCGTAAACGCGCGCTTTCTTCCATCATGAAGTCCCGCGTCATGGGAAGAGCAGCGCGGTCTTTGACATAAACGATCTGCCAATTGACCATCGTACCATGCCGGAAGCTTTGTTCTGCGCCAACCAGGTAGAACTGCCACATTCGGAAAAACTGTTCGTCATAAAGAGCGGTGATTTCGTCCCGATGAAGCACGGTCCGATTGTACCATTCCTCCAAGGTATGGGAGTAATGGAAACGCATCGCCTCGACATCCATGACTTGCCACCCGGCCCGTTCGCTTTGTGTGACAAGTTCGGACAAGGCAGGAATGTAGCCACCGGGGAAGATGTATTTGCGGGTCCAGGCATCCGTTGCACCAGGCCCGCCAGTGCGGCCGCAGCAATGGCTGAACATCACCCCGTCCGGCTTTAGCAGTTTGTAGGTATGTTCAAAGAATTGCGGATAATGCGGCGTGCCGACATGTTCGAGCAGGCCGACAGAGGAAATTCGGTCAAATTCTCCTTCGACATCGCGGTAGTCCATGAGTTCGAACTTCACCATGTCCGAGACACCTTCGGCCTCGGCGCGTTCCTTGCAGAACGCGATCTGGTCGGGGGCGAGGGCAACGCCAAGTACTTCGCAGCCATAATGTTTGTGCAAATAGAGCGCAAAGCCGCCCCATCCGCAGCCGATATCCAGTATTTTCATGCCCGGCTTGATATTCATTTTGGCAGCCAGATGGGCTTTCTTATCAGTCTGTGCCTGCTCGAGAGAGGTCGTGGTTGGATCTGCGTCGCGATAATAACCCATCGTGTATTGGCGATCCTCATCGAGGAACAATTCATACAGGCGCCGGGTGAGATTATAGGTATGCTCGGCATTCTTGCGCGCTTTTCCGCGCAGGTTGATACTATCGAGCTTTGCAATCATCTTTTCCGCGCGTTTGCGGATCAGACCTTTCGCCTGGATAGCGGTTTCGCCGATCGGTTTGGTGTTCATGGTAAAGAACAGGACCATGTCGCGGATATCGTGCGGTTCTTCCACCAGTAGCCAGCCCCACATATAGGCCTCACCCGCGCCAAGTTGCGGATACCTGGCAATGTGGCGCGAAGCCTTGGGGTGGGTCAGGCGAATGCGGATCGGGCCATCGTCACCCATGTGTGCAGGGCCAGGGCCATATGTGTATTGCGAACCGTCATGATCCGTAACAATCATTTGGCCGGTATGAATGACATGTCTAAGTAGTTTGTCGAGCAGCCACATAAGTTTCCCGTCCCCCTTTTACCCAAGGTGCAGGATTGGCCATGGTTTGCAAACTGTCAACGGTTCAATAAGATACCGCCACTCTGCCGCTCGGAACTCATACTCGAACTACAATGCAACTTTGGATCAAGGCATCGGTTCATATTGCTCTTGAGAAACTGACAAAAATTCTGCTCTTGCAGTGCTGCCAAGAATACAACTTGCTTCCGCAATCGGTTCAGATTCCGCCATACCATTGGTAACCGGCGCGATCTTCCCAATAGCCGCCTTTGCCGCCTTCGATGTTGTCCAGGCTTGCGACCGCTTCGATTGCGGTCAGATATTTGGGATTTTTGTAGCCGAGCTGTTGCTCGATCCGCATCCGCAAGGGCGCGCCATTGATAACTGGCAGATTTTCACCATTAAGCTGATGCGCGACAATGGATTGGGGATGCATCGCGTCAATCAAGTCCACGCTCTCATAATATTGCGCGCCCGACAGCGTATCGGCGCAGCGAAAAACGATGAAGTTGGCACTTTCGAGCAAGCCTGCCGCGTTGAGGATGATGGAAAGCTGCGGCCCGGTCCATTCGCCAATGGCGCTCCACCCTTCGACACAGTCGTGACGGGTAATCTGTGTGCGCTGCGGCAATTGCCGGATGTTGTCCATCGACAGAGCCATGGGGTTCTTGACCAAGCCGCGCACTTCAAGTCGCCAGTCCGCAAAATTGTTAGCAACATGTGCGCGATATTCGTCGGTATCGACATCTATCGACCCATTGCCGCGGAAAAAGGGCGAGATATCGGCTCTGGAATATTCGCGAACCAGCGCCTTTCGGGCGGATAATGCGCGATGGGCTTTGCGGTGCCAATCATCGGCTGCATGGAGCAATGAGGAACCAATCTTGCTATCAGCGATCTTGGAGCAAGCACCAAGAAACAAGGCGCTTGTTCCGGCGATGAAGGATCGGCGCTTCATTCCTTGCCTCCTGTAACCATATCGCGAATTTGTCTGATCGGCCCCGCCAGGACGACGAGCACAATATGAACGACGAAGAAAGCGAAAGTCGCCCACGCGAACAGGAAATGAAGCGAGCGGGCGCTTTGCCTGCCGCCAAGAATTTCGACCAGCCACGGCGCTGCCGGTTCGAAACCAGGACTGATCGCAAGGCCCGAGAAAATCATCATCGGAAGGAATACTCCCAGCACCAGCCCATACGCCAGTTTCTGGAGGAAATTATACTTTGCTCCTTCGTGTTCAAAGTTCAACTTGAGGTGGTCGGCTATGTCGGCCCAGATCGCCTTTGGGTGCCATTCTGTCGGACTTGTCCGGATATCGCGCCAGAAATGCCGGTTGGTCAGCATCGCAATCCAAAGGAACAGCAGGCCCAACGCGAATGGCCAGACCGCCAGCAGATGCCAGTCGCGCGCACCGGCCAGACTGTAATATCCCGGGATCGTTGCCCAACCCGGAAACCGGGGTACAGCCAGCCATGCCTGATCAGGCGAAAAACCCGATTGGCCCCAGTAAAGGTAGCGATGTGCGTTGGAGATATTCAGACCGGACATGAACAGGATGATCACGCTTACTGCGTTGATCCAGTGCCAGATGCGGGTCGATAAGGCGTGGCGTTTCATGGCCCTGTGACCTGCTCTCTTGCCAGGTAGATCACATCGCGCGGCTGTGAAAGCAGATGTTGCCCGCTGTCAATGAACAGGGTCTCTCCGCTCAGTATCCTGCCCTCAGCCAGAAACAGCGCTGCATCGGCAAGTTCGCTCGCATTGGTTCGGTGCTGCAAAAGGTTCAGGCGATGCGAAACCTCGGTCTCTTCGTCAGACTGATCATGACTTGCAAGGATCGCACCGGGGGCCAACCCATAGATCCTGTCATCCGGTTTGGTCGCACCCATTGCCAACATCGGAATGGCGGCGGCAAGGGCGTGCTTGCTCATGGTATAGGAGAAGAAATCGGGATTGGGATTTTCCAGCTTTTGATCCGTGATATTGATGACCCGGCGCCCCCCTTTTGCTCTTGCGCTGCGGAGATAGGACTGCGCCATCATGACCGGTGCCCGTGCATTGATCTGCATTGCCTGCAGATTTATCGCAGGATCAATTTCGGTTGCATCGTCCGGAATGAAAACCGATGCGGAATTGATCAAAACACGCCAGTCTTCAAGGCGCCTGGCAAGTTCATCGATCATTGCAACCGCACTGGCACTATCGGCCAGATCACAGGAAATCACTTCTGCGGAAGGAAGACTTTGAGCCAGCGTGCGGGCAGCAATCTCCGAACGGTGATAATGGATTATGACATGCCAACCGGCATTCCCAAACGCGCGGGCAAAGGCTGCTCCGATCCGCTTTGCACCGCCCGTGATGAATACGGCTGGAGGCATCACCCGGTTGTTCCCTGATCCGTCAGGCAAAGTTCATGGCGTGGGGATTTACGATGCATCACCGCAATGAAGCACAGACTGGCACGCTTAGGAAGCAAGACGGCCCAAGTCCCAGATGGGCATGGGCCACCTTGTCTCCATTTTGTGAGTAAACTCTAGCGGCAGCTGAGGCTGCCACGGTCAATTTCGCGGCCCAACAATCCTCCGGCAGCAGCGCCCAGAATGACACCAAGCGTCTTGTCACCCCGGCCAGCCAATTCGTGACCAGCCAGTGCACCCACACCGGCTCCGATGATCAGTCCCGTCGTGCCATTGTCGCGTTTGCAATAGTAACGACCATCCTTGCCGCGCCAAACATAACTGTCGCGGGAAATCCGCCGCGGTTCGACATAATAGCCGCGCTCGTCATAGATCCTGTGCTTTTCCTTCGCCCGTTTTCCATGCGCCGGTGCCCAGGGTGGTGGATCTGCGAGGACTGGAGCGGTTGGAACGGTCAATGTTGCGGCAGCCAATGCCAGAAACAGTTTTTGCATCAACTTTCCCTTTTTTGCGATTGTCTCGATCAAACAATACAACGGCCGGGATAGTCATCGGGTTCCGAATGCAACATTAACAGGGTGTATTAATGGCATTTCAGCGGCAGGATGGTGCGCCCTTGAGACAAGGGGGCGATTCAATTTGCGGCTGCGGCTTCCCGGTCTCGCTCGGCACGGCTTTTCTTCTCGGCCGAGGTGCGTAATTGTCCGCAAGCCGCATCAATATCGCGGCCACGCGGGGTTCGGACCGGTGCGCTGATGCCGGCATCAAATATTATCGCGGAAAAGGCCTTGATCCGCTCGGGCGTCGAACAATCATAAGGCGCACCGGGCCAAGGGTTGAACGGGATAAGATTGACCTTGGCAGGTAAGTCATATCGGCGCAGCAGCCGCACCAGTTCATGCGCATCGGCATCGCTGTCATTCTTGTCTTTCAACATGACATATTCGAAGGTGATGCGCCGGGCATTGCTGGCACTGGGATAGTCGGCACAGGCTTTGAGGAGTTCGTCGATCCCGTATTTGCGGTTGATTGGCACAATCTCGTCGCGCACTTCTTTGGTAACTGCGTGAAGCGAGACGGCCAGATTTACCCCGATCTCGTCACCACAGCGGGCCATCATGGGCACAACTCCGCTGGTGGACAGGGTAATCCGGCGCTTTGACAAGGCCAAACCGTCCCCGTCCATCACCAGTTTCAGGGCATCGCGAACGTGATCGAAATTATACAAAGGCTCGCCCATGCCCATCATCACGATATTGGTTAGCAGGCGGCCATCGGCGCGATATTCGGATTCGTTTTCTTCATCGGCAATGTCCATCCGACCCTTCGGCCATTCGCCCAGAGCATCGCGCGCCAGCATGACCTGTCCGACGATTTCGCCGGGCGTCAGGTTGCGAACAAGCCGCATCGTCCCGGTATGGCAAAAGGTACAATTCAGCGTGCAACCGACCTGGCTCGACACACAAAGCGTTCCCCGATCGGCATCGGGGATGAAGACCATTTCGAAATCATGGCCGTCATCAGTCTGGAGCAGCCATTTTCGAGTCCCGTCACTTGAATGCTGCGCCTCGACGATATTGGGGCGGCCAATGACAAAGCGTTCCTCCAGCCACGGCCGCATGGGCTTGGCCATGTCGGTCATGGCCGAAAAATCGGTTATGCCGCGATGGTATAGCCAGTGGTAGAGCTGCTTGGCCCGAAGTTTTGCCTGCTTGGCGTCGAGTCCGGCGTTGGTCAGCAATTCCGCAATTCGGGCCTTAGGCAGGCCCAGGAGATCGACGCGCCCATCCGCACGCGGCGTAATGTCGCGCGCGACGGGCACCGGATCGAACTGTCCGGGGATGGGCATGAGTGCAGTATCGGCCATGAGAAATGGCGATATAGTCGCGACCGGCGCCGAAATCCAGCGCCGACCGGTTATCGAACCTTCGAACACCCTACAGTGGCTGCGTCCATTGCAGTCGCGGCGCCTGCAAGATTGTATGTGTCTGAGAAACGCCGCCCATTCGAAGCGCGTGCCCGCACACTCATCGAACCGATGGAGCGCATGGCCGCAACTATCGCAGCATCCATCGTTTGATCTGCGGCCCAGGCATCGCCACCACCGCCGCTCAGCAGGAATTTCTTGTTGCCAATTTGCAAGGCGATTTCCGAACTTTGCGCCAACTTGCGCGACAGGCGAAAATGCACTTGGCCGCGGATATTGCGCCTTGGCCACGTGCCGACGGTGGCAAAGGGCGCGTAATCGCGCGCCAGCTTGTCTGGCTGCGGCTTGGCAATTGCGTAGCAGCGCGGCACCGATGGGTCACGAAATGCGCCCCAGTCGGAAAATATGCCAAGATTGTCCCGCGCTGCCAAAGGCACCGCAAGGCTTATGAGCGCGAGTGACAGAAGGGCTTTCTTCATCCGGCAAGGTCAACGATTTGCTGATAGGAAATTGCAGCCACTTCCCATTCTTTTTCACCGCCTGGCAAGCGGACAATGCGCAAATCTCCGATTACTGCGCCATGCAATGCGCGGGCCATGGGGGAACTCCAGCCGATCTTGCCATTGCTGACATCCTGCTCGTCATCCCCAACCAAGGTTAAGACGCGCTGCCTTCCTTCCTCATCGATCACAGTTACTCTTGCACCAAACCATATTCGGCTGTGGTCGGGCTGGTCAGTCGGTTCGATGACCCGCGCGGCTTTCATCCGGCGGGCGAGATGTGCCAGTTCGCGGTCGATTTCCCGCATCCGTTTCCGGCCGTAGATATAGTCACCATTTTCCGAACGGTCGCCATTGCCTGCCGCCCAACTGACGATCTCTACGATCTCCGGCCGTTCCTTGCCCAGCAGATGGTCATAGCGCGCCTTCAGGGCGGCCAGCCCGGCAGGCGTGATCGGGTGGGATGCTGGCTTCATCGAAAATGGCGATAGCGCCTTGTCAGGGGCGAAATCAACGCCTGAGGAAGTCGCTTACCTTGCGTGGTTTGCCATAAAGCGTCTTATCCGGGTGCATATTTTCATAGACCACGGCATTTTCGATCACGCGGGTGACGTAATTCTTGGTTTCGTAGAGCGGAATCTGTTCGATCCAGTCGATCCAGGCTATCCCGCCGTTACGCGGATCGCCATTCGCGCGGAGCCATTTGTTCACATTGCCGGGTCCAGCATTATATGCGGCCACGGCTAGTGGATAGGAACCCCCAAAATACGTCATCATCCGGTCAAAATAAGCATCGCCGAGCGTGACGTTATAGCTTGGTGAATCGATCAGATCGGCCGACATATAGGTCATGCCCATTTTGCCCGCCTGTTCCTTGGCGGTGCCGGGCATCAACTGCATAAGCCCACGCGCGCCGGCGTGGCTGATTGCGTTCTGGGCAAACTGGCTTTCCTGCCGCGATATTGCATGGACCATCGTCCAGTTGACGCCTGGCGGCGTTTGCAGCGTTGGGAAGCCGATTGAAGTAAAATTCTTATATCCATCGGCCGCAGCCGCATCGAACAGATTGACAGCCAAATCCCTGCGCCCGGTTTCCTGGGCCAACCCTGCGACAAGGACGTGGTCCTCCTCGGTTACGGCTTGATCGGCGATGGCCTTGTAAAACTGGATACCGGTGCGCCAAGGCGACCCGCGCGATACTTCGCGCACCGCGTTCGTAAGTGGGGCTGCGTTGAATGCGGCGCGCTGTTCCGATGTTGGCTGCGCGCCTGGCTGCGCGGAATAGTCAGGTAGAATCCCGCCAAGTTTTTCATTGGCAAGCATACCGTAAAAGCGATCCGGATATTCGGCAGCCATCTGCCAATATCGGTTGGCCTCTGCCATATTACCCGCCCGTTCGGACGCGTAACCGGCCCAGTAAAAGCCCTTTGACCGCGTTTGCGGGGTTCGCGCGGCGGCGCCATAGCGGTAGAACAGCGGGGCGGCAGCCATACCGTCACCAAGGTTCCACAGCGCCTTGGTCCCGCCGAGCCAGACCAGCGATGTATAATCGTCACGCAGTCGGTACGACATACCGCTTATATCAGCGCCCGATGGAAAGATATCGTCCACGGACGATGCAATGCGCTGGGCCGAGCGTGCGTCCGCAGTCTTCGCCAGCCGCAGCATTTCGCCTACAAAACCCTCAGGATTGAAGGATGGCCGGATGAACTGGGGGCGATTGGCGAGTATGGCCACCGCGCTGCTTCCCTGGCCGTTCTTCCGCAATTCGCGAACCCGGTTGTAGACATAGCCGGGGTCGCTGTTGGCCGTGGCAGGAACAGCAATGCCGATGGCCGCAGGTTCCTGATCCTGCAACAACGCCAGCCTCAGCTTGGCCATTTCGCGGAAAGCCGGTGACACATAGGCAATCTGCCTTTCGGCCGCATCGGCCTGGCCTTGCCACAGCAGCGCATCCATGCGGGCGTCTTGATCGCCAGCCGAGAATTGCGAACCGAACATCCTGAGCATGTAAGCTTCGGAGGATTCGCTCATGTCGCCCCCGCGCCAGGCTTCGCGGGCGATCGACGCCGCGGCGGGGCGCTGCAACGCAGCCAGCGCCAGCGCGTATCGTGCGCGCGCCGGATTTGTCAGCGGCGGGTTGCGGTCGAAGTAGGAAACAAGATGCTCCGCACTGACCGCTTGCCGGTCAAGCGCACCTTCTGCACTTCGGCGCAATTGTTCTTCTTTGGGGAAGTTGGGATAAGTGAGAACGAAACCGGCATAATCGTCAAAATCCATGCGATCATTGCCGGTCAAGAACTCCCACCTGCTGATCGCCTGCGCCATGCCAGTGGGCGTGCGGGCCATCATTTCGCTTCGCGCGCGGTCCCATTGGGCGGCATCTTGAGCGGCCAGAGGCACAGAAGCGGTCAGTGCTGTGCTGGTGAGCACCGTGATTGCGACAAGTGAAAGTCGGTCCATGCTGGACATTCTAGTATCAGGCTCCTTATCAGGCGCTGAACGAACCAGCCTCATTGACCTTGCTCTCAGCGCGAATACATACGCTGATTGCTTATGGGGCCAACTTAGGACTGAGGTAAATGTTTTCCGGCTCGATTCCCGCTCTGGTGACTCCTTTTCGCGACGGAACGTTTGACGAAGCCGCATTTCGCCGGCTGGTTGACTGGCAAATTGAGCAGGGAAGCCGCGCATTGGTGCCCTGCGGCACGACTGGCGAAGCTTCAACCTTGTCCAATGCCGAACATCACCGTGTGATCGAAATCTGCATCGAACAGGCGGCCGGGCGTGTTCCGGTGATTGCAGGGTGTGGAAGCAATGACACACAGAATGCCCTGCTTCACATGAATTTTTCGAAGAAAGCCGGCGCGGCAGCGGGGCTTTGCGTGGCTCCCTATTACAATCGGCCAAGCCAGCGCGGCTTGGTCGCGCATTTCAGCCATCTGGCGCAAAGCTGTGATCTGCCAATTGTACTCTACAACGTACCGGGCCGCACGGTAACCGATCTCCTTCCGGAAACCGTGATCGAACTGGCAGAGAAATTTCCTGGGCAGATCGTCGCCATCAAGGATGCAAGCGGGGACCTAAGCCGTGTAACCGATCACCGGATGGGGATTGGCCGTGAGTTCTGTCAACTATCAGGCGATGACGAACTGGCTTTGCCTGCCAATGCAGCGGGTGCGCGCGGCTGTATTTCGGTGACGGCCAATGTTGCGCCAGCTCTGTGTGCGGAGTTTCAACAGGCCTGCGCCGAAAACGACTTTTCCAAGGCGCGGCGCCTCAATGACAAGCTTTACCCCTTGCATTACGCAATGTTCGGCGATGCCAGCCCCGCTCCCGTCAAATACGCGCTCAGCCGCGTGCATGACTGGCTGACGGATGAAGTGCGTTTGCCAATCGTCAGAGCCAGCGAAGAAGCCCGTGCAGCGGTCGACGCAGCCCTTCAGCATGCGGGACTGGTGTGACGGGAGTGTTGCCACGATCCGATATGTGGCTGTCGGGGAACTGACCATGGCGGCAAGGCTGGTAGAGATTTTTCTTCCCGAGGCCGACGCCCCTCGACTTGAGATTATTCTTTCGCACCATTGCCGCCGATATTGGCAGGTCACTGTGCCGGGCGCAGAGGAACGCTACACCTGTCTCGTCCAGCAGCGCTATACAGAAAGGCTACTCAAAGAACTGCAGGCAGAATTCGAAGGAACACCGTCATTCAGTGCACATGTGGCAAAGCTTCAGGCTGTTACTCCGCAATTGACCGAGGGGCCGGATACAGCGCTTCCCGCGGCAGACAAGGCGTCACCACCGACCCGGCTTGAGAGATTTTTCAGCCGTGATCGATTGAGCACGGACGAATTGTATGACGATATCGAGGAGAGCCT
>JAHEAV010000006.1:16424-120692 GCA_024642565.1 Erythrobacter sp.
CTGTCTCTTCCCAAAACTCGCATCCCCCACTACATGCGCCCACATCATGGCGCGCCCTAAACCCGAAACCTTCGACAAGCAGAAGACTGTCGCCGAAAACCGGCGCGCACGGTTCGATTTTGCGGTGGACGACAAATATGAAGCCGGGATCGCTTTGACAGGTACAGAAGTGAAGAGCCTGCGTGCAGGGCAGGGCTCGATTGCGGAAAGCTATGCCGAGGTTAAGGATGGGGCTGTTTGGCTGATCAATGCCAACATCCCCGAATTCAGCCACGGCAACCGCTTTAATCACACGCCGACCAGGCCGCGTAAGTTGCTGTTAAACGCCCGTGAAATTGACAAATTACGCGCCGCGGTTGAGCGCAAGGGCATGACAATGGTGCCCCTGTCGATCTATTTCAATTCGCGCGGCAGGGCCAAAGTGGAACTGGCCCTGGCCAAGGGGCGCCAGGCGCAGGATAAGCGAGAATATATCAAGGACCGTGACTGGAAGCGGGACAAAGCGAGATTGCTGCGCGAGAAGGGTTGATCGGGGAAATCGTGCAAGAGCCAATTTCGCACTTGTTCATGTGGCAGGCTCTAACCATTTCCTCCATGATGTACCTACCGTCGAAATTCCCTTGGCAAGACTTGCAACTGCAGCATTCCGCGCGCAAGGCGTGGCCGCTATCATGAGCCAGAATTCATCTTCAAACAGGTCAAAGACGTTTTTGGCGGACTGGCTCCGCCGAAATCTGCCGACGCGTGAACAGATGGCGGAAAACAGGTTTCTGGCGCCAATCGCCCACCGTTTCCTTAGCCCTGAACTCTGGCGCTTCACCCGTCGTTCGGTTCCGCGCGGGGTGGCACTTGGCCTGTTCGCAGCATTCATCGTGCCGGTTGGGCAGATATTTCTGGCCGCATTTCTGGCCTTGCCCTCGCGGGCGAATGTCCCGCTTTCGGCGCTGGTAACCTTTATAACCAACCCGTTCACTCTGCCATTCTGGCTGGTGGTTGCGAATAAGGTGGGCGGTTTTGTGCTCAAGATCGATGCCGCAACAATGGGCGCAGCCAATGCCGAACTCAGCAGCGGCCGATGGGAACAGTTTGGTTGGTTTCTGGAAACAGCCGGGGTCACGGCCTTCGGATTTATCGTGCTCTCTATCGTGACTGCCGCTGTGGGCTACGTCCTGTCCAGTTTCATCTGGCGAATGATGGTCGCGCGCCGTCGAAACCGCCGGTTGGTTCTGCTACAGGCACGGCTCGACATGCGGCTGCGCGCTGCGGAACAGGCGGAGGCGGCGGAGCAATGAACGGTAACGCCGCAGGCCGGGCATCGGACAGGACTGTGCTGATGGGCGGTATCGGGGCGGCCTTGCTGGCCAGTGCTGCCTTGTTGTGGCTGGTGACCGAAGAAGTGTTACCGGTGCTTGCTTATTCTGCCGCCCTTGGCGTGTTCGTGGCCAGCAGCGTTTTTCTGGGCAGGGTCAAGACTGTTTCGGACAGGGACGCATTTCCTACACCCGATTGGTCGGTGACCGTTGCAGCCATCGAGCAGCAGGGAATGGCCGTGGCGATCACGGATCGCGCCAACCGTCTGACCTGTGCCAATAATTTATATACCGAATGGTTCGGTTCCCGGCATGCCCCGCCAAGTCTGCCACTCGAACGGGCAAGTCTGGAACTGCTGGCCAAGGCAGCCAGAGAAGCCTGGCGTGACGGAACCGGTACGGCCCAAGGGCTGATTGGTGAAGATGGCGTTTCAGTCTGGAACGCCACTGCCGAACGTGCCGGGCGCGGTGATGATTACCTTGTCTGGCGCTTTGTCGCTGAGCGAACAGAAGATCTCGCTGCAATGATCGGGGCATGGTTGGCCGGCCCATTTGGCAAATTACTGTCCAGCGCCGGAATCAATGCTGCGCTTGTTGGTGATGATGGCGCAATCCGGGCCACCAGTCAGGGCTTTGCAGAACGCGCCTCTGGCGACCCGGCTGCGACGATGGCCGGACAGGATTATGTGGCGCAATTGCGGATCGACGACCAAGATCGGATTTATTTTTCTCGCGATAACCGCCGAACTAGTCCGCAAGTTCTGGTTCAGGTTCCGCTTGGCGATTCTGACGGTGAGCCAGCCAAGGCGGACAAAGCTGCAGCCACGAAGCAGGGCCCGTCGTTAATGCTGCTGATTGATGCGGGCATCGGGCTTGGTAGCGGAGCAGAGCCGGTAGGGCAGGCCGCGACCCCGCAGCTCGAAGCTTTGCTCGGTGCATTGCCGCTTGGATTGGCAATGACTGACCGGGATGGCCGCTTTCTGTTTGGCAATTCGGCATTCTTGCGTGCGGTCGATATGGAAGGGCGTGGGCTGCCGCAATTCCCCTCCGACCTGGTCGTTCGCGAAGACAAGGCGGTTCTGGCGGACGCCGTTCGCCGCTTTGGCCGCGGTCCGGGGAGCAATGGTGACATGGCAATCCGATTGCGCAGTCAGCCGGAGGAACCGGTTTCATTCGGCCTCGCCGGAGTTCGCGGTTTAGGAGAGGCTGCGGTCCTCCTCAGTCTGACCGATTCGACGGAAGAAACCCGGCTCAAACGCCAAATTGCCCAGGCGAGCAAGATGCAGGCTGTGGGTCAGTTGGCTGGCGGGGTGGCCCATGATTTCAACAATGTGTTGACTGCGATCATCGGCTATTGCGACCTGATGTTACTGCGCCACACGCCAGGCGATAGCGACTATGACGATATTCAGCAGATCAGAGCGAATTCCAATCGCGCGGCCAGCCTGACCCGGCAGCTATTGGCCTTTTCACGCCAGCAGACACTGCGCCCCGAAGTCTTGCAATTGCCGGATGTGGTGAGCGAGGTCAGCCAGCTGCTGAAGCGGCTGGTCGGGGAACGGATTTCTTTCACCATCCGTCACGATCGCGATCTTGGCCCGGTCCGTGCTGATCCGCAGCAATTGGAGCAAGTCATTATCAATCTGGCGGTCAATGCGCGCGATGCGATTAACGCGAATTCGGGCGGTACCGGAAAGCTTACCCTTTCGACTCGCCGTGTATCGGCGGCTGACATCCGCAAGATCGGATCGGAAATCATTCCGGCCGCAGACTACACTGTGCTGGTAGTGCAGGACAGCGGCGGCGGCATTCCGCAAGACTTGCTGGGCAAGATCTTTGAACCGTTTTTTACGACGAAGGAATTGGGGAAGGGTACCGGACTTGGTCTGTCGACTGTGTACGGCATTGTCAAACAGTCAGGCGGGTTCATTTTTGCCGACAATATCGAAGGTATTGGCGGCCGACCCGAAGGTGCCCGCTTTACAATTTATCTGCCAGTTCATCGCGGGGAGTTACCTGAGCAAGCCAGGCTGGAAAAACCAATCGCGGCCAGCGAATGGTCCGGCGGCGGGCGTGTACTTCTTGTTGAGGATGAAGAAATGGTCCGCGCAGTTGCGGAGCGTGCCCTTACACGTGCCGGCTTTGACGTGACCACGGCATCCGATGGCGAAGAAGGGCTGGCGGCAATTGCCAATGGTGGCGCATTCGATCTCGTGCTGTCCGATGTGGTCATGCCAGGGATGGATGGACCGGCTATGGCCCGTGCTATTCGCAAGGTAAGCCCGGACCTGCCGTTCCTGTTCATGTCCGGTTATGCCGAAGAGCAATTGCGCCAGGATATCAATATCGAAAACATGTATTTCATCGCCAAGCCGTTCAGTGTGCAACAAATTGCCGACATGGTTGGATCTGTCCTGAGTACGAAGCGCTGACCGGCTTCAGCGATTGCAGATTGCTTGCAATTGGACGGTTTTCATCGCGATACGCCTTATACATGCGGTCAATCATGCGATATTCATCTGACCCGTAATACGAAATTGAGTTATCAATTGGGAGACGGCGATGCGCGGTACGAAAAAGTGGGTGGCTCTGTCCGGAATTGCTCTGGTGGCGCTGACAATCAATCCGTCAGCCTTTGGCCAGTCAAAGAATTCTGCCGATCCGGATAGCACTTCCCAAGGGGATGTTTCGGTCACCATTTATAATAATGATCAGGCACTGGTGCAGGATATCCGCCAACTTGCCATTGACCAGGGTCGCAGCCGGATCGAATTCCCTGACGTATCCGCGCGAATCCGGCCAGAGACGCTGAGCTTTAACGCTGCCGATGCAGGCATAATCGAGCAAAATTTCGATTTCGACCTGCTGACGCCGGGTAAACTGATGGAAAAGGCTATCGGCCAGACAATCACGCTTGTCCGGACGAATCCTGCGACCGGCGCCGAGAGCCGCGAGCGGGCAACTGTGCTCAGTACGGCTGGCGGCGTGGTTGTGAAAATCGGTGACCGTATCGAAGTGCTGCGTGACGATGGCTTGCCGGTGCGCGCCATTTTTGATCGTGTGCCGCCAAATTTGCGCGCCCGACCGACGCTTTCCGTAACCGTGCAGTCCGCGAAGGCTGGCACACGCCCCGCTTCGATCCGCTATCTTACCCCGGGGCTTGGCTGGTCGGCCGATTATGTCGCGCTGTTTGATGAAGGGAAGGGCGTAGTGGATATGCAGGGCTGGATCACCCTGACCAACAACACGGGCACCACTTTCCATAATGCGGATACACTGCTGGTGGCAGGCAGTCCTGGCCAAGGTAGTGGGCGCCGATCACCGCAACGTGGAACTTTGGTTCGGCCTGGAACCGAAAGTGCCAATCGCGAACAGGTGGGTGATTTTTACCTTTATCCGATTGCGGCGCGGACAACGATTGCCAATGCGCAAACCAAGCAGGTCAGTTTCCTGGACGTGCAGGGGGTTGCCGCCCGCCGGGTCTATTCGCGCAGGGTGGACTGGCTGCAGAATGACGCAGGTCCGCAACCGGTTGCCAGTTCGCTGAGTTTCAACACATCGCGCGCGGCTGGCCTCGGCGATGCGTTACCGGCTGGCACGGTCCGTTTTTATCAGCGTGACAGCAAGGGGACCCCGCAATTCATCGGTGAAAGCACTATTGACCATACCCCTGTCGGGAGCGAGCTGATGCTGCGCACAGGGGATGCTTTTGACATCTATCTCCAGGCTGAAGTCGAAAAACGTGAAAAGATCACCGGGGCCGAGTGGGAAAAGAGTTCCCGTTACCGCATCATCCGGGACGGTGAAGTTGTCGAACAGGTCGAAGCCGAGCGTCCCGTTACTTATTACCGGACTACAATGCGCTACACGATCACCAATGCCAAACCGGATGGCGTTGACGTTGACCTGGTGCAAGCCGGGCTGGACCGGGGATGGTGGAGTCATGACACGCGTATTACGAGTGAGGACTTGCCGGGCAAGCAGCTGAACCTCGACACCCGGAAATGGATTGTCGCTGTGCCGGCCAATGGGAGCCGGGAATTCCGAGTGACATACGAGGCACGTTACTGAGGCGGGCCATGCTACGCTTCGTTCTCCCATTGATGCTCGCTGTGACGAGCCTGACCGGTACGGCCGCCCTTGGTCGGGATGCGGTACTCGCTTCCGATCCTGTGGATCTTTCGGTCACAGTCTATCGCGATCCCAATCGGGGAGAAGGCGAGAATATGACTCGCAATTGGCCCAAGGGCTTTGCGATGATCAGCGAAACGCGCGATGTCACCCTGCCGCTGGGGGAATCGACCATTCGCTTCGAAGGGGTCGCTGAAGGAATGGTGGCAGTCAGTGCTATCGTGACTGGACTGCCAGGCGGCACGATCGAAAAAAACCGTAATGCGGACCTGCTTTCACCTGCCGCTCTGGTTGACGGCACTTTGGGTAATCGCGTTACCATAACGCGTACCAACCCGGCGACCGGAAGGCGTGTTTCCCAATCGGCAATCGTTAGCAGCCGTGCCGATGGCGGGTTGGTTCTGCAAACGCCGGACGGTTTCGAAGCGGTTCGCTGTTCCGGCCTTCCTGAAAAATTGAGCTTTGACCGGATACCCGCAGGCCTTTCAGCCAAGCCGGTATTCTCCATTGATACGCGCGATGATCGCGGCGGCACCTACCGTGTTACCCTGACCTATCTCGCCTGGGGTTTCGACTGGGAGGCGCATTATGTTGCGACACTGGGCGATGCTGGCGCACATCAGAAACAGAAGCTCAAGCTGCTTTCCTGGCTGACGATCCTCAATGACAACAACCAGAGCTTTGCGGATGCGACCCTGTTGGCGGTTGCAGGAAAGCTTAATGTGACCAGCGATTTTCGCCGATTGTCCGATCCGCCTTCTGGCGAACCGCTACGACTGGTCTGTTTTCCGCTCGGAAGCACTGCGGCCGGTATGCCAATTGATAATCCCTTTGCTTACCTTCCCTCTCCGCCCGCGCCGTTGGCCGATATGCAGAGTGAAGAGATCATGGTTACCGGTCAGCGGTTGCAATTTAAGGCCATGTCGGCGCCAGCTGCCCTTACCGCAGTTGAAGAGGAGTTAGGCGACCTAAAGCTGTACCGCGTACCGGAACGCATGACTGTTGCAGCCAAAGGCATGAAGCAGGTCGCCTTTCTCCAGCGCGACGATGTCGATGGCAACTTTCTCTACACCGCGACTTGCGATGCCTTCAACAAGGGCGGCGATCCCCAGGCCGCGGGCATGATGTTCGTGACCAAGAATGACAAGAAGCATGGCCTTGGCGTTGCCTTGCCGATGGGGGGGCTTACCATTTTCGAGCCATCCTCAGCCGGCGAGATGTTGGTGGGTGAGAAAAGCTTGCGCGACTACGCATCCGGGCAGGACGTAGAGATTGAGCTGGGCGAAAGCACTCAGATCTTTGCGCAGTGCAAACGGTTGACTGGCTCGCCCCCTGGTGAGGAACCGCGCAAGTGGTCAGAAATGCAATCCCTTGTGTCAAACCCCAACACCCATTCCATTACCATCCGCATTGGCCTTGGCTGGTCGGCCCAATGGGAAGTCGGACCTGTCCGCGGGCACCGGGTCAAAGATGGAACGCATGTAATCGAAACCGTAGTTCCGGCCGGCACTACACGTGTCGTCAAATGGAAAATCAGACCAGCTAACGACCAGTAAAGCTCTAAATAGAGCGAATTTTCACCGGATTCGAAGGTGACTCAGGAAAATTTCGTTCACCACTTGTTCTATAAGAACATATGCGGTACATACTCCAACAGTGGAACAAGCGGGCTTAATCGATCCCGTACCCTAGGCAACTGATGGAGCACATGTCATGGCGGCAAGTCTGAAGCTGGTAGAAGGTAAAGAAATGAATACGGACCGTCAGAAGGCTCTGGAAGCCGCGCTTGCACAGATTGACCGCGCTTATGGCAAGGGGTCGGCGATGAAGCTGGGTTCCAAGGAAGCCATGCAGATCGAAGTTATCTCCACAGGGTCGCTGGGCCTTGACATTGCATTGGGGGTTGGCGGTTTGCCGCGTGGCCGCGTGATTGAAATTTACGGGCCGGAAAGCTCGGGTAAGACCACGCTGGCATTGCACACCATCGCCGAAGCGCAGAAACTGGGCGGAACTGCCGCCTTCGTCGATGCCGAACATGCGCTCGACCCGGTCTATGCCAAGAAACTGGGTGTCGATATTGACGAATTGATCGTCTCTCAGCCGGATACCGGTGAGCAAGCGCTGGAAATCGTCGATACGCTGGTGCGTTCCAACGCGATTGATGTGCTGGTCGTCGATTCGGTTGCTGCTCTGGTACCACGCGCCGAAATCGAAGGTGAAATGGGCGATAGCCACGTCGGCCTCCAGGCACGACTGATGTCACAGAGCCTGCGCAAGCTGACCGGATCGATCTCGCGCTCCAAGACGATGGTAATCTTCATCAATCAGCTGCGCATGAAAATTGGTGTGATGTACGGTAATCCTGAAACCACCACCGGCGGTAATGCCCTGAAGTTCTACGCCTCGGTCCGGCTCGACATTCGCCGGACCGGCCAGATCAAGGATCGGGACGAGATTATCGGCAACGCGACCCGGGTGAAAGTGGTCAAGAACAAGGTCGCACCACCTTTCAAGCAGGTCGAATTCGATATCATGTATGGCGAGGGTGTTTCCAAGCTTGGTGAGATCCTCGATCTGGGCGTGAAGGCCGGAATTGTCGAGAAATCGGGTAGCTGGTTCAGCTATGACAGCATCCGGATCGGCCAGGGCCGTGAAAATTCAAAGCAATATTTGAAGGAAAACCCAGAAGTTTGCGAAAAGTTGGAAGCTGCGATCCGCAGCCGCACCGACAAAGTCGCCGAGGAATTGATGGCCGGTCCTGTGTCGGGGCCCGACGCAGAAGACTGACGCTGTCATTTCTCAAGCGGGTACAGAATGGTACCCGGGAAAACGGAAAGCCGGTGCTAGCGTCCTGCGGGACCCGCACCGGCTTTTCTCTATCTGGCATCGGCAGCTGTCCCTGATGAATTGTTGTTGTGCATCTAGCTGTACAAACGTTAGACCAACGAAAATTCGGGAGCGCGTTGTATGCAGATAGGAGAATGGGAAGGGCGCGTTGGCCGCAAGTGGGCCGAGGAATGGCGCCGGACCGATCGTAGTTTTACCGGTCTGACCGAACAACTATTGGCTCGTGCGCGGTCAGCCCCTTTTGATCGCGCACTCGACGTCGGATGCGGGGCCGGCGAAGTGTCGCTCGCTTTGGCCCGGACGCAATCTCAATCACAAATTCGCGGAGTGGATGTCAGCGAAGACTTGATTGAAGTGGCACGCGAACGCGGATCACAACTGGACAATGTCAAATTTGACCTGGCTGACGCGGCAAGCTGGTCTGAGACAGGCTTTGCCCCAGATCTTCTGGTTTCCCGCCACGGGGTAATGTTCTTTGCCGATCCAATGAGTGCATTTAGCCACCTGAGAGAAATTGCCGCCCCTGAGGCCCGGCTCATCTTCTCATGTTTCCGGGCGATGTCGGAAAATTCCTGGGCGAGCGGGATAACCGCACTATTGCCTGACGATACAGTGGAACAGCCGGCGCCCATGGTGCCCGGGCCTTTTGCCTTTGCAGACCGAGAATTGACCACGTCCATGTTGCGCGATGCCGGTTGGCGCGACATTGAATTCGAACCAGTCGACTTTGCCTATATTGCAGGTGCTGGTGATGATCCTGTGGCAGATGCGCTTTCCTATTTTCTGGCAATTGGTCCGGCGGCGCGGGCTGCGGCAGATCTTGGCCCTGAAGCGCGGGAAGCTTTTGTCTTGCGACTGGGCCAATTCCTGGAGCAGCATCGAAGCGGCAGTTTGGTCGCCTTGGGCGCGTCCGTTTGGCTCGTTACTGCCAAGGCACCCTAAGTCGCCGCAGGTCTGGATGTTTAGCAAGCCGTCTCGCATTGATGAAAGCGGTTAATCCGCTTGTAGCCTTGACGCGGAATGCCTAATTGCCGCGGATGCATTCTACCAACGAAATCCGCCGCTCTTTTCTCGATTATTTCGCAGCGCAGGATCACCTTGCGCTGCCCAGTGCGCCTCTGGTGCCGTATAATGATCCAACTTTGATGTTCGTCAACGCAGGTATGGTGCCTTTCAAGAACGTCTTTACGGGTCTGGAAACCGCGCCGGCACCGCGTGCCACGAGCTCGCAAAAGTGCGTACGCGCAGGCGGAAAGCACAACGATCTCGACAATGTCGGCTATACAGCCCGGCACCATACATTCTTTGAAATGCTCGGGAATTTTTCCTTCGGCGACTATTTCAAGGAAGAGGCGATCAACCATGCCTGGACCTTGCTGACCAAGGAATGGGGTTTGCCGCCGGAACGGCTGACAGCCACGGTCTATCATACAGATGACGAGGCATTCGATCTTTGGCGCAAGATTGCAGGTCTGCCCGAAGAGCGGATCATCCGTATTCCGACTTCCGATAATTTCTGGTCGATGGGTGATACCGGGCCTTGCGGTCCGTGCAGCGAAATTTTCTATGACCATGGTGATCACATATTCGGTGGGCCGCCGGGGTCACCCGATGAAGATGGCGACCGCTTTATCGAAATCTGGAACCTTGTTTTCATGCAGTTTCAGCAGGACGCAAGTGGCGAGCGCACGGCATTGCCCAAGCCATCGATCGATACTGGCATGGGCCTTGAACGGATCGCGGCGGTCATGCAGGGGGTGCATGACAATTATGACACGGACACGTTCAAGGCGCTGATTTCTGCGTCCGAAAGTCTAACGGGTGTGAAGGCCGAAGGTGACAATCGGGCCAGTCACCGGGTCATCGCCGACCATCTTCGTTCGACCAGTTTTCTTTTGGCAGACGGGGTACTGCCTTCCAATGAAGGGCGGGGCTATGTCCTGCGGCGGATTATGCGGCGTGCAATGCGGCATGCGCATCTGTTGGGAACGCGGGACCCGTTGATGCACCGCCTGGTGCCTGCACTCGTGAGTGAGATGGGGCAGGCTTACCCGGAATTGCAGCGCGGCCAGGCCTTGATCGAAGAAGTGCTGGAACGCGAAGAGACACGTTTCCGGCAGACACTCGACAAAGGTTTGCGCCTGCTCGACGAAGCCACGCGCAACATGGCGAGCGGCAATCAGCTCGACGGTGAAACTGCATTCAAGCTCTATGACACGTTTGGTTTCCCCTACGACCTGACCGAGGACGCGCTACGAGCCCGTAATATTGGTGTAGATCGCGCCGGGTTTGACGTGGCTATGGATCGCCAAAAAGCTGCGGCCCGCGCCGCCTGGAAGGGATCTGGGGAGGCCGCTTCTGGCGAAGTTTGGTTCGACATTGCCGAACGTGAGGGCGCGAGCGAATTCACCGGTTATTCTTCGACTAGCGGTGAAGGCCGGGTTGTGGCTTTGCTCAAGAATGGGTCCGAGGTTAAGAGTGCCGGGCCAGGCGAATCTGTCACTGTCCTGACCAACCAGACACCGTTCTATGGTGAGAGCGGTGGGCAGGCTGGCGATGTCGGTCGTATCTGGAACCCGGAAGGGCTCGAAATAGAGGTCGCCGATACTTCCAAGCCTTTGGGGCGGTTGCATGCACACCAGGCGGTTATCAAACACGGAAATATCGCCCTGGGCGATACGGTTCATCTCGATGTCGATGTCGCGCGCCGGGACCGCATTCGCGCAAACCACTCGGCCACGCACCTTGTCCACGCGGCCCTGCGAAACCGCCTTGGTGGCCATGTCACGCAAAAGGGGTCGCTGGTTGCAGAGGACCGGCTGCGCTTCGACTTTTCTCACCCCAAACCGATCGGCGATGACGATATTGCCGCAATCGAGGCGGAGGTGAATGCAGAAATCCGCGCCAACGAAGCAGTCAGCACCCGGTTGATGAGCCCTGATGATGCCGTCGAAGCCGGTGCATTGGCCTTGTTCGGTGAAAAATACGGCGAAGAGGTTCGCGTGCTTTCAATGGGCCGGAAATCTGGCGCAAAAGGCAATTATTCGGTTGAGCTGTGTGGCGGCACGCATGTGAAGGCGACGGGCGACATCGGCATCTTCCGAATCGTTTCCGAAAGCGCGGTGTCTTCGGGCGTTCGCAGGATCGAAGCGCTGACCGGCGAAGCGGCACGGCAATGGCTGGTCGCGCGCGAGGAAGCGTTGAAGTCCATTGCAGGATCAATGAAGACCGGGCCCGATGATGTCCCGGCTCGTGTCGCGGCTTTGCTGGAAGAACGCAAGCATCTCGAAAGGGAGCTAGCTGAAGTGAAAAAGCAGCTCGCACTGGGCGGCGGAACCGGGGGCGACAGTCCGAAGGACGAGGACATTGGAGGGATTTCCTTTGCCGGGCAGATCCTGAACGGACTTGACCCCAAGGAATTGCGGCCTCTGTTGGATGATGTGAAGAAGCGCATGGGATCAGGCATAGCTGCAGCCGTTGCGATCAACGATGACCGCGCCGCTTTCGCTGTGGCCGTAACCGATGATTTGACCGATCGTTTCGACGCCGTGGCGCTGGTCCGCCTCGGTGTAGAGGCATTGGGGGGCAAAGGCGGCGGCGGAAGGGCCGACATGGCCCAGGGTGGCGGCCCCGATGCTTCGAAGGCCGCTACGGCCCTTGATGCGGTTCGAGCGGCGCTTGCGGGTTAGCTAATTCGTAGCCCCCATATTGCTGGTCCGCAATTTCGGTTTTCTATCGAGATCTGCGTCTTGTTGGATCTTGAGACGAAATTCATCGCGCTTTTCGTGAATTGAGGCGATCACCGGGCCCATAGCCACGCCCAGATCGACCAAGACGGCTTCAGATAATTGCAACGAACTTTCCAAAGTCTCCGGCACTGCGTGACTGGCACCGCTGCGATATAATTCCGCAGCATGAACTGTATCGCGCGCGCGCGCGATGATCGGCAAGTCCGGATAGGCTTTGCGCAGTTTTGACGTAAGGCGCTGCGCCAGAACCGGTTCATCCATCGTCAGAATCACTGCCAGCGCGTTATCAATGCCGAGCTTTTTCAGGGAGTCACCGCGCGCCGCATCGCCAAAGGTTGCACGATAACCTTTGCGTTTGGCCAAGGCGACTAGATCGGCATCGGAATCAATGGCGACATAGGGTTTTCCATGCGTTGTCAGCATTTGGGCAACCAACCTTCCAACGCGGCCGGCACCAATGACAATGACACGCGGAGTGCTGCGGTCTTCTTCCGGTATTTCGGGTAACGGTTCCACTCTGCGGGCTAAAATCCGGCCTAACCGGGCTAGCAGCGGTGTCACAGTCAAACCGATGGCGGTCACGATTTGCCAAAATTGGGCCGTGCCTGGCTGGATCAGCAGTGCCGAACTTGCAGCCGCGAGCACAATCAGGGTTGTTTCGGATGGGCTAGCCATCAGAATGCCGGTCTCGGTTGCGGTACTGCGCCGCGCGCCCATCAATCGCAGAAGCGCGCTTGTCACAAGTGCCTTGAATGCCAGCACCAGCAACACTGCCAACAGGATCGAGCCGAAATTGTCCCAGACGGTAGTTAGGTCAATGCTCATACCAACAGTGATCAGAAAAATCCCCAAAGCGAGGCCCTTGAACGGCTCCATGATGGATTCAACTTCACCATGATATTCCGTTTCTGCAATCAGCAGACCCGCCAGCAAGGCACCGACGATGGGGGAAAGACCGACCGCCGAAGTAGCAAGGCTGGCGCCGATGACGACCAGCAAGCTCGCGGCAAGGAAAAGCTCCGGGCTTTTTGTGCGGGCGGCCTGCGCAAACAGGCGGGGCAGGGCGAGCCGTCCAAATACCAACAATGCGATTACCACCAAGCCGCCTTGCCACAAGGTTCCGACAAGCCCTTCCCATCCTTCGGTCTGCGCATAAGGTGCCATGGCGCCAAGCATGAAGATGATTGGTACGATTGCGATATCTTCAAAAAGCAGCATGGAAAGCGCTGCTCTGCCGACAGGGCTGGTCGTCCCGGCAATGGGCAGAACGATTGCAGTCGAGGATAGGGCCAAAGCGAAGCCAAGCCCGAGTGCCCCGGTCCAGAACTGGCCAATCATCGACAGGAAGATCGCGAGCATTGTCCCGATGATTATCAGTTCCAGCGCGCCAAGGCCGAAAACCAGTTTTCGCATGGTCCAGAGACGGTTGAAACTCAGTTCCAACCCGATTGTGAACAGCAGCAGGATAATACCGAATTCGGCAAAGGGGTCCAAAGCTTCGGGATCGGTAATCGTCACATATTCGAGCCAGGGGTAATCGTAGACCAACTTGCCAAGTCCGAAAGGGCCGACCGCGATTCCAATCAGAATGAACCCTATCACCGGGGTAATGCGAAAGCGGGTGAATACAGGGATAACAATGCCGGCTGCGCCCAAGATCACCAAGGCATCATTGAGCATAGGGGAGGAAAGATCGCCAGCCATCGGGTCGGCTTAACTGCGCCGCACAGCTATGTCACCACGATTGGGGTGCATTACCCGCCCCCGGCACTGTGCGGCCCGATTGGGGCACGGCGCGGTTTGGGGCGACTTTTGCTTTTGCCGGGTTCGTCCCACTCGATGCGGTAGAGATCGAACCGCCTGTCCGCCAGATTGCGTACGGTTCCTTCCGCGCGTGCCCAGCTTAGGTCTGCAAGATTGATGTCACTGATCGTCAACGTTTCGACGTTTTCGGTCGCTTCTGCCGCGATCCCGTCGCGGGCGAAGGGAAAGTCGCACGGCGTCAGGATACAGCTTTGGGCATACTGGATGTCCATATTGCCCACATTGGGCAAATTGCCGACATTGCCGGATAGCACCACGAAGCATTGATTTTCGATAGCCCGAGCCTGCCCGCAATAACGGACCCGGAGATAGCCCTGACGGCTGTCGGTGCAGAAAGGTACGAAGATGATCCTTGCACCTTCGTCTGCAAGGCGGCGGGCCAGTTCCGGAAATTCACTATCGTAGCAAATGAGCACGCCTATCGGGCCGCAATCGGTCGGGATAACGTCTATCGAATCGCCGCCTTTGATGTTCCACCAATAACGCTCGTTGGGCGTCGGATGAATTTTTTCCTGCTCGTGCACCGATCCGTCGCGTAAACAGACATAGGCGACATTGTGTATGTCCCCGTCGTCCATCCGAGTCGGGTGCGATCCGCCAATGATGTTGATGTTGAAACGCATCGCCATTTCGGCAAGGTCGGCCTTGAGCCGCGGCGTATATTCGGACAGGCGTTCGATTGCTTCGACCGAGGATAGCTCCCGGTCTTCGAAACTTAGCAACATCAGTGTGCACATTTCGGGAAAGACTATGAAGTCTGACTCATAATCACTTGCAACATCGACAAAATACCGGATTGCCCGCAAAAATTCGTCATAATCGGCTACGGCCCGCGCCTGCAATTGGCAGGTGGCGACGCGTACCGACTCCACTCCGCGCGGTAGTCGCTGTTTTATCGGTTGATCGCGCTCCACGTAAGGGTTGCGCCATAGCATCTGAACAGCATTGCCCTTTGACGCTTTATCTTCCGGCAAATAATTCGTCAGAATTCCAACGGGTTCAAAACCGTTCGCGAGTTGGAACCGCAACACCGGATCGTGCAGTTTTCCGTCAACTACTCGGTCGAGATAATCCTGAGGGCTTTCGACTCGGTCGATTTTGCGGCGACGCGCCTTGCGATATCCTGGCATCCGCCCGCCGAAGATTATCCCGGTGAGATTGCGTTCTTCCGCCAGCGCCCTGCGCTCTTCATAGAGCCGCCGTCCGATCCGTACGCCGCGTACGCCTGGATCGACGCACATTTCATATCCGTAAAGCCAGTCGCCTGTCGGATCGTGCCGACTGCCAAAGCCGTTGCCGGTGATTTCGTCCCAATCGGCGGGGGATAAGGCCAGCGCTTCAGCCATCTGCATGGTCGCACAATAACCGACGATAGTACCGTCAAGGACAGCAACGAAGCAGCCTTCGGGGAAATTGTTAAGTTGCCCCCTGACTTCGCCGTAAGTGTAAGCGGGCATATCGTCATATACGCGCCGCACAAGCTGAGCGATGCCTGGCACATCGCCAGATCGGGCCTGGCGGATTTCCAGCCGTGCTTTGCCCAGCTTTTCGCCGGCGGTCTTGCTCGAGGGGCGCCTAGCCCGGCTTGTCACTGCCAGTTTGCCATCTCCGCTTCGAGGTTTGTGACGATGGTTTCGAAGAATTGTTCGGTCGTCATCCAGCTCTGGTTAGGTCCGATAAGGAGCGCCAAATCTTTGGTCATGCTTCCCTTTTCGACAGTCTCGATGCAAATTCGTTCGATCGTTTCAGCGAAGCGAACGACATCAGGCGTATTGTCGAATTTACCACGATACATAAGTCCGCGGGTCCAGGCGAAAATGCTGGCAATCGGATTGGTGCTGGTGGCCTTGCCTTGCTGATGCTGACGATAGTGACGCGTGACCGTGCCATGGGCGGCTTCGGCTTCCACAGTCTTGCCATCCGGTGTCATCAGCACCGAAGTCATCAGACCAAGGCTGCCGAAGCCTTGCGCAACCGTGTCGGACTGCACGTCGCCATCATAGTTCTTGCAGGCCCAGACGAATTTGCCGCTCCACTTCAGTGCCGAAGCCACCATATCATCGATCAGACGGTGTTCGTAAGTGATGCCAGCTTCAGCGAATTTATCTCTGAATTCATTCTGAAATACTTCTTCAAACAAATCTTTGAAGCGCCCATCATAGGCCTTTAGGATAGTGTTCTTGGTGCTGAGATAAACCGGCCATTTCCGGTCAAGGCCGTAGTTCATGCTGGCGCGGGCGAAATCGCGAATCGAATCGTCCAAATTATACATCGCCATGGCTACGCCCGAACTTGGGAATTCGAACACGTTCAGGTCGATTTCGGTGCCGTCATCACCATTGAACACCAGCCGCAATGTGCCAGGGCCAGGAATCAGTGTGTCGGTCGCCTTGTACTGGTCGCCAAAGGCATGTCGACCGACGACGATGGGATCGGTCCAGCCCGGCACGAGCCGAGGGACATTATCAATCACGATAGGTTCGCGAAACACTACGCCGCCCAAGATGTTGCGGATCGTTCCGTTAGGGCTCTTCCACATTTTCTTGAGGCCGAATTCCTCAACCCGTGCTTCATCAGGAGTGATCGTGGCGCATTTTACGCCCACGCCGTAACGTTTGATCGCATTGGCGGAATCAATGGTGATTTGGTCGTCCGTCTCGTCGCGCATTTCAACCGAAAGGTCGTAATATTTCAGATCGATATCGAGATAAGGCAAGATCAGCCGTTCGCGGATCCACTGCCAGATAATCCGGGTCATTTCATCGCCGTCGAGTTCAACGACCGGGTTCATTACCTTGATCTTCGCCATGGTTATCCTGTTTCTTGGTGTTTTGAAGGTTGTGCGGGCTTTAGCAGAGGAGGGCAGGGGTGCAAGGCGAAGCATCCCTAAATAAAAACCCACCGATTGCGCGGTGGGTGCCAAAGTCGCCTTGGAAAGGGTTTAGAAGATGGTGGGCGTAGGAAGAGTTGAACTTCCGACCCCTGCGATGTCAACACAGTGCTCTACCACTGAGCTATACGCCCACACTCTTCATCGTCTGCCATAAGGCAGGCGCGCCCTTTAGCTCCGGTCCGGGGAGGGCGCAAGTGGGTGATTGGAATTACAGTCTGACCTGAGCCTGTTCGTCGAACATTCTTTCGACCTCCAGCACAATATCGCGCAAATGGAAGGGTTTCGAGAGAACCTTCGCCTGCGGTTGCTCGCGGCTGGCCTTGAGCGATACCGCCGCAAACCCAGTGATGAACATCACTTTTGTCCGCGGGCTGAGGTCGTTACAGCGCTGAGCCAATTCGATCCCATCCATCTCAGGCATGACGATATCCGACAGAAGCAGGTCGAAATGGCTCTTTTCCAGATGCGGGATCGCCGCCGTTCCACGATCGACGGCGACAACTTCATAGCCAGCATTTTCGAGTGCCCGTGCCAGATAGCCGCGCATTGCTTCTTCATCTTCCGCCAGGAGGATTCGCAGAGTGTTTGATCGGTTCATTCCTTCCCCATACTCCGGTTCACTTAAGAAATCTTTCGCATCTTGGAATATGGCCTGCTTTGACACAAGCGGGCTTCGGGTTCAGCACTAAACCATGGATGAAGATGCCGTGGTTATTGATGATTCGTCTGAGGCGCTGCGGGTCAGCAGGGGCGGCGTAATTCCGGGGACCGCCGAGCCCGCATTCACCCTGACATTGCCTACCGATTCGCCAATTCCGGTGATCATTGCCGCGCCGCACGCGGGACGCGCCTATCCTGAGCCACTGGTGGCGGCGATGCGAGATCCGGCCCATACGACCATTCGTCTGGAAGATCGCCATGTCGATCAGGTTGCAATGGAAGTTGCCCGTTTGACGGGGGCAGGATTACTAATCGCCCATGCCCCCCGCGCGATGATCGACCTCAACCGGGCCAGCGACGATGTCGATTGGGAAATGATACGTGGAGGCCGACCAACCAATGTCCGCCGGGCACTCACCAACAGGCGGTCGCGCAGTGGATTGGGATTGATACCCCGCCGGCTGCTCCGGCTAGGGGAGATATGGAAAGGGCAGATCACGCAGGAGGAGCTACGGGCGCGAATTGACGGCATTCATCGGCCCTATCATCAGGCATTGTCCCAATCCCTCGAGATTCTCCGCGACCGGTGGGGGGCGGCCTTGTTGCTTGACCTCCACTCCATGCCACCTCTGAAGCCGCGCCATGACGGGGACAAGCCGGCCGAGATGGTCATCGGCGATAGGTTCGGTGCAACCAGCAACGGATTGCTGGTTGCCAGCGCCTTTGCCTATCTAGCCCGCCACGAAAGGGCATCAGCACATAACCGGCCCTATGCCGGTGGCTATGTTCTTGACCGCCATGCAGCGCCGGCACGGGGCATCCATGCAATCCAGCTCGAAGTGTGCAGGTCGAGTTATCTTGACCAGCGGATGATAGAGCCGACGGCCCGAATTTCGGCAGTGGTGCGGTTAATAGCCGGCCTGGTTCGCGAGTTGGGCGAAGTGACCGCAGAATTGGGCCGTGGCAGCTCTGTTTTGCTTGCTGCCGAATAGAAAGCGTTACAGGCTCATAAAAAACCACCTCGTGCAATCGCACGAGGTGGCCAAGGTTCAGGGAGGTGTGCACCTAGTGCACGGTCCGAACGGGCTATGAGGGTGGCACCGCCGGACGGTTCCAACATAGGGGGGAGCCGGATTCAATTCAAGTCCAAGGGGCGCATTCGCAGCCCCTCTTGTTTCCCCCCTATCAGGAAGTCATCATGCTGGCAGTTGTGCGTCAGCCTTGGGGCCTGTTCCCTGCTGAACCTGGCGCCCAAAGATTATGCGCATCAGATCAAGCGAGAAGAGATGGGCATTGATAAGGGCAAGCATGCCGTTCTGGTTCCATGTGCGCAGGATGTCGCCCCGAACTTCCGCCAGTTTTTCCTGATTGATCATCTGGAATCCACGATACACAAACGGCCTGTCAGGATTTTCATTTTCCGAAATCGAAATTTCACCGTCCATCAACAAGCCGTGCTTGTTCAGCTCGTCGATGAAGCTTTTGGTGCGTGCGCCTGCTTCTTCGAAGCGTTCGCAGAATTGCAGGATGTCATTCGTGGCTTGTGCCGGCTTGCTATCGGCTTCGAACAATGGATTGCCATCCTTGAATTCGCCAACGGACCCGCTGGTTGGATCAAAGCAGAGCGACAATTCTTCACTGTCCGGCTTTAGCTTGGCCAGCAGGAAAGGGTAACGGCGGATATAGGCCGGAACATAGATTGGTTCGTCGATCTTGCCTTCAGCTGTGACAAATGTGTTCACGCCTTCGTTGAGGCCCATCAACGCCAAAGGAAGCGCGTTTTCGCCAGTCGAAAATACGATCGGGAAATCGCGCTGGGCCTGAATGAATTCGTCAACAGTGAGCGGGATTGCATGCTGGCCGACCAACCAGGGCGCGCTATCGATCATGCGCGTATTCCAGGTCGCGTGATCACGGCTGTTGAGTGGCATCAGGTCATTATAGAACAGTGGCAATGTAGGCTGTGGCGCACTGGCCATAGGATTTCTCCAAACTGTAGAAATTGGTGTTTCAGGATTGTCTTGAGCGACAGCAACCAGTTCTCATGTCCGGAGAGCAATCGCGTAAAGAGCGCGCTTTAAGGGCTGCTTGCGCTGGAGGCAAGAGGCTCGGCCAAGGCTTACGGTGCGGGAATGAGTTTGCCGGGATTGAGTAACCCTTGCGGGTCCAGCGCCTGTTTCACGCTGCGCATCATCGAAAGCGCAACAGGGTCTCCTAACCTCCCCAGTTCTTCGCGTTTCATCTGGCCGATGCCATGTTCCGCGCTGATTGATCCGCCCCAGCGCGTGACCCGATCGTGCACAAAGATGCTGATTTGTTTGCCTTCCTGATCTTCCCATTGTCCGCGAATCACCCCGGCAGGTGCCAGAACATGGAAATGGACGTTGCCATCGCCAAGGTGGCCAAAAGCCAGCGCCCGCGTCCCGGCAAAATTTGCTTCCACTTCGGGCACAGTCGCTTCAACGAAGCTGGCCATGGCTGCTACTGGCACGGATACATCGTGCTGCATCGCGGGCCCGATGGCGCGTTCGGCGGCAGAAATCGAATCGCGTAAATGCCAGAAGGCCTCTGCCTGGGCTTCGCTTGCGGCAATCGTCGCATCCGCAATTAGTCCGATCTCCATTGCGGTGGCGAGCATCTCTGCGGCGCGGTCCCGGGCTTGCCCGTCCTGACCGGCTTCGGAGATCAATTCGATCAAGGCATGCCACTCATGTTGGTCCGCCAATGGCGCGCGTGCATCGGCTTCATGGTTCAAGACGGCTTCAAGGCAATGGCGGGGCAGAACCTCAAAGCCTTCCAACATATCGCCAGAGGCTTTTTCGCAATGCAGCAGCAATTTGCGTGCGTCGCTTATGGATGAAAGCCCGGCCCAAGCGACGACACGGCCGCCAATCGCGGGCAGCAATCGCAGGGTTGCCGCTGTGACGATGCCCAATGTCCCTTCGGACCCGATGAGCAATTGTTTGAGGTCAAAACCGCGATTGTCCTTTTTCAGGGGCACCAATCCGTCAAATACAGACCCGTCTGCAAGAACTGCTTCCAGTCCCAGGACCTGCGCCCGCATTGTTCCGTGACGCAGCACTTGGGTGCCGCCAGCGTTGGTCGAAATCAGCCCGCCAATGGTGGCTGAGCCTTTGCCCCCTAGTGTAAGAGGGAAGCGCAGGTGCTTCGCCTCGGCAGCTTCGTGCAGCGATTGAAGGATAACTCCTGCTTCGCACGCAGCTTTCCGACCAATAGTGTCGAGTTCCAGAATTTTATTCATCCGGCGCAGCGACAAGAGGACTGCTGTTCCGCTGGTGTCAGGCGTTGCACCGCCCGACATCCCGCTGTTACCGCCTTGCGGGACAATTGCGATTCCATATTCGCCGCATATTCTGACAAAATCCGCAACTTCCCGCGTGCTGGCTGGTGAAGCCATCGCGAGCGCCGCCCCATGATAGCGCCCGCGCCAATCGCTCAACCAAGGTGCTATCAGCTCAGCGTCTTGGGTAAATCCGCGTGGTCCGAGTAAATCTGTGGCCGCGAGGCAGAAACTTTCCTGATTGGTCATGGTGTGACTTATGCCACAGGCAAGGGTAACGTCACCACTGCTTCTCACCAAGTGTTGCGCAAAGTGGCCTTGAGATTAAGCCGACATTCAACCATTGGCGCTATGGGTGTGCAATCATTGAGGCAAATGGTCACACAGAAGTGATCAGTTCAGGGAATTTGACACAATCGAATGCCGAACTTTTTGGCCCTTTTTTCTCCCGTGGCGTTGCTACTGACAGCAACAGCTAGCGATGGGACAGAAGAATCGGCAGCAGGTCCGATTGCTGCAGCCAAACAAGTGGGTGGTTCCTTTGCGGGGTGGATGTCGCTGGAAGCAATCGAGCAGGCGGCAATCAACGATCAGATCCGCATCGAACGGCGCCTGACTGTGCGAATTGCACCAGGTGTGCCCATGGTCAATCAAAGTGCTCTGGCCGACCTTCCGACTGCCGAACTTTCGGCCAACATGTCCGAAAAGAAGATTGGCAAATGCCTTTCAATAGCGGGCATTGCCGGAGTTCAGCCGACGCGGGACAATCGCCTGATGCTGTTCATGCGGGACCAACGCATCATCAGCGCAAGCCTCGAAAAAGCTTGCAGCGCGCGTGATTTCTATTCGGGTTTTTATGTCGAACGGAACAGCGATGGAATGTTGTGCGTGGATCGCGACAAGCTGCTTTCGCGCACGGGCGCAAATTGTGAAGTTGAACGGCTGCGCGAATTGGTCCAGCGGTAGGATCCGTCAGCGAAATTCGCGATTTGGGCTTCCTTTGGCGAATTCTTGACTTTTTGGCATCTACGTCGCAAAGGCGCAGAATTGTTTTAGCGGGCGAAAAATGTCCGCACCCACGGGGCATCGTGCCTCTTTACCGGACATTTTGACCTACATGACTTTTGCCGATCTCGGCCTATCCGAAAAATTGCTGCAAGCAGTGGAAGCTGCTGGCTATACTCAACCCACGCCGATTCAGGAGCAGGCAATCCCTGCTGTCCTGATGATGAAGGACCTGATCGGCATTGCCCAGACAGGGACTGGCAAGACAGCCAGCTTTGTTCTGCCCATGATCGATGTCCTCGAACATGGCCGCCGCCGCGCCCGTATGCCGCGTTCACTGATCCTGGAACCTACACGTGAACTGGCAGCGCAGGTGGCGGAGAATTTCGAGAAATACGGGGCCAATCACGATCTGAAGATGGCGCTGCTCATCGGCGGTGTTCAGATGGGTGATCAGCTCAAGGCGCTCGACGAAGGTGTCGACGTATTGATTGCGACTCCGGGCCGCCTGATGGATCTGTTTGAACGCGGCAAAATCATGCTCAACGGTTGTGAGCTTCTGGTGATCGACGAAGCGGACCGGATGCTCGATATGGGCTTCATTCCCGATATCGAATTCATTTGTGACAAGCTGCCAACGACCCGGCAGACCATGCTGTTTTCGGCGACCATGCCACCAGTGATCAAAAAACTGGCGGACAAGTTTCTTACCAATCCCAAGCAGATCGAAGTCAGCCGCGCCGCTTCGACCAACGAGAATATTGCGCAGTTCAAAGTGCTGATGACGCCGCGCAAGAAGAAGGAAGCGCTTCGGTGGTTCCTGCGAAACGATAATGTGAATACGGCAATTGTCTTTTCCAACAAGAAGACGACCGTGCGCGACTTGGCCAAAGATCTGAAGAAGCACGGCTTTAAGGTCGGTGAAATCCATGGCGACATGGACCAGTCCAGCCGGATCGCGGAGTTGGATCTGTTCAAGTCGGGCGAAATCAACATTCTTGCAGCTTCTGATGTTGCCGCACGCGGGCTCGACATCAAGGGTGTTAGCCATGTCTTCAATTTTGACACGCCTTGGCATCCTGATGATTATGTGCACCGGATTGGTCGCACCGGCCGCGCGGGAGCCAGTGGCCGTGCCTTTACCTTTGTAACCTCCGCTGATGCCGAAGCGATTGCCAATGTCGAAAAGCTGACAGGCATGGTTATCCCGCTCTACGCGCCCGCCAAGCCCGCTCCGAAGGCGGAAGAAGCGGCACAGGAACAATCAGCACCAGAACAAACCAAGCCGGCCCCGCGCGAGCCGAAGAAGTCGCGCCCCGGCAGGTCGGGAAAAGATGCTCCGGCCAAGAAGGCTGCCGAGCCGGTCAGGGCGAAGGAAGAGCCCGCGGTGCGCAAGGTTTCTGACAAGGTCGCGGAACCTCGCCGCAATTATCGGGAGGATCGTGATCCGCCAAGCGCGCCTGGTGAATGGAATGGCCCGGTTCCCGGATTTCTTGACGTTAGCGCGACCTAATCTGCCAAAGTTACAAAGCTGTCGATCACTCGCTTTGAGCCGGCAATTTCGAATTCAATTTCGAGCCTGTTGCCTTCCTGGTCGGTAACGGTGCCATAGCCGAATTTATCGTGGAATACCCGCGCGCCGATTGTGACATCGCTGCGCGGTTTGGCCGCAAAACTGGCGGCACTGCGCGTGGTTTCCTTCAATCTTAAAGGCTTGGTTTCATAGGTTGTTGAGAGCGCTCGCTGCCAGCCGGGGCCCCGCTGGTTGGATCGTTCGGGCCGGGCGCCGCTGACATGCGCGAACGGGTCGTCGCTCTCGCTCCAATTTGCACGCCATAATGACGCGCCGCCGGTCATGGTGGTTTCCCGCGTGATGTGATCGAGAGGCAGTTCTTCGACAAAGCGGCTCGGAATCGAACTGGTCCACTGGCCATAGATACGCCGGTTTGCGGCATGGATAACGGTGCAATGCCGCCTGGCACGCGTAATCGCGACATAGGCTAGTCGCCGCTCTTCCTCCAGGCTCGCGAGTCCTCCTTCGTCGAGCGCGCGCTGGCTCGGGAATACGCCCTCTTCCCAACCGGGCAAGAAGACATGGTCAAATTCCAGCCCCTTGGCCGCATGCATGGTCATGATCGTCAACTTTTCTCCGTCTGTGGCGCGGTCATTGTCCATCACCAGCGACACATGCTCGAGAAAATCGCCTAAGGTTTCATATTCCTCCATTGCGCGGGCGAGTTCGGAGAGGTTTTCCAGCCGACCCGCGCTCTCTGCCGACTTTTCTGCCTGCAGCATGGTGGTGTAGCCGCATTCATCCAGCACCGTTCTTAGCAATTCGGCGGGCGTGGTCTGTTCGGAGAGCTCTCGCCAGCGCAGGAAGTCGCGCATCAGGGCGGCGATTGTACCGCCAGCCCGCTTGGGCAATTCATCGCTATCGGCAAGCTGCAGCGATGCTGCTGCAAGCGGCATTCCAGTCAGACGTGCATGTTGGAACATTTTCTCCAACGTCTTGGCGCCAAGCCCGCGTTTTGGCTGGTTGTAGATCCTCTCAAACGCCAGATCATCGTGTGGTTGGGCGATCACCCGCAGATAAGCCAGAGCATCGCGGATTTCGCTGCGTTCATAAAAGCGAAAGCCGCCGATTATCCGATAATTAAGCCCGATCTGGATGAAGCGATCCTCAAACTCGCGGGTTTGATATTGCGCGCGCACCAATATTGCCACTTGATCAAGGCTGGCGCCTTCACGCTCCAGTCGCTCGATTTCCTCGCCCACGCGGCGCGCTTCCTCGGGCGCGTCCCACACACCGATCACGCGCACTTTCTCGCCGCCAGTGTGCTCGGTCCACAGCGTTTTGCCGATCCGCTGGCTGTTCGCGTGGATCAAACCTGATGCGGCCGCGAGGATATGCGGGGTAGAGCGATAATTCTGCTCAAGCTTGACCACCTTGGCCCCGGGAAAATCCTTTTCGAAGCGCAGAATATTGGCCACTTCCGCGCCGCGCCAGGAATAGATCGACTGATCATCGTCACCAACGACGCAGATGTTCTTCCGAGTCTGGGCCAGTAAACGGAGCCACAGATATTGGACTTGATTGGTGTCCTGATATTCGTCCACCAGAATATATTTGAAGCGCTGCTGGTACTGCTTAAGCACTTCGGGATCACGCCGCAGAATGTTCAGCATATGCAGCAACAGATCGCCAAAATCGCAGGCATTCAGGGCTTTCAGCCGGTCTTGGTACAATTGATAAAAATGCTGCCCTTTGCCGTTGGCATAGGATTCGTTCTCGACAGTATCGAGATCAGCAGGGTTGAGACCGCGATTTTTCCATCGATCGATCAGCCCGGCAAGTTGCCGCGGTGGCCAACGCTTTTCATCAAGACCCTGATCGCGGATGAGTTGCTTCAGTAACCGCAGCTGATCGTCCGTATCGATGATCGTGTAGTTGGATTGCAACCCAACCAGTTCGGCGTGACGGCGCAGCATTTTCGCCCCGATAGAATGAAATGTGCCAAGCCAGGGCATACCTTCAACGGCATCACCGATATGACGCCCGACACGCTCCCGCATTTCCCGAGCCGCCCGATTAGTGAAGGTCACGCATAGAATCTCGCTTGGCCAAGCCTTGCGCATTGCCACGAGGTGCGCGAGCCGCGCCGTTAGGGCGGCTGTCTTGCCCGTGCCAGCGCCCGCTAGCATCAGGACCGGCCCTTCGGTCGTCAAAACGGCTTGTTGTTGTGGCGGATTTAGTCCTTCAGCATAGCGCGGAAGTTCGCCAGCAATTGCGGCGGGAAGGGCAGGTGTGTCGGGCATGGTCAAGTGAACAGTTAGGGAACGCGGGTGCCGGTGGCAAGGCACATGCGGCCGCGATATGGGCTCAACGCTGGATTGATAGCTCAGCAATTAGACAGCTGGCAGGCTTGGCTTTGGCAGAGCGACCGATTGCGGAGCTCGCTTGGTCCAAACCATGCTAAAAAACGTCAGGAATCGCCGGAGATACCATGCAGCAACGTTAATTTGGCGCGTCCGACTTTTCGTTCCGCCACGACGGCAAGTGATTTCGAAAAGACATCCTCGTTATAGGCAGTTTCGAGCGCAACCCATGTTGCGTCGCCGATCCAACCTAGGCGCTGCAAGCGTTCGATCGCGACCATTCCTGCGCCCGTGTGATACGGCGGATCGAGAAGAATCAAATCATGCGGAACCTTGGCTGGCCCCAAGTTCATGACCGATCCTGCCTGGATGTTGCAACGGGATCGAGCTTCCAACGCCTGCACATTTTCGCGGATGACTTTTAACGCCGCATCATCCTGCTCCACAAACAGGCAAAATTCTGCCCCGCGCGATAAGGCTTCCAACCCGAGTGCGCCGGAACCGGCAAACAAATCGGCTACGCTGAGATCCCGAAAGCTTCCGATCCGGCTGGCAAGCATGTTGAACAGGGTTTCGCGTGTGCGATCAGCGGTCGGCCTCGTTGCTTCGCCCTTTGGCGCCGCGAGTTTGCGGCCCCGCCAGTCGCCCGCGATAATCCTCATTGCCGGTTATCTCGCAGAAGGTTTTTACGGAACTTCTCCACCTGTGCCTGGGGAACTTCTACGGCCGTGCCCCGCGGCAGACCGCCCAATTCAAACGGGCCATAGCTGGTCCGCATCAGGCGTGAAACTTCGAGGCCGAGATGCTCAAGCACAAGGCGGATCTCGCGGTTCTTGCCTTCAGTAATGGTCAGCTCGATCCATTGGTTACGGCCGGTGCGCCGCTCCAGATTGGCGTCGATCCGCCCATAATGCATCCCATCGATTGTTATGCCGTGAATCAATTCTTCGAGTTGGGCCTGGCTGATATCGCCGAAGGCACGGGCACGATACGTGCGCGGAATTGCTGATGAGGGCAGCTCCATCGCTCGTTTCAACTCACCATCGTTGGTGAGCAGCAGCAGCCCTTCGGTGTTCATGTCGAGCCGGCCGATCGGCATCAAGCGCGGTGTATCCTTGGGAAGTGCATTCTTCAGCGCAGCATAGATTGTCGGCCGCCCTGCCATATCGCGTTCGGCAGTCAGCAGGCCGGTCGGCTTGTTGAACAGGAATAGCCGTGTGGCCTCGATCTTTCCAACCGGCTTACCGTCAACAGTGATCCCCTTGAGACTGGTCAAGAAAGTCGCAGGTGTTGCAACCGGTTTGCCGTCAATCGCAATCCGGCCTTCCTCGATCATCCGTTCAATCTCGCGGCGGCTGGCGATGCCTGCGCGGGCGAGCAATTTGGCAATCCGGTCGCCTTCAGGGCGATCTTCGGAGCGCGGCGTGGCAACGGGCTTGCCGCTGCGGGGTCTGTGGGGTTGGGCCATGGTGCGCCCCTAGCCGGTTAAACGGTTTGGCGCAAAGCGATCTCTCGCACCCTAATTGCTTGCCCGCAGCGCTTCCTGAACGGTTTCGTGGAAGCGCAGGATTCCCGTTTCGAGCGTGCCCAAGGTAATTTGGTCAATGGCCCCGCTCGCCAAACCTTGTTGTCCCAATTCCGCCGCACGGAAATCTTCGGAGGCAAAGACCCCGCCATCGAGCAATTTCCAGCTCCGTTCCCAATGATCGCGGGCTTTGTCCGTTATGGGCGCCTCCGGAATCAACATGAAATCCTCTACCAGTGTCCGGCTTTCCGACTGGGGCATCAAAACCATAACATTGATGTAGTCGGGACTGGGAATGATGATGGTCGCCGGAAGCAATTGGTAAGCGAAAGTCACGACGCGGCGCAGAGCGCCCATGTCCGTCAGATCTATGCCTTCCATATCCTCCAGCCGGCCAACGGCGGAGCGCGCATGTGGGCCAATCATATCCCCTGAGGTAATACCGTCTTTAAAGAACGGACCGATGGTCTGCGCGTGCAAGCGGGTCACATGGTAGCTTTCAAGAAAGGCATCCATGATCAGCTTCCAATTGCCGGCAACCTCGTGAGTCTTGCGGCGAAACAGATGATGATCGGCCATTCCGAAGGCGTTGAAATCATCGCCCAGCTTTTTGGCCATTGTGAAATCTGCGCCGATCACGGGTGCAAACCAAATCAGCCCGCCCGCTTCCACGCTCGGCAATTCAAGAAGCCCATGCGCTGATTTATCGAACCCTGGAAAGGTTTCCGGACGTGGCAACGCGAGGAGATTTCCGTCCAGCTTGTAAGTCCAGGCGTGGTACGGGCAAACCAAACGCTTGGCGCAAACCGCTTCGTTACCTTCGACCAACCGCGTTCCGCGATGGCGGCATACGTTCAGGAACACATGCGCCGTTCCTTCCGTATCGCGGGTCAACAAGAGTGGTCGCCCGGTTGAATCATGCGGCACTGCCATGCCCGAATCAGGCAAGAGTGCTGAAGGCGCAATGACTTGTGGCAACCGGTCAAACAGCGCCGCTTTCTCCCGCAACCAATGGCCGGGATCGGTGTAAACCGAGGCCGGAATATGCGTGATTCCCGCATCGAAACGGGCTTGTCCGTGCATAATCGCCTGCGCCAACGCAAGCTGACCGGGGGTGGGTTCCATTTTTGCCCCGATGGTTTCGACGTGGTTCATTGACGCTCCCTCAATTCCCATGCAGCGATAGTGTGACACGAATTGCCAGCGGGCGGAAGGATATTGGACGCATGAGCGAGACAGGATCGAGCGAAGCGATGGTTAGCGGCGGCTTGTGGGGCCCGATAAAGCCCTATCTTGAAAAGGAATCGCTGGCTGCTTTTTTCCTGGGCGTTTCTTCCGGCTTTCCGTTTGCATTGCTGGCCGCGACCCTGACCACCCGGCTGGCGCAGGACGGGATCGAGAAATCGACCGTAACCGCCTTCACACTTGCCTTTTTCGTCTACAATCTGAAGCCGTTATGGGCATGGATTGTCGATGGCGTCCGGCTTCCCGTAATCGGGGGGCTGGGCCAAAGAGTTTCGTGGATGATTGTGGCGGGCCTTCTAGTCATGGCCGCTACGGTGAATTTGGCTTTCGCCGATCCGCAAGCGGATATTATCTGGACGGCGACTTCCGCGGTCATGCTGGGTATCGCAGGTGCCAGCTTTGATATCGTGATCGATGCCTATCGTATCGAGACCTTGAAACCCTATCAGCTTGGGACAGGTTCCGGGATGAGCCAGTATGGCTGGCGCATTGGTGCTGCTGGTGCGGGCGCTCTGGCTTTGGTTGTCGCGGCACGCTGGGGTTGGACCGCGGGCTATTGTGTGTGTGCCATATTTGCGCTCCCCGCGATGATAACCGCCTTTATTCTGGGTGAACCACCAAGGCGCAAAGTTTCGGCCGCCAAGCGAAGCCTGCAAGAAATATGGGCCTCAATTGCGGGGCCCTTTGTCGAATTCTTCCAGCGCAGCGGGGCGCTGCTGGTCTTGTTGTTCATCCTTGTTCACAAGATTGGCGACACTCTGGCGAACCTGACATTCCGACTACTGTTCGACGATCTTGGTTTTACCAATGATGAAATCGCGATTTACGATGTGGGTGTGGGTTTCTGGGCTTTGATCATCGGTGTTTTCGTTGGCGGGGTGATTTATGCGAAACTCGGCCTCAAGCGATCAGTGCTGATCGCCCTTGTCCTGATGTGCGTATCCAACCTCAGTTTCGCGGCGCTTGCCGCTGCTGGCCATTCAAAACTCGGTATGGCTGGCGCGATCGGGTTCGAGAATTTTGCAAGTGGCTATGGCGGTGTCGTGGTTGTCGCCTATTTCTCGGCGCTGTGCGACTTGCGTTTTACCGCAGCCCAATATGCGCTGATCAGCGCCGGGGCCAGCGCGGTCGGGCGTTTTCTTACAGGAACCACGGCAGGAAGTCTGATCGAAACCTTTGGCTATGTGAATTTTTACCTGCTTACCACTGTGCTGGCCCTGCCGGGCATTGTTCTCTTCTGGTGGATGATGCGCAGCGGTCTGGTCGATGCAGCAATGGGTACCGCAGGCGAGGTGGGTGAGGGCGACGCGCGAAGCGATCCTTGATCAGTCTGGCAATTCCGCGTTGCGCCGAAGCACGTCGCCCGCAAGGTATAGGGATCCGGCGATCAGCACCGGAATCCCATCACGCGGTAACGCGGCAAGCGCGCTGGGGACATCCCTGGCGGCCATCGCATTTTTACCAAATGCACTAGGGCTGTGATAGTCATGGTCCGGCACAGGCACGGCGGTTATGCTTTCTATTTCCGCTGCCAGCGGGGCAATGATTGCTTCCGGGTCCTTGTTTTCGAGCATTCCGATAATCAGGTGAAGGCGCTGCCCGGCAAAATGGCGGGCAAGCGCCTGCCCGGCATCGGGGTTGTGGCCGCCATCGAGCCAGATTTCCCGATTGCCAGATAGCGGACCGGGCGAAAGGCGCTGCAACCGGGCAGGCCATCGCGCGGCCTGAATACCTTGCGCCATTGCACTCGGCGATATGGCAATCTGATCCTGATGGCGGAGCATGGCCACGGCCAAGGCGGCATTGTCCGCTTGGTGTGCCCCGGGCATGGTGGGTAGGGGCAGGACAAGTTCGCCATGCTGGTCGGCATAGTGCATGTCAGCCCCGGCACGCATCTCCCAGTCCCGGCCGCGCATGGCCACTCGCGCGCCGGTAACTATTCCGGCACGTTCGATTTCCAATGATGCTTCCGGTGGATAAGCGAAGGTAACCAGCGGCACGCCGGCCTTGGCGATACCCGCTTTTTCGAAGGCGATCCGCGCAATCGGCAGATCGGGGGTGCCTTCTTCTGGTGCCAAGAGGAATCGTTCATGGTCGATTCCCAGCGCGGCAATGCCGCATACAGCGGGACGATCGATCACATTTGTCGCGTCAAACCTGCCGCCAAGGCCGACTTCGACCACGCAAGCATCCGCCGGATGCCTCGCGAAGGCGAGAAAAGTGGCGGCGATAGTAACTTCGAAAAAGCTGGGTGCGAGATCGTCTGCCTGGTCGAGCACTTCAGCCAGAAGTTCTGCGAGTTCGGTATCTTTGATCAACCGTCCTGCAATGCGAATCCGCTCATTGTAGCGCACCAGATGCGGGCTGGTGGCCACGTGCACTGTCTTTCCGCCAGCCTCCAACATCGCGCGCAGGAAGGCGCAGGTGGAGCCTTTGCCATTGGTACCCGCAACGTGGAACACGGGCGGCAATTGGTCCTGAGGGTTCCCCAATCGATCCAGCAGAATCCGAATCGTTTCCAAACCCAGCCTTCCCTGAGGCAGGGATAATTGTGCCAATCGGTCGAGTTGCGACTGGACTGCCGGATTGTCGGACTTGGCGCCGTCCATCGGCCAGGATTAGGCCGCTTGTGCCGGTTGCAGATATTCGAGCAAGGTCGCCAATGTCTCTCGCAAATCCTTGCGGTGGATGACCATGTCGACCATGCCGTGCCTGTGCAGATATTCCGCCCGCTGGAAGCCTTCCGGCAGGCTTTCGCGGATCGTGTCCTGAATAACTCTCTGACCAGCAAAGCCGATCAACGCGCCGGGTTCGGCAATATGGACATCGCCCAGCATGGCATAGCTTGCGGTCACGCCGCCGGTCGTCGGATCGGTGAGGACAACGATGTAAGGCAGGCCTGCCTCTTTCAGGCGGCGGGTCATGACAGTGGCTTTGGGCATCTGCATCAGACTGAGGATGCCTTCTTGCATCCGTGCACCGCCCGCAGCGGTAACGACGATATAGGCGCAGTTGCGCTGCAGCGCGCGTTCCGCACCAGCGCAAAACGCCGTGCCGACCGCCATGCCCATCGATCCGCCCATAAAGTGAAAATCCTGAACGCCCACAACCGCAGGCAGGTTTTCGATCGTCCCCGAGCCAACGCTGAAGGCATCCTTATGCGGATTGGCAGCTCGCGCGGCTTTTAGCCGGTCTGTATATTTCTTCGAATCGCGGAATTTAAGCGGATCTTCGCGCACCTCGGGTTGAGGGAGCAGTTCAAAACCATCATCGAGCAGTAGTGCAAGCCGCCGGTCTGCACTGATCCGGCCATGATGTTCACAGCGCGGGCATACGCTCCAATTATCTTCATATTCCTGGGCGAACAGCATCTCCTGGCACTTGGGGCACTTGACCCAAAGATTGTCAGGCGTTTCACGCTTGCTGCCAAAGGGGAGCGAATTGCGGACACGGGTAAGCCAGTTCATAGTTCTATCCTTGGCGCGCGTTGTGAACGGCCTGAGCCAGCGCGGAGGTGAATTTTCTTAGCGCAGCCGGTGCCGCCGCGCCATGCTGTGCAACAAGTTCTACCAGAGCCGATCCCACTACCACGCCGTCCGCCACCTTGGCGATGGCAGCGGCCTGTTCCGGGGTGCGAACGCCGAAGCCGACTGCAACCGGCAAATCGGTGGCAGCTTTGAGCTTCGCCACGGCATCCTCGATGGAGGTTTGCGCCGCCTGCTGCTTGCCGGTGATCCCGGCGACCGAGACGTAATAGAGAAACCCGCCCGACCCTTCGAGCACTTTTGGTAAACGCTTCGCATCGGTGGTGGGCGTCGCAAGGCGGATCGGGGAAATCCCCTTGGCGCGCAGAGCGGGGCCAAGCGCGGCGTCCTCCTCAGGCGGAATATCGACACAGATCACTCCGTCGACGCCCGCCGCCTCGCACTGGTCCGCGAACCACTGCGGCCCGCGCCGGACCATTGGATTGGCATAGCCCATCAGCACCAGCGGCGTGTTCGGGTGGCGCGCGCGGAAAGCGGCAGCCATCGCAAAAATATCAGCGGTGGTCGTGCCTTTGGCGAGCGAGCGGAGATTGGCCTCCTGAATCGCGGGGCCGTCGGCCATCGGATCGGTGAAGGGCATCCCCAGCTCGATCACATCCGCGCCGCCCTCGACCAGCGCGTCAAGATTGGCTGCAGTATCGCCGTCGCCTGCGGTGATGAAGCAGACGAGGGCAGGGGTTGAGAAGGCGGAGGAGATGCGGGTCATTCGGCGTGCCTCCAGGCTCCGGCTCCAATTCCTATTACCGCGGCTATGCCAAGCGCCCACGGCGCAAGCGCGGAGGCAGCAATTTTTTGTCCCATGGACACGAAACCCAGAGCCGACAGGATGAAGCCAATCGGCAAGCCGATCATGAAGAAGACCAGGAGGCGGGCAGGCGAAAAGTTCACATCTCCACTCCCAGCTTCTCCGCCACGGTGAAGATATCCTTGTCGCCGCGTCCGCACAAATTGGCGAGGATGATCGCGTCGTCGGGCATCGTCTTTGCGATCTTCGCTACAGCCGCGATGGCGTGGCTCGGTTCGAGCGCGGGGATGATGCCTTCGGTGCGGCACAGCAGTTGGAACGCATCAAGCGCTTCGTCATCGGTAACGGCGGTGTATTCAACGCGGCCCATGTCTTTCAGCCAGGCGTGTTCGGGACCAATGCCGGGATAATCGAGACCTGCAGAAATCGAATGACCTTCGGTGATCTGGCCGTCCTCATCCTGTAGCAGGTAGGTCTTGTTGCCGTGAAGCACGCCGGGGAAACCGCCAAGCAGGCTCGCGGCGTGCTGGTCCCCATCAAGCCCGTAGCCCGCCGCTTCGACGCCGAGCATCTTTACGTCCGGATCGTCGAGGAACGGGTGGAACAGGCCCAGCGCATTCGATCCACCGCCGATTGCCGCCACCAGAACATCGGGCAGACGGCCCGTCCGGCTCAGCATTTGCGCGCGAGCTTCCTTGCCGATCACGCTCTGGAAATCGCGCACCAGTTCCGGATAGGGATGCGGTCCGGCGGCGGTGCCGATGATGTAAAACGTGTCATGGACATTCGCGACCCAGTCGCGCAGCCCTTCGTTCATCGCATCTTTCAGCGTCGCCGCGCCGCTGGTGACGGGCACCACTTCCGCGCCAAGCAGCTTCATGCGGAACACGTTTGGCGCCTGCCGCGCAACGTCAGTCGCGCCCATGTAGATCACACATGGCAGGCCGAAGCGTGCGCAGACGGTGGCGGTGGCGACGCCGTGCTGGCCCGCGCCGGTTTCCGCGATGATCCGCGTTTTGCCCATGCGCATGGCGAGCAGGATTTGCCCGATGCAATTGTTGATTTTGTGCGCGCCGGTGTGGTTGAGCTCGTCCCGCTTGAACCATACTTGCGCCCCGCCAAGAGCTTCTGTCAGCCGCTCCGCAAAATAAAGCGGGCTGGGGCGGCCGACGTAATGTTCCAGCAAGTCATCAAATTGCGCCTTAAAGGCTGGATCGGCCTGGGCGGCGCGATATTCCCGCTCCAGATCGAGCACAAGCGGCATCAGCGTTTCAGCGACATAGCGGCCGCCGTAATCGCCAAAATGCCCATTTTCATCAGGCATCGTGCGGAAGGAGTTTTTCATTTGCGTCATTTCTGGCTCACAAGTTCCGGGTCGCCTTGCAGAAGGCAGCGATCTTGTCCACGTCCTTCATTCCCGGCGCGCTTTCCACGCCGGAAGATGTATCGACCAAAGTCGTACCGGTAGCGCGGATTGCTTGCGCCACGTTCCCGGGCGTAAGGCCGCCTGCCAGACCCCACGGTGTCTCACCGCGATAAGCACTCATCAGGGACCAATCGAAGGTCAGACCCATGCCGCCGGGCAGGGCAGAACCTTTTGGTGTCTTGGCATCGAACAGGAGAAAGTCGGCAGCGCTGCGATAATCATGGGCGCGTGCCATGTCGCTTGGTGCGGCAATCGAAAGAACCTTCCACACTGGCAAGTTGAACCGGGCTTTCACCTGCGCTGCACGTTCGGGTGTTTCGCTGCCATGCAACTGGATGACATCGAGTTTGCCCGCAGCAATCGCATCGGTCAGGAACTGGTCGTCCGCATCAACGAAAACCCCAACCCTTGTGATGCTGTTTCCTGCACGCGCCGCCAAATCTGCGGCAACGCCAGCGGACACATGGCGGGGGCTGGGCGGATAGAAATTGAAGCCGACAAATTCGGCGCGACCCGCAATTGCCGCATCAAGCGTTTCCGAGGTGGAAATACCGCAGATCTTTACTTTTACGGACATTGGATCAGCCGTTCCGGACCAGCCGGGTCAAAGTGCCGTGGGGGTCAGCCATGTTACAAAGTCGCTTCGATTGCCCGAGCTGCTGCAACAGGATCTTCGGCTCTGGATATCGGGCGTCCTATAACCAGCACGCTGGCGCCATCATCGCGGGCCTTGCGCGGAGTTACGACCCGCTTCTGGTCACCAACCGCGCTGCCCGCCGGGCGGAGGCCGGGGACAACAAAGAAGCCGTCTTTCCACTGTTTGTGGACGGCGCCCACTTCCTGGCCCGAACAGACAATTCCGTCGAGACCGGCCTTATTGGCCAGCTCCGCCAAACGCATCACTTGATCATGGGCGCTGCCTGCAACCCCGGTGCGGGCAAGGTCGATTTCGTCAAGGCTGGTCAGCATGGTCACAGCCACAACCTTGGTTCCGGCTGCAGCGGCAGCCTTGGCATCTTCCATCATGTATCGGCCGCCCGTTGCATGAACCGTGACGATGGCGGGTTCGGATAGATGTATGGCCTGCATGGCTGCGGCCACGGTATTGGGAATGTCGTGCAGCTTGAGATCAAGAAAGATCGGCAGTCCAACCTGGGCAATTTCGTGCACGCCATGATGACCATGGGCGCAAAAGAATTCGAGCCCCAGCTTGATGCCGCCGACATGGGCTTTGACCTTCGTCGCCATAGCTTTGGCCGCATCGAGCTGCGGCAAATCCAGCGCGAGATAAACCGGATTGCTCATCAGATATCGGCCGATGTGTCGCTAGAGGTTAGCCCGGAAGATTCGCTCGATTGTCCAGCCGCCGGCATCGCAGGGGTGACTTGCTGGCTGCGCGCCGCGCCTTCAAGAGCATTGATCCGGCGCTTGAGCCGCCATTTGACACCGCGATGCAGCAGCCAGGTTGGTACCAGACCAAGCAGAAAAGATACGATCACCAACGCGGGCACTTTTGTTTCGAGAACCATATTGTTCCAGATCTTCACTTCGACCGGGGACCAGTTGAAGAAAGAGAAGGCCAGCAATCCAATCAGCAGGATGACCCATAATACGGTGCGGATGATCTGCATGGTTCCGATTATTCCCCTCGATACGCCTTCACTTTGCGATGCTACGAGCGAATCCCGGCAAAGGGAAGGGGATGGTTTCCTTGTAATTGTTGATCAGGAAAAGGCGATGCCCCGCAAATTTCCAAAGGCGTCTGTAACCAAGCGGCTCGCGGGGTTCAGTCTCCAAACACGCGTGCGAAAATCGTATCGACCTGCTTGAAGTGATAATCGAGGTCAAACTTGTCTTCCAATTCCGCATTTGACAGCGCGGCGGTAACTTCCGGATCGGCTTTGAGCAGATCGAGCAATGATTTTGCTCCGTCCGATTCCCAAACCTGCATCGCATTGCGTTGGACCAGACGGTAGGCGTCTTCGCGGCTGACACCGGCTTGTGTGAGGGCCAGCATCACGCGCTGCGAATGGACAAGGCCGCCCATCCGGTCGAGGTTCTTCTGCATCCGATGGGGATAGACCAACAGTTTGTCGATTACGCCGGTCAACCGCCCGAGCGCGAAGTCCAGCGTGATGGTTGCATCCGGACCAATGAAACGTTCGACAGAGGAATGCGATATATCCCGTTCATGCCACAGCGCGACATTCTCCATCGCGGGCAGCGCGTAGGAGCGGATCATGCGTGCCTGGCCAGTAAGGTTCTCGGTCAGAATCGGGTTGCGCTTGTGCGGCATGGCGCTGGAACCCTTTTGACCGGGGCTGAAATATTCCTCTGCCTCCAGAACCTCCGTGCGCTGCAAGTGCCGCACTTCGATGGCCACGCGCTCGATACAACTGGCAATAACGCCAAGAGTCGCGAAGAACATTGCATGCCGGTCCCGCGGGATGACTTGCGTGCTGATTGGTTCAACCGATAAGCCGAGACGCTCGGCGACATGCTGCTCCACGCGGGGGTCGATATTGGCAAAGGTGCCGACCGCGCCCGAAATCGCACAGGTGGCGATTTCTTCGCGGGCCGAAACCAGCCGTTTGCGGCATCGGGCGAATTCAGCATAGGCTTGCGCCAACTTGAGGCCGAAGGTCACCGGTTCGGCATGGATTCCGTGGCTGCGCCCGATAGTGGGGGTATATTTGTGTTCTTCTGCGCGCCGTTTGATCGCGGCTAGCAGAAGGTCCAGATCTTCGAGCAGAATATCGGCCGAACGCGCCAGTTGCACGGCCAGAGTCGTATCGAGCACGTCTGAACTCGTCATGCCCTGATGCATGAAGCGCGCTTCATCGCCGACCTGTTCAGCGACCCATGTAAGGAACGCGATCACATCATGCTTGGTCACCGCTTCGATTTCGTCAATTGCGGCAACGTCAATCACGGGATTGGTGGCCCACCAGTCCCACAAGGCCTTCGCTGCACTTTGCGGAACCACACCCAGTTCGCCCAGCTTTTCTGTCGCATGTGCCTCAATCTCGAACCAGATGCGGTAACGCGCTTCCGGTTCCCACAGGGCTGACATTGCAGGGCGGGCATAACGGGGGACCATGTTCGACTCCGATTGGGACAAGGCAATATTTGGCAGCGGCTAGGGCGCGTGAGGCGCGAAGGCAAGCCCGGTGGCTGTTGCCAGTGGCTCAAACATACGCCGGTTGTGATTCCAGTGCGCGTTTTGGGTTGTATCACCCCATTCCAAACGAAAGTGGGTAACGGCGCCATCCGATATGCCCAATATTTGTCGATCCCGAAACAGCATGGCATCAGGCAGACCGCATCGCTCAGAGGTATTATCCTTACTGCTGAGTCGTTTAGTGCGGCGGCTATCCGTGAGGCTTAAATCAAGCCTTTCGCTTTCAGGCTGACATGTCCCTGGCTACCGATGATAATGTGGTCGTGGACCACAATCCCGAGAAGCCGACCGGCTTCGGCTATGCGGGCCGTAATCTGGATATCGGCGCGGCTGGGTTCGGGATTTCCGCTCGGGTGATTGTGGACAAGGATTAGTGCCGTGGCGCCGATATCAAGCGCCTGACGGATAATTTCGCGCGGGTGGATTGCGGCTTCATCAATCGAACCGTCCCCGACATGTTGGTCCAGCACCAGCCGATTTTGCGTGTTGAGATAGAGAACGCGCACCCGTTCCACCGTCAGATGCGCCATGTCGATAGTGAGATAGTCCAGCAGGGCCTGCCAGCTACCGAGAATCGGCTTTTGCTGAACTTCAATTCGGGCCATCCGCCGGGCTGCGAGGGCGACGCTCTTGAGGGCAGCGGCGCTGGTTTCGCCCACCCCTTTGACCGATTGCAAAGCCTTGGCATCGGCATTGAGCACGCCCGCCAGCGAACCGAAGCGCGCAATCAGCGCCTTGGCAACGGGTTTGGTATCGCCCTGCTTGATCGCGGCGAAAAGGAGGTATTCGAGCACCTCATAGTCTGCCAGCGCCTCCGCTCCGCCACCTAGAAGGCGCGCGCGCAAACGCCCACGGTGGCCTGAACCAGCAGCTATCGCGTCGCGGTCGGCTGCCAATTCATCGCGTTTTTCTTCAGGCTGGGGCAATCTTTTCCTCGGCAAAGGCATTGATCTTGCTGCATTGCCTTTGAAGGATGAAGCGCGCAAGTGTGAGGGTGCATGCCGCAGCTTGAGGAAGATACGAACGAAACTGGTCGCAGTGGCGCCCTGTCCACCCGGCGGTGGCAATGGGTGTGGCGCGTCCTGCTGGGTTTGACCATTGGAATACTGGTTCTGTTCGCCTTTTTGTGGTCTTCGCGCTTGGACATTGCCGGGAACCTGATCGCCAAAAATATGCAGGCACTGGGGCTGCCGGCGACCTATGAAATCGAATCGATTGGCCCGCAGAAACAAGTGGTGTCGAACATTGTTATTGGTGACCCGGCGAGACCCGATCTCACCATTGACCGCGTTACAGTGGCGATCAACTATCGCTTTGGGATTCCCTATCTGGGCAAGATCACCTTGGATCGGCCAAGGCTTTATGGCCGTTTTCGAAACGGTAGTCTGAGCTTCGGCTCTCTCGACCCTGTGCTGTTCACAGATACGGACGATGCCCCCGGTCTGCCGGCCTATGATATCGCGCTGGTCGATGGGCGCGGGCTGATAGAAAGCGATTTCGGACCGATTGGCTTCAAGGCCGAAGGTTCCGGTAACCTTAACAGTGGTTTCAGCGGTATCCTGGCGGCAATGGCTCCGCAAATTCTGACAGAGGGCTGCGAGGCCAAGGACGCTTCACTCTATGGCACGGTACGGACCAAATCCGGCAAGCCCGCGTTCAATGGCCCCCTTCGGCTTGGTAAGCTTTCTTGTTCTGGCAATGCTCTGAAATTGGATCGCGCAGTTGCCGAAGTCACCGCGACATCCGATTCGGTTTTTTCGACGTATCAGGGCTCGGCGCGGCTGGAGACTGGACCTGTTTCGGTAAACGGAAATCGGGCCGATGGCCTTACTGGTACGATTCGGGCCGATTGGCACAATCATGCGCTGGACGCTGGTTATGTGCTTGCGGGGCGTTCGGTTGGCACAGCACAGGTCAATGCAGCCCTGATGACGGCGGAAGGCTCACTGCGAACGCGCAACGGTTTCGACCAGATCGAACTCGCCTCCAAGATTGAAGGCAATGGCGTGGGGTTGGGGAATGTGATCGATACTGGGCTGGCCGGCTTTGCGGACAGTACCAGGGACACTTTGGTCGCACCCTTGCTGGTCCAAATCCGCAAAGCCCTGCAGCGCGAATCAAAGGGGAGCCGACTTGCGGCTGATGTGACCTTGCGCAAAACGGGTGAAGCCATTTCGCTGGTATTGCCACAGGCCAGCTTGCAAGGAGGCAGTGGAGCAAACTTGCTGTCCGTGTCGGGAGTGCAGTTGGCCATTGCCGGGGTTGGAAGAGCGCGCTTTTCGGGCAATTTGGTGACGGGCGGGGCTGGCTTGCCCGCAATTACCGGACGGATGGAAGGCAATGCTGGCGGATCTTCCATATTTCGGCTGCAAATGTCCGAATATGGTGCTGGCAAAAACCGGATCGCGATCCCCGAGTTGGTGGTGGCGCAAGGCGCGAATGGCGCTCTTGGCTTTTCCGGACGGGTCCGGGCAAGCGGCGCACTGCCTGGGGGTTCGGCGGAAAATCTGATCCTCCCACTGGATGGCAACAGGACAGCGGGCGGTGTCTTTTCCTTTTGGCGCAAGTGCGCGCAGGTGAAGTTTGACCGGCTGGCGTTGGCCAATCTGGTACTGGACGGCCGGAGCTTAAGCCTATGCCCCCGAAGCGGCCAGCCTATCTTGCGCAAGGATGCGCGTGGCATTCGCTTTGCTGCTGGAACACCATCTCTCAACCTGTCGGGCACATTGGCAGAAACTCCGATCCGTATTGCGAGTGGTGCTGCCGGCTTTGCCTATCCGGGGTCTGTTACCGTGCAGGACATCGACGTTGCCTTGGGCGAGGCGGCTTCGGCGAACAAGTTTACAATCGCCAATCTCGACGCCGAACTTGGGCCGAACATTGCGGGCACATTTGCGGGGGCCGATATTCGCTTGTTCGCGGTGCCGCTGGACCTCTTGAATACCAGTGGAAGGTGGGACTACTCCGCCGGTGTTTTCAAGGTGGACGATGGCGTATTCACATTGCATGACCGGACCGATCGGCAGCTCTTCAATCCGATGCTGGCGCGCGGTTCCACGCTAACCTTGGCCAACAATCTGATCCATGCCGATGCGGTTCTGCGCGAACCGACCAGCGGCCGCGAAATCGGACAAGTGGCAATTGTCCACGACCTCTCCCGTACCAAAGGGTACGCTGACCTGTCAGTCCCGGGGCTTAAATTCGATACCGCGCTGCAGCCCGAGCAATTGAGCGAGTTGGCCTTGGGTGTGATTGCGCTCGCAGAAGGCACAATCACCGGAAACGGGCGGATAGACTGGAATGGTGACGCTGTAACCAGCAAGGGCACGTTCAGAACAGATTCGCTGGATTTTGCTGCGGCATTCGGGCCGGTAAAGGGGGCGTCGGGCACGATTGTGTTCACCGATCTGATCAACATCACCACGGCGCCCAATCAGAAACTGCGGATCGCATCGATAAATCCCGGCGTGGAGGTGATGGACGGAGAAATCACCTTCAGGCTGGAAGACACCAGGAAGCTGTCGGTGACGGGAGGTGGCTGGCCCTTTATGGGTGGCACCCTTTCCCTGCGCCCGGTCATCCTGAATCTTGGAGTGGGTGAAAGGCGGGCTTATGTCTTTGACATACTTGGTCTGGATGCCGCCCAATTCGTTTCCCAGATGGATCTGGCAAATCTTAGCGCCACTGGCATTTTTGACGGAACCGTGCCGATCATTTTCGATGAATTTGGCGATGGCACCATCGAAGGCGGCGCTTTGCGAGCTCGGGAGCAAGGCGGTAATGTGTCCTATGTTGGCGAATTGACGTATAAAGACCTCTCCCCGATGGCAAATTTTGCATTCAGCACGCTCAGAAGCCTCAACTATCAGAAAATGACTGTGGGGATGGAAGGCAAACTATCGGGCGAATTGGTTACACGGGTACAGTTTGATGGGGTAACGCAAGGTTCAGGAACAAAGACAAATTTCATAACCCGTCAGATTTCAAAATTGCCGATCCGGTTCAACGTCAATGTCCGTGCGCCGTTCTATCAGTTGATTACGTCCTTCAAGGCGATGTACGACCCGGCTTTCGTGAAGGATCCGCGCGAACTCGGTTTGGTGGGCAAGGACGGCAAGCGGCTGAACAAGGGGCAATCCCCGGCTACACAGCCCGGCAATCCAGTGAAGCCAGCGCTGCCCGTTGCAATGAATTCCGATGAACCACCCATTCAGAGCCCAGAAAGCGAGCGAGTGCCATGACAGATGCCGAAATGACCTTGAAAGGGCCGGTTCCGAAAATTCTGCGGATGCAGAAAGGGTCTCCGGCTCTGAAGGGTAGGTGCGGGATGGCGCTGGTCTCGATGGCGACGCTGGTGATGTTGAGCGGGTGTATTACCGTCAACGCGCCGGATAAGCCGATCGTGATCGAGCTAAATATAAACATCCGGCAGGAAGTAATTTACCGGCTGGCAGAGGATGCTAGCAATACAATCGAAGAGAATGCCGATATTTTCTGATGGGACAGATTATGACCACGATACGCAAAAATCGCCTCGCTCTTGGCTTGGCCGCCACGGTATTGTCCATCGGCGGTTTGTCTGCCGTTGCCTATGCACAGCGTGATCCGGCTTATGAAACGGCCCGTTCAGCAGGGCAGGTCGGGGAAAAGATGGATGGCTATCTGGGGATTGTCGGTGCCGAAACGCCGAGCCTCAAGCAAATTGTCAATGACATCAATATCAAGCGCCGCGCGGTCTACGCGGAAAAAGCGCAAGCGGCGAATGCTACGCTGGAGGAATATGCGCTGACTGCCGGCTGCCTGGCAATTTCACGCACCGTCCCCGGCGAAAAGTACCAGGCACCGGACGGGAGTTGGCAGACCCGCACTTCCGCACCGCCGCTGCGGGACAGTCGCTGTCCTGCGTGAAATCCCGTTGGATTGGGCGGGTAAACTTTCATTGTGCAACTGCACAATCCTGCTGCTCACCGGTTGACTCCAAAATACCCCCCGCCTAAGGGGGCGGCGCCCTTGGCGGGCAGGTCTTGCCTATGTCCAAATTTCCCTTCAAGGAACACGGCATGAGCGACGACCAGTCTGCACGGGAACCCATTGCTGAGGATGCGCGGATCGTCGCGCTCGAAGCGCGGCTAAAGGCTGCACGCGAGCGTGAAGAGGAGCGTAACCGGCCATCAGCCACCGGCGCCGATGCGAATTATCGCAGTGGCAACCGGGTGTTGGCGGACCTCCTCGGCGGGATTCTTGGTGGTTTGGTGATTGGCTGGGTGATTGATTACTTTGCCGGCACTGCGCCTTGGGGTCTGTTGGTGATGCTGTTCCTCGGGATAGTGGTTGCCTTCAGGAACATTTTCCGGATGGCGAATACGCGTCCCGGCGATACCCCACCTGAGGGGTGAGCAGGGGCGTTTTCGTTCAAGTGGCGTAGGGACGTTTGTAACGTGGCAGCCGAAGTGGCCAAAGTAGATCCAATGCACCAGTTCACGATTCAGCCGATCTTCGGATCGCAGAATTGGGAGCTGGCCGGATATAACATCGCCTTCACCAACAGCGCGATGTGGATGCTTATCGCAACCGTCGTGCTGTGGATTTTCGTCGCGGGCGGTTTGCGGCGCGAACTGGTCCCTGGCCGGTGGCAAATGGCGGTCGAATATTTCACCGGCTTTGTGGACAATATGCTGGAAGCCAATATTGGCGAGGCTGGCCGCAAATACGTGCCGTATGTGTTCAGCCTGTTCATGTTCATCCTGTTTGCGAACATCCTTGGCTTGCTGCCATTGGGCGTTGTTGGCATCCATCCCTTCACCTTTACCAGCCACTTTACCGTTACCGGTATTCTGGCGATCCTGAGTTTCTCGATCGTTCTGGTGGTCGGTTTCTGGAAGCATGGCTTTCATTTCTTCTCGCTCTTCGTGCCGCATGGCACGCCGTTGCCGATGATCCCGATCATTTTCCCGATCGAGCTGATCTCGTTCATGGTGCGCCCCTTCAGCCTCGGCCTGCGACTGTTTGTGGCCATGATGGCTGGGCACGTGCTTCTGGAAGTGCTGTCGAGCTTTGTGATCGATGGAACCAACGCAGGGGTCGGCTATGCCGCACTGGTTGGCATTCCCAGCTTTATTCTGATGATCGGCATCTGCGCGCTGGAAATTCTGGTCGCCGGCATTCAGGCCTATGTTTTTGCGCTGCTCACTTCGCTCTACATCAACGATGCAGAGAATCTTCACTAAGACTTTCAATCAACCCATTCGAATAATACGGATAAAAGGAGTTTTACTATGGATCCCCAAGCTGCAAAGCTGATCGGTGCCGGTCTCGCTGCAATCGGTGCCGGCATGGCCGCCATCGGTGTGGGCAATGTGTTCGGTTCGTTCCTTGAAAGCGCACTGCGCAATCCTGGCGCTGCTGATGGCCAGCAAGGCCGCCTGTTCATCGGCTTCGCGGCCGCCGAACTTCTCGGTCTGCTCGCATTCGTTGTCGCGATGATCCTGATCTTCGTCGCCTGACATATGTTGCGGCCTGGCCGGGGCGAAAGTCCTGGCCAGGCCTCTACGCTACTTGCCTGATCCACGGGACCCGAACCCATGCCCCAGATTGCCCAACTTGCTGAAACCTACTCCAGCCAGATATTCTGGTTGCTGGTGTTCTTCGGCATTGTCTTCGTCTTCGTCGGACGCGGAATGGTGCCCAAGGTCATGGAAACGGTTGCCCGGCGCGATCAGCAAATCGCCAGCGATCTTGCGGCTGCGGGTGCAGCGCGGGACAAGGCGGATGAAGAAGAAGCTGCCTGGCGTTCGCGTGAAAACGAAAACCGTGCGGCGGCTCAGGCGATTGTTGCCCAGGCCAAGGCCAAGGCTGCAGCCGATAATGAAAAGAAGCTGGCTGCAGCGCAGAAGCGGCTCGACACCAAGATTACCCAGGCCGAACAGGATATTGCCGAAGCCCGCAATGCCGCACTGGCCGAAGTGGAAGGTGTGGCGGTCGAAGCTGCGCAGGACATCGTCCAGCGGCTGGCCGGGGTCAAAGTGACGGCCGCTGTTGCCAAGAATGCGGTGAAGAAGGCCATGACCCATGTCTGATACGACCATTGCCCAGAATGCCCCCGAGGTTGTTACCACCAAGGAACCGGTCACCAATGCGGTGGTAGAACATGCCGCCGATCACCACGTTGAACCGGAACTGTTCGGTTTGGCTCCGTTCCAGATCGTTTCGCTGGCAATGTTCGTGCTGGTCCTGCTCATGGTCTGGAAGAAAGTTCCCGGCATGATTACTGGCGGATTGGACAGCCGGATTGCCGCGATCAAGGCGCAGCTGGATGAAGCCAAGGCCCTGCGCGCAGAAGCCGAAGCCTTGCGCGACGAATATGTCACCAAGATCAAGACTGCGGAAAAAGATGCCGAAGCCATGCTCGAAGGCGCTCGCCACGAAGCTGGTGAAATTCTCGAACGGGCGGAAGCGGACGGCAAGGCGATGGTCGCCCGCCGCAAGCAGATGGCCGAACACAAGATCGCAGCCGCCGAACGCGAAGCGGTGGAAGAAGTGCGCGGCCGTGCCGTTAACGCGGCAACCATGGCAGCCAAAGGCCTGATCGCGGACAAGCACGATGCTTCCGCCGATGCGAAGCTGGCCGACCAGATGATCGCCGAAATATAAACACTTCAAATAACGAATTCATGGGGGCGGCCAAACGGTCGCCCTTTTTGTTTGTAGGCTCTCTTAGGGCCTAAAAGCTGTCTTTCGCGGCCCGGAGTGCCGCGAATGCTTCTTCGGGCGTAGCCGCGCCCCAGCGCGCCTGTATGGCAGGATCGTCAGCGCGCAGGAATGGATTGGTCACAAGTTCGCGCGACAGCGGCATTGGCACAGTCCATTCACCTTGACTGCGCTTGTCGGCTATTTCGGATGCATATGCCGCAAGCGCCGCATTATCCGGATCGGCATGAACGGCGAATTTTGCGTTCGAAGCCGTATATTCATGCGCGCAATAGAGCATGGTTTCGGCTGGAAGCCCCTTGATTCGCTGCAGGCTTGCCCAGAACTGGTCCGGCGTCCCTTCAAACATGCGGCCGCAGCCAAGCGCAAAAACGCTATCGCCCACAAAGGCGGTGCCTGCCTCAGGCAGATAATAGGCAATATGGCCATTGGTGTGGCCGCTCACGTCGATCACCTGAGCGGTGAGACCGCCGAGCGATACGGTGTCACCCTGCACGACAATGCGATCAATCGCAGAAATCCGCTCCACTTCAGCAGGGGCAACGATCACGCAGCCAGTGGCTTCCTTGATCGCTGCGTTGCCGCCAGCATGGTCAGGATGCCAATGGGTGTTCCAGATCTGGGTGATTGTCCAACCCTTGGCCGCAGCCTGGCGGAGGTATTCATCCGCATCCGGCGTATCGATACACGCTGTCTCCCCGCTGGCGGGATCGTGGATGAGATATCCGTAATTATCGGACAGGCAGGGGAACTGGTGAATCTGGAGCATGGCGGCACAATAGTCTGCCCAGCCAAAGTAGGAAAGGCCCGCTTGCTCTGGTGAGCAAGCGGGCCTTTCGAATTGCCATATCGGCGTTCGGGTTTGGCGATTACTCGCTCTTGCCCTTCAAGGCTTCGCCAAGAATGTCGCCGAGCGATGCGCCCGATGCGGATGAACCGTACTGTTCGACGGCCTGCTTCTCTTCGGAGACCTGGCGGGCCTTGATCGAGAAGTTGGGCTTCTTCGAACGGTCGAAACCGATCACCATCACATCGACCTTCTGGCCGGCCTGGAAGCGGTCAGGACGCTGTTCGTCACGGTCGCGGCCAAGGTCCGAACGCTTGATGAACCCGGTCGCGCCGTCTTCACCAACCTGCACTTCGAGGCCGCCGTCACGCACTTCAAGCACGGTCACGGTGACGACATCGTTGCGCTTCAGCGATCCGGCGCCAGCGGCACCTTCGGCTGTCGGCGCGCCCTTTTCGAGCTGCTTCATGCCCAGGCTGATGCGTTCCTTGTCGGTATCGACATCGAGAACGACGGCCTGAATTTCTTCACCCTTGCGGTGCAGAGCCAGCGCGTCTTCGCCCGAGATACCCCAAGCGATGTCGGACATGTGAACCATGCCGTCCACATCGCCATCGAGGCCGATGAACAGACCGAATTCGGTCGCATTCTTGACTTCGCCGGTGACGGTCGAACCAACAGGATGCTTGGAAGCGAATTCTTCCCACGGATTGCCCTGTGCCTGCTTGAGGCCGAGGCTGATGCGGCGCTTTTCCGAATCCACTTCGAGAACAACCACGTCGACTTCCTGGCTGGTCGAAACGATCTTGCCGGGATGAACGTTCTTCTTGGTCCAGCTCATTTCGCTGACATGGACCAGACCTTCGATGCCGGCTTCGATTTCCACGAAGGCACCATATTCGGTGATGTTGGTCACCGTGCCGGACATCTTCATGCCGACAGGGTATTTCGCAGCCACGCCATCCCATGGATCGCTTTCAAGCTGCTTCATGCCCAGGCTGATGCGCTGGGTATCGCCGTTGATGCGCACGATCTGGACCGTGACGGTATCACCGATATTGATCACTTCGCTGGGGTGGTTGACGCGCTTGTAGCTCATGTCGGTGACATGCAGCAGGCCGTCAATTCCGCCCAGATCCACGAATGCGCCGTAATCAGTGATGTTCTTGACCACACCGTCGATCACTTGGCCTTCGACCAGTTCGCCGATCAGTTCGTTGCGCTGTTCGGCGCGGGTTTCTTCCAGTACCGCGCGGCGCGATACGACGATGTTACCACGGCGGCGATCCATTTTGAGGATCTGGAAAGGCTGCGGCATGTCCATCAGCGGGCCGACATCGCGCACGGGGCGGATATCGACCTGGCTGCCGGGCAGGAAGGCCACGGCACCGTCGAGGTCGACAGTGAAGCCGCCCTTGACGCGGCCGAAGATACGGCCTTCGACGCGCTTGCCTTCGCCAAATTCGTTTTCGAGCTTGTCCCAGGCGGCTTCGCGGCGGGCGCGGTCGCGGCTGAGCATGGCTTCGCCATCAGCGTTTTCGACGCGGTCAACAAAGACTTCGACTTCGTCGCCGATCGACAGGCCGTGGCCTTCTTCGCCGCGGTTGAATTCCTTGAGGTCGATCCGGCCTTCGCTCTTGAGGCCTACGTCGACTACGGCAAAGCCGCCTTCGATCGCAGTTACGGTGCCTTTGACGACGCGGCCTTCGAAGCCGTCTTCGCCTGCACCGCCGAGTTGTTCGTTGAGAAGCGCTTCGAAATCGTCGCGCGTTGGATTGGCGGTTGATGCCATGGGTTAGAGTTTCCTACAGTATTTTTTCCGGCCGCCAGGTTGGTTCCCGGGGTCTTGTGGCCGAACTCTCCATCGGGCCGAATGCCGTGATGAAGGCCCTTGGGGTTACGTAGGGGCGGGGCGGAAATGCCAGTTGCAGGGCCATGTCGGCCCCAGTGCAAACCGGCAATGCTGTTGAGCTTGCCTCCGACCCTGGCCGCAGCCCGTCAGACGGGGCGCGCTTAAGCGACGGATCAGAGAAATGCAAGTCTTTTGGGGCAGGGCGCCAGTTGGGCCGGATGCACCGCACGGGTTACAAAGGTGACACTGTGTCACCCGTGCCGAAACGCCGCGAACCCGCGCAAATCTGCCGAAAATCACGCCAGGGCGGCGGGTGACACTGCGCAGGCAGTTTGCCGCTTGGCCCAAAAGGGATGAGGTTCGGTCCATCGCCAGTTCTATGGCGGAAAATCACCCTGTAGGAAAATCAGGCCGCCAAAGCGTTTTGCGCTGCCGTGATCGCCGCAGCAATCGCCTCCTCCCGCCCGAGGGCGGTCGTATCGAGGATCAGAGCATCGGTCGCGGGTTTGAGCGGGGCATCCTTGCGGGCGGTGTCGCGGTGATCGCGGCGCTGCAGATCGTCCTCGATCGACGAAGGTGTGGCCGTGCCGCCCCGCTCCAGAATTTCGCGATAGCGGCGCTGCGCACGTGCGGCCACGCTGGCGGTCACGAACAGCTTCACATCGGCTTCCGGAGCAATGACCGTGCCGATATCCCGCCCATCCAGCACGGCGCCGCCCGGCTGCGTGGCAAAGGCGCGTTGGCGTTCGTAAAGCGCCTTGCGGACCGCCGGATGGATCGACACGCGGCTGGCCAGCCCCCCTGTTACCTCGGTTCGCAGTTCCGGATCGCCGAGCAATGTTTCGGGAAAATCACACGCCGCCAGCGCATCGCCCGAAATGTCCGGATCGGTGCCGTTCAGGAACACCTGCCGCCCCACTGCACGGTAGAGCAGCCCGGTATCGAGATGCGGCAGGCCGAAATGCAGAGCCAGCGCCTTGGCAATGGTGCCCTTGCCCGACGCGGTAGGGCCATCGACGGCGATGATCATGGCGTTGCTGCCTGGTTATCCGCCTGCCCGCCCGCCTGCCGCTGATGCAGCGCCCGCGCCAGCCCAAACAGGGCAATTGCCATCCACACGATTTCCAGAACCATCGTTGGCAGGTTGAAATTCACCGTCAGCGATACGGTCAGCAGCGCTGCACCGAGCAAGTTGATGAGGTTGAAAGCGATCATGTTCATCGCGGCGGATATATTGCTGTAGGCATAGGCGGCAACGATGCAGAAACTACCGGCAAAACCGATCATATCGGCAGCAAAGGGTGTGATGGTATCGGTCATAGGGTTCTTTCAGCAAGCAAGGCTTCGAATGTCGGGAAGCTGGTCGCGATTGGCCGCGTGTCGTCCACCTCAACACCCTTCGCTGAAATCAGACCGGCAACTGCCATGCTCATGGCAATGCGGTGGTCAAGATGGGTGGTAATGGGCCCGCCGCCTTCCAGAGGTTCGCCGCCGGTACCATCGATGATCAACCCGTCTTCCGTTTCCGTGATTCGTGCGCCAGCCTGTGCCAGCGCGGCCGCCATCGCCGCCAACCGGTCGCTTTCCTTGACCCGCAATTCTTCCAGCCCGCTGGTTATCGTCCGCCCTTCGGCCATCGCAGCGGCCACGAACAGGACGGGGAATTCGTCGATCATGCTGGGGGCAAGGGCCGGGTCGACTTCGATGCCGGTCAACGCGGAATGGCGCACGCGCAAATCGGCCACGGGTTCGCCGCCCACGGTGCGCGGGTTCAATTCCTCAATACTACCGCCCATCGCGCGCAATACGGTGACGATCCCGGCGCGGGTCGGGTTGAGGCCGACGTTCTCGATCACCAGGTCGCTGCCCGGCACCAGCAGTGCGGCAACAATAAAGAAGGCGGCAGAGGACGGATCGCCGGGAACGACAATGTCCTGCGGGGTCAGCTCGGCATCGCCGTGGATGCGGATATGCCGTTCTCCGTCAATGTCCTCGATGTCCAGCGTCGCACCGAATCCGCGCAGCATCCGTTCCGAATGGTCCCGCGTGGGCACCGGTTCGATCACGGTTGTGATCCCCGGAGTGTTGAGCCCGGCCAGCAGTATCGCGCTTTTCACCTGCGCCGATGCCACCGGCAGCCGGTACGTGATTGGCACTGCGGGAAGGCTGCCCTGCATCATCAGGGGCAGGGTTCCGCCCGGACTTGCCGTGAAACTGGCCCCCATTTGCGAAAGCGGGTCAATTACCCGGCCCATCGGGCGGCGCGAAAGGCTGGCGTCCCCGGTGAAAGCGGCCGTGATCCCGTGGCTTGCCACAACCCCCATAAGGAGCCTGGTGGATGTACCGCTATTGCCCATATCGAGCGCCCGGCCCGGTTGCAGCAAACCGCCCACGCCAACGCCGTGGACAGTCCACATTCCATCCTCGCTGCGGTCGATGGTTGCCCCCATTGCGCGCATGGCGGCGGCGGTGGCCAGCACATCCTCGCCTTCCAGCAACCCGCGAATCGTGGTCTTGCCCACAGCCAGTGCGCCCAGCATCAGGGACCGGTGACTGATCGACTTGTCGCCAGGTACACGCATCGTGCCAGTCAGCGGCGCCGATGCTGTGAACCGGCGCGGAGTAGGGGTATGGGGCAATGGACTGCTTTCGAAAGAATGTCGGCGGAGCGACGCGGCTTTTGACAGCGCCATCGCCCTATGGCAAGGCGCGCCGGCTCTTGATTCCGGCCCATGAAATGCGCATGTGCCGTTCCCGTCAAGCTCTGGAAATTTTCGCTACGTCCACCTTGGGCGGGCAGCATCTGAGGAATTGTAATGGTTAAGCCAGAATGGGGTACCAAGCGTTCGTGCCCGAAATGCGGCACCCGCTTCTATGATCTGGGCAAGGAAGACCCCGCCACCTGCATCGAATGCGGAGAGGAATGGTCCCCTGAACCGGTTCTGAAATCGAAGCAGCCGATTCCGTTCGAAGAAGAAAAGAAGAAAGCGAAAGAGCCGGATGGCGATTTGGCGGACGAGGATCTGGAAGATATCGACGACGATGACGATTCGCCGGATAACGATGTCGACCTCGGCGGAGACGACGATCTCGGCGTAGGCCCGGGCAAGGGCGACGGCGACGAGCCGGAAAGCTGATCCAATTTACCCTTGCCAAGCAGGGGCGCCGTCCATAAAGGGCTGCGTCCCGGCTTTGATGCCGGGGCAGCGTGTGGTAAAAGATACGCTTACATCGATGGTACGGGGCCTTAGCTCAGCTGGGAGAGCGCAACACTGGCAGTGTTGAGGTCAGCGGTTCGATCCCGCTAGGCTCCACCATTCGAAACAGAAGAAGTCGATCAACCGATCGCACGCTGGCTGACGAGGTTTCGTTCGCCGGCGTTTTTGGCATTTAGCGCCGTGTTGTTCGCGGCGGAGGAGCGTGGATCATGTTTGACTCCCTGTCCGACCGCCTAGGCGGAGTGTTCGACAAGCTGCGCGGACGCGGCGCATTGTCCGAACAGGATGTGCGCGATGCGATGCGCGAAGTGCGCGTGGCCTTGCTGGAAGCCGATGTGGCGCTGCCCGTGGTCCGCCGTTTCATAGACCGGGTCACCGAAAAGGCGATCGGCTCAGAAGTGCTCAAGTCGGTGACGCCGGGCCAGCAAGTCATCAAGATCGTCAACGACGAGTTGATCGAAACGCTGGGCGGCGAAGTTCACGTCGGGCTGAACCTTGATGCGAAGCCGCCGGTGGTAATCATGATGGTCGGCCTTCAGGGTTCCGGCAAAACCACCACCACGGCCAAGCTCGCGAAATTTATCCGCGAGAAACACGGGAAAAAGGCGCTGATGGCGTCGCTCGACGTCAATCGCCCTGCGGCGCAGGAACAGCTGGCCGTGCTTGGTTCCCAGGTCGACGTGGCAACATTGCCGATCATTGCGGGCCAGCAACCTGTCGATATTGCCCGGCGGGCGATGGAATCGGCCCGTTTGCAGGCCGTAGATGTGCTGCTGCTCGATACAGCAGGCAGGCTCCATGTCGATGAAGCGCTGATGGCGGAAATGAAGGCCGTCGCCGGTATTTCGGCGCCGACCGAAGTGCTGCTGGTGGTTGACGCATTGACTGGCCAGGACGCGGTCAATGTGGCGCAAAGCTTTTCGGGTGAAGTGAACCTTACCGGCGTTGTCCTGACCCGGATGGATGGTGATGCCCGCGGCGGCGCAGCCTTGTCGATGCGGCATGTCACAGGAAAGCCGATCAAATTTGCCGGCACCGGCGAAAAACTTGACGCAATCGAGCCATTCCAGCCCAGCCGGATCGCCAACCGTATTCTGGGCATGGGCGATGTCGTCAGCCTGGTCGAAAAGGCTGCGGCCACGATCAAGGCCGAAGATGCCGAAGAACAGGCGCGGCGCATGTCCAAGGGTCTGTTCGACCTGAACGATTTGCGCACGCAATTGCGCCAGATGCAGTCCATGGGCGGGCTGGGTATGCTGGCCGGTATGTTGCCGGGCATGAAGAAGGCCAAGGCGGCGATGGCGCAAAGCGGCATGGACGATAAGGTGCTGGTCCATATGGATGCGCTGATCGGTTCCATGACACCGAAGGAACGCCTGAATCCCGCGCTTCTGAACGCCAAGCGCAAGAAGCGCGTGGCGGCAGGTTCCGGCCTGCAGGTGCAGGATGTGAACCGGTTGCTGAAGATGCATCAGGAAATGTCCAGGGCGATGAAGCAAATCCGGAAGATGGGTGGGCTCAAAGGTCTGGGCGCCTTGTTCGGCAAGGGCGGTATTGACGCTGCCATGCCGGGGCTTGGTGGTGGTATGGGCGGTGGACTTCCGCCGGGCCTTCCCGGCCTTGGCGGCCCGAAGAAATAACAGAATTTTAGTGATTTAATCCAGAAAGGTATTTTGAAATGGCAATTGCACTCCGGCTTTCGCGCGGCGGCTCCAAGAAGCGGCCCTATTATCGTATCGTGGCTGCTGACCAGCGCGCCCCGCGTGACGGCAAGTATCTCGAGCAGATCGGTACCTACAACCCGCTTCTCGCCAAGGATGACGAAAACCGCGTCAAGCTGAACGAAGATCGTGCGCGTTACTGGCTCGGCGTTGGCGGCCAGCCGAGCGACCGTGTGGCCCGTTTCCTGGACAATGCCGGCGTTCTCGAACGCGCAGCTCGCAACAACCCGAACAAGGGCAAGCCGGGCGAAAAGGCCACCGAACGCGCCGAAGAAAGGGCTGCCAAGGTTGCCGAAGCTGCGGAAGCTGCTGCCGCTGCTGAAGCTGTAGTGGAAGAAGCGCCTGCCGAAGTCGTTGTTGAAGAAGCAGCGGTTGAAGAAGCAGCGGTTGAAGAAGCAGCGGTTGAAGAAGCGCCGGCTGAAGAAGCCGCAGCTGAAGAAGCGCCGGCCGAAGAAGCACCGGCTGAAGAAGCCGTAGCTGAAGAAGCGCCGGCTGAAGAAGCCGCCGAAGACAAGGCCGAGGGTTGATCCCTTTGCCACAGGACAAGCCCGTCACCCTTGCGGCCATAACTGGCGCACATGGGGTGACGGGCGAAGTCCGTCTGAAACTGTTCGGCGAGGGCTGGGAATCGCTCAGGCACTTCAAACGGTTTAACGACGGCGCGCTAACGCTCACCAAGATCCGGGACGATAACAAAGGCGGTGCCGTCGCGCGCTTTGCCGAATGTACAGACCGCAATACGGCCGAAAAGCTGCGCGGTACCGCGATTACTGTCACCCGCGATGATTTTCCGCCTTTGTCCGATGGTGAATATTACCATGCCGATCTGATCGGTCTTCCCGCACAGACAGAGACGGGGGAAACGCTGGGCAGCGTGGTTCAGGTGCTCAATTTCGGTGCCGGCGATGTGATCGAGGTCGAACGCCCCAATGGCAGACGTTTCATGGTGGCGATGAACAAGGAAGCCGTGCCCGAATGGAGCGCGGCTGGCGTAGTGATCGACTCTGCTTTCGTGATTGACTAGACATTTCCGGCGGTGATTTCGACTTGGGCGAATCTTGCCCACGCTGCCGCGTCAAACGAAGTTGCAATATGCTTTCCGACAGGTGCACCAGAGATGCGATCTACGGGGACGAAGGGTGATCATCCTCGTCATCACCACTTGCGCAACGCGCGAAGAAGCTGACGGCATCGCGCAACATTGCATCATCAACCATCTGGCCGGGTGTGTGCATATTGATGAAGTGACCAGCACCTATCTGTGGGAGGGCCAACTGCGCATCGACCATGAATTCCGGCTGCTGATCAAGACGACCCAGGCCAGCTATGACGCCATCGAGGCGGAGATTATGCGGCTGCACAGTTATGATGAACCTGCCATAATTACAGTGCCGGTGACCGGCGGCAGCACCAGCTATCTAAGCTGGATTGCCGAAAACGCCGATCCGGACAAGCAAGGCTGAACGCAATAAATGACCTTTGCCGCCACCATCCTTACACTTTACCCCGAGATGTTTCCCGGGCCGCTCGGCCTGTCTCTGGCGGGCCGCGCCCTGGAAGAACAGCGGTGGTCGATCGATACGGTCCAGATTCGCGATTTTGCGACGGACAAGCATCGCACGGTCGACGACACGCCAGCTGGCGGCGGGGCGGGGATGGTGCTGAAGGCAGACGTTCTGGCGGCGGCGATTGACCATGCGCGGGCCACGAACCCCGGTGCGCCGGTGCTGGCGATGACGCCGCGCGGTACACCGATCTCCCAGGCCCGCATTCGCGAGTTGGTGGCAGGACCGGGAGTGACAATTCTGTGCGGCCGGTTCGAGGGGTTTGACGAGCGGATTTTCGCAAGTCGCGCGGTCGAGGAAATCTCTGTCGGGGACATTGTTCTGTCGGGCGGGGAACCTGCCGCGCTGATGATACTCGACGCTTGCATTCGCCTGCTTCCCGGCGTAATGGGCGCGGCTTCGAGTGGTACCGAGGAAAGCTTTGAACAAGGCTTGCTCGAATATCCTCAATATACCCGACCTCAGGAATGGGAAGGGCGCACGATCCCCGAAGTGCTGCGATCGGGGGATCATGCGAAGATCGACGCATGGCGTAAAGCCATGTCGGAAGATCACACACGGTTACGCAGGCCAGACCTTTGGGAGCGTTACAGGAACGCTCGGGACTGACCTGCCTCTGGCGCGCGGCATGAAAATGAGGACCAAGGTCAATGAACCTTATCCAGCAGATCGAAGCCGAGGAAATCTCCAAGGCTGCGAAGGAAATACCCAGCTTCCGTGCAGGCGACACCGTTCGCGTGGGCGTGAAGGTGGTCGAAGGCACGCGTGAGCGTATTCAGAATTTCGAAGGTGTGTGCATTGCGCGCAGCAACCGCGGCATGGGCAGCAACTTCACCGTGCGCAAGATGAGCTTCGGCGAAGGTGTGGAACGCGTGTTCCCGCTTTACGCGCCAGTCGTGGACAGCATTACGCTGGTTCGCCGCGGCGTGGTGCGCAGGGCCAAGCTGTATTATCTGCGTGGCCGCACCGGCAAGCGCGCGCGTATTGCCGAACGGCGGGACAATACGCCCAAGGCGTAACCCACAAGTCCGTCAGCAATGGCGATTGCTAAAAAGGCGCTTCGGCTTACTAAGCCGGAGCGCTTTTTTTATGGGTCCGCAATTTGCAATGCATTTTCTTCCTAGAGCCATTTTCATGGCTGTGCTTACTGGTGCCGGATTTCTCCAGCCCATCCATGCCGAAACCCCGTCAGAGGCCCCGCCAGTGACCCTGCCAGCGTCTGACGCTCGGCTTGATTTCGAGCGGGTCTTTGCCAGCCCGGGCCTTGACGGGCCTAGCCCGCGAGCGGCCAAACTTTCGCCCGATGGCCGGTATCTGACCTTGCTGCGCAACCGCGCGCTGGACAAGGATCGCTACGATCTCTGGGGTTTTGACCGGCAGGTTGGTTCGTGGCGGATGTTGGTCGATTCCGAAAAGCTGGGTTCTGGCCGCGAATTGTCCGAAGACGAGAAGATGCAGCGCGAACGCGCACGGGTTGGCAATCTCAAGGGCATCATTGCCTATCAATGGGCCGCAGACAGCCAGTCGGTGCTGGTCCCGCTTGACGGTGATCTCTATCTCGCCCGGCTTGATGGAACGGTAACGCGTCTTACCGACACGGACGAAAGCGAACTAAACCCCACGCTGAGCGAAGAAGGCAAATTCATCGCCTTTGTCAGCAATCGGCAGCTGTGGGTTGGTGCGATCGGCGGCAAACCGGCTGTGCCGGTAACGCCAAAGGAAGACGATACGATCCGCTGGGGCGAGGCGGAATTCGTCGCTCAGGAAGAAATGGGGCGTCTCACGGGTTTCTGGTGGTCGCCAGGGGACAAGCGCATAGCTGTCCAGCGCACGGATGAAAGCCCGGTCGGGATCGTCACCCGGGCCGCAATCGGAGCGACAGGAACCAAGGTTTACCAGCAACGCTATCCCGCGGCGGGAACTGCCAATGCGCAGGTCCAGTTGTTCGTGATTGATCCCGATGGCGGCAACCGGGTGGAAGTTGATCTGGGTGCGAACAGGGACATTTATCTTGTGCGGGTCGATTGGGCACCGGATGGATCGGCGCTTTATGTGCAGCGGCAAAACCGCGATCAGACTGTGCTCGATATGCTGCGGGTCGATCCGGTTACTGGTAAGAGCGCTGTCCTGTTCACCGAACGCGCGGCCATGCCCGATTACTGGATCAACCTGAGCAGCAGTTACAAGTTTCTCAAGGATGGCAGCCTGATCTGGTGGTCCGAACGTGATGGTTTCGGGCACCTGTATCGCTTTGCCAAAGGCCAGTGGACGCAGTTGACCCAAGGCAAATGGATGGTGACCGGCCTGCTCGGAATCGACGAGACGCGGGGCCAGGCCTATATAACGGGCACGCGTGACACTGTGCTGGAACAGCATATCTATGCGGTCGATCTGAAGAAACCCGGCACTCCGCTGCGCTTGACCGAGCCGGGCTTCACCTACAGCGCGAATATGGACAAGACCGCGCAGACGCTGCTTGTGTCGCGTTCTTCCGACAATCAGCCCGGGCAAAGTTATATCGCCGATATCAGCGGCAAACGGCTGGCCTGGATCGAGCAGAACGAAATTGACGCAGCCCACCCCTATGCGCCCTATCTGGCGCGCCACAAACCGGCGGAATTCGGCACGATTGCCGCAGACGATGGTACGGTGCTCCATTGGAAAATGGTCAAGCCAGACATGGTGCCGGGCAAACGCTATCCGGTGTTCTTTTCGCATTATGGCGGGCCGCACACCCAGCGGGTCAACCGTGCCTGGGGCGGCGCACTGCAACAAGCGATCGTCGCTCAGGGCTATATCTGGTTTGAAATCGACAATCGCGGCAGTTCCAATCGCGGCACAGCCTTCGAACAGCCGATCTATCACGCCATGGGCGGGGTTGAAGTGGCGGACCAGAAAGCCGGAGCCACCTATCTGAAATCCCTGTCTTTCGTCGATCCGGCCAAGATCGCGATCTATGGCTGGTCCTATGGCGGATATATGACCCTGAAGCAGCTGGAAGCCGATCCGGGCCTTTACGCTGCGGGTATCGCCGGCGCGCCGGTAACGAAATGGGAGTTGTACGACACCTTTTATACCGAACGCTACATGGGCGATCCGCGCCAGGTACCGGAAGCCTATCACAAGGCCAGCGCCATCCCCGATGCCGCGAAAATCAGCGATCCGCTGCTACTGATCCACGGCATGGCCGACGATAATGTGGTGTTCGAGAATTCTTCGGAGCTGATCGCAAAATTGCAGGGGGAAGGCCGCCCGTTCGAAATGATGCTTTATCCCGGCTACACGCACCGCGTGTCAGGAGAAAAGATTGGCCCGCACCTGTGGCACACGATTTTCCGGTTTCTCGAAAAGAACGGGATTACGCCGCCGGAATAAATCTCAGCCGAGCCATTCCAGTGCGGTGGCCGCCACTTCGGCTGGCGCCTCGACTTGCGGATAATGCCCAATGCGCGGCAGCAGCCTGTGCCGCGCATTGGGCAGAAACTCGGTCCATCGGCGGTAAGCATGTTCGCCTGAAACCGGGTCGAGCGCCCCGTTGATCAGACCGATGCGGTTTTGGGCCTGTTCAAGCACACCGACCCATCGCGCCTCGTTCATCCGGCGGTCTTTGATGTAATGCAGCAACTTGTGGAAGATCCGGTTGCCATCCTTTGCAGCGATCAGTGACCAGAATACGTCCAGTTCTTGCTCGCTCGGCTGCGTGTCCGGCCCAAAAATAGCGGCGAAACTCTTGCCGAGTCCCTTGCGGCTAATCATCCAGCTGACCAGAAAGCCCAAGGGAGAAACGCCCAGCTTCTGGATTGGCCGCGCCCGGTGGAGATCGGGAAAAATACCCCCGTTCAGGAACACCATCTTGCCGAGGCCCGCCGCGCCGGTACCTTCGTGCTGGCGGGCGAGCAGTTCCTGACCGACCGAGACGCCGTAATCATGCACCAGGGCATCAAATTCGGTAATTCCAAGGTGATCGAGCAAGGCCAGTTGCATATCGACCTGGCGGTCGATTGAGTATCCGGACCGGGGTTTGTCCGACAGGCCAAAACCGATCATGTCGGCTGCAACCAGGCGATGCTGCGCGGCCATCTGATGCCAGATCGGCGTCCAGTCCCACGCCGCTGTGGGGAAACCGTGCACCATCAACAGCGGTTTGCCCGATCCGGCAGTCCAATAGGCAATCCTTATGCCGTCAAACTGGAAATGGTTCGCCTGTCTGGTCCATTCCTGAATAGAGATTGCCATCGAATACCCTTCTGCATTCGTATTGCTTGCTTTCGCAGGCTTCAATTAATGCTAGAGGGCGTCCACATTCTTGCAAGCTGTAATCAATTCAGGAGATACAAGTTGGGTTATCGCGTTGTCGTCGCCGGGGCGACCGGAAATGTCGGTCGTGAAATCATGGCGGTATTGGCTGAGCGGGAATTTCCGATCGAGGAAATCGCCGCGGTGGCCAGTTCACGTTCGCACGGCATAGAGGTCGAATTCGGTGACACTGGCAAGATGCTGAAATGCAAGAATATCGAACATTTTGACTGGGCCGGTTGGGATATTGCGCTGTTTGCGGCGGGTTCTGATGCGACCCGGATATATGCGCCCAAGGCCGCTGCTGCGGGCTGTGTGGTGATCGACAATTCCTCGCTCTATCGCATGGACCCAGATGTTCCGCTGATCGTGCCAGAGGTAAATCCGGACGCAATCGACGGTTATACGAAGCGCAATATCATCGCCAATCCCAATTGTTCGACCGCGCAACTGGTGGTCGCCCTTAAACCGCTACACGACGCAGCAACGATCAAGCGTGTGGTGGTGAGCACCTATCAATCCGTATCCGGTGCGGGCAAAGCCGGCATGGACGAATTGTTCGAACAGAGCCGGGCCATCTTTGTCGGCGACAAGCCTGAACCAAACAAGTTCACCAAACAGATCGCCTTTAACGTGATCCCGCATATCGATGTTTTCCTGGACGATGGATCGACCAAGGAAGAATGGAAGATGGTGGTGGAAACCAAGAAAATCCTCGATCCGAAGATCAAGCTGAGCGCAACCTGCGTTCGGGTGCCTGTGTTCGTGGGCCACTCCGAATCGGTCAACATCGAATTTGAACGCGAACTTTCGGCGGAACAGGCGCAGGATATCCTGCGCGAAGCCCCGGGCATCATGCTGGTCGACAAGCGCGAAGACGGTGGATACGTCACCCCGGTGGAATGCGCCGGTGACAGTGCAACCTATGTCAGCCGCGTGCGCGAAGACCCGACCGTGGAAAATGGTCTCGTGCTCTGGTGCGTATCGGATAATCTGCGCAAGGGCGCGGCGCTGAATGCGGTGCAGATCGCCGAATTGCTGGGCCGCAGGCATCTGAAGAAGGGATAATTCCGGTGCTGGCGCGAATGGCTCTGGGTCTTGGCGTTGCGGCACTTGCCGCTTGCGCGCCCGCCAGCGATGGCCGGAACGCTGCTAGCGGTGAACAGCCCGCCACGGGCACGCAATCCGCGGCTTCCACGCCGCCGGTGCTGTTTTCGGCGGACAAATTGCTGATAACCAGCCCCGAAGTGTCCACTCTGGCCTTCGGGACTTCACGCGAATTGGTCGAAAGGGAACTTTCCAAGGTTCTCGGTGCACCGGTTGGCCGGGATGCCAACGATGAATGCGGTGCCGGGCCGATGGAGAGCAGTAATTACACGGGCGGACTGGTGCTGAATTTCCAGCAGAGCAAACTGGTCGGGTGGGAACTGCGGGGCGGTGATGCTTTGCGCTACCAGACAGACAAGGCGCTGGCGCCGGGTGACAGCAAGGCTGATTTGCTGGGCAAATATGCGGTAACCGGAATTCCCGACAGCACTCTGGGCGATGAATTCACTTCGGCCGAGGGCGTGGGCGGCTTCCTAGAAGGGCAGGGTGCCCAAGCTCACATCGCCAGCCTCCATGCCGGAGTGAATTGCTTCTTTCGCTAGACTCGGCGATGGTTCCGGCATGACCTTGACCGCTGACCTCTTTTTCTCGTTTCGATCCCCCTATTCCTATCTGGCCATCGGCCGGTACCGCGCGCTGGGCGATCTGTATGATGTCGATATCCGGTTGCGCCCGGTGTATCCGCTGGCGATCCGCCAACCTGATTTTTTTGAACGCAATCACCCCAATTGGCTCGGCTATACCTTCCGCGACATGATCCGGGTGGCGCAGTTCTATGACATTCCCTTTGCGGCGCCGCGACCCGATCCGATTGTGCAGGATATGGCAACGCGAAAGATTGCCGAGGATCAACCGCATATCTTTCGTTTGACCCGGCTGGGGCAGGTGGCCGGACGGCGGGGCAAGGGACTGGCTTTTGCTGATGAGGCATCCCGGTTGATCTGGGGCGGAACTGCGGGATGGAACGAAGGCGAACACCTGAAAGAGGCCGCCCAGCGCGCCGGTCTCGACTGGGATACAATCCTGACGGAGGCGGAGGCCGATCACGCGGCTCTGGATGCAGAGATCGCCGCCAACCAGCAGGTGCTGGAGGATGCCGGCCATTGGGGCGTGCCTACGCTGGTGTTCGAAGGCGAACCCTTCTTCGGGCAGGACCGGATCGACATGGTGTTGTGGCGGATGCAGCAAAAAGGACTGGCGGAACGATGAGCGACCACCGAAGCATCCTTTTACCGTCCTTTGATGGCACCCGGCTTGCGGTGCACCGGATGGGGTCCGGCCGTCCGGTCCTGCTGCTTCACGGTCTTTTTTCCAACGCACAGATGAACTGGATCAAGTTCGGACATGCGCAAAAACTGGTCGATGCCGGGTTCGAGGCCATAATGCCCGATCTGCGCGCGCATGGTGACAGTGAGGCACCGCATGATCCCGCCGCCTATCCGCCGGATGTGCTGGCACGCGATGTCGCGGCGCTGGTTGGTGCGCTGGGATTGGAAGACTTCGATCTGGTCGGTTTTTCGCTTGGCAGCCGAACATCGGTCCGCGGCGTACTTGGCGGCTTGACGCCGCGCAAACTGGTGCTGGCGGGCATGGGGCTGGAAGGGCTGACCGGCTATGGCCCCCGTTCGGCCTTCTTCATCGATGCCATTGACCGTTTCGACGATATCAAGCGGGACGATCCTGCGTTCATGGCCGTGAGTTTCATGAAGACCATGAAGGTTGACCGCGTGGCCGCACGGCTGCTGCTGCGATCCGTAGCGAACACTTCGCGTGACCAACTGGCTGCGCTTACCATGCCGACAATGGTGCTCTGCGGGGCAGTTGACCTGGACAATGGCTCTGCTCCCGATCTTGCGGCAGTATTACCGGATGCAATTTATGCCGAGATTCCCGGCACGCATATGAGTTCGGTCACGGAAGGCGCGCTGGGCGATGCGCTTGTGCGTTTCCTCGCCGGTTGATTTGACCAGTCGGCCCGTACAGACTAGTCACAGTTGAAACAAAATCGCTTGAGGATAATTCACACCATGAAATTTGCATCTGTTGCCCTGGCTGCGCTTGCCATGGGTCTTGCCAGCCCTGTTTTCGCGCAGGATGCTTCTGCAACGACCCCGGCACCAACGGCCCAGGATGCGGCCGACTTTGTCGCTGCGGCTGAAAAGGACATGTTTGATTATGTCGTTGATGCCAGCCGTATCCAATGGGTCAACGCGACCTACATCACCGACGATACCGATGCATTGGCCGCCCAGAGCGGGGCAATCGGAACTGAAAAATCGGTCAAATATGCACTGGAAGCGGCGAAGTTTGCCAATGTGGCGGGGCTGGATGCCGATGTCGCGCGCAAGCTTGATATTTTGCGGAACGGTCTGGTTCTTCCCGCGCCCACCACGGCAGGTGCCGCCACAGAATTGAACGAAATCGCCACCCGTCTGAACTCTGCCTATGGCAAGGGCAAAGGCACGCTGAACGGCAAGGAAATCAACGGCTCCGACATCGAAGCGGAAATGGGCAATCTGGACCGCACTCCTGCGGAATTGTCCGAAATGTGGACCAGCTGGCACGATAATGTCGGCGCACCGATGAAGGACGATTATGCGCGCTTGGTGACCATCGCCAATCAGGGCGCAGACGAACTGGGTTTTGCTGATACCGGCGCAATGTGGCGTTCGGGTTATGACATGAGCCCCGAAGAATTCACCGCGATGACCGAACGGCTGTGGCAGGAAGTAAAACCGCTGTACCAGAGCCTGCACACCTATGTCCGGTGGAAGCTCAACGAAAAATATGGCGACGATGTGCAGCCCCGGACTGGCCCGATCCGTGCCGATCTTCTGGGCAATATGTGGGCGCAGGAATGGGGCAATATCTATCCGCTGGTCGCGCCGGCAGGTTCGGGCGATGTCGGCTATGATGTGACAGACCTGCTGGCAAAGAAGGGCAAAGGCCCGATTGACATGGTGCGGATCGGGGAAGGGTTCTATTCCTCCCTCGGTTTCGAAAAATTGCCCGATACATTCTGGGCGCGCAGCCAGTTTACCAAGCCGGCCGACCGCGAAGTAGTGTGCCACGCCAGCGCCTGGGATATCGACCAGAAGGACGATATCCGGATCAAGATGTGCATCAAGGTGAATGCGGACGATTTCGTCACCATCCATCACGAACTGGGGCACAATTATTACCAGCGCGCCTATAATCAGCAGCCCTTCCTTTATCTGAACGGAGCGAATGACGGGTTCCATGAAGCCATTGGTGACTTCATCGCCCTGTCGATCACTCCGGAATATCTGGTTCAGATCGGGTTGCTCGATCGCAAGGATGTGCCCAGCGCGGATAAGGATACCGGCCTGCTGCTGCGCCAGGCGATGGACAAGGTCGCCTTCCTGCCCTTCGGCTTGCTGGTCGATAAATGGCGCTGGGGCGTTTTCGATGGATCAATTACACCAGCCACTTACAACACGGCGTGGGTCGATCTGAAGCGCCAGTATCAGGGGATCACCCCGCCGGTCGATCGCCCGGCCGACGCTTTCGATCCAGGGGCGAAATACCATATTCCCGGCAACACGCCCTATGCGCGGTACTTCCTGGCGCGGATCCTGCAGTTCCAGTTCTACAAGGCCGCCTGCGATCAGGCCGGATGGAAGGGGCCGCTGCATCGCTGTTCTTTCTATGGCAACAAGGACGTGGGTGAAAAGCTGGGCGCCATGCTCGATATGGGGGCGTCCAAACCTTGGCCGGTAGCCTTGGAAGCCTTCACTGGCAGCCGCGAGATGAGCGGCAAGGCGATGGCCGAATATTTTGCTCCGCTCAAAAAATGGCTCGACAAGCAGAACAAGGGCAAGCCAACAGGGTGGTAAGGGCAACCTATCCTGTGGTGGGCTGGCGCGAAGTCGTCGGTCTGCCCGATCTTGGTATCGGTTATATCTCGGCGAAGATCGATACCGGGGCCCGGACATCCTCGCTCCACGCGGTCGACATCGAATTGTTCGAACGCGCGGGCGAGGAATGGGCGCGCTTCTTTATTGATCTTGGTGCCGGCCACCGATCGCTTTCCTGCGAGGCACCGCGCGTGGAGCATCGCACAATCACCAGTTCCAACGGTCAGTCGGAAGAACGATTGATCATCAAAACCGATATTCGCCTTGGTTCCGAAACTTTTCGTGCCGAATTCAGTCTGGCAGACAGGTCGGATATGCTATTCCCGGTGCTCGTTGGACGCACCGCGCTCCGTAAGAGGTTCTTGGTCGATTCGGGCCGTTCCTATCTCCAGTCCACCGATGACGACCGCCAAAGGATGCTTCGATGAAAATTGCCATGCTGGCCCGCAATGCAAACCTGTATTCCCATAAACGCTTGAAAGAGGCGGCAGAAACGCGCGGGCATTCGCTCGATATTCTGAATACTACCCGCTGCACGGTGAACATCGCCAGTCATCGCCCGACTGTGGCCTATAATGGTCAGACGTTGGAAAAATACGATGCCGTGATCCCGCGCATCGGCGCTTCGATCACCCATTATGGTCTGGCTGTGCTGCGTCAGTTCGAAATGGGCGGGGTGTGGCCACTCAATGAAAGTGTCGCCATCGGGCGCAGCCGCGACAAGTTGCGCAGTATGCAGATCCTGGCGAAGCACGGACTTGGCCTGCCGCTGACGGCTTATGCCAACGATCCAAAACAGGCCGAGACCATTATCAAGGCGGTTAATGGTCCGCCGGTCGTGATCAAGCTGCTCGAAGGTACGCAAGGCATTGGCGTGGTGCTGGCCGAAACCCTGAAGGGCGCAGCGTCGATCATCGAAGCCTTTCGCGGCGCGAATGTGAACATTCTGGTGCAGGAATTCATCAAGGAAGCGGGCGGGGCGGATATTCGCTGCCTGGTGGTCGGCGGCAAGGTTGTGGCGGCGATGAAGCGGCAAGGTGCGGCGGGCGAGTTTCGTTCAAACCTCCACCGCGGCGGCGAAGCCCAGCTGATTAAAATCACGCCCGAAGAAAGGTCCACCGCCGTGCGCGCGGCCAAGCACATGGGCCTGAATGTTTGTGGTGTGGATTTGCTGCGCAGCAATCACGGCCCGGTCATCATGGAGGTAAACTCCTCCCCCGGATTGGAAGGCATCGAGAACGCTACTGGCAAAGACATTGCCGGGCAGATTATCGAATTTATCGAAAGTCATGCCGCGAAAGGCAATACGAAGACAAAGGGTGCCGGATAATCGGCTAATTTGTGACCCCGTAACCCGGTGGAAACACCACTGGCACGACAAACCCTGCCAGCGTAGCCACGATCAGCAATCCCAAGGCCAGCCCGGCGCATGAAATTGCGATCAGCGCTGCATTTGCAGCCCCGGAATGGCCCCGGCGCGACAAGGCCCAGTGCAACGCACAAGCCGGATGGGTGAAGGCGGCCCACACGGCGAGCGTGTAATAGGGGGCAAAGAACCAAGGCAATCCGGGCATGTGCAGGCCCGCAGCTGCGAAGAAGAAATTGGTATCCGTGCCCATAATGCGGCCAAACATGACCGCCGAAATATGGATCATCAGGAACAGGGCAATATAGAGCCCGCTGATCGCCTGCAGCCAGCCGACCAGTCCCGCACGATCACGCCATGTTGTGATCACCCGGTACACGCCGCTGGCAATCTGGCTGACAAGCGCGGCGATAAACACCGGCTCTACAAAGGCATTGCGATATATCAAACGCAAGCTTGCCATCAGTTCGACATGCTTGTTCACCCCGCCAAGGGCGACAAGATGATTGGTCAGGTGCAACAGCAGGAAGCTGAGGATCAGTGCCGCGCCGCCACGATGGATCTGGCGCCCATAACGCCAGAAATTATTCTCTTCTGTCATTATGTTGGTGGCCAGTCTTATCGGAAGGGCGGTTCGTTGAAGGCTCGCAGTTTGCGGCTATGGAGCCTTGGGCCTTCTTCGCGCAGCAACCGGCACGCGGTGACGCCGATCTTCAGGTGGGCGCCAATCGCTTCTTCGTAAAACTGGTTGGCCTGCCCCGGCAGCTTGATTTCGCCATGCAAGGGCTTGTCACTGACGCACAGAAGCGTGCCATAGGGAACCCGGAAGCGGTAACCCTGGGCGGCGATCGTGGCACTTTCCATATCAATCCCGACCGCACGGCTGAGGCTGAGGCGGCGCGCCGAATGGGTATAGCGCAGTTCCCAATTTCGGTCGTCCGTTGTCACGACCGTACCTGTACGCATCCGTTTCTTGAGGTCGGCACCGTGGGTGCCGCTAACTTCCTGCGAAGCGCTGGCCAAGGCCTGCTGCACTTCGGCAATGGCGGGCAGCGGAATTTCGGGCGGTAACACATGGTCAAGCACGTGATCGTCCCGCAAATAAGCGTGGGCGAGCACATAATCGCCTATCTTCTGGCTCGGGCGCAATCCGCCGCAATGGCCGATCATCAGCCACGCTTCCGGCCGCAAAACGGCGAGGTGGTCGGTAATGGTTTTGGCATTGGACGGGCCGACACCGATATTGACCAATGTGATGCCGCCGCGCCCTTCGCCGATCAGGTGATAGGCAGGCATCTGGTGGCGCCGCCAGGCCGTGTCGGACAGATGTTCACGTGCGTTCTGGATCGGTTGATCGAGATAAAGCCCGCCCGCACCGGCCAGTGCGGTGTAGCCGTTCTTGCCCAATTGCTCGCCCGCCCAGTCAACGAATTCATCGACATAGCGGTGATAATTGGTGAACAGGATGAAGCGCTGGAAATGCTGCGGGTCCGTGCCTGTATAATGGGCGAGACGCGCCAGGCTGAAATCGGTGCGCAGCCCATCGAACAGGGATAGCGGGATCGGCAGGCTGGGATCGTCGATCTCGATGCCGTCAGCCAGCTCGTCACCAATATCGGCCAGTTCGGTGGCGGGGAAATGACGAGCGATATCCTGCGGGCTGATCCCGGCAAGTTCCGCGCCGGCGGCACCATCCAGCACATAGGGAAATGGAATTTCCTGCCGGGATGCGCGCACTTCCAGGCTCACGTCATAATCGCTGCCGATCAGCGCCAATTGTTCGGTCAGATAATCGGCAAACATGCGGGGCCGGGTAACGGTAGTGGCATAGGTGCCAGGGGCGTTGAGCCGGCCAAAGGCCCGACTGCGGTCATGCGGCTGTTCGCCTCCGGCAAAGCGCATGACCAGTTCGGGATAGGCATAACTGCCATCCTTGCGCCGCTCAGGCGGGGGCAGGGTGCCATCCCGTCCGAATGCCATAACGTCAGCGCGCAGCAGTTCCACTGCGGCTTTATAGAGCGCATCCAGCTCGTTGATAATAATGTCGAGTGATTCCATCGACGGCAGTTAGCGCGTGAATGAGGACATTACAAAGAAAAGGAGCGCGGGCTTTGCAGACCGCGCTCCTGATCTTGAAAAACAGGTGGGGAATCAGGCTTCGGTTTCGTCCGTAGCTTCTTCGCCGCCTTCCAGCATGTCAGCCGGGATTTCGCCCGGTTCCAGCGTTGGGTCCACAGCTTCGGTGAAGCCGCCGGTGCCTTCGGCCTGTTCTTCGTCGAACATGGCTTTCATCACATCGACGCCCTGACGCTGCAGTTCGGCCTCATCATCCGAACGCGCCACGTTGGCCTTGACCGTGATGTCGACTTCCGCGTGCAAGCGCACGAGGACTTCGAACACGCCCAATGTCTTGATCGGATGACCAAGGATGACCTGCTTCTTGGACACTTCGTGCCCTTGAGCGGCAAGGCCGTCGACGATGTCGCGGACCGTAACCGAACCATAAAGCTGGCCCGAATTGGAAGACGCGCGGATCAGCACAACTTCGGCACCGGCAATTTTTTCGCCGGATTTTTCGGCTTCACCGCGGCGTTCCGCATTGTCTTTTTCAAGACGTTCGCGGTTCGCTTCGAAAACCTTCTTGTTGGCTTCGTTGGCGCGCAGTGCCTTCTTGTTGGGCAGCAGGAAGTTACGGGCGTAGCCGTCCTTCACGTTGACAACATCACCGATGCTGCCGAGCTTCTCGATACGTTCGAGGAGAATGATATCCATGTGACTTCTCCCTTATTTCACGAGGTAAGGCAGCAGGCCGATTTGGCGTGCACGCTTGATGGCCTTGGCCAGCTCGCGCTGCTTCTTGGCGGATACGGCGGTAATGCGGCTGGGCACGATCTTGCCACGTTCGGACATGAAACCCTGGAGCAGGCGCACATCTTTATAGTCGATCGGCGGCGTTCCCTTGCCCGAAAATGGGCAGGACTTGCGGCGGCGGAAAAACGGACGGGCCATCAGTAGCGCTCCTCACGTTCGGTGCGGCGCTTACGCTCGCGATCCTGTTTGCGCATCATGACCGACGGTCCTTCTTCATGTTCGTCAACGCGGACGGTCATGTAACGGATCACATCTTCGTTGATGCGGGTCTGGCGCTCAAGCTCGGCCACAACGTCGCCGGGGCCTTCGATATTGAGCAGCACGAAATGTGCCTTGCGGTTACGGTCAATCTTGTAGGCGAGGTTTTTCAGGCCCCAGGTCTCCGTCTTGGTGACCTTGCCCTGATTCGCTTCCACGATTTCGGTGGCTTGCGCGGCCAATGCATCGACTTGAGCCTGGCTCAAATCCTGGCGCGCAAGAAAGACATGCTCATAAAGAGCCATGCTTGCTTCCTTCACTATGTAATGCCGATCGCTGGCTGATCCGCGGGATTGCGGGGCCCCTCCGACTTTCTTCTTTTCCCTGCCCAAAAGCAGCGAAGGCGCGTCCTTAGCGGGCTTTGCTCAGAATGCAAGCTCTCACTCCGCTGCAATCCCGCCGGCTGTGCCACCCCCTTCCGGCATCGCGGCCGAACTGGATTACCGCCGGATCTCTGCTAAGGCGCTGCATTCGTTTTGTAGAGGGGGATTTGCTTTGCCCGGTGGTCTGGTTGCGTTGCTCGATGATGTTGCAGTGATTGCCAAGGCGGCGGCGGCGTCGATCGATGATGTCGGGATTGCGGCGAGCAAGGCGGGGTCCAAAGCGGCCGGTGTTGTGATCGACGACGCCGCAGTTACCCCGTCCTATGTGACCGGCTTTACCCCGGACCGCGAACTGCCGATTATCTATGCCATCACCAAGGGCAGCCTGGTCAATAAATTGCTGATTCTGTTGCCCGTTGCGCTGCTTCTCAGTTCCCTCGCGCCGTGGGCCATCACGCCCCTGCTGATGATCGGCGGGCTCTATCTGAGCTACGAAGGCGCGGAAAAAGTGATCGAGAAATTGGGAGGCGAAAAACATGGTGAGACATTGGGTGATCCAATCGATGATTTCGCCAATTTCGAAAAGCAGCGCACCAAGAGCGCGATCCGCACCGATCTGATCCTTTCAGCCGAGATCATGGCAATCGTGCTGGCCACGGTTGCGGACGAATCGCTGATAATGCGGGCCGGTGTGCTGGCACTGGTTGGGGTCGGGATTACCTTTGCGGTCTATGGAACCGTGGCCATAATCGTTAAGATGGACGATGTTGGTTTGCACCTTGCCCGGAAAACTTCGGCAATTGCGCAGGCCGTTGGGCGGTTCCTGCTGGCGGCGATGCCCAAACTTTTGATCACCCTGTCGCTAGTCGGTACGATTGCAATGTTGTGGGTCGGCGGCGGCATCGTTTTGCACGGGCTGGAAGAATTGGGCGCCCACGCGCCTGCCGATATGCTCCATTGGATACAGCATAGCGTCGAAGCGGCGACCGGGATGATCGGCGGAGCCCTGGGCTGGTTGAGCGGTGCGGTGATTTCCGGATTGTTCGGCCTGGCAATCGGCAGCCTTATCGTATTCTTGCTGCATTATGTCCTGAAGGTCCGCTATTTCAACGCCGCGTCTGACTGACCGGGCAGCCTGTCAGTCGGGGGCACGAATTTAGCCGAGGAGCCGCAGGATATCCCGCGCAAATTCGGTCAGCGTATCGTCCCGCGCGCCCATGATGACGATCCGGTCCCCCGGCTGGGCCAGATCTGCGATGCGCGCGCCGCATTCCTCCCGGTCCGGAATATATTCCGCCGTCCCGCCAGCGTCTGCAATCATCGCCACAATCCGTGCGCTGCCTTCGCTGCGATCGACAGTGCCGCCGAAATAGACGGGATCGCACAGGATGGTGATGTCGTCAGTTGCCAGTTCGCGGGCAAAAGTCTCCGCCAGTTCGGCGCCCATCTGGCGCAAGGGGCCGTAGCCATGGGGCTGAAAAAAGGCGATCACCCGGCCGGGATGCTGGCGCAAGGTTCGCAGCGTTGCCGCGCATTTTTCCGGATTATGGCCGAAATCGTCGATCACGGTTACGCCAGACGCGCTGGTTCCGAGGATATCGAAGCGCCGCGCAAGGCCGGCAAAACTGCCGAGCGCCGCCACCGCCGTGCCCACCGGAACGCCTGCCGCGACGGCTCCGGCAATTGCGGCCAGCGCATTCGACAAATTGTGGCGACCCGGCACATTCAGGCTGAGGGGATAGGTCGCGCCGTCATGCCGGTCGATCACCAGTGCCGCTTGTCGTATCGGGCTGTCAGCTATGCTGCCAGGCACGACCCCGATCTGGGCCAGTTCCTGCTCCACGCCAAATGTAAGAGCTGCCCGCGCATAGGGCAGCAATGCCAGCGCTTCAGCATTGTCGGCATTGATCGCTGTAATCGTGCTGGCCGCCAGAAATCCGCCAAATAATGCGCGCAATTCCTCCAGGCTTTTGTGGTCGAGGCTGACATTGAGCAGCACTGCCACTTCAGGCCGGTACAGCGCAATGGAACCGTCGCTTTCGTCAACTTCGCTAACGAATGCGTCTCCGCTGCCGATGACCGCGCTGGCAAAGGGCGTTTCGTCCGACACGAAATTCTTCATCACCGCACCGTTCATGATGGTGGGCGCGCGGCCAGCCACCTGCATGATCCAGCCCAGCATCCCGGTGACGGTTGATTTGCCGCTGGTCCCGCCCACGGCGATACCGGTCTTTGCGCTGTTGAACAGGGCCGAGAGCAATTGTGCGCGGGTTATCCGTTCGCAGCCCAATTCCTTCGCGCGGACCATTTCCGGCACGGTGTCTTCCACTGCGGCGGACGCGACAAGAATCTGGCCCTTTTCGGTAATTCCGCTGCCGTCCTGCGGGAAAAGCGAAAATCCCTGCGCTTCCAGCCAGGCGAATTTTTCCGGCGTGCGGCCCTGGTCCCGGCTGCGATCCGATCCGGCGACAATTGCCCCGCGGCCTTTGAGGATCTGCGCCAGCGGCAACATTCCCGATCCGCCGATGCCGCAAAAGAACCACGGGCGATCGGGCGATTGTTGGGCCAGTTGTTCGGAAGCGGCAGCATCGGTCATAAGCTTGCGGTATTTCGCTTGGCGCGTCATTACAACTGCCATTCCGGCTTTTGCGGGAACCGCCTAGGGGGGTGCATGATCGTGAAACCTGTTTCCATTGCAATCTGCGCCCCAGGCAAGCGGTTGGAGCGCGAACACGCCGATGCCGTGCAAGCGTTGGTGGCGGGTGACGAGCGATTCGACTTGCAATTCCACCCGCAATGTTTCGCCCGACATGGCCATTTTGCCGGGACGGATGAAGAACGGCTGGCCGCGCTGGTCGAATGCGCGAATGAACCGGCAATCGATGCCGTCTGGTTCGCAATGGGCGGTTATGGTGCGAACCGGATTGCAACCGATGCAATTGCCCGGATGGGCGCGGCAGCGCAGAACAAACGCTTCCTCGGCTATTCGGACACCGGTTATCTGCTGGCCGGTCTGTATAAGGCCGGAATTGGCTTGCCAGCGCATGGTCCCATGGTGGGGGACGTCCGGCGTGATTATGGCACCGCCGCGATGCGGCGGGCCTTGGATTGGTTGGCTGACGGAACAGAAGGGCTTGAACCGTCCCTTGCTGACCAGCCTCCGGCGGCCGCTTTCAATCTCACGACGCTGGCGATGCTGTGCGGGACTTCGCTGATGCCGGACCTGACTGGCCACGTGGTCATGGTGGAGGAAGTTTCGGAGCATCTCTATGCGGTTGATCGCCTGTTCTTTCACATCTCGCAGCATTTACAGGGCATCGCAGGGATTCGTCTGGGCCGAATCAGCGATGTGCCAGAAAATGATCGCCCCTTCGGTGCCAGCGAGGAGGAGATTGCCCAATATTGGTGTGCCAAGGCCGGAATTTCCTATCTGGGCCGGGCCGACATCGGCCATGATGCTGCCAACAAAATCGTGCCCTTTGGGCTTGCGGGCCGCGGCGCGTAGTCATAAGCGCCCCCTCAAATAAGGAGCCTGAAATGCGAGCATTCATCTTTCCTGGGCAGGGCAGCCAGAAGGTCGGCATGGGGGTTGACCTTGCTGCTGCCAGCCCTGCAGCGCGCGAAGTTTTCCAGGAAGTCGACGATGCGCTGAACCAGAAACTGTTCGCAATCATGTCGGCTGGCCCTGATGACGCGTTGACCCTCACCGAAAATGCGCAGCCGGCGATCATGGCCAATGCCATTGCCACCTTACGCGTTCTGGAAAAAGAAGGCGGCATCACACTTGCCGATAAAGCCGATTTTGTCGCCGGGCATAGCCTTGGTGAATACACCGCTCTGTGTGCAGCCGGGGCGTTTACCCTTGCCGATACAGCCCGCTTGCTGAAACTTCGCGGCCAGGCGATGCAGGCCGCAGTTCCCGTGGGCGTGGGCGCAATGGCGGCACTGCTGGGGGCGGATATTGTCAAGGCAGCCGCGCTTGCCGATGCCGCAGCGGAAGGGCAGGTCTGTACTGTCGCCAACGATAACGATCCGACGCAGGTGGTTATTTCGGGCCACCGCGAAGCGATTGAACGGGCGATTGCCCTGGCAAAGGAACACGCGATCAAGCGCGGTATTCTGCTGCCGGTTTCCGCCCCGTTCCACTGCCCCCTGATGCAGCCGGCAGCCGATGCGATGGAGCAGGCGCTGGCCAAGACTGCGCCGGGTGCGCTGCATGTGCCGCTCTATGCCAATGTTACAGCCGCCCAGGTGACCGATCCGGAGGAAGTTCAGCGCCTGCTGGTCGAACAGGTTACCGGCCGTGTGCGCTGGCGCGAATGTGTTCTTGCCATGCGGGCTGCGGGCGCTGAACATTTCGTCGAATTGGGCGGCAAGGTGCTGGGGCCGATGGTCGGCCGGATTGATGGCGAAGCAAAAGTGACAAGCGTGGTAACGATGGACGATATCGAAGCACTGCTGAAGGAGATTTGAGAATGTTCGATCTTACCGGGATGACAGCCCTAGTAACCGGGGCCAGTGGTGGCATCGGTTCGGCCATTGCCCATTCGCTGGCATCGCAGGGCGCGCGAATTGCCTTGTCCGGTTCCAACGGCAGCAAACTGCGCGCTTTTCGGGAAGAATTGAACGACCGATATGGCCACGACCATGTCGAGATTACCTGCAATCTTTCGGATATCAAACAAGTGGAAGAACTGGTTCCGGCGACGGTGGATACGCTGGGCAAGCTCGATATTTTGGTAAACAACGCCGGGATCACGCGTGACAATCTGGCCATGCGGATGAAAGACGAAGAATGGGAACAGGTTCTCAAGGTTAATCTTGAAGCCGCGTTTCGCCTGATGCGCGCAGCAGCGCGGCCCATGATGAAGGCGCGGTTCGGGCGGATTATCTCGATTACCAGTGTTGTTGGCGCCACCGGTAACCCCGGACAGATGAACTATGCAGCGGCGAAAGCCGGCCTGGTGGGTGCTTCCAAGAGCCTGGGTCAGGAATTGGCCAGTCGCAATATCACCGTCAATTGTGTGGCGCCCGGTTTCATTCGGACAGCCATGACGGACACTTTGCCCGACGCGCAAAAAGACGCGCTGAACGCCCGTATTCCGATGGGCAGAATGGGCGAAGGCGAAGATATTGGCGCTGCCGTGGCCTATTTGGCCTCGACCGAAGCGGGGTATGTGACTGGCCAGACCCTGCATGTGAATGGCGGTATGGCGATGATCTCCTGATTTAAAGGCCGTTTATCCCCAAGGAATCCGGTTTGCGCCATGTCCAGCCTTGCTCCACAGTGCTCCGACGCTAAGGATATTGAAGAAATTCCGGCGCTGAGTGGCGAATCCGGCCATGCGCGCGCAAGAAGGATCGAGAAGGACCGATGAAGGCCACAATCGAACGTGCTACCCTGCTACGCTGCCTGTCCCACGTGCAGTCCGTAGTTGAACGACGCAATACGATTCCCATTCTTTCGAATGTGCTGATCGATGCCGACGCGGGCGGATCGCTGAAAGTCATGGCGACCGATCTCGATCTGCAGGTGACCGAAAATATGGCTGCCGCATCGGTGGAATCGCCCGGTGCAATCACCGTTTCGGCGCATCTGCTGTTCGACATCGCCCGCAAACTGCCGGAAGGCAGCCAGGTCAGCCTGGAAACGGCCGATAATCGCATGGCAGTGAAGGCCGGGCGCAGCCGTTTCTCGCTGCCAACCCTGCCGAGGGACGATTTCCCGGTGATCGTGGAAGGCGATTTACCGACCAGTTTCGAACTTCCGGCCAAACTTCTTGCCGAAATGATCGACCGCACCCGGTTCGCCATTTCGACCGAGGAAACGCGGTATTACCTTAACGGTATTTTCCTGCATGTGTCGGATGAAGACCAGCCGGTGTTGAAAGCCGCTGCAACCGATGGGCACCGCCTTGCCCGCTTCACTCTGCCGCGCCCCGATGGTGCGGAAGGGATGCCCGATGTCATCGTACCGCGTAAAGCCGTGGCGGAATTGCGCAAACTGCTCGAAGAATCGCTCGACGCGAACGTGCAGATTGACCTGTCCGCCAGCAAGATCCGCTTCACCCTGGGCGGGGAAGGCGGCGTCGTGCTGACCAGCAAGCTGATCGACGGAACTTTCCCTGATTACAGCCGCGTGATCCCCACCGGGAACGACAAATTGCTGAAGGTCGATCCGCGAAGCTTTTACGAAGCCGTTGACCGGGTTGCGACCATCGCCACGGAAAAGACCCGCGCGGTCAAGATGGGCCTGGAGGCGGATAAGGTTACCTTGTCGGTTACCAGCCCGGATAATGGCACTGCCGCCGAAGAACTGGCGGCGGATTATGGCTCCAGCGGCTTCGAAATCGGGTTCAACGCCAATTATCTGAAGGACATACTGAGCCAGATTGACGGCGATACCGTTGAACTGCATCTGGCCGATGCCGGCGCGCCAACGCTAATCCGCAAGGATGAAAAGAGCGCCGCGCTTTATGTGCTGATGCCAATGCGGGTATAATCGTGGCGGTCGATGGAAATATCGACCTGCTGCGATTGGCGCAGGAATATACGGCGGCTTGGAACACCGGATCACCAGATGCGGTGGCGGCGTTTTTCAGCGATGATGGCCAAATCGTCATAAATTCCGGTGAGCCATGGCTGGGCCGATCGGGCGTTGCGGAAATGGCCGCGGGCTTTTTTGCTGAGGTGCCGGATCTGGCGCTGGTATGCGAAGGCGTGCGCAGATCTGGATCGCATGGTATCTACCTTTGGTCCTTCACCGGCACTCATATTGCCCATGGCAACCCCATCGCGATCCGCGGTTGGGAAGAATGGGATCTGGATGGGGTCGGCGCGATAAAGCATTCACGCGGATGGTTCGATGCGGATGACTACGCAAGACAGGCAGGAGTTTGAACATGACAAAGACTGTAGTGGTCGCCCGAGATCGGCTTTCCGAAGCAACAACAATTCAAGCTGACCCGGCGCCACTGGGCCCGGATGCCGTGCGTCTGAAAATTGAGAGTTTCTCGGTCACCGCCAACAACGTCACCTATGCCGTTGCCGGGGATAGCATGGGCTATTGGAACTTCTTCCCCGCACCCGAAGGGTTTGGTGTCGTGCCGATGTGGGGCCACGCCGTTGTTGAGGAAACGCACCATCCCGATTTTACGGTGGGTGAGCGGGTCTATGGCTACTTGCCAATGGCTACGCATCTTGATGTACTGCCCGGCAGGATCAGTGAAAATGGCTTCACCGATATGGCAGAACACCGCCAACCGATGAGCCCAATTTACAACCAATATTCCCGCCTTGCCGCCGATCCGGAACATGATCCGGCGAAAGAGGCGGAGCGCATGATTTTTGGCCCGCTGTTCAAGACCGGCTATCTGATTGAAACCATGTTCAATAGTGAGAACTGGTTTGGCGCAAAGGTGGTGGTCCTGACCAGCGCATCATCCAAGACCGCAATGGCGCTGGCCAGCGTGGCGAAGGATAAGTCGCCCGGGATACGGCGCGTCGGGCTGACTTCGGCAGGCAATGTCGATTTCACCCGCGCCAGTGGCCTGTATGATCAGGTGCTCACCTATGACCAGATTGACCAGCTGGAAAAGACCCGCACGGTATCGGTCGATTTTGCCGGTAATTCGCAGGTATTGCGCGGCATTCACGAACATCTTGGTGAAGATCTGGCCTATTCCTGCCTCGTGGGTGCAACGCATGTCGATGGCCGCATAGGTGGTTCGGCGGATATGCCAGGACCAAAACCGATCCTGTTTTTCGCGCCAACCTACGCGGTCGCGGCGATCAAGGAACAGGGTGCCAAGGCGTTTGGCATGGCCGTGGCGCAGAGTTGGCACCGTTTTCTGGCGGAAGTTGACGGCACCATTACCATCGAGCGACGCCCGGGCATCGCCGCGGCGCGTGACACCTATCTGGACATGGTCGGTGGCAAGGTCGATCCCGCGATTGGTATCGTTATCGAGCCGTGACCGGGTAGGCGCTTACTCGGCCGCTTCAGCCAATGCCGGATGCTGCGGCCCGCGGATCAACCCGCCGGGCGCGGCACCTGTCCAGGTTCCGTTGCGGAAGGTGATTTGTCCGCTCTTGATCGTGGCGACATAGCCTTCTGCCTTTTGCAGCAAGCGCTTGCCGCCTGCTGGCAGATCGAAAGCGAGCCACGGCTTGCCCAACTTGATGGCATCAAGATCAATGATATTGAGATCCGCCAGATAGCCTGGCGCGATCACGCCACGGTCATCAAGGCCATAAAGCTTTGCGGTGTCACTGCACTGGCGCTTGACTGCGTTTTCCAGCGTGATCCGGTCTCCGCGTTTGCGGTCGCGGACCCAATGCTGGAGCATGAAGGTCGGGCTGGCCGCATCGCAAATAGTCCCGCAATGCGCCCCGCCATCCGATAGTGAATTCACCGTGTCATCGCTGTGCTGGAGCGGGTGCAGGAAATCCAGATTGCCGTCGGCATAATTCAGGATCGGCAGGTAGATAAACCCTGTGCCATCATTTTGGCAGAGCAAGTCATAAGCGTATTCCTGCGGGTCCACGCCATTTGCGATACCACGGGCATTGATGCTGGAACTGGCTTCGGGTTCATAATCGAAGTCCGGGTCCATTTCATATTGGAGCGCCCAACCCATGGTGATTACTGCCACAACCTGCAGGATATCCTGCGGCGCGCCCGAATAATCATTGGCTTCGGACAAAAGCTGCGCCTTGAATGCCGGGTCGAACAGTTTGGATTGTTGTTCGGACCACGGCAAATCCTTGATCGCCATCCAGCTCGGCCGATAAACGAAGGGGTGGACGCTGCCCTGCCACGCCATGACAATACCATTGCCGCGCAAGGCGATCTGCGCGACGATATTGGCGCCATTATCGTTCTCGGCCCGCATGATTTCGATCTGTTCTTCAAGCGGCATTTCCTTGGCAATGCTCTGAAGTGCGGCAAAGGTGACGGGTAGGCCGGTTTCGCGGCTCAGCTGGCCCATCCACTTGAATTCGTTCCATTCGCGCTTGAGATCACTTGCCATTTCAAATACGCCGTGCCCCGCGCGGCCCATGGCACGGCCAATCGCGACCAGTTCTTCTGCAGTGGCTGTGGTGCCGGGCACCAGCTCACCGTCGACCGATTTGTGCAGCACCGTGCGGCTGGTGGAAAAACCGAGGGCGCCGGCTCTGACGCCTTCTTCGACAATGGCGGACATGCGGGCGATATCGTCATCGGTTGGCGTGGCACCGGGCTGTTCGCGGTCACCCAGCACATAGGCGCGAACGGCACCGTGCGGCACATGCGTGCCGACATCGACTGTCCGAGGCAATTTTTCCAGCGCATCGAGATATTCGGGGAAGGTTTCCCAATCCCATGTCATTCCTTCGGCCAGCGCGGTGCCGGGAATGTCTTCTACCCCTTCCATCAGGTTTATCAGCCATTCGTGGCGATCGGGCGCGGCAGGGGCGAAGCCGACCCCGCAATTGCCCATTACGACCGTGGTCACGCCGTGCCAGCTGGACGGGGCCATTTCCTGATCCCAGGTTGCCTGCCCGTCATAATGCGTGTGAATATCCACAAAGCCGGGGGTTACGATCATGCCTGCCGCGTCAATTTCGTCCGCCGCTTCGCCGCGCACTGTGCCGACCTGAGCGATCAACCCGTTCCGGATGGCGATATCACCGGTAAATTGCGCTGCGCCGGTGCCATCGACGATGGTGCCTCCGCGAATAATCAGATCGAATGCAGGCATTGTAATTTCCTCTCTCGGCCGGGAAGTTTCCACATCGCAACCGGCGAGTCCAGTGCGCTTGAGCGCTGACGAAGGCTTAGTGCCGCGCTTTTATCATCGCGGCGACATCCACAAATTTTTCGCGCGGCGCGCCTTCGCGGGCAGCAACCGCTTCGGCCTCCTCGATCTTCTTCCAGTCGCGGAAGGTGACGATATCGATGCCGCGATCTTCGGCCAGTATGTCAAAACCGGCGCGACCTTGTTTGTTGGCCCGCCCTAGTTTGCCCGCAGTCATGTCTTCGACAATCTTTTCGACAATATCGTAACCGTCGGGGCGGTTTGTGCCGATTGTCCCGGTGGGGCCGCGCCGTGCCCAGCCCACGCAATAAAGGCCGGTCAGGATACGCCCACTATCATTGGCGAAGCGCCCCATCCGTTCTTCGAAGGGAACATCGGGAATCGGCGAGGTATGATAACCGATGCAGGTTACGACCAGATCGGTGGGGATCGTGTATGTTTCGCCCGTACCCACTGCGCGCCCGTTTTCAACGATTGTGCGTTCGACCTCGATGGCTTCCACCTGGCCGCTGCCAAGCAGCGCCTTCGGACTTGCAAACAGATCGAAGTAAATCTCTATCGCGGCATCGGCATGAACACTTTCAGGGATCGCCGCGAAACTGCGTAAATGGGTAACCGACTTCCGCAGACCCGGTTCCAGAATTGCATCATCGGCCTGGTCGGGCAGATCAGCCGGATCAACCCGGGGCGTGGCGCGGGCAAGATGCGCCAGTTCACCCAATTCCTTTGGTGTCATGGCCACCTGATAGGGGCCGCGCCGTGCGACAATGGTGATCTTCTCGATATTCGATGCCTTTAGCGCGCCCAGCGCATGGCTGACGATATCGCTGCCGATGAATTCCGCCTCGGTCTTGGCAAGGATGCGCGCCACGTCGAGCGCGACATTGCCCATGCCGACAACGACCGCATGTTTACCGGACAAATCAGGATCCAGCCCGGCGAATTGCGGGTGGCCATTGTACCAGCCGACAAATTCGGCGCTGCCGAACACATTCCCCAAATCTTCTCCTGGCAGGCCCAGATCCCGGTCATTGGGCGCACCGGTTGCGAGGACAACCGCGTCATAAAGTTCCCGCAACTCTCCCATCGAAACATCCTGGCCGATCATGACATTACCGACGAACCGGACATTGTCCGACAGCGCGGTTTTTTCATAACGGTTCGAGACGGCCTTGATCGATTGATGATCGGGCGCAACGCCGGTGCGGATCAATCCATACGGAACCGGCAGCCGGTCAAAGACATCAACCTGAACATCATCGCCCCATTGCTTGTGCGCGGCTTCAGCAGTGTAATAGCCTGCAGGGCCTGACCCGATGATTGCGATGTGGCGCATCAGGCAGCCTGTTTTCTCTCAGCCGCCTCTGGCGCATCCAGAAACCGGCGGATCGCGGCAAGGCTCTGCTTTTCATGGCTGAGCAGGAACAGATGCCCGCCACCCTCCATGACAACGAGTTCGCTGTTGGGGATCAGCGCCTTCAGTATCTTGCCATTGGCCAGCGGCACGATCTGATCATCATCGCCCATCAAAATCAGGGTTTCCTTTTTGAGGAAAGGCAGTGCAGGCACACTGGTCCAACCCAACATGGCAATCAATTGATAGAGATAGCCGCGCGCGCTTGGCGGCGTGAGGCGCGACATATGCCCGTTCTTGCCCGGTGATTGGCCAAGACCTTCGCCATAAAGGGTTTCGAAATTCTGCAGCATATAATCGGTATCAATGTAGCGGCGCGGGTTGGCCATTTTGGTCAGGGCGGCGGGATTGCCCGGGATCATGACCATGCCGGCGCTGGTTGCCGCCAGGATCAGCCGGCGTGTTCGGCCAGGGTGCTGCAGGGCGAAATGCTGCGCCATCGCGCCGCCCCAGCTGATGCCCATCACATCGACTTCGTTGACGCCAAAACGGTTGAGTAACTGGGTGCTCGTCCACGCCATTGTCGCAGCATTATACGGGATGAGCGGATCGGGCGATTGGCCGATCCCCGGCATGTCGAACATGATGAAGCCGCGGTCATCCATTGCTTCGGCCAATGGGGCCACAGCTTCGATATTGGCTCCGATGCCGTTAAAAAACAGAACGGGCGGCCGTTCGCTGGGCTGGTCGAGGCGCCAGCGCGCTACGCGGAGGACGCGGCCACCGATCGTTTCCATGGAAACATCGGCGCCTTTAATCGGATTGGTCAATCAGGTCATCCTTGGATTGTTGGTATTCTGTTGGGCTTACCGTTCCTCGATCACATATAGGCCAGGGGCCGGATCAAGGGGTTTGAATTTCGCATTACCAAGGCCCTTGGGCGCAGGTTTCTTTTTGCCCGAACGTTGCTGGACCCATTCCATCCAGAATGGCCACCAACTGCCGGGAACCTCTTCGGTATCCTTCAGCCAGTCGTCTACATCTTCTGGAGGATGTCCGGACTTTTTGGAAATGTAATATTTGGCTTTGGGGTTGCCGGGCGGGTTGAGAATTGCCTGCATATGGCCCGCCTGGCTGAGGACAAAGGTGACATCCTTCGAACCGAACAATTGCGTCGATCGATAGCAGGCGCGCCAAGGGGTGATGTGATCGGTAACGCCGCCCAGAATGAACAGGTCGCTTTTGACCTTGGACAGGTCGATCTTGTGATCGACCATCTCGATTTCGCCTTTCTTGGTGAAGGCAAGTGTTTCAAACAGGGTCAGGAAATCGCCCATCAGGCTGGCCGAAAGATTGGTTGCATCGGCATTCCAGAACAACACGTCGAAAGCCGGCGGATCTTCACCCAGAAGGTAATTATTGATCACATAGTTCCAGATGAGATCGTTCGGACGCAGCCAGGCAAAACCGCGAGCCAGCGAATCCCCTTCGATGATACCTTTTTTCTCGGCGCGCCTCCGGGCGAGGGCCATACCATTTTCGCTGACCAGTGAACCGGCCTCAATATCGTTCTGTTTGGGATGGAGGACGCAGACCATCAGTGTCAGCGAACCGAGGATATCGTCTTTCTCAGCCGCCAACTTGCTGGCAAGCATCGAGGCCGTCTGGCCGCCTGAGCAACCGGCCGACACGTTGACCTTCTTCGAACCGGTGATGGCCGACACAGCTTCCATCGCTTCCCGGCAGGATGCGATATAATCCGCCATGCCCCAATGGCCCTGTTCCTTGGACGGATTACGCCAACTGATCACGAATGTCTGGATGCCGTTGTCGACCTGCCATTTGACCACCGATTTATCAGGGCTGAGATCGTTGATGTACATCTTGTTGATTTGCGGCGGGATGGTCAGCTGCGGAATGTCGTAAACCTCGTCCGTAGTCGGTGCATAATGCACCAATTCCATCATTTCGGTCCGCAGAACGACCGAACCCTTCGAGATTGCGACATTCTCGCCCAGTTTGAACGGGCGCTTGTCAACCTGGCTGACCATGCCCTTGTTGTGGACGATATCGTTATAGGCGTTTTTGAGGCCCTTCACGATGCTCAGCCCGCCGCTATCAATCAGGCGTTTCTGGGCAGTCGGATTTCCGACCAGCGTGTTGGTCGGTGCAAGGCTGTCGATTATGATTGTCGAAATGAAATTCGCCCGATCACGTTCCAGATCGTCAAGCTCGAGATCCTCAAGCCAGGCACTCATGCCCTTCTGGACCGCGAGGTAATATTGCGCCCCGGCGCGGAAGAAAGGGTTATATTGCCAGGCCGGGTCCCGAAATCTCTTGTCCTTGGGATCGGGAGCGAGGTCAGACTTGCCGGTCATGATCTTGATCATGTCTTCGCCAACGGACCGGGCGTGTTTCAAATTGCGGGCCGGGTTAGAGGCTGTTTCGCGCAGCAACAGCGCGATGGCTCCCATGAAATCTTCGCGAGCCAGACCGATTACCGGTCCTAATGCAGTAGTTGACTGCGCTGCTTCGTTTTCCAGCGACCTGCGCTTTGTCATCCCGTTCCCCATAGGCTGTTTTTTCTCTCGGTTGGATACATGCACCGCAGCCGATGGATTGGCAAGATCACGCGCTACCCGCTTCGAATTGGGCGATTGCGGCCTTCTACGGCGCAAAGTGATCGGAATTTCCATTGGTCTGGCGACAAGATCAAGCTTGGTGCTGACAGCGAATGCAAGCACGGCTAAGGGCGCGGGATGACTGATCTCGCCCATATTCGAAATTTTTCCATCATCGCCCATATTGATCACGGCAAGTCCACGCTTGCCGACCGGCTGATCCAGTTCACCGGCGGGCTCACGACACGTGAGATGACCGAACAAGTTCTTGATAATATGGATATTGAGCGCGAACGCGGCATCACCATCAAGGCCCAGACGGTCCGCCTCAATTACACGGCGAAGGATGGCCAGACCTACGAGCTTAACCTGATGGACACGCCGGGCCATGTCGACTTTGCCTATGAAGTCTCCCGCTCGCTCGCAGCATGCGAAGGTGCATTGCTGGTGGTGGATGCGGCGCAAGGGGTAGAGGCGCAAACGCTGGCCAATGTCTACCAGTCGATCGAACACGACCATGAAATCGTGCCCGTTATCAACAAGATCGATCTTCCGGCAGCCGAACCGGAAATGGTCCGCAAGGAAATCGAAGATATCATCGGCATCGATGCCAGCGAAGCCGTCCTCACCAGTGCCAAGTCCGGCATCGGGATCGAAGACGTACTCGAAGCTGTTGTCACCAAGATTCCGCCGCCCAAGGGCGACCGCGGCGCCCCGCTCAAGGCGATGTTGGTGGATAGCTGGTATGATCCCTACCTTGGCGTGGTCATCCTCGTCCGGGTGATTGACGGGGTTATCAAGAAAGGCCTGAACGTAAAGTTCATGGCCGGCGGCACCGAACATCTTATCGACCGGGTCGGCTGTATGCGCCCCAAGATCGAACAATTGCCGGAGCTTGGCCCCGGCGAAATCGGGTTCATTACGGCGCAGATCAAGGAAGTGGCGCAGGCCAAGGTTGGCGACACTATCACTACGGTGAAGAACGGTGCGCTCAAGGCGCTGGCCGGCTTCAAGGAAGTGCAGTCGGTGGTGTTCTGCGGCATCTTCCCCGTCGATGCCGCGGATTTTGAGAAATTGCGCGAAAGCATCGCCAAATTGCGGCTGAATGACGCCAGTTTTACCTTTGAGACGGAAAGTAGCGCGGCCCTTGGCTTCGGTTTCCGCTGCGGCTTTCTTGGCCTGCTCCATCTGGAGATCATTCAGGAACGCCTGACCCGCGAATATGATCTTGATCTGATCACCACGGCGCCCTCTGTGGTTTACCGAATCCAGTTAAGCCGCAGCAAGACCGATGATGCGCGCGAAATCATGCTCCACAATCCGGCAGACTATCCCGATCCCAGCCGGATCGACCAGATTGACGAACCGTGGATCAAGGCAACGATTTACACGCCTGACGAATATCTCGGCTCAATCCTGAAGCTTTGTCAGGATCGGCGCGGTATCCAGAAGGACCTGACATATGTCGGCGGCCGTGCGCAGATCACCTATGAATTGCCGCTCAATGAAGTGGTGTTCGATTTTTACGACCGGTTGAAGAGCATCAGCCGCGGCTATGCCAGTTTCGATTACGAACAGATCGGGCTGCGCGAAGGCGATCTGGTGAAGATGAGCATTCTGGTAAACAACGAACCGGTCGATGCGCTCAGCATGATCGTCCACCGCGGCGTGGCCGAGGCCCGCGGCCGGCACATGTGCGAACGCCTGAAAGACCTGATCCCGCGCCACTTGTTCAAAATTCCGGTGCAGGCTGCAATTGGCGGCAAAGTCATCGCGCGTGAAACCATTGCGGCAATGCGCAAGGATGTGACCGCCAAATGCTATGGCGGCGATATCAGCCGCAAGAAAAAGCTGCTCGACAAGCAAAAGAAGGGCAAGGCCAAGATGCGCGAATATGGCAATGTCAGTATTCCGCAAGAGGCGTTTATTGCTGCGCTGCGGATGGGAGAGGAATAGCCAACCGGCACCTCTGCCTTTTGTTAAGATATTGGTATATTGGCCTCTTACGGCAGCCATGAAGGCGTGGCGCCAAGGCAAATCAGCGCCACGGCCTGGCCGATCCCAAATTTCCTTAACCACATTTTCGAGCTGTTAAGGGTTTTGCTTTAGTAGCAATCGTTCAACGTTTTACGTGTTCGAGTAACGATATGAGCGATCCAGTGGTTGAAGAGCCCGAAAATTCTGAGCCTGCCCGGCCTGAAACGGGCTGGCGCAAGCTGGTGGGCGCGAAATCGGGAGCGGCCAAGCCAGCCAAAGTTGTGCTCTATGAAAACTCCAATCTGGCGCAGCTGGCGCGGGTTTTCGAGGAATCCGGTGCGGGATGGTTCTGGTCTGTCGATGAACTCCAGCGGATCACTTATGTTTCGCCCTATGTCGCCAAGAAACTGGGCCGGGATGAAAAGGAATTGCTGGGCCAACCGTTCCAGTCGCTCTTTCAGAAGGACGCCCAACCTGGGGAATTGATCACGCGGTCACTGCCTTTTGTTTTGGGCAAGCGGGGCCGATTTGCGAACCTTGAACTGCGTGCGGCCACGCCCGAAGGTGATGAATGCTGGTGGTCAATTTCCGCGCGGCCGATCTCTGGTCCGGATGACAGTTTTCGCGGGTATTGGGGCAATGGGCTGGATGTTACCGCGAACCGCCGCAACACTGCCGAATCCTTGCGTCTGACGTCTTCCGATACGCTGACCGGCCTGGCCAGCCGTCACAAGATGGGCCAGCGGCTGGAGGCCACACTTACTGCCTATCGTGTGGCCAAACGTAGTTGCGCGCTGATGATGATTGACCTCGACCGGTTCAAACATGTCAACGATACGCTTGGCCATCCAGCTGGCGATGAATTGCTCAAGCAGGCAGCGCAGCGGCTGCGCCGTGTTACGAACGAAAAATGGGAAGTTGGCCGCCTGGGGGGTGATGAATTCCAGGTCATCGTGCCCGACGTCGATGATCGCGGCACATTGGGTGATGTTGCAATGCGGATCATTGCGATCATCTCTCAGCCTTACACAATCGACGGTGTACGATGCGTAATCGGCGCTTCGGTAGGGGTGGCTATCGCGCCTTATGACGGGCTGGCCAGCGATGAACTGACCCGCAGCGCCGACCTTGCGCTCTATGCGGCGAAGAACGACGGACGTGGACGTTACCGCTTCTATTCGAGCGATTTGCATGACGAGGCTGAGGACCGACGCCAGATCGAAGACGATTTGCGTGACGCGCTGGCACGAGGCGAGATCTCTGTCGCTTATCAACCCGTTGTGGACACCAAAACCAATCAGATTTCCGGCTTTGAAGCGCTGCTTCGCTGGAATCACCCGGAACGCGGCATGGTTCCTCCATCAATCTTCATTCCGGTAGCCGAAGATGCCAATCTGATTGCACCATTGGGCGAATGGGCTCTGCGACAGGCCTGTGCCGATGCCGCATCATGGGAAGGATCTGCGCGCGTCGCGGTCAACGTTTCGCCAATCCAGTTTGAACGTGAAGGACTGGTCTCGATGGTTGCATCGGCACTGGGCAATTCCGGCCTCGCGCCGGATCGATTGGAACTGGAGATTACCGAAAGCGTCTTCATGGGTGAGGGCGCCGATACCGACGCCACGTTTGCCGCGCTTAAGAAGCTGGGTGTCAGGCTGGCGCTCGATGATTTCGGAACAGGTTATTCGTCCCTCGGCTATCTCAAGAGCGCGCCTTTCGACAAGATCAAGATCGACCAGAGCTTTGTCTGCGATGCAGCAGAAGGCGGTAATCGCAACGCCGCCCTGATCGCTGCGATCGTGAGTTTGGCTGAAGTACTGGGTATGGAAACCACGGCTGAGGGCGTTGAAACGCTCGATACGCTGGAACTCATTCGCAAGCTTCGTGTCAGCCACGTGCAGGGCTATGTTTATAGCCGCGCGCTCGACAATGATGAGATCGCCCGGCGGATGCGCGAGCAGGATATTGAGATCAAGCCGTCAGGCCCCAAGCACATCCGCTCGGATCGCAAAACCCTGTTCCGCAAGATTGGCGTGATACATGAAGATCACCGATACGAAGTCACCATGCGCAACCTGTCGAAATCCGGCGCCTTGATCGAAGGGCTGATTGATGTCCCGATGGGCACCAAGTTTGTGGTCGATTTTTCCGAAGGCCAATTGGCGGTGGCAACCGTCGTGCGGTCAAGGGGGCATAGCCAGGGGCTACGCTTCGAAGTGCCGTTGATCAGCGATGGTTCGGTCGGTCTGTGTACCCGGCACCGCGTATCGCCTTACGCGCTGGCGGCTGCGGGCATGCCACTGGCCGCTCTACCGCCCGGTCAGTATCCCTTGGTCAACAATGGGGTTGATTCCAAGAAGGGCTTTTCCTTGCCCCAATTCGCCCAAATCGAAGGCGACGCGAATTCGCGGCGGGTCGCCTGAATTCTCGCGGTTCGAATATGGGCTTGTGGCCGCAAATCAAAGACGAATAAGGCCAAGTCTGAGGGCTTTAATGGCTGCTCCGACCCTGTCGTTGGCATCAAGTTTGGTGAAAACGCGCCGGACGTAGGTAGTCACCGTATCGGATGAAATGCCAAGCATTTCCGCGATTTCCGCATTGGATTTGCCCTGGCTGATCCGCTCGAGAACTTCCTTCTCCCGCGCGGAAAGAGTGACTGGCCCTGCGCGTTTGTCGAGCAGGGCAGAAATTCGCAGATGCGCGGTTTGCATAATCGTGCTGAGTTCGATGCAACGCTCATCATCGATTGAATCTACCGGATTGTCGAAACCGAATGCGGTGTAAGCATGACGATTGCGCGGCCCGAATGAGGGAATGCTGATGCCGTGTTCCAGGCCATGTTTTTGCGATTCCCTGAAAAACTCCCTTACCTTTTCATTTGGCCCTTTGGCCAGAATTGCACTCGCAGCTTGTGCCCAGAGAACCGGTTCGGCCCGCGCCATGACATATTCGGGCACGGGATCGCAGGATCTGAAAGTCTCATCCTGATACAGCACGACCCATTGCGGCGAAAACCCTTCTGTATTGAAGAATGTGCTGGCCGATGTCTGGCTTTCGAAGATGGGAGTGAAATGGTAAGAATAGCGCGCAGCACCGAGATTCTGGCTGTATTGCCGGATAATGCGAAATATCTTTCCGATATCGTTTTGCCGGCTGATCGAGAGCACGGTCTCCCTCACACGCACTCCTTCCGGTTGCGGTAAGGTTTACTCACCTGGTGCTGTGACTAGCGTTGGATCATACACAATTATGCGCTTTCCTGCAAAATCAGGGGCGTAAATCGAATAATTGCGATGAAGCAAGGTTCAGATAAACATCTGATAATATAGTAAAATACAAATATTTGTCGCAATCCTTTCGCACTGGATGGCCGGAGACGGGAAAGCAATGCGACTCGTGGCATGGGTGGTCGCAAGAAAGACCCCTTGGTCCGCGCCGGTTGGAATTGGCACAATGCCTCTATCCACACACCTGTGATAAGCTTTCATCAACTTCACTTGGCGTTCAGCGAGACGCTGGTTATAGGCTGCGCATGACATCGCGCTCCCCACTGAAACTAGCCCTTATCGCCACCCTTGCTGCAAGCACGCTTCTGACTGCCGGCTGCGCCGGTCGGAGCGGCGGCCCAAAGGATACAGCCTACGTCGCGCGCGACGTGGAAACGCTCTATTCCGAAGCGAAACGGCGGCTCGACAATGGTAACGCCAAGCTGGCTGCGGCGCTGTTTGACGAAGTTGAGCGGCAGCATCCCTATTCGCCCTGGGCGCGCCGGGCGCAGCTGATGAGCTCGTTCAGCTATTATGTCGGCAAGGATTACAACAAGTCGATTTCGAGCGCTCAGCGCTTTCTATCAATCCATCCGGGCAACCGTGATGCGCCTTACGCCTATTATCTGATTTCGCTCAGCTATTACGAACAAATCAGTGACGTTACCCGTGACCAGAAAATCACCGAACAGGCCAAGGCTGCGCTGACCGAAGTTATCCGCCGCTTCCCGACTACCGATTATGCTTCGGATGCGCGCCTAAAGCTCGATCTGGTCAACGACCACCTTGCCGGCAAGGAAATGGAAATCGGACGTTTCTACGAACGTTCCGGCCAGTGGCTGGGTGCACAGCTCCGCTTTCAGGAAGTGGTGGAAAAGTTCGATACCACCAGCCATACTCCAGAGGCCTTGTACCGTTTGACGGAAACCAGCCTGGCGTTGGGGGTTCCGGAAGAGGCTGTGAAATATGCCGCAGTGCTGGGTTCCAATTATCCGGGCAGCGAATGGTACGAAAAAGCCTACAAGCTGATCCAGAAGGATGCTCAGGGCATTTCCGCCAGCTAGTACCGTTGCGCCAGGCCAGCGTGCTGGCAAACCACGCCCGGTAAGGCCGCGCAGCAAGAAGTCGGAGGATTTTTCCGCTTCGACCGGTGACGCCACGCAAAGCCTAGGCTAGATGTCGCTGTGCGATGCTGACCCTGCTTTCCATCCGAAATATCGTGTTGATAGAGGCGCTCGACCTGTCCTTTTCGGGCGGGCTGGGCGTGCTGACCGGCGAAACGGGGGCGGGTAAGTCAATTCTGCTCGATGCCTTGGGTCTGGTGCTGGGCAATCGCGCCGACAACGCTTTGGTGCGCGCGGGTACTGACCAGGCGAGTGTAACGGCGACCTTCGAATTCTCTCGGCTGCCCGATGCAATCCGGGAAGTTCTGGCCGATGCGGAGATCGACGTGGAAGCCGGTGAACCGTTGATCCTGCGCCGACGGCTCAAGCAGGATGGGGTGAGCAAGGCCTTCGTCAACGATCAGCCGGTGAGCGTGGCTTTGCTGCGGGAACTCGCCCCGGCACTGGTCGAACTGCACGGGCAGCACGATGATCGCGGGCTGGTAAACCCGCGCGGGCACCGGGACTTGCTCGACCTTTATGCAGGTGGTGACATTGCCGGGGTCGCGGCAGCATGGAAGGCGTGGCGCCAGGCGGAAGCGCGACTGGCTGACGCGCGCGAGGCGGTCGATCAAGCCAAGGCCGATCAGGATCTTCTGTTGGCGCATCTTGCCGAACTGTCGGAACTTGAACCGCAGGCAGGAGAAGAGGCGCGGCTCGCGGGCGCACGGTCCGATATGCAAAAGGGCGAAAAATTATCCGGCGATCTCGCGGAATTACGCCATTTGTGGGAAGGGTCGGATGCGCCATTGGCCTTGCTCAGAGTGGCAGCGAGAAGGCTCGACCGGATCGCGCCGGAACACCCGCTGCTGGCCGAAGCCTTGGCTGCACTCGACCGGGCGGTGATTGAAGCGGGCGAAGCGGAAGACAAGCTTTCCGCCGCAGCCGATGCCTTGGTGCATGATCCTGCCGCGCTCGATGCTGCTGAAACGCGCTTGTTCGAATTGCGGGCGTTGGCCCGAAAACATCGCTGCGAGGTGGATGCGTTGCCATCCCTGATGCGCACCATGCGCGATCAGCTGGACGCGATCGAGGGCGGTGAAGCTGAATTGGATTCGCTGGAAGCCGCAGCACGCGAAACGCATCAAGTCTTTCGCGCGCGCGCCGAAGCCTTGCACGCCATGCGCGTGGCCGCAGCCCTGCGGCTGGATGAAGCCGTGGCTGCAGAGCTTGCTCCTCTGAAGCTGGATGCCGCGCGTTTCAAAACGGCAGTTGCCGATTTGCCGGAAGAACGCTGGAGCGCGAGCGGGATGGATGCGGTCGAATTCCTGATTGCGACTAATCCGGGTGCGGATTTCGCGCCGCTCGGCAAAATTGCCAGCGGCGGTGAACTCAGCCGTTTTATCCTGGCGCTGAAGGTGGCGTTGGCGGAAAAGGGCGGCGCAGCGACCATTATCTTTGACGAGATTGACCGCGGCGTAGGCGGGGCGGTTGCCAGCGCAATCGGCGAGCGTCTGGCGCGGCTGGCCGATGGTTCGCAACTGCTGGCTGTAACCCATAGCCCGCAGGTCGCGGCGCGGGGTAATACGCATTACATGATCGCCAAGTCGAGCGAAGGCACGGTTACCCGAACATCGGTCACCTTGCTCGACGTGACGGGCCGGAAAGAAGAAATTGCCCGGATGCTGTCCGGTGCCGAGATTACCAGCGAAGCACGTGCACAGGCCGATCGGCTGCTGGAGGGGGTGTGAACGCCATCCCATCAGAAGCCGATGCCGCGAATGAGTTGATGCGGCTTGCCAAGGCGATCGCGCATCATAACAAACTCTATCACGGGCAGGATGCGCCGGAAATTTCTGATCCGGAATTCGATGCGCTGATGCGGCGTAATGCTGAGCTGGAGGCGGAGTTTCCCCACCTGGTGCGCGACGATTCGCCGTCCAGCGCAGTTGGCCATGAAGTTGCCGCGTCACCCCTTGGCAAGGTGCAGCATGAGGTTCGTATGATGAGCCTCGACAATGCTTTTTCCGATGCCGAAGTGGCCGAATTCGTTGCTCGGGTTCGGCGGTTTCTGGCGCTTCCCGATGATGCGCCGCTGGCCTTCACCGCTGAGGACAAGATCGATGGCCTGTCCTGCTCGCTCCGCTATGAAAAGGGCATATTGGTGCGTGCCGCCACGCGGGGGGATGGGCAAGTGGGGGAAGATGTCACTCCGAATGTCGCGACGATCGCCGATATCCCGCAGCAATTGGCAGGGGATGCGCCGGAATTGTTCGAAATCCGCGGCGAGGTCTATATGTCGCGAGATGATTTTGCTGCACTTAATGCTGCGCAGCATGACACGGGCGGCAAGCTGTTTGCCAACCCGCGGAACGCAGCCGCTGGTTCTTTGCGGCAGAAGGATGCCAGCGTCACCGCCAAGCGTCCGCTTAAATTCTGGGCCTGGGGATGGGGCGCTGCATCGGCAATCCCCGGCGCCACGCAGGCCGAAGTGATGCAGCATATTTCCGCATGGGGGGTGCCGGTTTCACCCTATGTCCGGCGCTGCGAAAATTTGGAAGATATGCTGGCGCATTATGCGGAAATTGCGCGCGAGCGAGCTAATCTGCCTTACGATATCGATGGCGTGGTCTACAAGGTTGACCAGCTCGATTATCAGCAGCGGCTTGGCTTTGTTGCCAAGGCGCCGCGCTGGGCCATCGCGCGCAAGTTCCCCGCCGAGCAGGCCGAGACCACGCTTGAGAGTATCGACATCCAGGTTGGCCGCACGGGTAAGCTGACCCCCGTGGGGCGGCTCGCTCCGGTGCTGGTGGGCGGAGTTACCGTGACCAATGTGACGCTGCACAATCGGGACGAGATCGCTCGGCTGGGTGTAAGGCCGGGTGACCGGGTTCAGATCCAGCGCGCGGGCGATGTGATCCCGCAAGTCGTGGAGAATCTGACGCGCGGCGAACCGCGCGACCCCTATGTGTTTCCAGACCATTGCCCTGAATGCGGTAGTGAAGCGGTAGCGGAAGATGGCGAGGTTGATGTCCGCTGCACCGGAGGGTTGATCTGTCCGGCCCAGCGCACCGAGCGGCTCAAGCATTTCGTCAGCCGGGGTGCCCTCGATATTGAAGGGCTGGGCGAAAAAACCATTGATCAATTCTTCGCGTTAGGCTGGCTGGAAAGCCCTGCGGACATCTTCCGTCTGAAGGCTCGCCGTGACGATATCCTTGCGCTGGAAGGGTGGCAGGATAAGTCGGTGGATAAGCTGTTGGAAGCGGTGGATAACAAGCGTGAACCCGATGCGGCCCGGCTGCTGTTTGGCTTGGGTATTCGCCATGTGGGGGCCGTGACGGCGCGTGATCTGCTGCGTAATTTCGAGACGCTTGCGGCTCTGCGAAATGCCGTGATGAAGGCGCAATCGGAAGAAAGCGATGCCGCGCTTGACCTGCGTTCTATTGACGGAGTTGGCCCGGTTGTTGTCGAGGCGTTGGGGGATTTCTTCCACGAACCGCATAATGTGACGGTTTGGGAGGACTTGCTGAGTGAAGTCACGCCGCCGCCTTACATCGTTGAAACCTTGCAAAGCCCGGTTACCGGCAAGACCGTTGTTTTTACCGGCAAACTGGAAACCATGAGCCGTGAGGAGGCCAAGGCCCAGGCCGAACGGTTGGGCGGCAAGGCGGCAGGCAGCGTTAGTGCGAAGACCGATCTGGTCGTAGCCGGACCCGGTGCAGGTTCGAAACTGAAAAAGGCCGCGGACCTTGGGATTGAAGTCATAGACGAAGCGGCCTGGGCGCAAATTGTTGCGGCTGCTTCCCGGCAGCCTTGAAGCAAAGCCTGTTTATGAAAGCCGAAAATAGTCTTTGATCGGCGTCACAGCAGGAGTTTGGCCCCTACGATCAGCAGCACAATTGCCAATACCGGCTTTAGTGCCCGGTCGCTGGCGCGGCTGCCGATCATGCTGCCCAGTATTACCGCTGGTATGGAGCCAACCAACAAGCTGCCGAGCAGGCTGAAATCCACAGTTCCGATGAACCAATGTCCAATACCCGCAACCAAAGTCAGTGGCACAGCATGGGCGATGTCCGTTCCCACAATGCGGCTGACCGACATGCCGGGATAAAGAACAAGTAACGCGATCACTCCCATCGCACCGGCACCAATCGATGTGATGGAGACCAGCACGCCCAGCGTTGCCCCCAAGGCCACTGTCCAGCCGACCAGATTGGTCTTGCTGCGCGTTCCGAAACGCCGCGTCGCCCAGATGATGATTTGCGTCCGAAACAGGGTGGATATTCCGGTAAGAACCAGAGCAACACCAAGTGCTGCGGCGATGATACCTTCCATTTTTCCGGAAGGCGCCCCAAAATAATGCAACACCGCGAGGGTGATAATCGATGCGGTAACGCTGCCGCTGGCCAGTCGGCGGACGATGACCCAATCGACCGTGCCCCGCCAGCCATGCACCGTGCTGCCCACTGTCTTGGTCATCGATGCGAACAGCAAATCTGTGCCGACCGCGGTTGAAGGCTGAAAACCGAACAGGAGGACCAGCAGCGGCGTCATCAAGGAACCGCCGCCAACCCCGGTCAGGCCAATCAACAACCCGACCAGTGCCCCCACCAATATGTAATAGAGATTGAGATCCATGCAGATCAAACTCCAACCAGATTGCAGCGATAGCAGCAGGAAGGATTCCCACGAAGGATCATTTACACATGCCCCGACAATATGTGCTTCGTTGACGGCTAGTAATTATTAAGCTGGCGGCAATCACCAGTCAGGCGTGCTAGCCGAACAGCCGCCGGAACAACCCGAACTTCTTGCGATTGCTCGCTTCTTTGCCGGAGATATGCAGCAGGTAATTGCCCAAGATCGCTGCCTGCTGTTTGGTCAGCATGAACCGCATCAGATCGGGTTCGTGCTTGTCGGCTGCCTCGATTGAACGGACACTTTCGACACGCAGCATGATCCTGTCGCCCAGTTCCTGATGGGTCCAGCCCACCAATGCACCGTGATTTTCCATGGCTTTCCCCTGTCGCGCGACCACAGTTATTCTGCAGCTTAACGCAGTTGGGCGCAACGGAGCAAATTCCCGAAGCTGAGGCGCGAAAGGATAGGTGCGCGTGATCGGCCGGGCACCGCTTTGGGGTAATAATCCAGGCTTATCGGCGCAGAAAAGATGTTCGCCGTTTGCGTAACCACAAGATCGACCAGTCGCCATTGACCAACCGCGCCGCCAGGCGGAATCCTTCCCGGCGATAGGCGCGGCGCACGATGTGTTCCTGCGTTTGCAGCAGCCCCGCCAGCAGTAAATTACCGCCATCCGGCATATGCGCGGCGAAATCCGGTGCCATTTCCGCCAAGGGTCCGGCCAGGATGTTGGCAATAAGCAGGTCATAGGGTGCGCGAGCGGTGATCAGCGGATGATTCATCCCGTCTGCGATGACGAAAGTCAGCTGGCCGCTGCCGCCACCAATCGCGATGCCGTTGGCAGCGCAATTGTCGGCCACAACCGGCCCGCACACGGCATCGATGTCTGTTGCGATTGCACGGGCATGGGGCCACAGTTCCATCGCGCCGAAGGCAAGCAATCCGGTGCCGCTGCCAATATCGGCAATGTTCCGTGCGATTTCACCGCGATGCTTCATCGTTGTCAGCATTGCTAGGCATCCGGCGGTGGTTTCATGTTGCCCCGTTCCAAAGGCCTGACTAGCCGGGATCATGAAACTGGTAACGCCTGGATCCTCGTCTGGCGCGAAATCGGGCGTGTGGACATAGAAGCGGCCGGCGCGGATCGGTTCAACACCTTGCTGGCTCAGGGTTAGCCAATCTGTGTCCGGAAGCTTTTCAGTGATGAACTTTGGGCTTTGCCCCGTGAATAGCCCGGCCAATGCGGTACGTTCTTTGGTGCCTGGTTTTCGGGGGAACCAGCCTTCCAATATCCATTCCTGCGGTCGGTCTTCTGCCACTTCGCTGCCCGAAATAACCAGTTCCGGATCCCATTCCTCGATCTCGTCGTGCGCCAGCAATGCCGCCTGAACTGTGGGTTTCGGCGCGTATGCGGTGAGCTTCCAGGTCATTTTTTCGCTTCGGATTTCAGGCGCTTTGCAAATCGCTGACTGCCAGTTGCAGCGTAGGATTTGCAAGACGCGGGCTGGTCCAGCGGCGCACCACTGGCAAAACGTTCAAACATGTCGCTTGATGAAGGATGCGGTGTAATCAAGATACCGCAAGGCAATTCGGCAACGCGGGCCAATCCGGCACGAACCCCTTCGACCCGATCCGGATGATCGGTGAAGCGGTATGAATCCGCCGAAATGGCTGAAATGCTGTCGGCGTAAGTGATCGTCCGGCAGTCTGCCTTGTCGCAGCTTTCCCATGTCCAGCTTGTCGATCCGCTTGTGTGCGCGGGCGTGGAGTATGCGGTGAGGGTGATCGGCCCGACCTGGACCTGCTCCCCATCGCTCAGCGTTTGTGTTACCGTAACAGGCGCCATTGGAGGCAGGTCATCATGCTGCGGATCGTCGGCCGCGGGATTACCGCTGGCAAGCACTGGTCTTGCTGCTGCCAACGCAGCGATCGCTGCGCCGCTGAGCCGCTGCAGTTCGGCCATTCCGCCAACATGATCATAATGTTCGTGGCTGGAAAGGATCAGCTTCACATCGCTGATCGTGTAGCCCAGTTTTGCAATATTTGCCGCGACCAGATTGGCCGCTTCTGCAGGACCGCTATCGATCAGAACGTGTCCCTGGGGCGAAGTGATCAGAACCACGGTGATGCCGCAGGTGCCAACCAGCCAGCTGTTGGCGTATAATTGCGCCGGGGGCGCCGGATCGCTCCAGCCGTCGCGTCCTGCGCAAGCCGCAGCCAGTGCGGCTGGCTTGAATGTGCCAACACTGGCTTCGAGCGGTTCCGCACCAACCGGTGCGCAAGCCGTTAATGCCAAAAGAAACATGGCCGTAGATATTCTAGCGGACATAGCTTGCTCCATTTGCATCAAGGGTGGCACCGGTCATGCTGGGCGGTGCATCCAAAGCGCAAAAACTTGCAATCGTGGCGATTTCATCGGGAGTTGCCACACGGCCCAGCGGTATATCCGCCAGCAGCCCCACGCCGCCCCGCGTGGCAAGGTAGTCGCCGGCCATCGCGGTGTCTGTAAAACCGGGGGTGATTGCGAAACTGAGGATGCCATGTTTTGCATAGGCGCGGGCAATGGTCTTGTGCATCGCCAGCATTCCGCCCTTGGCCGCAGCATAATGCCAATGGTCGGGGGAATCGCCGCGGTGGCCGGCGCGGCTGGCGATATGCACGATTCGGCCTTGTGCACCGCGATCCAGCCAGTGCCGCACGGCAAGGCGGGAAAGCTCTGCGGCTGCGGTCAGATTGATTCGCAGCGTTTCTTCCCATCCGGACAACCATTGGCTGTCCGACTGTTCGATTGAATTCGCTGCGAACACGCCGGCATTATTGATCAGCACATCCAGCTGGCCGCCGCAGCGATCGAGCGTTTGCTCCCACAAAAATTGGATTGCGGATGCATCCCCGAGGTTGGCCCCGACCGTATCTGCATCATGCGCCGTGGAACCGTGGCCAATCACTTTCGCTCCGCGGGCAGCAAGCTGATCGCGGATCGCAGCGCCGATCCCCCGGCTGGAACCGGTAATGAGGATATTTGTCATGCAAGGCGGCTACTTAAAGATACCCATATTGTCGAGCATATGCCTGTTCTGCCTGACGCGATTACCACACGACTTGCCTAAGCGGGCTGTTTCGTTAAGGAGGGCCGCAACGCTTGCATAACCGGAAAAACGCCATGGCTGAACGCCCTCTCTCCCCTCATCTGCAGATCTGGAAATGGGGGCCGCATATGCTGGTCTCGATACTTCACCGCGTGAGTGGCGACGGGTTGGCCCTTGCCGGCCTTGGCGTATTGCTGTGGTGGCTGGGCGCATTGGCCAGCGGGCCGGCAGCGTATGAAACCTTCGCATGGGCGGCGACCACGCCGGTTGGCTATGTGGTGCTGGTTGGCCTGACCTGGTCTTTCTTCACGCATATGTGTTCCGGCCTGCGCCATTTCGTCATGGATGTTGGTGCCGGTTACGAAATCGGCCTCAACCGCTTCTGGTCAATCGCCAGCCCGATCATCGCCATTTTGCTGACCGCCGGTTTCTGGGCGCTCATTCTATTTCGCTAGGGATTTGAACCATGGGTAACGGAACCTCCATCGGCCGGGTGCGCGGCCTCGGGTCGGCGCATCACGGGGCGCATCACTGGTTGCTGCAACGCTTTACTGCCGTCGGCAATCTGTTGCTGGTGCTCTGGTTTGTAACCTCGCTGTTGCTGCTGCCCGATCTGGGATATGGCACAGTCCATGATTGGCTGTCCCGGCCAGTCCCTGCCACAGCGATGGCGTTGTTGATTGTCAGCACTTTCTGGCACGCACGGCTTGGCCTGCAGGTTTTGGCAGAGGATTATGTCCATACACCGGGAAATAAATTTGCCGTGCTGCTGCTGCTGAATCTCGCTGCCGTGGGCGGCGGCGCCTTTGGCGTATTCTGTGTTGTCCGACTTGCTTTGGGAGCCGCCTGATGGCCGCCGCTGATACTTCTGCCTATAAGATCATCGATCATACTTACGACGTTGTCGTTGTCGGGGCGGGCGGTTCTGGCCTGCGTGCCACGATGGGCGCTGCAGAGGCCGGACTGCGCACCGCCAATATCTCGAAAGTCTTTCCGACCCGCAGCCATACGGTGGCGGCGCAGGGCGGGATCGCGGCTTCGCTGGGCAATAATACCCCCGACCACTGGCAGTGGCACATGTATGATACCGTCAAGGGATCGGACTGGTTGGGCGATCAGGATGCCATCGAATACATGGTCCGCGAGGCACCGCAGGCGGTGTATGAGCTGGAACATGCCGGCGTGCCCTTCAGCCGCAATCAGGATGGCACGATCTACCAGCGCCCCTTCGGCGGGCATATGCAAAACATGGGCGAAGGTCCGCCGGTGCAACGCACCTGTGCCGCGGCTGACCGTACCGGTCATGCCATGCTTCATGCGCTCTATCAGCAGAGCCTGAAGTATGATGCGGATTTCTTCATCGAATATTTCGCCATCGATCTGATCATGAAGGATGGCAAATGCGTGGGCGTGATCGCCCTGTGCCTGGACGATGGTTCAATCCACCGGTTCCGTTCGCATTCGGTGGTTCTGGCGACGGGCGGGTATGGCCGCTGCTACTTCACCGCGACCAGTGCCCACACCTGCACCGGCGATGGTGGCGGGATGGTGCTGCGTGCTGGCCTGCCACTGCAGGATATGGAATTCGTGCAATTCCATCCGACCGGCATTTATGGCGCGGGTGTGCTGATCACCGAAGGCGCGCGGGGCGAAGGCGGTTATCTGACCAATTCGGAAGGTGAGCGGTTCATGGAACGCTATGCCCCGTCGGCAAAGGATCTTGCATCGCGGGACGTGGTTTCGCGCTCCATGGCGCTGGAAATGCGCGAAGGGCGCGGTGTCGGGCCGGAGAAAGATCATATCTATCTTCATCTCGACCATATCGACCCCAAGGTGCTGGCCGAACGGCTGCCCGGAATCACCGAAAGCGGCAAGATTTTTGCCGGTGTCGATTTGACCCGCCAGCCACTGCCGGTAACGCCGACAGTCCATTACAATATGGGCGGAATTCCCTGTAATTATCACGGCGAAGTGGTGACGATTGGCGCAGACGGTAATCCGGAAACCGTGGTCCCCGGTCTTTTTGCCGTGGGCGAAGCAGCCTGTGTTTCGGTCCATGGTGCGAACCGGCTGGGTTCCAACTCGCTGATCGACCTTGTTGTGTTCGGGCGGGCCACGGGCCACCGTCTGAAGGAATTGATCAAGCCGGGCACTGCGCATGACGAATTGCCCAAGGACAGTGCTGACCTGGCGCTGGGCCGGCTCGACCACTTCCGTAATGCCAAGGGAAGCAAATCGACGGCTTCGATCCGTGCGGAAATGCAAAAGACGATGCAAAAACATTGCGCGGTGTTCCGTGACAGTGCCTTGCTCAAAGAAGGCGTGGAGACGCTGGCCGCCATCAATAAATCGATGGAGGATATTCACGTCTCCGATCGTTCGCTGATCTGGAATTCGGATTTGATCGAGACGTTGGAACTCGACAATCTGATGGCGCAGGCCAGCGTAACCATCAATTCTGCCGAAAATCGCAAGGAAAGCCGCGGCGCCCATGCGCATGAAGACTTCCCGGAACGGGATGACAAGAACTGGATGAAGCACACCGCTGTGTGGTTTGAAGGCTGGGGCGGCAAGGGCGGCAAGGTTAAAATCGATTACCGCCCGGTTCACGAATACACACTCACGGACGATGCGGAGTATATCAAGCCCAAGAAGCGGGTCTATTGATCGCATTGGCCCAAACGGGACAGGAGGAGGCCGGGGCGATTGCTCCGGCCTTTTTGTTCGGGTCGGGGTCTGGACCGCATGCGCCCCGTTGCGGCTGCCTAACCTAAAGCGCGGGATCGAGCCTTCGCATCATGGCTTTGCTGTTGCCGGTGATATCGGCAATGGAGAAGCCATCAAGGTGGAGCAGAAATTTTTCCAATGCGACAGTCAGAGCAGGCTTAAGTCCGCATAGGCCATTGATTGCGCAACTTGTTCGGGGGTCCATGCAGCCGACAAAGGCCTGGAAATTTTCGAGGCGGCGGACCACTTCCCCGACGTTGATACTGTTGGCCGGTCTGGCCAGACGCATGCCGCCGTTTCGGCCCCGAGTGGTCGTTACATAGCCATCGGTTTGCAGCCGCTGCGCAACCTTTGCCAGATGGTTGCGGGAAATTCCGTGGTGCGTGGCGATCCAATCGACAGACAATTGTTCATCACTTGCGGCAAGCGCCATCAGCGTACGGAGTGCGAAATCGGTCTGGAGGCTTAGCTGCATAAACTGGGTATATTGGTTATTGCTTTTATCAGCAAGCTTTCTAATAGGTATTTCAAATACCCATTAAGAGCGAGTTATGCCGGAACCTACACCAACCGAATATGCCGCCGCCGCCCGCGCGAAAAAGAGGGCGGAAGCCGAATCAATCGGCATTGACGGTGCGTATATTTCTGCCCTGGTTGAAGATTTTTATGACCGCGTCCGGATTGATCCGTTGCTTGGGCCGATCTTTGATGAACGTGTGCAGGATTGGCCGCACCATCTTGGCCAGATGAAGGCGTTCTGGCGTTCCATTCTGCATAACAGCGGCGAATATTCGGGTAATCCGATGCAGAAGCATATGGCGATCCCGGGCCTGGATTCGGCCCATTTTTCCCGCTGGCTTGAATTATTCTACGCCACCTTGCGCGAACTCGATCAAACCATCGCCGGTAATGGCTCTGCACTCGCCGAAGTGGCTGGGAAGGCCCGAAATATTGCCGCCAGCCTCCTCCTTGCTGGCGTCCGCAAGGGCGATGGCCTGGAACGTTTTAACGCTGAAAAGGAATTACCCAATGTTTCGTGATCCTGATGCCGGGTCCGTCGCCAACCAAACCGACCCCAAGCCTGGTGGGGAAGGGCAGGAAAATGTACGATCTTCGCATTCCCCCTCTCTGGTGGGCGGATTACAGGCCGGTTTCGAACTGCCCCGCTCTGTTTGGCACTTGATGATCGGGTGCTATGCCGTGTTCTTTGCTTCACTGTTTCTGGTGACAGCTGGAAGCAGCAACGCGATTTTTGTGATCGTGATCTCGGTGCTGTATTCGGCGATGTATTTTGGAACTGCGCAGATCCTCAACGCAATTGGCGGGCAGGAGGCACCGTCTCCGCTTGATCGGGGGAAAAAACTAGCGACCTCCACCGGACCGATGGAGCGGGCCGCGGTCTATGGGCAAGTCTTGATCGTTCCCGCTGCGGTCGCAATTTTCGGTGTCACCATTGCCATGATCTGCGCATTTATCATGCCCTGAATGACGCGCGCGACAGTATTTCGCGCGCTTCACATGGCCCCCGCCTGTCCGCACTGCCGCCTGAGAGCCGCAGTGCGGACAGGCGATTGACACGCAATATGCCCGGTCCAGGCGAGAGATAATCTCCATTCATTTGGCGTTCAGTTTACATCTGTAGTTTTGAAGTCTACAGATGTAGTCATTATGACTGAAGGACGCTGAAAATGCCCGGTGAACAGGACAAACCCGAACGCATTTCCGATGCCGAATATGCGGTGATGGAGGCGTTGTGGCTACGCAGCCCGCTGACAGCTTTGGAAGTATGCGATGAAGTATGCGAGAAGCGCGATTGGAGCCTGGCCACGGTCAAGACTTTGCTTTCCCGCTTGGTCGTCAAGCAGGCCGTATCGACAGTGCCGGACGGCCGCCGCTTTCTCTATTCCCCGCTGATCGAACGGGCGGAATATGCCGGTTCGGAATCGCGGAGGTTGGTCGACCGCTTGTTCGGTGGCCGCGCTGCGCCATTGTTCGCACAATTGGCGGAAGCTGAGGCGCTGACCGAATCCGACATCTCCGAAATTGAAGCCCTTCTGAAGGAGCTGCGCAAATGACGGAATGGCTGATTGAAACGCTTGTCTGGACCGGTGTCCTGATCGCGCTGGTCTTGCTTGTCCGCCTGCCGGTTGGCCGATATCTCGGGCCGAAATCGGCTTACGCCTTGTGGTCACTTCCGCTGTTACGCCTGTTGCTGCCGCCTGTGGTGTTGCCTTCCTGGCTCGCGCCTGAGGCAGCTACTCCGGCGGCGGCGCAAATCGCCACCGAAACCTTTGTAGTCATTGCCGAACCAGTTGGTGCAACAGCAGCTACCGCCGCACCGGTCGCTTGGGTGCCGATCCTGCTAGCGGTCTGGTTGGTCGGTGCGGCGGGCTTCCTTGCCCTTCGTTTTCATGCCTATTTCCAAATGCGCCGGGAACTGCTGGCTCAAGGGCGTCCCGTTGGGGAAGCCGGAGCAGTGCGGATAATTGAGTCCCCTGCAGCAACAGCCCCGCTTGCCTTTGGCGTGCTGGATAAGGTGGTGGCCCTGCCGCCGGGCTTTATGGCTCTGACAGATCGCAGATTGCGTGATCTGGCGCTTGAGCATGAGCTTGCCCACCATTCATCGCATGATTTGCTTGCCAATATGGCCGTGCAACCCTTGTTCGCTTTACACTGGTTCAACCCTTTGGCCTGGTTGGGCTGGCGTGCCATGCGCCGCGACCAGGAAGCGGCGTGTGATGCCCGCGTAGTGTCACAGCACAGTGCCGAAGAACGGGCAAACTATGCCACTGTAATCGCCAGTTTTGCCGCTGGACCGGCGGTTGCGCTGGCCGCGCCCATGGCCTGCCCGGTGCTGGGCGACAAATCGATAATCCACCGTTTGAGGAGCCTCACAATGAATGATATCTCCCCACGTCGCCGCCTGGCCGGGCGAGGGATACTGCTAGCCGCGCTTCTCGCACTGCCACTGACTGCGTCGATTTCCTATGCCGATGCGGCGACCGGACCAGACGCGGGCGCACCGCCAGCACCGCCCGCACCGCCGCCGGCGCCATCGGCCCCGTCAGCTCCGGAAGCGCCTGAGCCGCCGGCTCCACCATCGGTTGCCGAAGCCATGGCCAATGGCGAATTCGAAACTGTCTATAATGATGCCGACAAGGACGGATCTGGCAAAAAGCGCCATGTAATCATCATGCGAAGCAAGAGCGACGACGGCGCTGCGCCGAAGGATGGTGAAGTGCGGCGCGTTATTCGCTTTACCGGCGATAGTACCGCAGAAGGGCATGACTTGCAGTGGAAGGAAGTCGAAATCCGTCTTCGCGATCTTGACGACCTGAAAGAACTGGAAAGTCTCAAATCCCTCAAAGAGCTTGAACAACTGGACAGGCTCTCTGCAATTGAACTCAAGGATGCTGATTCCTTCACATTCACCAATTCTTCGGCAGCCGGTACGGGCCCGAAAATCATTATGGCCTGCAAAAGCCGCGAGGCAGTTTCGTCCTCGACCGCCAATGGCAAGCAGGCGCCCGTGGTAGTGTGTCAGAAGCGCAATCTGGCCGAAGCGGCGCAAGGATTACGCAAAGCGCGCGAAGAAATCGCCGGTCAGGAAGACCTGTCCAAGGAAATTCGGACAAAGATCCTTGCGTCGCTTGATGCGGAGATTGCGCGCCTCACCGCCCTGAAAAAGTAGGAATCCCGGTTAATTTCGGGCGCAATGCGCGTGGGAAGCAGTGTTTGGGCTGCCTCCCACGCTAATTTTTTGCCAACTATGTTCCGGAGAAGGTGTCGCACTGGTCCTCATTACCGGTTTCGAGACCCCGTTTTAGCCAGTACATGCGCTGCGCGCTGGTTCCGTGGGTAAAGCTTTCCGGGCTGATCTGCTGCCCGGCGTTGCGCTGAAGCGTATCATCACCAATTGCAGCGGCGGCGGTCATGCCTTCCTGCATATCGCCCGGCTCGATCAGGTTGCGGTTCTTGCCCGCCCAAACACCGGCATAGCAATCCGCCTGGAGTTCCATCTGCACCTGCAGCCGATTGGCACGGCCCGGGTTCTGCTGCTGCGCGCTGCGGACCTGATCGGCCATGCCGGTCAATTTCTGGATATGGTGGCCATATTCATGCGCAATAACGTAATAGCGTGCGAAATCACCGCCTGCACCCAGTTGCCGGGCCATCGTGTCGTAGAAGGCTGTATCGATGTAGATCGTCTGATCGGCCGGACAATAAAATGGCCCCATTGCACTGGACGCTGCGCCACAGCCTGATCGGGTCTGGCCACTGAAAAGCTCCAGTATGGGCTGGTCAAAAGGGATTTGGGCTTGCCGGAACAATGGCTGCCATGTGTCATTCAGTGAACTCAACGCATTGCAGGCTTCCAGCGCATAGGGGCCGTCCCGGCACACTTCGGTGCCCTCTGCACCAACTTGCTGACCAGTTTGTTGGCCCTGCGTTTGCTGCTGTATCCCGTCGATAGCCCCGATGGTTTGCAAGGGGTCCGCGCCAAATACGAAATAGGCCACCAATGCGATCAGTACGGTCCCGCATCCAATCTTTCCCCCTCCGCCGCCGGGAAAGCTGCCGCCGCCTCCGCCCCCCCTGCGAACGCGAATGTTTGACGGGTTGAATTCATTGAGTTTCATGCAGCGCCCCATGACCGGTTTTCAACAAAGCGTAGAGACTGTAGCGTTATTACTGGACAGGGGGAATAACCGCCGCAAAACAGCATTCCTGTCCCACCACTATGTATATCGAGGTTTGAATGTTCCTGTCCGGCAAGCGCGCACTCGTAACTGGCTCTACTTCGGGCATCGGCCTCGCCATTGCGCGCGCCTTGGCCGGTGAAGGCGCAGATGTTGTTCTGACGGGCTTTGGCGAGGCCGAGATGATTGCGGGGCTGTGCGCAGAACTGGGCGCGACGCATGTCGCAGCCGATCTGATCACGGCGGCAGGATGCGAGGAATTGATGGCGCAGGCTGGCCCGATTGATATTCTGGTCAACAATGCAGGCATGCAACATGTCGCGCCGGTGGATGAATTCCCGACGGACAAATGGGATGCGATCATTGCCCTCAATCTAACCGCCGCTTTCCACACCACGCGGCTGGCCGTACCGCATATGCGTGCCGCTGGCTGGGGGCGGATCATCAATACGGCGAGCGCCCATTCGAAAACGGCATCGCCCTTCAAGAGCGCATATAATGCGTCGAAGCACGGGCTCGACGGGTTTACCAAGACCATTGCGTTGGAACTGGCGCAGACAGGCGTCACCGCCAATTGCATCAGTCCCGGTTATGTCTGGACCCCGCTTATCGAAGGGCAGATCCCCGACACGATGAAGGCCCGTGGTCTGACTCGCGATCAAGTGATCAATGATGTGTTGCTGGCAAAGCAGCCGACCAAGAAATTCGTCCAGCCCGCTGAAGTGGGCGCGCTGGCCGCGTTCCTGTGCCGTGACGAAGCGGGCAATGTGACCGGTGC
>JAHEAV010000021.1 GCA_024642565.1 Erythrobacter sp.
TGACGGCATTCTGGCTTTCCGCAAGGCTGGCGAAAATGCGGCTGGGAATGAAGAACAGTTGGAAGCTGCAGAGTAGGCTTCACCTTCTTGCGGCAATCGCCTAACGCAGCGGGATGAGCACCCGCATTTACACCGCCGGTCTGGTCGTGATCGGCGACGAGATCCTGTCTGGCCGCACGCATGACAAGAACATTGCCCAAGTCGCAAGCTGGCTGCAGGTGCAAGGCATAAGGTTGGACGAAGTGCGCGTGGTGCCGGATGTCGAAGCGCGCATTGTCGAAGCCGTGGATGCCCTTCGCACGCGCAACGACTATCTCTTTACCACCGGTGGAATCGGCCCGACGCATGACGATATCACGGTGGACGCTGTTGCCGCTGCGCTGGGCGTGCCGGTAATAATTCACCCCGAAGCGCGGGCAATTCTGGAACGCTATTATACGGACAAGGGCGGCCTTAACGAAGGCCGGCTGCGCATGGCGCGGGTTCCGGAAGGGGCAGACCTGATCCCTAACCGCATGTCCGGCGCGCCGGGAATCAAGATCGGCAACATTCATCTGATGGCCGGTGTGCCGCATATCACTGCCGGTATGCTGGACGCTTTGACCGGCACATTGGAAGGCGGGGCGTTGCTACTGTCCGAGACAGTCGGCGGCTTTATTCCGGAAAGCGAAGTTTCCCTGTTGCTCCGCGATGTCGAAAAAGCGCACGATAACTGCCAGATCGGCAGCTATCCCTTTTTCCGCGAAGGCAGGGTCGGTTCCAATTTCGTAATCCGTTCTACCGATGCCGATGCGCTGCAAAGCTGTATGCACACCCTGTGCGAAGGGCTGGGAGAACTCGGCTTCGACTTTACGCCGGGCGGCATCTAGAAACGCCGCCACTTACCCGGCGTTGGACGATTCCACATCATTGCCAAACAGCACGATCATCGTGCCAAGCACGACCAGCAGGCTGAATCCGATTTTCTGCGTCCATCCTGCCGGGGTAATGAAGGCGCGGCGCGCGGCGATCGCCGATTGCAGCGTGTAATAGGCGGCGAAGGCGCGGCTGGCATAAGCGATGATCTGAAAAACATCGGCGCCCCAGGTCATCACCAGGCCGATCACTACCAGCAAGACATAGCCATAGCGCGCCGTCATCCGGCCGCGTGTCAGTTCCTCCACCAAACCGCCTGAGCCGCTGGTATCGGCAATTGCGGCGCTGAATTGCGCGGCCAAGGCGGCCACAACCAGAAGCAGCGGCAATATCGGGGTAACCAGGCCCATCATGTCGATGATTGCGGTTTCGGTAAGTTGAAACTCGCTGCGATCGAATGCGTAAGCGAACAGGCCGATATAGGCCATGTAGATCACTGCGCAGACGATCTGGGCCAATTGCATCGACCGGATTCGGGTGGCCGCATCATAATCATGGCCCAGGTATCGGGAAGTTTCAAAGCCCTGCACGGTGATGATCAGGCCGAATGCCAGCGTGAAAGCCGGCCAGCCGGACAATTTGGCTTCATGGAAATAGAGGGTCCCGGTGGTGGCCTTTGAATAGAAATACCAGATCAGCCCGACCAGCAAACCGACGATTATTGCCAGTTTCAGTGTGACCGCTGCATATTCCATTTTCTCCAGTGCCTTGAACCCGTGCGTCCAACCGACCACCAGAATGAGGAGGTATATGGCCGAAGTCAGCAGCTTGGCGTTTATCGGGCTGTCAAAGGACGTCAGGCTGACCCCGAAGGCGCCGAACAGGTTGAGGTAATATCCGACCGAGATCATGAAGGCGAAGACCAACGCCCATGATGCCGCAATCTCAAGCCGCTCGACCGCAACATCCTGAATGGGGCGGGGTTGGTTGCGCAGATATATGTTGAAGCGGATGGCAGAGCCAAACAGGTATGCGCCAAGGCACAAACCGGCCATGATCAACGGAGCGTTCCTGCCATAGGATGCCACCAATATGGGTGCGAGCACCAGGAACCCGCTGCCGATAATCGAAGCGAGCGGGGTAACGGTCGCCCGCCAAACCATCGATTTGGAGAAGCGCGGTGACAGCAGCACAAGGCTGGCGAGTAGGACGGACAGCAGGATTGCGATGTTCAGCGCCATGACAAAATCCGTTCCATTGCTCAATGACTGGCGAGACGGGTAACCGGCTTCCCGCCCGGTGTCGACAAATGCTTATGATCCTGCCGCACAGGGCCGCCGGCCCCGAACGCAAAAAAGGCCGGAGAGGTTTCCCCCTCCGGCCTTTCCTGTGATCCTTGCGAACCGTATCGGGTTACGCGCCTTCGATCTCGGCCAGATCCAGCTTCAGGCCGGGGCCCATGGAACTGGTCAGCGAAACCTTGCGGATATACTTGCCCTTGGCACCCGATGGCTTGGCCCGTGCGACTGCGCCGGTCAGGGCTTCGAAGTTGGCTTTCAGCGCATCATCAGTGAAGCTCATCTTGCCAATTCCGCTGTGGATGATGCCCTGCTTTTCAACACGGAATTCAACCTGGCCGCCCTTGGCGTCCTTCACGGCTTGTTCGACATTCGGCGTTACGGTGCCCAGCTTCGGGTTAGGCATCAGGCCCTTGGGACCCAGAACCTTGCCCAAGCGGCCAACCACACCCATCATGTCCGGCGTGGCAATCACGCGGTCATAATCAAGGTTGCCGGCCTGCATGTCTTCCATCAGGTCTTCCGCACCGACCTTGTCAGCACCGGCTGCCAATGCCTTGTCGGCATTGTCACCGCGAGCAAACACAGCCACGCGTACATCCTTGCCGGTGCCCGAAGGCAACGACACCATGCCGCGCACCATCTGGTCGGCATGACGCGGGTCAACGCCCAGGTTCATGGCAACTTCGATCGTTTCGTCGAACTTGGTGGTTTTGAGGTCACGCAACATCTTCAGCGCGTCGCCAAAGCTATGCAGCGCCTGATTGTCACCCAGCTTTTCTACCAGCATCTTCTGCTTCTTGGTCTGCTTTGCCATGTTCTCAGCCCTCCACCACATCGAGGCCCATCGAACGCGCGGAGCCTTCGATGATCTTGGTTGCCTGATCGAGATCGTTGGCGTTCAGATCCGCCATCTTCGCTTCAGCGATTTCACGAACCTGCGAACGCTTGATCGTTCCGGCGGAAACCTTGCCAGGCTCTTTCGAACCCGACTTCAATTTGGCCGCTTTCTTCAGGAAGAAACTGGCCGGCGGAGTCTTGGTCACGAAAGTGAACGAGCGGTCGGCATAAACGGTAATAACCGTCGGGATCGGCGCGCTCTTTTCCAGTTCCTGCGTGGCAGCGTTGAACGCCTTGCAGAATTCCATGATGTTCACACCGCGCTGACCCAGCGCTGGGCCGATCGGCGGGGAGGGATTTGCAGCGCCCGCAGGCACCTGCAACTTGATATAGCCTTCAATCTTCTTGGCCACGGATGGCCTCCTTTCACACTGTCGCGACGTTTTGGTCGCTCATGTTAAGTGGTCAAACAAAGGCACAGCGGCCTTCTTCCACAAATTTCCCCGCGTTTCAGCTTGGGGAAGCGGCCCTATAGCGGCTCATGCCAAAAAGAAAAGGGTTAGCTTTGGCGGTCGGGCTTACGGTGAAGTCCCGTCCGTTCCTCCAGTGCCGCCCGATAGGTTTCGGAGACGGGAACCTGCGTTCCATCCGACATGACCGCAACCAGCTTGCGGCCGTCACGGGCAAGCCGGAGGATCTCGGAAGTCGCGACCCACCAAGAACGGTGAACCTGCAGTCCGTTCACGCCTTCCAATTCAGCCAAAGCATCGCGCATAGACATCAGGATCATGGCTTCGCCGCCCTTCGTGGCAACACGCATGTAATGGTCCTGCATGTGAAGATAGCAGACATCACTGCCGATGTGGCCGGGCAAGCGGGAAAGGAACTTGAGGCCGGGCTTTGGCAAAACTGCAGGTTCAGCCGATCTGGTCCCGAATCCACCAGCGGAAAGAAAGGGAAGACCGCCCACCAGCAAAGACAGTGCGAGGACCTTCAAATAGAGAACCAGCGGGTATTGCCCCAAGGCTTCTGCGTAATCTTCCGGACCGCCGGCGCTCTGTTCGACCCCGAACACTTCGGGCAGCCGGTTGGCCAGGGCCACGAACCCGATATCGAAGACCAGAACCGCGCAGGTCATCGGAATCGCGGCAGACACAAATATTATTCCTGCGCCCAAAGGAAACGAGAGATTACGCATGGCCGGTAACCGAGCGGCAGTCCGCACGGTTAGCGGAAATATGCCGAACCCGAACAGGCACATCATGAAAAACCAATAGGCGAAACGCCAGGCCCAAGGGTCGCCCTGGGTTTCGAAGGGCGCCATCACGACCAACGCAACGGACACAACCGCATAGGCCGCCAACTTGGTGGCCCTCATGCGCTGGCTGGAAATCGCCCAATTATCCAGAAATGCGCCCAGTTTCATCGACTCGTCTTGTCCTTCGCTCCAGCCGCTTGAACCAAGTCGCCCGAAAAAGTCCGCTAGCAGGGTGCCAAGCCGGTGCCAATAAGGCGAATTTCACGAAGCGCGAAATCGACAGCGCCATATTCACGAAAGCCAGAGGCAATTTTACGAAGTGTCACTTGGCCCAAACGGCAATGACCGCCAATTGCCGCGTCGCCGCCAGCGGGTGCACGTTTTAAGTGCTCTCTCCCCCCCGATTGCCCGCTGGTGGCGACCCTCTCCCATACCCAATGTATCTCTAAAGGAAATTCGCATGAGTCCCGAAAGGACAAACCGCCGAGCGGCCAAGGCCCTCGTCCCGTTTACGGCCGCCTTGACCATGGCTTTCGCATTGCTGCCTACCGCAGTCTCTGCCCAGAGCAATGATGCCGCAAATCAGGAAGGCAACGACAATCACATCAGCGTCGGTGCTGGCGTCCTGTTTCTTGAATCGCCATTCAAGGGCGAAAACACCCTGACGTATCCCTTGCCGCTGGTTTCGATCAAGCAGGGCCCCCTGTACTTTGAGGCGTTGGAAGCTGGCGCCACTTTCGATCGGCAGACAGGCCCGGTCACGCCGTCCGTATCCGCATTCGTTGCGGGCCGCACAACTGCGGCGCGTGATCGCCAGACCTTTACTGTGGATGCCGGTGTCCGGGTTGGACTGTCCGGCGATTTCGGTGAACTCAGCGGTGAATACCGCCGCGACATCACCGGGAAATTCAACGGTGGGGAATTTGCGGTTCGCTATGCCTATCCGATCAATGCAGGCAAGCTGACGCTGATTCCCAGCGCCCAGATCAACTGGCTTGATCGCAAGACCGCGAACCACATGTATGGCGTAACAGCCGGACAGCGGGCCAAGGCAATCGCCAAGAACCGTTCCGTGATTTTGCCCGTTGCCCCGATCACCGAAAAGGCAATGAACCTTGGCGGTTCATTGACCGGTGTGTTTGCCGTAAATGATCGGATCAGCCTGATCGCCGTGATGAGCGGTACTTACCTCGACAAGTCGATCTATAAGAGCCCGGCTATCGACCAGAAATGGGAATCCAGCGCGATTGTCGCTGTGGCCTACCGTTTCTAATTGAATAACAGGGGCGGTCCTTCGCGGGATCGCCCCTCCCTTTCCTCTATCGAGGGGAAAAGCGGACCCAGCTATTCGCTTGTCTTGAAATGATCCCCTCTCGGCTACGGCGACTGCAATCCGGCAGACCGCCCACGCAACAAAGGCGGGCATGAATCATGAAGAATTCGCAGCGAACACTTGATCTGACCTTCCGCTATGGCTGGCGCGTGGTCCTGTGGGGCGGTGTGCCAATCACTTTGCTGTTTTCTTCTTATTATCTGATCAGTCCGCAAGCCTATTCCGAGTTCTTCGGCGGTCGCGACCCGCAAGGTGTTCGGCGGTTGGCCGCCCTGGCCCACATTGTTTTTGCTATCGGTGCGCTGGTGGCCGGCCTCGTGAATCTCCGACGGCTGACCCGGAAGGGGCCGAGCCGCCGCCACAAGATGATCGGCTATCTCTATGCTTGCTGCGTTGTGACCAGTGCAACCGGCGCTTTGCTGATCGCCCCCTATACATTGGGCGGGAAAGTCAACGCGCTCGGCTTTGCCTTATTGGCCATGAGCTGGGCGATTACGACCCTGATTGCCTGTTTCGCCGCAATCCGCGGCCAAACATCGCTGCATTCCCGCTGGATCATATATTCTTTTGCGCTGACGCTGGCCGGCGTTAGCCTGCGGATACAGATGCCCTTGCTGATCGTCGCGCTGGGTCTGACCTTCGACCAGGCCTATGCGATTGTACCGTGGAGCTGCTGGCTCCCGAATCTGCTTCTGGCGCACATCTGGCTGCGCCGCCGGCATCAACGCCAGTTTGTGGGCGAAAACGCGGCCAATCAAACAGCCTAAAGCCGGCCCGCAGATGGCAGACCGGCCTGTGCCGGATTACTTCGCCAGTTCGACCTGTTCGAAGTCCAGTTCCACCGGGGTTGCCCGGCCGAAGATCGAAACGCTGACCTTGACCTTGTTCTTGTCGAAATCGAGTTCTTCGACTTCGCCGTTGAAGCTTGCGAACGGGCCGTCGAGCACTTTGACCGAATCGCCAATTTCGTATTCGACGCTGACCTGCTTCTTGGGGGCAGACTTGGCTTCTTCCACACCGCCGAAATAGCGCGCGGCTTCCTTGTCCGAAATTGGCTGCGGCTTGTTATTGGAACCCAGGAAGCCGGTAACTTTGGGTGTGTTCTTGACCAGGTGATAGACATCATCGGTCATGGTCAGTTTTGCCAGCACGTAGCCCGGCATGAACTTGCGTTCGACCTGCACCTTCTTGCCGCGCTTCACCTCGGTGATTGTCTCGGTTGGAACTTCCACTTCTTCCACCGCTTCCGACAAGCCCAGCCGCTCCGCTTCGGAAATGATCGCGTCGCGAACCTTGTTTTCGAAGCCGGAATAGGCGTGAATGATATACCAGCGAGCCATAGTAAGTCCTGTATTGGAAATTATGCGTTCAGGGCCGTTTTGCCGGCCCCAGGAAAATCAGGCGATTGAAAGCAACCACTGCACCAGGGCGCTGAAGGCTGTGTCGACGCCAAGGAAGAAAATCGACAGCATCAGCATCATGATTCCCACGAAGATCGCGGTAGTCGTCGTTTCCTGACGGGTCGGCCAGACAACTTTGCTGGCTTCCGTGCGCACCTGGCGGATGAATTCGCCGGGGCTCGTCTTGGTGGTCTTTTCGGCCATATGCTCGCGCTCTTGCTGCTATTCAAAAAAATCGTGACTTCCAGGATAGGTTCCAAGATTGGCTTGGGGCCGCCCCGGTTCAAGTCCGGGAGGGGCTGTAGCACCAACATATGTCGGAAGACGGTGTGTATTTAGGCGGGGTATGCGCCAAAGGCAAGGCCAACGGTCAAGGCGGCGCCCACGGCGAACAAAAGAGCAAATTTGGTCCGGAAATTACCGATTCCCTGTCCCAAAACAGCGGCCAACACGTGATTCGCGCACGTTGATGCCTGGCAACACGGGCGATAGAATCACTACTGCCCTGCGCACAGCCAGAAAATCGGCGGACATGCTGAGTTGAATTGCCTGGCAGGAGCGGAGGGACTCGAACCCACGGCCCTCGGTTTTGGAGACCGATGCTCTACCAACTGAGCTACGCTCCTGCAGGCTCGCGGGCCTCTAAAGCGATGTGCGGGTTAAGGCAAGGCACCTTGGGCCGCCAATATCGGTGCGCCCGCTAGGTTCTCGGGGCCGAACTGCCTATATGGGGCGTAATGCCTGGGCCGACACCAACGATGAACCAACCGATCATCCCGACACAGCTGCTGCTGATGGCCTATCGCAGCGGGATATTTCCGATGGCCGATCGGCGCGACGATCCGGAGATATTCTGGGTCGAACCCAGAGAACGGGCAATTATCCCGCTTGAGAATTTCAGCTGCTCAAAAAGCTTGCGCAAAATCCTGCGGCAGGATCGCTTTCGGGTTACCTGCAACGCGGCCTTCGCCGATGTACTCGCGGCCTGCGCCGCGCCGCGTGATGGGCATCCCGACAGTTGGATCAGCGACCGGATTGTGGCCAGTTATGAAGCCCTGCACCGGGCCGGTCATGCCCATTCCCTGGAATGCTGGCAAGACGGGCGGCTGGTTGGCGGCCTTTACGGCGTCAGTTTCGACCGGGTGTTCTGCGGCGAAAGCATGTTCAGCCGGGAAGACAACGCATCCAAGGTCGCACTGGCCTGGCTGGTTGCGCTGCTGCGCCTTGCGGGCGTCCAATTGCTCGACTGCCAGTTCATGACCGACCACCTTGCCTCAATGGGCGCTGTATCCATGCCGCAGGCACAGTATCTGCAGAGGGTAAGCGAAGCGTCTGGCCCGGCAAAGCTGACCTTGCCAGAGGCCTATTCTGCGCTTGTCGGTGCCGCTTCGCTTGGCGATGCGGTGGGCGAAGGCGTTGCAACTGGTGTGCGCGATGCCGCAGGGGATGGTGAAGGTGCCGGCCCTTCTTCGCCCGGGAAGCTCATTGCGCAATCCTTCACCCAGACATCATAGATCGGATGTTCCACCACGTTGAGTGACGGGGACTGCTTGAACAGCCAGCCGGAAAAGATTTTGCGCCATTCCTGCCGTCCGCCCACATCCTGCACCAGCACCTGAACAAAGGCGCCGGTTTCCCGCGGCACTTCCCACGGCGGAGTGCGTTCGCACGCGGCCAGCCGCACGATAACATTACCCTGGCGCTGCGATTCGCCCGGCTTCAGCTTCAGGTCCTGAGTGAGGTTGTTCCGCTTGTTGAGCAGGCCGATCGTGGCCACGCGCTGCGCCATCGGCGTGGCACCGGCACTATCGCCTGCACGAATGCCAGAAGCCCCGGAGTTTTGCCGCAATTCCGCCGGTATCTCAGTCTCGGTCGGACCGGGCGCAGGCGCATCCTTGGTGCAGGATACCAGCAGCACCGAAGCAGACAGTGCCAGCGCCGCCAATAAGGAGGCGCGTGTGGCAGGGACCGACGAACTGCGCATGATCAGCTGTCTGGCGCCCAGGCTTCGTAATCACCCGTTGCCGGCGCGCGGTTTCCGCCCCGCTCCAGCGCACCCTGCGGGCGATAGGCAGAAGCGGTGCCAGTGGCGTTCGGTGTATAGTCCGCTTCCCAGATCTTTGCGGGTGGCAAAAAGCTTTCAGGCACATCATCGAAAGAGCCATGCAGCCAGCCGTGCCATTCCGGCGGAACACGGCTTGCGTCGTTCGCGCCGGAATAGATCACCCAGCGGCGCTGCCGTCCGCCCGCGTGCAGCGGCTTGGCAGGCGCCTTGCGCGCACGGAAATAGCGGTTCCCCTGCGCATCAGTGCCGACCTGTTCGCCGGTACGCCAACTGTTGAGCAGCGTGCCGATGGTCGCACCGTCCCACCAGGTAAAAATCTTGCCCATCACACTCATGCCAAATTCCTCATTCCGCGGGCAGTTAGCGGATTCGTGCCATCGGGCCAAGCACGAAGCCGCATTTCCCGGCTTACCAGTTGACCTTGTTACCCGCGGCGATGCCCAGTTCAGCAGCGCGCCCGGCATTCAATTCCAGCACACCGCTCGCCACGCCGACCGAACTGACGGAGTCCAGCGAATATGGCACAGTGTTGGCCGCGATGTTGCTGATGCGTCCGTCCGGGCCGATAAAGATAATGTCGAGGGGCAGAGGGGTATTCTTCATCCAGAAACTGGCCTGCGCATTGTCGCTGCGCGGAAAGATCATCCCTTCGTCCGGCCCCATTTCGGTACGAAACATCAGACCCTTGGCCTGTTCCAGCGGGGTTGCGGCAACTTCGACATTGAAAACATGCTTCCGGTTGCCACTGGTCACCGTCAAGGGGACCACGCGCAGGCCGGACACAGGATGGACCGCTGCCTGGGCCGCAGGCGTTGCTTCGGCACCCTGCTGGGGTGAACAGGAAACGCAGAGCGCCAGGGCGGCGGCGGCAATCATCGCATTACGAATCATCTAGCAATCCTCTTGCTCGGCGTCCGCAACCCATTGTTCGGCTACGGCGGCGCTTTCGGCATCCATTATCGCGCGGATCGCATCAAAGCCATGCCCTGCGCGCAGCATTGCGGCGATTTGTTTCTCACGCCGCTCCCGCTCAGGCGGTTCGGCAGCAAAGGGGCCGAAGCCGCGTTTTCGTGCAAGGGCCAGCGCCGAGCGGCGAATCGCCAATTCACCCGGCGCAACCGAGTTCCGGATGTTTTCGTCGACGCCCGCCTGATGCAAGGCTTGCGACACCCGCCGCGGGCCGTAACCCCGTCGCAAAAGCCCGCCACTGCGCGACCGGGCGTAGGCTTCGTCGTCAATATATCCCAATTCCACGAAACGGGCCGAGATGGCGGACAGATCCGGCCAATTGCCTGAATCGCGGCAATCATCCGGATTTGGCCCTTTTTCTTGCCCCTCACTCCATCCCCGTTCACGCAATTTGCGGGAAAGATAGGATTCGAGCTTGGCCGAAGTGGTCGCAAACCGCGCCACATAGGATAACGCAAGTTCCTGTATTAAATCTTTATTTAATGGTTTAGGCGGGTTTTTTCTGCGCCGCTCTGAAAGGTTGGGTTGGGTCATTGGCCATATTCGTGCCACAGTCTGAATCAAATGGGAAAGTTTGCAGCGCTTTGGGGTCGAAGAAATAGGGCTGCTAATTGGTTTGGAAGCGTTTTATCACGCACTGATGACGGGTTTTGCATAAATATATGAACGACACCGTATTAACGACCATTGCGTCAACCGCCGTCGCTCCCGAAGCGGCTCATCTTGAGCCGACTCCTAACGATTGCCCGCTCCCGCGCCGAAGGTCCGATTTCGCGACCTTTACCGATGCGTTGGACTATGCGGCCAGAAGCGACAAAGGCCTCAACTTTCACGACATGCGCGGCACGCTCGAAAGAGCCTATTATTACCGCGACTTGCGCGAAGATGCGCTGGCAATGGCCCGCCGATTGGTCGCCGCCGGGATCGGGCGCGAAGACCGCGTTGCGCTGGTCGCCGAAACCGGCCCCGAATTCGCCGCACTGTTTTGCGGGGCTGTCTATGCCGGGGCATGGCCGGTTCCGCTGCCGCTGCCGACCAGCTTTGGCGGGAAGGACAGCTATATCGACCAATTGGCCGTTCAGCTGGAAAGTTCGGACCCGAAACTGCTGCTGTATCCGGGGGAAATCGCCGAAATGGCCAAAGCCGCCGCCGATCGCCAAGGCTGCGAAGGTATGGATTGGGAAAGTTTCGCGCAACTGGATGCGGCGGACTGCACCCTGATCCCGCCCGAACCGGATGATATTTGCTATCTGCAATATTCCAGCGGCTCCACCCGTTTTCCCACCGGAGTTGCCGTTACGCACCGTGCCTTGCTGGACAATCTGGCGGGCCACGCGATTTCGATGGATATCGGAACCAACGATCGGGTGGTCAGCTGGCTGCCATGGTATCATGACATGGGTCTGGTCGGCTGCTTCCTGTCGCTGATCGCCAATCAGGTTTCAGCCGATTACCTCAAGACTGAACATTTTGCCCGGCGCCCTCTGGCATGGCTCGATCTGATCAGCCGCAATCAAGGCACAACGCTTAGTTATTCGCCCACCTTCGGTTACGATATTTGCGCGCGGCGGATTTCCAGCCAGAGCCATGTCTCGGAACGTTTTGACCTGTCGCGCTGGCGCACGGCGGGCAATGGTGCCGATATGATCCGGCCCGATGTGATGCAGCATTTCGTCAATGCCTTTGCCGAAGCCGGTTTCAAGGCCAATGCCTTTACCCCGAGCTATGGTCTGGCCGAAGCAACGCTTGCCGTCACCGTGATGCCCCCGCGTGAAGGCATCAAGGTCGAACTGGTGGAGGAAGAGAAGCTTTCTGGCACTCCGCGCGACCTGTCACGCCCTGCGCGCTACCGCGCGATTGTCAATTGCGGCAAGCCGATTCCCGGAATGGAAGTCGAAATCCGCGGCCCCAAGGACATGGTCAAAGGCGATCACCAAATCGGCAAGGTCTGGTGCCGCGGCACATCGGTAATGCACTCCTATTTCCGCAACCCCGAAGCGACGGCTGAATGCCTGGTCGATGGCTGGCTCGATACAGGCGACATGGGCTATATGGCCGATGGTTATCTGTTCATCGTCGGGCGGGCGAAGGATATGATCATCATCAACGGCAAGAATCACTGGCCGCAGGATATCGAATGGGCCGTTGAACAACTGCCCGGCTTCAATCACGGGGACATTGCCGCCTTTAGCGTCGAAACCGAAAATGGCGAAGAAGCCCCCGCCGTGCTGGTCCACTGCCGTGTGTCTGACCCGGAAGAGCGGATAAAACTGCACGAACAGATCCGCGACAAGGTTCGTTCGATCACCGGGATGAACTGCGTGGTCGAATTGGTGCCGCCACGCACCCTTCCCCGCACGTCTTCCGGCAAGCTGAGCCGCGCCAAGGCGAAAAGGCTCTACCTGGCCGGCGAAATCCAGCCGCTGGAATTGCCCGTCGCGGCTTGATGCAAGGCGGCTTCAGCCGCCGCTTTCATCCCACCGTACAGCGAAGCTGCCCCGACCAGCTTCAGCCCTTACTTGCGTAAGGCCTGCCTCTGTCAGCACCGGGATGGCATTATCCAGCTCTGCCTGCCGACCGCTAATGACCACCGGCATGTTCAGCCTGGCGGCGGCCCATGCCACCAGACCTAGCGCCTTGCGGCCCTGATCGGTCGGCTTCCCTTCGGCAAAGTCGACACGCGGCAGTGAACGAATCGGCGGAACCAGTTCGATCCGCCATTCCGGTTCGGTCGCCGTGATGCGGTTTTCCAGATCGCGGTAAGCCGCCAGCGATGCGCCATCCAATTCACGCGCCTTGACCAGTGCCCGGCGGTTTGTCCGATCAACCAACACTTCGGTTTCCGGCACACCGGCGATCAGGGCAAGCCGTTGCCCCAGTTCCTGGGCTCGCTGCCGTGCAACCTGCTCCTGTGCCTGCACCGATGCCAATTGCGCTTCTTCCGCCGCGCTTTTGCTGGTGCCGACCTGATATTGCGTGATCGTCAGATTGACGGGCCGACCAAGGACGCGCGCCATGGTGGCTGCCGCATTGGTTTCGGCATCACCACGAATTTGCGGGGTCAACACGGTGGCCGCCACTTCAACCGGTTCGGCATCGAAATTGACGTCGAGCTGCGAAAGGCGCCCCTTCCCGCCAAAAGCGTCCATGACTTCGCCCTGGATCTGGCGCGAGGCATTGGCTTCCCAGGCAATCTTGCGCAGCGAAAAGCCCAACGGCACCGCCAGCGCGACAAAGGCCAGGACAATCACGATATTCTGGTATTGGGTCTGCTTTTCACTCAGCGAAGTGCGGAACCCGTATAGGCGGGCCATCAACGCCGCAGTCAAGGCGATCGTCATCAAATTGGTGACGAATAACATCAGTGCACCGGAGAACACCGTCCAGTTCCATGTGGCCAGGCCGAAACCAACCACGGCAAGTGGCGGCATCAAGGCCGTCGCAATCGCCACCCCGACAATGGTTCCCTCGCGCCCGCGGATCATCGCATAGGCCCCTGCAAGAGCCGAAAAAAGCGCCACCAGAAGATCGAACAGATTGGGCCGCGTCCGCGCCGCGATTTCCGAAGTTACGGTCTGCAAGGGAGAAAACAACACGACCAATGCACACAGAAGCACCGCCAAAAGTGATCCATAAGCCAGCGATTTGGCCGATTGGCGCAGCCAGCCGTAATCGCCAATGGCCAGGGCAAACCCCAATCCGATAATTGGCCCCATCAACGGGGACAACAACATGGCCCCGATGATTACCGCCGGAGAAGACAGCAGCAGCCCCAGGATGGCAATGCCTGCGGACATGGCAATCATGAACATATACCGGGACGACATGGCGCAATCTTCGCGTCGCCGTTCGATCACCTCGGCTTGATCGACAGTCTGCACCACAGCATCGCGCCACCACTGACGCAAGCTGAAGAGAACATCGGCAAATGATCGCTGCGCGCTCGTGATCGCCGTCTTAGGCGGCTTGATCGTGGGATTTGTCGCCATAGGTTCAATCGTTCCTGCCAAGAGTTCGGACTGTCTAGACAGCTTTCCCCGACAACGAAAGCATAGACGTATCGCCCGCCATGCGGCAGAAATCTTGAACTTTGTGTCTTATGACCTTAATACACTAATTGGAATCGACCATTCTGCCGCTCGGCAGACCTAGAGGAGCCCGCCAAAACCCATGAGCGCAACCGAAACCAAGACCGCTACGGCGATCGACCTAGAACTGACCGCGCCCGATCCGGTGCCGCAGGTTGCTGCGGAAAAAGCCGCCGGGCTCGTACCCGTCTCGGAGGACGTCAAATCAAAACTTCAGACCAAGGTCGACAGTTTTGTTGCCGATCTGATCGCTGCAGACGCCAATTCGCCCGAATTCGGCCAGAAGGTCGATCAATTGACCAATATGGGCCGCAAGGAAATCATGGCCGCCGCTGGCATGTCCAACCGTTTCCTCGACCGCCCGGTTCGCGCGATGGACAAGGATGAGGGCGTCGGCGCCGATCTGGCCGAACTGCGCCGCGTGGTAGAAGATCTCGACCCAGGCAAGCGCGGCAAGCTTTCCGGGCCGCGCAAGATCCTTGGGATTATCCCCTTCGGTAACAAGCTGACCAACTATTTCCGCAGCTACCAGAGCGCGCAAACGCATATCCAGTCGATTCTCGGCAACCTCGCCAGCGGCAAGGACGAATTGATCATGGACAATGCCGCGATCGATGTGGAGCGGCAAAAACTGTGGGAAGCGATGGGGCATCTGGAACAGATGATCCACATCTCCAAAACGCTGGACGAAAAGCTGGAGGAGAAAGCCGAAGATCTGGACGCAACCGATCCGGCGAAGGCCAAGGCCGTGCGCGAAACCGCCCTGTTCTATGTCCGCCAGCGGACGCAGGATCTGCTAACCCAGATGGCCGTCAGCGTGCAGGGCTATCTCGCGCTCGATCTGGTCAAGAAGAACAACGTCGAACTGGTCAAGGGCGTTGACCGGGCCAGCACCACCACCGTCGGTGCACTACGCACAGCGGTCACCGTGGCGGAAGCGATGACCAATCAGCGCCTCGTGCTGGGCCAGATCACCGCGCTCAATGAAACGACTGCCGGGATCATTGATTCCACCAGCACCATGTTGCGGGACCAGACCGGCAAGATTCACCAGCAGGCTGCCAGCAGCACGATCCCGCTGGAAACCCTGCAACGCGCCTTCCAGAACATCTATGACACCATGGATGAAGTTGACCGTTTCAAGCTTGAGGCACTTTCGAGCATGAAGCAGACCGTCACGTTGTTGTCGGGTGAGGTGGAACGATCCAAGGGCTATATCGCCCGTGCCGAAGGGCAGGCGCAAGCGTCCAAACAGGTCAGTGAATCGCCGCTCCTAAGCCTGGAAGGCTAGATGAACGATCTGACCAAGGACAGCGACCGGTTGCTGAATGACGGGCGGCGGCTGCTGGTGGACAATCGCGCGGGTGGCCGCCATCGGCATGTCTCCATCGGCAAGGGATCGGCTGAAATGAAAACCCGGCATTTTGTCGGGAAGATCAAGCGTATCGTGATCGCCATCGCGGCAATCGTTATGGCCGCGACGGTGGCTGGTCTGATCATTGACGGGATCGGCTTTACCGGGATCATCGTCACATTTCTTGCCATAGTCGCGGCAGTGGTTTCCTTCGGCGCCTTTCCGAAGATGAAGGTGCCCCGCCGCGCCGATCTGAACAAGGGCGATGTCGGGCAAATGGTCGGGCGCACCGAATTGTGGCTGGAGGCGCAGCGCCCTGCCCTGCCCCCTCCAGCCGTAACTCTGGTTGACCAGATCGGTGTGCAGCTCGACGCGCTTGGCCTGCAGCTCCAGACGATCGACCAAAATCATCCAGCCGCGCATGAAGTGCGCAAGTTGGTGGGTGAACATCTGCCGGAAATGGTGGATTCTTACCGCAAGGTCCCCGCATCCCTGCGAACCGAGAAGCGTGCGGGCGCAACACCAGACGAACAATTGACCCAGGGTTTGGGCAATATCAGCCGGGAAATCGACAGCGTGACCCGCCAATTGGCCGCTGGCGCTTTGGATGATCTGGCGATCAAGAACCGCTTTCTCGATTACAAATATGGCGCAACGCCCGATGCCCTCCCCGATCATTCCAAGGATCCAGCCTGATGCGTGTTGCCATCCCCTTCGACATTCCGCGCGAAACCGTCCGCGAGCGTCTGAAATCGCGCAGTCACGAAATTGCCGACCACATCCCTGGCGGCATGGCCGAAGTCCTGACCGACTGGCCCAGTGATGACCGGATGAACATGACCGTGCGGGCCATGGGCCAGGACCTGAAAGGCATCGTCAATATCGAGGAAAAGCAGCTCGTTTTCGAAATCGCTTTGCCAATGGCACTCAGTTTCATCGAACCGATGATTGCCGGCGCTATCAAGAGCCAGGGCCAGAAACTGCTGACCAGCGATTAATGCACTAGATTATCCGCCCGTCACCTCAGACGGATTGGGTCAACAGCGTCGTAACAGCAGCCGAGAAATCAACCGCCGCAACATCGGCGCATAGCCCGCATTCCCCTGCTTCGATCATCTCGCCGCCAATTCCCACGGAGCCTTCAAGCGGAATGACCAGGGCATTGCCCCGATAACGGGCCTGAACATCCGCCGATGGCCTGCCGGACACAAGATCAAGCCGAAAACACGGTCCATCGACTAGCTGCGCATTGGAGGGCGCGCCATATGAATTCCGCAAGGCCGGGTCATGGGGGCCGCCGCGGGCAACCGCCACGCCGCGATCAAGATGCAATTCGCGCGGGCGGTCGTAATCGAACAAGCGGTACGTTGTGTCGCTGTTCTGCTGTATTTCCAACAGGCTGATACCGGGCCCGATGGCGTGGACGGTGCCCGCCGGAATATAGAAGAAGTCTCCTGGTTTTGCATCGTGCCAAGTCAGTAGGGATTCGATGGTTCCCGCCAGCGCCGCGTCGCGCATTGCTTCGGGCGAAATCTCCTCCTGGAAGCCGACAGCCAGCTGCGCATCGTCTTCGGCATCAAGCACCAGCCAGCATTCCTGCTTGCCCGCCTCACCCGGCTGGGCCTGCGCATCGGAAGGGTGCACCTGAACCGACAGCTTTTCACTGGTGAACAGATATTTGACCAGCAGAGTATCCAATTCACGGGGCGGCTCGAACCAGACCTCCCCGATCCGCTTGCCCTGCGGCGCGCTGAAGGGCGCAGGCAGCCGTTCGCGGCCCCAAACTTTCTCCACCATCCGGACGGGCAGCCTGGCAGAGCGGGTCATTGCGAAGATGCCCCGCCTAGTTTGCCGACCCGCTGTGCGCCGGCCATGGATGTAACCAGAATCTCATCCCCGTCGACCACCACGACGACATCCTCAAGCCCGATCACCGACACGCGCGGACCGTCGCTATCGATCATCACGTTGCGGCAATCGACCAATTCGCCAGCGCCAAGCTGGACATTACCATCTGCGTCAGCCGTGCGGGCGTTCTTGAGCGCTTCCCAATTGCCGATGTCGGACCACCCCATATCGGCAGCAACAACCGCCGCACGCGAAGTGTTTTCCATCACTGCATAGTCGATTGAATCCGGTGTGATTTCCGCAAATGCAGCCGGGTCGGGATGGAACATGGTGCCAACGCGCTTACCGGCAGCCACCGCCTGCTGCACGCTGCGCGCCATATCGGGCCGGTGCTGCGCCAGTTCGCGCAGATAGTTTCCGGCCCGGAAGGCAAAGATCCCGCCGTTCCAGCTGTATCCCCCGTCCTTCAGGAATTGTTCGGCGCGCGCATGATCGGGCTTTTCAATAAAGCGCTGGACCCGGTAACCACCCGGAATGGGATCGCCGCGCAGGATGTAGCCGAAGCCGGTTTCCGGCCGCTTTGCCTCAATCCCCAGGGCCACCAGCCAATCTTGCCCGGCCAGCACGGCCGCGGACTGGGCCGCCGCCAGAAATGCCGCCTCATCAGCAATATGGTGATCGCTGGGGCATACGAGCATCACGGCATCTGCGGGCAGCAGGGCTGCCGCCAGTCCAATGGCGGGTGCGGTGTTTCTGGCCGAAGGTTCGACCACGATCCGGATATCTTCAACTGTGGCAGATTGTGCCTGCACAAAATCAATGTGGCCGCTGCCCGTCACAACGATAGGCGGCGCAAAGATCGTCCGGTCGCTGCACCGGTCCAGCGTCGCTTCGAACAAGGTGCGCTCCCCCAACAGGGGCAAGAATGGCTTGGGATGCGCCAATCGGCTGCGCGGCCATAAACGCGTACCGCCGCCACCACACAAGATCACCGGATGTATCACCTAATTCTCATTCCTTCGCTGCAATGGCACGCCGAATGTACAAGGATACAATTACAATCTCGTTCCAGCGCATCCTAGCGCGCTTCACCGATCAGAACCAGCGCTGGCGCCAGTAAAATGGCGCAGGTACCGGTGTGTTATTCGCATCCATCGCAGGCCTGAAGCGCAGGCGGTCGACCACCAACTGGCAGGTGATCCGGTCCGCTTCGCCATCGGGGCTGGGCTTGTAGACCCGGCAATTGGAAGCGCGCCCATCCACGCCCACGGTCACTTTCACGATCACTTCGGTACCAACGCGCGCCTTTCTGCCCCCTGGGGGGACGGGATAGTCGCGCGCATTATCAATTGATCCCGAAATATGCACCGGCTTGGTTGCCGCTACGCCGCCTTGCCCGCCGCCGCCGCGGCCACTGCCTGTGCCGGTTCCGGACCCTGCGGCACCCGTGCCGTCACCCTGGTCCTTCGCGCCTGAGCTGTTAGCGGTTCCGGTGGACGATGCGCGTGGGGCCGGCACGGTCTGCTTGACCGGAATACGGGGTTTGGGGGCAGTGGCCGGCTTGGGCACGGCCTTTTTGCCGGGATCGCCCGCAGCACCTTCATCCGGCACTGGCTCCGCTTCGGGCGGCTCCTCCGGGGTGCTGACGGTTACGGAAAAGGCAGCCACCACGCTGCGTTCGACAGAGCCTGTAATATCGGGGGCAAATGCGCGGGCCAGGCCGTAGATTGCAACAATATGCAACAGGATGATCAGCCCCAACATGGCTGGCCGCGGCCGTCTGCCCTGTTCGGTAAATTTGCTCGCCTCCGCCATTTACACCTCGCCAAGCTGCATCTGTACCCCAGGGCCGTTTAACCCCGCTACGGGCCGGAGGCGATAATGGTGCCACCGCACACCACTATCATCGAAAATTGCCAAATCCGAAAGACCGGATTGCTCGCTCTGCAATGAGGCACAAAAAAGCAGGCACCCCCGCGGGGATGCCTGCCTTTCTAGTCAATCTGAAAGTTAAGCGGCAGAGCCGATCAGAACTTGAACACCACCGTGCCGCTGATCGTGCGCGGAGCGCCGATCTGGGAGAAGATGGTCGAAGTATGCCCGGCAGTGCCGCCGAAACCGCCGACGAAGAATTCGTCGAACAAATTGTAGACGTTCAGCTGGACATAGGCACCGTCCATACCGATCGGCGCCAGGCTGAGACGCGCGTCAAGATTGACGAGCGTGTAAGACGGAGCCTTGTCTGGATAAACAGTGGCCAACGCTGCGCCGTTGCCCTGCGTTACCGCCAGATTTTCATCATTGTAGTAACGGGGGCCAGTGCGCTTGGCGTTTACGCCAAGCTCAACCGGTCCAAGCATGGCACGCGCCGAAGCACCGAAGGAGAAGGTCGGGCTACCCGATTCCCGCTTTCCGGCGGTCTGGTAATAGGCGTCCTGACCGACTGCGGCGCAACCGAAGTTTCCGGTGAACGTGGCAGTAGGCACATCATTTGCCGTACACAGGCCAGCGGCCACATCATCCTTGATTTCCGACTTCATGTAAGAACCGAAAACATACAGGGCCAGTTGCGGGATCGGCTGATAGGCGATGCTGCCATCGACACCATATTTGTCCACCTTGCCCAGGTTACGGAACACGGTGATGTCGTTCACCGGATCATAAGCCGAAGCCAGACGGTTGCTGTACTTGGTGTACCAACCGCTCAGCTGCGCCTGGACATTGCCCGCACGGTAGCGCGCACCAAGGTCAAAGCTGTCGGTGGTTTCACCAACTGGCTGAGTTCCCGGAGCGCCCGCCGCAAAGTAGATCGAGTTATACAGCGGGTCGGTACCCGGAACCGACAGGCCCTGGGCATAGCTGGCGAATACGCTGGCGTTGGAACCGATGTGGTAAACAAAGCCTACGTTTGGCAGCAGCTTGTCATACTTATAGACGCGCTGTTGCGGTGCCACAGCCGTGGGGTTCGCCGCGGCATAAGCCGTTGCAGCCGCCGTGTTGCTGCCAAAGCAATCAACAAAACCGCTCGCCGAAGTGGTGAAGCAATTCTGGTTGAGTTCGCGTTTGAAGAACGGTGCACGCAGACCGAGATTCAGGGTCAGGTCCCCAAATTCGCCGCGATATTCGCCCGAAACCTGATTGAGGATCGCATAGGACTGACGGTCACGCTTCTGCAGGACGTTGCCACCCGAATCGGCGACTCCGCTATTTACCGGGAAGACATCGAAGGGTTCGCCGTTGATCCCGACAAAGCCGACTTCACCGGTCTGGCGATGGTTGGCGTTGTCATGGGTGTAGCTCAGGCGGAGGGTGTTGCTGTCGTTGATGTCATAGCGCAGGCCGGCGATGACGCCGTAACGGCGCGTGCGGGTCTGGCTTGGGGCGATTACTGTGACTTGGTCAAGCTTGTCACCGTCACCGTTGAGATCGACGCCCGCATACGGACGGCCACCGATGTAGCCGACCTGACAGCTGACTGTCGCACTGTTGGCTGCGGTTCGGCAGTCAGCCCGGCCACCGGCCGAGATTACGTCGAAGCCATATTCAAACGCAGTGGTGGTGCCGCCGCCGTTGGCTTTGACGTACTGGAAGCTCGGATCGACCGTCAGCGTCAGGCTGTCGGACAGCGTAAAGCGCGAAGAACCACGAATGTTGCCGGTGTTCGACGGGTTATAGCGGCGATCAAATTCGGTGCCGCATGAATTGGTCGTGTCCCTTACACCAGCCTGCGGAGTGGCCGTAAGGCATGGGTAGTTGATGTTGTATTCACGCTCATCCGCATTGGCCGGGAAACGGTTGCCGCTGGAGGAGCCAACCACACGATTTGCGTCGTTACGCAGCGGCAGCGAGCCGAAGAAATTGTTGCGGTTCTGGTTCCAGTTGCCCGAAACGGCAATGAAATCACCGTCGCTACCAACAGGCTGATAGATCTTGGCGTTATACTGCTGCTTGTTGACCTTGCCGTAATTGTTGAACGGATTGTCGTTGGTTGCGCGGCTGAGGGCGAACCATGCACGCGTACCACTGGAATTCAGATCACCGGTTTCGACCTTTGCGAAGATGCGCATGAAGTCAAATTCACCAGCCGAGCCGGAAAGCATCACGCCGAAATCATGCGACGGGGTCAGCGAACGATAGTTGACCGTACCGCCAACGGCCGATGCCGTCGGGCTGTCAACGTCGGTCGTACCCAGGTTCACATTGACCTGCTCGATCAATTCAGGGTCGAGCTGCTGGTTCGAATAGATCGCATAGTTGCCCGAATCGTTCAGCGGAACGCCGTCAAAGGTCAGGCTGATGCGGGTGGAGTCGAACCCGCGAATGCTCAGCGTACCGCCCGACGAGCCGTAGGCGTCGTTGTTCTGGAAGCTGACGCCCGGCACGAGGTTGATCGTGTCGAGAACGGTTTGACCAGGGTTCTGCTGGGAAATGATTTCCTGACCCAGAACTTGCTTGGCCTTCGACGTATCGGGCGTTGCGATCCCGTTTACCTCTGCCGAGCGCGTGCCCGTGACAATGATCGTGCCTTCGTCGAAATCGACCGAGCCGGTCGACTGCGCCATGGCAGCTGCCGGCAGAAATGCGGCGGCGGAAAGGCTGACGACGCTCGTAGCCAGGAGATATTTGAGTTTCATGTAGACGGTCCCTTGCGTGACGTTCGCGGAAAAATAGATGCGGAAACTGGAGCCCCGATAGGAGCGATCGACGACGCTAAAAAGTAACTTTTGTTACCGCAGGGTGACAATCCCCACTCTACCGGCGCGTAGGTTCGATCAAACGCCATAAACAACGCAATTCTGCGGGTTTCAGGGCTGTTGCTGCAATGCAACAATGGATAAGATTCGACTCAGGGATAGGAAAGTGGCTGCGAATTCAGGCCAAATTGATCTCGCGCAGCCGCTGCAACAGAAATTCATGGCTCGAAATTGCCGCTGGATGCTTGTCCGGCGAATCGGGATCGATGCAGCTTGGCAGTGTTTCGATCACATAATCGGGGCGAAAATGCAGGAAGAAGGGCATCGAGTAGCGCGCCCGATGCGCCGCGTCACCTTGCGGATTAACCACACGATGAGTGGTGGACCGAAGTTTTCCATTGGTCAGCCGATCAAGCATATCACCAATATTCACGACCAACGCGCCTTCTGGCGGATCGACAGCAAGCCATTCGCCCTGCTTGGTCAGCAATTCCAGCCCGGCTTCTTCTGCGCCGAGCAGCAAGGTAATCGTGTTGATATCACCATGCGCCGCAGCGCGGATAGCGCCCTGGGCACCAACGCCTTCGATTGGCGGATAATGCAGCAGCCGCATTACCGAATTGCCGTTTTCCACGGTGGATTCGAAAAAATCCTCCGCAAGGCCAAGGTGCAAGGCGATCGCCCGCAACACGGTGCCGCCGGCCTTGTCGAACGCGGCGTAGAGCTGTTCGAACGTCTCGCGAAAGCCGGGGATCTCGCTCGGCCAGATATTGGGGGCCATGAATTCAGCCAACGGGTCGCCCGGCGGCAGATCGCGCCCGACGTGCCAGAACTCCTTGAGGTCATGGACTGCGGCATCCTTGGCCTTTTCCGTTCCAAACGGTGTGTAGCCACGCGCACCGCCGCCGCCTTCGAGCTTGTACTTGCGCTTTACATCTTCGGGCAGCGCAAAGAACGCCTTGGACATCTGTTCGGCACGGGCGATCAATTCGGCAGAAATGCCATGATCGCGAACGATACCAAACCCGAATTCGGCATAGCTACGACCCAGCTCGTCAGCGATTTCGGACAGGGGGCGGCTCAGGGAAACAGAAGCAATCTCGGTCATGACAAATCTCAATAAGGCAAAAACAGGCCAGCCAGCGCGGCGCTCATCAGATTGGCGAGCGAGCCTGCGGCCAGAGCGCGCAAACCAAGTCTGGCGATTACCGGACGCTGGTTGGGTGCAAGCCCCCCTGTAACGGCCATCTGGATCGCAATCGAGCTAAAATTGGCAAAGCCGCACAGCGCAAATGTCACGATTGCGCGGCTTCTGTCCGACAGAACATCGGGGCCCATGCCACCCAGTTCGATAAAGGCGACAAATTCATTGAGCACGATCTTGGTGCCAAACAGTCCGCCGGCAGTACCGGCTTCATGCCACGGCACACCGATCAGGAACATGAAGGGTGCAAAGACCCAGCCAAGCACCTGCTGGAAGGACAGCTGAGGATAGCCGAACACTCCGCCCGCACTGCCGAGCAGACCATTTGCCAGCGCCACCAATGCCACAAAGGCCAGCACCATCGCGCCCACGGCCACGGCAAGCTTCACGCCGGTTTGCGCCCCTTGGGCCGCCGCTTCGATGATGTTCGCCGGTTTCTGCCCTTCTTCGAACGTTTCGGCGATCTCGACTTCATGCGCTTTACCGCCTTCGGTCAGCGCGGCCGGCCCTTCAGCGCTGATGCGCGCTTCGGGCAAATGGATTTCGCCTTCGTTTACCGGCGGTTCCTGATCATCATCCGGCATGATGATCTTCGCCATCAAAATCCCGCCGGGGGCCGACATGAATGCGGCGGCGAGCAGGAACGGCAGATATTTATCACCCAGCAACCCGGCATAAGCGGCCAGGATCGTTCCCGCTACGCCGGCCATGCCCACGGTCATCAAAGTAAATAAGCGGGCCGGAGATAGCGCCGCAAGATAGGGCCGCACCACCAGCGGGCTTTCGGACTGGCCGACGAAAATATTGGCCGCAGCGCCCAGCGATTCGACCTTGCTGATACCCGTTACCCAGCCGATCGCACCGCCGACCCAGCGCACCACCCGTTGCATGATGCCAAGGTGATACAGGATCGATACAAGAGAGGCGAAAAACACGATCACCGGCAACGCGCCAAGCGCAAAGGTATTTGCCAGCGGATTTTCCGGGCCGAACAGAAATTCTGTGCCCTTGTTCGCGTAGGACAGCAGCGCGGCCACCCCTTCGGACATGCCGCGAATGGTGGCGCGGCCCCATGGGGTGCTCAGGACCAGAAATGCCATCAGCACCTGCAGCGCGAAAGCGGCGCCCACGATCCGCAACTTGATCCGCCGTTTACCGGTGGAAAGCAGAAAGGCGAGCAGGAGAATGGCGGCAATGCCAACAAGGCTAGTCAGAATGTGGGACATGCGAACTTTCAGGATAGCGAAAGGATTTTTCGCTCATCGCCTTTTGCAGCGCGAAGGTCAAACCTGTACAAGCCTGTGCAGTTAAAGAGTCTGGGCGCTTCCCTTTTGCCAAGCAACCCAATAGGCATTGCGCGATGAACGATACATCGTCGGCAGCCGCGCCCGCTGCCCCCGCCATCCCCCGCTCGCTTTTCGTCTTTGCGCTGATTTATGGCGGTATGACAGTGATTGCGGGGGTACTCGGCTTCAAGCAGGTCGCGCTCGGCCCACTCGCCGTCGAATCGGGTATCTTCGCCTTTCTGATGCTGGTGGTTTTGTCGAGCACGGTGGCACAATTGCATGGTCAGGCCATCGCCAACCGGCTGGTGTTCTGGGGTTTCCTTCCGCTGGCCGGTTCGGCACTGCTGGTTCTGCTGGTGCTGATGCTGCCACCTTCGGCGCAGATGCCGCCAGAAAACATTGCCGCGTTCGAACAGGTATTGTCGCAAACGCCGCGGATCATGGCCGCAGGGCCGGTGGCTTATGGTGTTTCGCTGCTTCTCAATATCTGGATCTTCCAGAAGTTACGCGGCTCGGGCGAAAATTCCGGCAATGTCGGGCTGATGGTTCGCGGCGCGATTGCTTCGGCACTGAGCCAGGCAATCGACACGCTGATCTTCGTGACCCTGGCATTCTATGGTGAATTCCCGATTGGATCACTTCTGGTTGGCCAGATGTTGGCCAAGGTGGCCCTGTCCATCGCACTGGTGCCGTTCCTGATCACGGCTTTTGTCAGCTGGGCCAAGAAGCTGGATGGCAAGGCGCTTTAGGTCAAACTCTCTGCCTTAAAACGCAAAATCGCTACGCCACAGGGCGATTAGCGGCGCCTATTCCTGATCGTCCTCATCAATCAGGATCCGGTTTGCCGATCCGTCCAGATCATCGAATTGGCCGCTCCGCATGGCCCAGAAAAACGCCAGTAAGCCCAACCCGCCCATGCCCAGAGCAATCGGGATGAGGATGGCCAGACCCGTCATTGCGCGGCCCTGATAAGGCGGAGTGAATTGGCGATGACGATCAAGGAACTGCAAGACATGGCAATGGCCGCGATCAACGGGGTCACAAGGCCCGCCAGGGCAAGAGGTACAGCCAGGAAATTGTAAATTATCGCGAACCCGAAGTTCTGGCGGACTACCCGCCTTGTACGGCGCGCGACCAAGATCGCGCTGGCAACGGGCATCAAGTTTTCGCCGACGAATACCGCATCGGCCGCTTGCTGACTGACATCGCTGGCAGTCCCGGGTGCGATCGACACATGGGCCGCCGCCAGAGCCGGACCGTCGTTCAAGCCATCGCCAATCATCAGCGGGCGCCGGCCATCGGCCTTGAGCTGTTCCAGCAAGGCCAACTTCTGCTCCGGCCCCATTTCGCCCTGTGCCGGCACGCCCAATTGCCCGCCGACCAACGCGGCAACCCGCACGCGGTCGCCGGAGATTATTCTGGACGGCATTCCCATGCCCGACAAGGCAGCCAGAGTGGCATGCACATCTGGGCGAAGCGGGTCGTCGAAATTGATGCCAAAGGCCTGTTCATTGATGGTCAGTTGGGCCGATGGCAGCGATCCGTCATCCCGGGATCGCCGCAAGGCAACCAGCTTCGTGCCGAATTTGGCGGACACACCCTGCCCCGATATTTCGACCATATCCGCCAAGGCGGCGGGAACCGTTCCGCTGTGGCGCAAGGCTGCCGCGAGCCCGCGGCTGAGTGGATGGCGGCTTGCCTGCGCCAAAGCCAGCGCGATCGCCCTGGCATCGTGGTCCAGCCCTTGCAGATCGACCGGGCGCGCCTCCCCCAGTGTGAGAGTGCCGGTCTTGTCAAAAAGGGCAATGTCAGCCTCAGCCAGACGTTCGAGCGCGCTGCCATCTTTGACCAGCAGGCCGCGTTTAAGCAGGGTGTTTGCTGCCACCACCTGCGCCGCAGGTACCGCCAGACCAAGCGCGCAGGGACAGGTGATTATCAACACCGCAATGGCAACGGTCAGGGATTGGTGCCAGCCTGCCCCGGCCAGCATCCAACCGACCAGCGCCAAAACTGCGAGCGAATGGACCGCAGGAGCATAAAGGCGCGATGCGCGATCGGCGATACGGACATAACGGGAGCGGGACTGCCCCGCTTCGTCCATTAGCCTGGCGATTTCGGCAATTGCCGTGTCCCGGCTGGCCGCCGTGATTGCCACCTTGATCGGGCTGAATAGATTCGCGGCACCGGCATGGACCATGTCGCCGACACCCGCGGGCTGCGGGCGGCTTTCGCCAGTCAGCATGGAATTATCGATAGAGGAGATGCCTTCCGTGATCTCCCCATCCGCGGCAAAGGCCTCGCCAGCCGGAACCAGCATGGTCATCCCCGGCCTGAGATCTTCGGTCCTCAGCCAGCGGGTAGTGCCATCTGCGGCAAGGACCGACGCGCCGCGTCCCATGCGCGAAAGCAGGCTGGCAATGCCCGATCTGGCCTTTTCACGCATTGCCGCATCAAGGGACCGACCGGCCAGCAGGAAGAACAGCAGCATGACTGCGCCGTCGAAGTAGGCCAGCGCCCCTCCGGTGATCGTTTCGTAAAGGCTGAGGCCTGTAGCCAGCAAAATGCCGATCGAAATCGGAACATCCATGTTGGTCCTTCGGTGCCGCAAGGCCAAGAGAGCCGAAACGAAGAACGGCCTTCCGGAATAGGCGATAACCGGAACCGCAATCATTGCCGAGAGCCAGTGAAAAAGCTCGCGCGTGATCCCTTCGGCGCCAGACCAGATGCTGACCGAAAGCAACATGATATTCATCATGCCAAAGGCCGCCACGGCCAGAGCGCGCAGCAAGGAACGGCTTTCCTGATCCTCCGCCGTCATGGGGTTTTGCGGGGCAGGCTGCGCTTCAAAGCCCAATGCCTGCAAGGCCTGCACAATCCCGGCTTCGTCGATCGAGGGATCGTGCCGCACAGCCACCCGCCTGGCTGAAAAGTTTACCCGTGCTTCGGCAATGCCATCCACCAATGGCAACCCACGTTCAATCTTGCCGATGCATCCCGCACAGCGGATACTCGGCACCGTGAAGCTATGATCGCTGAGCGCGATGGGGTCGCTGAAACCGGAAATCGCGGCGGCATTCATTCCAGCCGGCTTTCCCGGCGCCAGTGATGGCTGCCAGAGACCACAGAAAGGCGCAAAAGCCAGCGGCCCTTGGGCAGCGGGGTGACAGAACTGAATCCTGATTCAGGATTCCCCAAAAAGGCAAATTCCCGTGTTTCAGGGTCCCCAAGCGGGCGCCGCGCCGAAGCTGTTACCTTTGCGTCTGCCGGAACACCGCGTGTCGCCACAGACAGGGTACCGTCTGCCAAACGGGCGATCTCCACATCCCAGCCCAGTTTGTCCTGGGCATCCGCTTCCTTCAACCAGCTGTTGAAATTCTGGCTTGCAACGTAACTGTTTTTGACCACCACGCCGCCAAAACCACGTAGGGCCAAAGTTGCCATCAGCGCATTGACACCGATCACAATACCAAAACCACCAACGAAGATCAGGGCCATATGGCGGCCGGTGAATGGCTTCGTCATTCCGCACCTCCGGGAACTGCAAATCGAACGTCGCTCCGGTCTGTTTCGGCCTGCTCGTCGCGGGAAGCAACGGTAAAGGCGAAATCCTGTGCCGGGGTATCCGCCGGCGCGACAACATAGGCACGCATGGCTGCAGTCTGATCGGCTGGCACATCCACTTCAAGCGAACGTGCAGCGGCACCGCGCGATACCGTACCCGACCACATGACGGCATCCTTCAGCCCTTCCAACTCGACGGTGAAGCTGCGCGGGCGGCTTTCCATATTTCGAATTTTCAGCGTGAAAGCATTGCGGATCGACCCGTCGCTCATCAGCATAAAAGGCGGATTACGATCTGCAGCCGCCGAAAGTTCGGTGTGTGTGCGTGTGCCCAGAGCGAACAGCAAGGTAAGCCCGATCGTACCCCAGATTCCGGAATAGATCAGCGTGCGGGGGCGAAGCAATGTCTTCCAGACAGGGCGCGGATCCTCCCCTGCCGCTTCCCGCTCGCAATCCTCCAAGGTGGCATAGTCGATTAACCCGCGCGGACGGCCCACTTCGTCCATCACGCGGTTGCAGGCATCGATGCAGAGCGCGCAGGTAATACACCCGATCTGCGGCCCTTCGCGAATATCGATGCCGGTCGGGCAAACAGCGACACATTGATTGCAGTCGATGCAGTCCCCAAAGCCGTCAGGATCCCGCTTGGCCTTCTTGACGCTGCCCCGCGGTTCTCCGCGCCAGTCCTTGTAAGTCACCAGAAGCGATTTTTCATCGAGCATTGCCGACTGGATGCGCGGCCACGGACACATATAGATGCACACTTGTTCGCGCATGAAACCGCCCAGCAGGAAGGTCGTCAGCGTCAGAATTGTAACCGTGACATAGGCAATCGGATTGGCCGTACCGGACCAGAAATCAACGGTCAGTGTTGGCGCATCGGCGAAATACATGATCCAGGCGCCGCCGGTCCAGAAACTGATAAAAAGGTAAATCGCCCATTTGAAGCTACGGCGAGCGATCTTGCCTGCGCCCCACGGGGCCTTGTCCAACCGCATACGGGCGTTGCGATCCCCATCCACGAACCGGTCAACATGTTGAAACACGTCGGTCCACACGGTTTGCGGGCAGGCATAACCGCACCACGCGCGGCCGACTGCGCTGGTCACCAGAAACAGTCCGATCCCCGCCATGATCAGCAGACCGGCAACGAAATAGAATTCGTGCGGCCAAATCTCGATCCCGAACATATAGAACCGGCGGTGGGCGAGATCGACCAGCACAGCCTGATCGGGTGCAAAGGGGCCGCGATCCCAGCGCAGCCACGGCGTGATGTAATAGATCGCCAAAGTGACGAACATCACCAGCCATTTGAAACGCCGGAAATTGCCATCGATCCGTTGCGGATGAACCTGACGGCGTTTCTCGAAGAATTGCACCGGATCACCATTTTCCGGCCCGCTGTTTTCCGGCTTGCTGATTTTCGAAAGGTCCGCCCAGGAACTGTTAGGGCTGTTCATCAACTTTTACCGCCGGGGTCTCGGCAGCCTCCACGAAGTCCTCCCCGCCCCCCAGCGAATGGACATAGGCTGCCAGCATTTTGATCGTCACCGGATCCAGCCGGTGCTGCCACGCCGGCATGACCCCCTGGCGTGGCGCCAAAATCTGCCGGGTGATCTCATCACGCTTGCTACCATACAGCCAGATCGCATCAGATAGATTGGGCGCGCCGAAAGCCCGATCGCCCGTGCCTTCCGGTCCGTGGCAAGAGGCGCAATTATTTGTAAAAATCTGCGCCCCGGCTGTGTTCGGGTCAGCCTTGCCGCTCAGCGATAAAACGTGATCGGTGACCGCGGCCAGTTCCTGAGCCGAAAGAACGCCTGCGAATGCCGGCATCATGCTGGTGCGGGTCGCATCATCGCCCTGCTGCCGGATACCATGAAGCAGCGTCATCTCGATCGCCCTCAAATCACCGCCCCACAGCCAATCATCATCATTCAGATTGGGATAGCCCTTGCTGCCCGCCGCGCCCGCACCATGGCATTGAACACAATTGACCAGGAACGCCGCACGCCCGCCGGCCACCGCTTGCGCCATCAAGGCGCTGTCTTCCGGCAGCCGCTCAAGCGGAATATTGGCCAACGCTTGCCTAAGCGGTTCGCGCCGCCCGCGTTCGGCCTGCAGTTCGGCGGCCAGATCCCCACGGCTGCTCCAGCCAAGCGTACCCTCTGTCCCGCTCGTGATCATGGGCCAGGCAGGGTAAAGAACGACATAGACAGCGGCAAACACGATCGTAAGAACGAACGTCCACAGCCACCAGCGCGGCATTGGCGTATCGAGTTCCTCGATCCCGTCCCATTCGTGGCCCACCGTTTGCGTACCGGTCGGCTCATCGATCCGACTTTTGCCAGAAGGGTCATTCGCCATCGTTATCATCCTTGAAGATCATTGTGGCAGCTTCGCGGTTACGCGCATCTGCACCCGGTCGAAATGGCCAGAAACATAGGCCGAGGAAAATCCCCAGCATAAGCAGCAGGGCCCAACTGTCGGCAAAGTGGCGCAAGGTATCATAGGCGCTCATCGTCCCGATTCCCCGGCCAGATCTTCTTGCGCCGCAGCACTGCTGACATCGACCAGCGTACCAAGCACCTGAAGATAGGCGACCAGTGCATCCATCTCGGTAAGCTTGGCAGGATCGCCATCAAAATCGCGAACCTGCGCCTTGGGGTAACGCTTCATCAAATCCGCCGCATCACCATCCGGATTGGCTTGCACCTCCAGATCGACGCCAGCGTTTTGGATGTCCTGATCGGAATAGGGTACGCCAACCCGGCGCAGCGCCAGCAGGGTTCCAGCCGGATCGACGACGTGCAGATCGGTATGTTTCAGGAACGAATAATTGGGCATGATGCTCTGCGGCACCACGCTGCGCGGGTCTTGCAAGTGCTGCACATGCCAATCATCGGAATAACGCCCGCCGACCCGCGCCAGATCCGGCCCGGTCCGCTTGGAACCCCATTGGAACGGGTGATCGTACATCGATTCTGCCGCCAGGCTATAATGCCCATAGCGTTCCACTTCATCGCGAAACGGACGGATCATCTGGCTGTGACACGTATAGCAACCTTCGCGGACGTAGATGTCACGACCTGCCTGTTCCAGCGGCGTATAAGGCCGCATCCCTTCCACCTTCTCGATCGTATTATCGATCCAGAAAAGCGGCGCAATTTCCACAATTCCGCCGATTGCAACTGCGATAAAGCTGCCAACGGCAAGAAGCGTGATGTTGCGTTCCAGCTTCTTGTGGTTTTCTGTCAGGCTCATGTTCAGAATTCCTGCTGTGCGGGCGCGGCGGTAATCGGCCGGTCGGCCTGCGAATTGTAATCGGGCTGTGACATGGGCGCTTCGGCGCGGATCCGTCCGGCCAGGGTCATCCAGATATTATAAGTCATGATCGCGCCGCCAGCGAGGTAGAGAAAACCGCCGAATGCCCGCATTATGTACATCAGATGCAAAGCTTCCACGGTATCGACGAAGCTGTTTACCAGATAGCCATCGGCCCCATATTCGCGCCACATCAGGCCTTGGGTGATTCCGGCCACCCACATCGACCCGGCGTAGAATACGATACCGATGGTCGCGAGCCAGAAATGCCAGTTGATCATCCGCAGCGAATAAAGCCGCTCCCGTTTCCACAAGCGGGGGACGAGATAATAAACCGCTGCGAAAGTAATCAGCCCGTTCCAGCCAAGCGCGCCGGAATGGACATGCCCGATGGTCCAATCGGTATAGTGTGACAGGCTGTTGACGGCCTTGATACTCAGCACCGGACCTTCGAATGTACTCATTCCGTAAAAGGCCAGCGCCATCACCATCATCCGGATGATCGGGTCTGTGCGGACCTTGTCCCAGGCGCCGTTAAGCGTCATCAAGCCGTTGATCATGCCGCCCCAACTGGGCATCCACAGCATGATCGAGAACACCATGCCCAGTGTCTGCGCCCAGTCTGGCAGAGCAGTGTAATGCAAATGGTGCGGACCAGCCCAGATATACAGAAAGATCAGCGACCAGAAGTGGATGATCGACAGTCTGTAGGAATAGATCGGCCGTTCGGCCTGCTTGGGCACGAAATAATACATCATCGCCAGAAAGCCGGCGGTCAGGAAGAATCCCACGGCATTATGGCCATACCACCACTGGGTCAGCGCATCCTGAACTCCTGAAAAGGCACTGTAGCTGCGCGACCCGAGCAAACTGACCGGCATTGCCAGATTATTGACCAGATGCAGCATCGCCACGGTGATGATGAACGCCAGGTAGAACCAGTTGGCAACGTAGATATGCGGTTCATGCCGGCGAATGATAGTGCCGATGAACACAGCGCCATAGCTGACCCAGACGATCGTCAGCCAGATATCGACATACCATTCCGGCTCGGCATATTCCCGCGACTGGGTAACACCGAGCAAATAACCGCTCGCAGCCAGAACGATGAACAGTTGGTATCCCCAGAATACAAACCGGGCGAGCGCAGGAAAGGCCAGACGCGCCCGGCAGGTGCGCTGCACGATATAGAAACTTGTCGCAATCAGGGCATTGCCGCCAAAGGCGAAGATAACGGCGGAAGTGTGCAGCGGGCGGACCCGCCCGAAATTCAGCCACGGTTCGAAATTCAGGGCTGGGAACGCCAGCTGCAGGGCAATAAATACCCCGGCCAACATGCCGACAATGCCCCAGAACATGGTCGCAATAACGCCCCATCGCACCGGATCATCATCATATCGTGATGGATCGGTAGGCATGTGAAACATGCTCTGCGCTTTCGCCAGCGGATCGAAGCGAAACGCGGTGACGCAGATCATGGCGAAAATAACGATCGCGATAATCGTCATATGGGCAGCAAAGGCAGCGTCCTGCGCTCCGGCAATTGCGACGATGGCGAGCAGGAGCAGGACAAACCACAACCCGATGCGCCCTAGTGCTGATTCCATGAAAATTTTCCTCCGTTAACCCAGCCTCTGCCCGAAGACGCCCATCCGTTCATTGATCTGGCGCAAACTTTGAAAAAATACTAGGTCTCACCCTGCAAGACAATTCAATCGGTTAAGATCACAGAGATAAATGCAGTGGCGCCCCTGGGTTTCGATAACGCCCTGGCGCCCGAAATGGCTGAGGCTGCGGCTGACGGATTCAATCGTCATTCCCAGATTGTCACCAATATCCGATCGCGACATCGGCAGAACAAGCTTGCGTCTTGTGCCTGTATCGGCGGTGCCGATCCTGGCGTCCATCTCGATAAGGAACTGCGCGACCTTTTGCTCTGCCGATCGGCGGCCAAGTGAGAGCAGGAGGTCAGCGTGCCTTTCCAGCGTGAGCTTTGACACCGATGCAATCAGATGCAGCGCTGCCGGATCGCAGGCACCGACCTGGTCAAGATCGGGCAGCGACATCACGCGAATGGATGAAGGAACAAGCGCGATAATGCGGTGCAGCCGACCGTGCTCTGGCCAAACAATCCAACTGTCCCCCTTGAAAAGGAAATCCAGGACCTGCTCCTTGCCCACCTCGATGCTGGCAACCTGCTTGGCCGCACCGTCGATGATGGTCGCGATTGCCGGCGCTGCCTCTCTGGATTTGCTGAACTGGCCAGCTGGAATCTGGAACAGTGAGGAACGTCCGGACAGTTGAGCAATATTGTCCGGCTGTCTGGCGAGTGCCGCATTTGAGCAGGCCAGGCTGAAATTCGTCTTTTGGGCATGCATTTTCCGGAATCCTTGCGAAGGAAGCCACCGTCCTTGCGCAAATGCTACAATGCCAAGCCCCGCATTAATTTGATCCGGATCAAATCCTTGGTACGGGCTTTCTCACGCGAAGCAGAAATGCCCAAACAATCCCGGCTATCGCCATCTTCGCGGTCCATGGATCCGGTGATTTCAGGCGAAGCGCCTTCACCCACTCACTGTTCCGCGAAACGCCCCAAGACTTCACGAAGCGGATCGAGCCATTCAGAGTATGGCTTCCATATTGCCATACCGTCCCGGTTAAGGGGGCGGCGCACTTGCTCACTGCTGGGGGTACGCACAACGCGGTCCAGCTGGTGGAATTGCAGGACGCTATCTTCCCAGGCCAATTGAAGATAATCGAGCGCCCTGCCGATCTCGCGCTCTGGCTGTTCGACCAACAATGAATAGTCGATATGCAGCACCAATCCCGGAGCAATCCGATCAAGATGATCCATCATCCGGATGCTGTCGACATAGCTCCGTCCAACATCGCGCAGGGCAAAGGAGGACGGATGGGCGCTGGTGAAGGATTGGGTGAAATTTGAAAAACAGCAATCCATCGCCGGCCGCCTTATTTCAATGAAGCGGGCCTGCGGCAATATCCGGCGGATGAAAAGGATATTGTTCCAGTTGTGAGGAAGCTTATCGATAAAGGTCGGACTGTTATGCTGCCGGTGGAGTGCGGTACGCTCGAGATATTCGCGTCCGAACATCGCCGCCTGTTCGTCGGTCAGCTCGGCTATGGCGCGAGGGACGGTTACCTTGCCCCGGCGCGTGGCCATTTCCATGAATCCGCGCAAGATCGCCGGAATATAGGGAAGCTCTCCCGCAGGTTCGATCTGCGAATGGCTTCCGAGCATTTGTTCAAGTAGCGTAGAGCCCGATCGTGGCAGCGAGACGATGAAGACCGGCTGCCCTTCACCTACGGGCGTGTCAGGCAAACGGGCGACAAAATCCTTCCCGATTGTCCGCTCGACCTCGTCAATTTCTTCGGTCAGCTCATCGGCGTTATATTCCAGCGTTTCCGCCCGCAGCCGATTGCCTTCACTGTAATGGTGGAATGCCTCGGCATATTCACCTTGATCATGCAGCGCCCGCGCAAGTGCGAAATTGAGCGGTGCTTCATTGCGGATATCAATAGCCGCCTTCAGTGCCGCGCGCATGGCGGCGATATCGGCTTGGCCAAATATCTTGCGCTTGATGCTGGCCAGTCCCCACCAGGCTTCGCCAAATCCATCGTCAGTTGCGAGTGCGCGGCGATAGGCTGCGATCGCATCATCCACCTGGCCATTGGCGCGTAAGCTGTGACCGTAGCCGACCCACATTTGCGGATTTTCTGGGTTCTCTTCTGCAAGCTGCCTGAAAATCGGTCGGGCTTCCTCGCTCTGGCCAATCTTCTCCATCATGCCGGCCAGAATGGCCCGTAAGCCCGGATCCTGATTCTCGCGCGTCAGGGCTTCGAACATCGGCATTGCCAGCGCCGGCCGGTCTTGCTGACTGAGCACGGCGGCCAGCTGCCGCCGCGTTTCGAAATCCGCCGATCCAAGGGTGATTGCTTTCCGCAAGAAATGCTCGGCCTGGCCAAGCGCGCCCAAACGATTTGCAACGAAACCCAGCCTTGCGATGGCTTGCGGATGGTCGGGATGCTGCCGCAGGAAGCCTATCAACAGTTGGGCGGCCTGTTCGTAATTCTTGTCTTCGAACAGCCGATCCGCCCGCGCAATCTGCGGATGGGAAGAAACATAGCCTGCTGAATTCTGCATAATGCGGGCGTCTCTCAGTCGTAGCCGAGAACCATGCGCAAACCAGGCGCCTGGTAATCGACAAGTGCGCGATGTTTTTCCCCCAGCACAGCTGGCAATTGGATGCCTGCGCTGGTGGTCAAATTCTCGCGCGCGGTGGCGCTCTGATTGCGGTCGGCTCCGGTAATTACACGCTCATGCCAGTCAGCCGGCATTTCGATCCCGCATGCCTTCAACAAGGCGGCAAAGAAATGCTGTGCTTCGTCGCTATCTGTATCATTCGCGTGCCGGACCAAGTCTTCATATTTCACAATGTGGCAATTTGCCCCAAGCCAGGCCGCAGCGTTGAGTTCATAGATATCGTTGAGCGATGGCAGCTTTTGCGGCAATCCGAAGATCATCATCGTCAGCAATTCATCCGCCGTCAGCGCACCTGAACGCAGGTGATCAACATTGCCTTGAAATTGTTCGGACAGGATGAAGCGCGCCCGCGCAATGACCCAGTCATAGGGATCGCGATAGAGCAATATCCGCCGCGCAGTGGCTGTTTCGATGGCTGATGCGTCGGCGAAAAACAGGTGGCCACAACTCAGCATCGGCTTCGCCGGATCAAAGGCGTGCCGATGTTGCTGCAGATTGCCCCACTGAATGAAATCCTGTGCGTAATGCTGGTCAGCAGGAATAAACATCCGCAGAATGTTTCGCAGCAAATGGCTCCCGCTTTTTGGAACGGAATTCAGGAATACCGGTTGGCTCAGCTCACTTTGGATGAACCGGGCACTTGCCGCATCCAAATTGTCCCGCTGGATGTAAATCTCCGGCATCGATATCCTCTCATTTCCGCTCAGGCCAGCGGGCCGCTTGCGGACTGCCGAACTAACAGTGGCCTAACAGATGGGGTGACATGTTGCCATGCCACCCCACTTGCGGGATTGCCCGGGCAATCCCCTTTGCCGTTATTTCAATCAGAACTTCGCCGTGACATTCAGGAAGGCCCGCCGCCCGACGAACGGATATTGCGAAGCCGCAACCACCGGACCGAGCAAGCTGATTTCACCGCCGTTCAGCACCGAAACCCGTGGAGGACGGGTGTCGAACAAATTGCTGACCCCGGCCGTTATTTCGAACCGTCCATCGGCGATTTCCTGCGTCATCGATATGTTGTGATAGAACGTCATTGGGGTGGTAACATCCGGACAATACCGACCAAAAATCGGCAGGACCGGATTGTTGTCGCGATTGAACGAATTCAGGCAAGGATCGCCGCCATTGTCATCAAGCAGATCCTGCAGGTTGGACGTGCCACCAATCACATTCACGCCATAAAACAGGCTGAAGCCCGATGGGTGCGCCCAGGTTGCCCGGAAATCGCCAACCCACTTGGGTGAACCGGCCTCTCCATTGTCCGATGTCAGAACCGAAGTTGGCAGCAGTTGGAAGTCGTCCGTTAGCTGCCAGGTCATTTCTGCCCGAAGAGAGAACCGGCCCAGATTACCAGCATCATGCGAAACAACTGCGGATACGTCGATACCTTCGTTCCGCTGGCTCGCGATGTTGACATATTGGTCGTAAATCTCGTTGATCTGATAGATTGCCGTGGCGTTCTGGCCGCGAGTGAACAGATCACACAAAGGTTCGTTCGCAAAATCCAGCGAGTTATAGCAACCGCTCAGAATTGTCGACGAGCCAAGCTGCGAAATTTCGCCTTTGACCCGGATGTCGAAATAATCGACCGCCAGGCTGACCTTGGTATCGGGCAAGAAGCCCAGGCTCGGCGTGAACACAACCCCGAATGTCTTGGCTTTCGATGTTTCGGCGCTCAGCTTGCCAAGGCCGCCCTGCGAAAACGCGGTGGCCGTGATGCCGCCACCGCCATAGTTACCGGGAATACCGTCTGCCGCGCAGTTATCGGCCACCCGCTGCGAAGTCGAACCCGCTTGGACCCCAGCTGTATAGTTGATGCAGGGGTCGATACGCTGCGACGGAAAGCTGGTTTCATTGGCCAGAAACTGTTCGAACAGAGCCGGGGCACGGAACGATGTGCCATAACTGCCCCGGAAGCGGACCCAATCGTTCAGCGCCCAGTTAAGCCCGACCTTATAGGTGAAATTGCCATTGTCGGAATCGCTTACACCGTCCGAAGCACGGGTTGCTTTCACATTGGTCAGGCGCCCGGCCAGCGACAGTGTCAGATTATCGAAGAATGGACGATCCGCCAGGATCGGCACGCTCAATTCGCCGAAGGCTTCCGTTGTCACGCTCTTACCAGCGGTAATTCCACCGGAAGACGAGCCCCAAGCGTTGCCTGAGGTTGTGATTTCGCCGGGCGTGTCATTGATCTTGTCCTGGCGCGCGGTGACGCCGAACGCAACTCCAACAGCACCCGCCGGGAGCTGTAGCAACTCACCGCTTAGTGTGGCTTCACCCGTCAGCTGGGTATAGACGGTTTTACCTTCTTCCCAATCAAACAGGAAGTCGGTCTGCGCGGGCGTCAACTCGCCGCGAAGGAAATAGGGATCGGTCCACGGGAGATCGATGCACTGCTTGCCCGAAACGGGCAGGGTTGAACCCACGCAAGACGAATATTGGAAATATCCGCTGTCATAGGCATCTTGCAGGATACGTTCGTCACGATAGCGGCCAACATTGCGGCTATATTGCGCATAGGCCTCGTAACGCCAGTTACCGGCAGTGGAGATTTGGCCGCGTACGCCGCCAACACCGCGATAGTAATCCACTTTCTGACTGGAATCGGCATGGTTGGTAATGGCGGTCGGGCTGATAAAGTTGATGCCTTCGAAACCGCCGCCCCAATAATTGTAATAATTGCCGGCCCCGGTGCCATAGAGATCGCCGGTGTAACCAAAGTTCCAGAACTGGCGCCAGCCGTTCTGGTAGGTTTCGCGCCGGTTGAACAGGAATTCACCGAACAGTTCTACAGAATCGCTCAATTCGAACGAACCTTCGGCATAAACGGTGTAGAGGTCGGTTTCTGGGATGATGGTCTGTTCTTCTACGAACGGATGATAAGCATTCTGCACGGCCATGGACGCTGCGTTATAGCCAGTAGGGAACCAGCCCGCTGGCGCACCAAAATCACCGCCATAGGCAGGGGCGCCGTAAGCAGGAATGCCCAGATTACCGCCACCCGCGCCATTGGGATATTGATATTGCAGCAGCACAGTACGCCCGAATGGCGATGTCTGCGTACCGGTGTTCGGCCCGCCTGGCCCATCGAGCTGCAAATTGTCGATCAGATTGTAGGTCCAGATATGGCCCCAACGCAGATCTTCGCAGTGGGGTTGCCCGGTCCGCGGATCGATCAAGTCGGAACGATTGCCGCTTTCATCGTAAATATTGGCTTCCGGGCAGGCCAGGTAACTGCGATCACCGCGTGCCAGTTCATTGGTATGCGAATAATCGCCCGCGATCAGAATGTGGCCGCGGTCGAAGGTCTTGCCCCACGATCCACTGATCCGATACTCCTCGCCCCCTGAATCGAAGGGAATGGAGGTGTTGAGATCGAGAGAGAGACCATCGGCAGCATCCTTGGTGAAGATATTCACCACGCCTGCAACGGCATCCGAACCATAAATTGATGAAGCACCCGTTTTGAGGATCTGGATATCCTTGATGACCGAGAGCGGCAGCACGTTGAGATCGAACGACGACACGCCCCCGCGGGTCCCTGCCGGGCCGGCGCGGCGGCCATTCAGCAGCACCAGAGTGCGGTTCGCGCCAAGACCGCGCAAATTGATCGTCTGGGCGCCCGGCCCGCCATTGGTGACGAAGTTGGAAGAAAGCGCCGATGTGATCTGGGTCGAACCCGCCGCAACAGGCGAACTTTGCAGCGCACTGGCAAGATCAAGCTTGCCTTCTTTTCGTGCAATTTCCGGGCTTACGATCGAAATCGGATCGGAACTGTTATAGGGTGTTACCGAACTGATGCGTGAACCGGTTACAACGATGGCATTGGCATCGCCTTGCGTAGCCGGAGCAGCCTGCTCAGCCGGGACGGCATCGTCTGCCGGAGTAGCATCTTGCGCATGCGCGTTGGTTGAAAGCGCCAAAGCAGCAAAGCCAACACTGGCAAATAACTGGATCCGACGTTTTTCGGCAAACGATCTATTCATGTAAACAGCCCCTGTATTTAATTTCGCACTCCAACCAATCGG
>JAHEAV010000040.1 GCA_024642565.1 Erythrobacter sp.
GCTGGAAGGCGTTCTGCTGCCCTTTGCCGGTTCGCAGGGTGAAATAGAGAGTGTCTACTGCGCTTTTAACTGGCGCGGCGCAGGTTTGGACAAAGTGGCCAGACCGGCGGGTGCCGAAGCGGAAGTGCTGATGCTGCGCCACGAAATGGTCCTGGAAGACGATCAATCGGAGGAGCTGCTGCTGGAAAGCGAATTCTCCCCGTCCGGGGAAAGTGCTGAGGGTGAGTTGCTGCTGCAAGATGAATTGGAAACCGCGAAGGATGCGCCGGCGCTAATCGACAAGTTGCTCGAAGCGCAGAAAATGGTCGAACGGTTGCAGGATGTTACGCTGCGGTCGCAATTGGCCCTCTATCAGGCCATTGCACGTGCCTATGAATTCTCCTTTGCGGCAATCGAGCGGCCGGCTGAATATCTGAGTTTACTCAAGAATTCCGGGCTTAAGATGCAAGAACGGGCGCCGATGACTCCAATCGTAAAACTCGTTTTTGGCGTGGATTATGACAAGACCAGGATCACGGAATATTCTGCGACATTGTCCTATGCGCATCGCTTGCAGCTGGCACCCGGTCAGTTGGCGGATTTTCTGACGAATTTTGATGGTGGTATACGTGGCGTGATCGCTGAGGAACGTCGCCTGCGCCGGATTGAAAAGGGCCAGGCTGCACCCACGGACGAAGAATCACGATTGCGGCTCGTCAGGAAGTTGCGGACACTTCCGGTACGCCCGCTCAGCGAAATAAAGTCGCAAGGCGAGGAATTCATGCTTGTTCTGACCCGCCAGATGCCGGACGGCGGCTTCATGATTGTCGGTGAATTGCCGCAGAATGCCGCGTTGCTTGAACGGGCCGCCCGCAAAGTGTTGAGCTAGTTACTGACACTGACTTTGCGCCAGACAATTTGATCTGCCGCTACCCGCCCGCACCACCGATACTATCCGAAAGGGACATGGCGGGACCACCGCGTCCGGGTGCATGATAGCGCCGTGTTTTTACCTGCGCCAATTCCAGCCTCCGAGGCAAAACGAAGTGCTGTCGCCGAGCGATTGGTCGAAGTGCTGTTCGTTCGCGATTGGAGGTTTTCGTCAGCCCTGGGATGTGCGGCAGTTCTGTCAGTCTTGGGGATTTCGTCCGCGGTCCACAATCAAACATCGGCGTCACAGCCGGTATCGGCCGGCCAGCCGATCATGTCCGCTGGGCTGGCAGCTGTCCGGGTCGAACCGGAAGAAACGAACAAATGGCAGAAATTGCTTACCGATTCCTTGGGGCAAAGCGCCTTGCCGGCGGACTTGCGACCGGTCAGCCCGTTCTATTTCCACGGAGGTGGTATGGATCTCGGCCGGGTTCTGGATTGCCTGTCGGCCGCGGCTTGGTACGAAGCAGGTAATGATCCGGCGGGCCAGCGATCGGTGATGCAGGTCGTGCTCAACCGGGTAAGAAGTTCAAGTTTTCCCAACGATGTCTGTGCGGTGGTTCTGGAGGGGTCGCAAAGAAAGACCGGCTGCCAGTTCACCTTTACCTGCGATGGATCAATGCTGCGCCGCCGCCCCTCCGCCGCCCAGTGGGAATTGGCACAGAAACGGGCAATGTCGGCTTTGAACGGAGAAGTGGACGAAGCGGTATCGGATGCAACCCATTATCACGCGGCTTACGTGACCCCTTGGTGGAGTTCCAGCCTGGAGCAGGTGAGCGCGGTTGCCGGGCATATCTTCTATCGCTGGTCCGGCAGGAAGGGGCAGGTTAACGCTGGCGCCTCGGGGGCGTCAGGTCCGGCCGGACTGCGCAGGATCAATCTGAACGCCGTGGAATCCAGAGGTATTGCACTGACCCAGGATGCAGGGTTGAGCGCAAGTGGCGACGGATTTCCCGTTTCAACGCCCGAAAGTCAGCCGTTTATCGAAGCACGAACGGTAGGTCTGGCGGATGCGCGGCTAGCACCGGGCAAGGCCGCGTTGATCCCAATCAACATGCCGGTTGACCTTGGTGAACCGAGTGGGCGCTGGGCAACCACGGCATTGTCCCGGTGCGCAGGGCGTGCGGGATGTCAGGTTATCGGTTTCGCGCAGGCTGGCAGTGATGGGGCCGGTTCCACCAGTCATGACCGGCCGATCTTCCTGTTCGTGCGGGATGAGGTTTCGGGAATGGAACTCGCGCTTTGGGACTGTCAGAGGGCTGAACGCAAGCGTGCAGATCAATGCCTGCCAGCCAGCAAGGCAGCGGTTGACCGCCTGATGAAATTAAGAAATCAGGCGCAGTGAATGTCGGATATCAAGTCCGGCATTGTGCAAGAATCATGCAGGCTGCAACGTTTCACGGATCTGATGTGAACTGGCCCAAATAGCGGCCTGAGTCCGGTTATTTACCTTCAGCTTGCGCAAGATCGCTTTCACGTGAACCTTGACGGTTGCTTCGCAAACACTGAGCTCTCTGGCGATTACCTTGTTGGGGAAGCCGGCCATAAGGCAGCACAAGACATCCATTTCCCGCGGTGAGAGATTGGCCATCTCAATGTCCTCTTCAACGTCTTGCGCCAAAGGAAGGTTCATCGCGTTGCAATTCAGGATGTCAACGAGATCGGATGGCAGAACTTTTTCGCCGAGCGATGCCAGCCGAAGTGCCGTAACCAGCGGCTTGGACTGCATGGATTTGACCACATAGGCCTGCGCACCGACCTGAAAGCATTTGACCATCGTTTCCAGATCGAACTGTTCTGCAAGGACGGCGACCTTCATATCTGATGACATGGAGATCAGTTCTTCAACCGCATCAGCCTGCGCGGCCGGCTCCTGCAGGTCGATTATTATCAAATAATTCTCAGGACTTTCTATCGAAGAGATGTCTTCAACAGTTGCGCAAGTAAAAACCAATTCAAATCCGTCGGATCGCAAGAAATGGGAAACGCCCTCTCTTGAAAAATCATTCGGGCTCACCAAGCATACTTGGTCACGGATGCAATTTTTACTCACGGAAATCGCCCCTAACTATAATTAGAATAATTCTTACTTTGGAAGATGTCAGTTTGAATTAACTGTTCTATCGAAAGTGAAGAGCTCTTAATTATTTTGGGCGACTCGAGAATTAATCCTGCTTTATCCCTAAAAATTAATCAATATGTATAATCCGAAATTTACAAACGTGTTTCATGTCAGGACAATTGACGTAGGGACGCTTCCCTTTCGAGCGTCTGGGCTGTGCCACTATTTGGTCGGATCCGGATTCTGCAAGAGCGGGTTAGAAGAAGGCTTCTTCAACCGTAATCGTATCGCCCGGAGAGACTGCCAGAATTTGGCCGTCCAGGATTACACGGCGACCGGTTGCCCAACCCTGCCTTTGCAAAATAACCGTTCGCTTTGATGCCCGTGCAGTAAAGCCTCCGGCCTTGGCAATCGCTTGTTCCAAAGTCAGGTTCGGCGCGAACTGATATTCACCCGGCGTATTGACCTGGCCCAAGACATATATTGGCCGATGTGCGAGTATTTCGACAGCGACCCTCGGTTCCAATACATAACCGCCTTCGACCAGGCTTGCCGCTATGGCTGCGCTAATCTGATCGGGAGACTTGGCGCTGGCGGCAATTGGCTCGATCAGCGGCATAGCCAGATCACCGGCTTGGCCCACTTCGTATTCGCCAGTCAACGAGGGTTCGTCAAACACGGTTACACGAAGCTTGTCTCCCGGCGAGACCATGAAACCGGCTGCGAGTTCTCGATTTGCTTGGGCGACGGTGGTTTGCGGTAAGGCACTTGCCACGCAGCCAAACAAGGCGATCGAAGCCAAGGCGAGGAATGCGAATAACCCATATTTCTGGCCAGCCTGTGCCGTTATGCCATGCCTTGGTCGAGAAAATCCCATCTTTTTCTGCCTATTCCCATTCATCAGACTGTTATCGCCGTTGGCTGCAGGGGTTTGGTAATCAAATCCGCCTGCAAAATACCAGATTGGTGGAACGCGATAATAAAGCATTGCGATTGCGAAAGGGAAACTCCCAATAGGGATGAGCAATACTGCCTGAATCCTTTCTGGGATAGCCAATCAGAATAGTCGCGGGGCTAGCCGGATGCGTGGTTGTGAGGCGCGCGTTTTTTGGAAATTCTACAAGCAGCTTTTTGTGTCTCGGTTTCACCAATTCGGTGGATGTCGGGACGCACCAACAATTGATCTGGGGGCAAGTAAAGAGCGACGTGGGCTATAACGACAGCGACTTCTTAATCGGTACAAACACCGACCGTGAGACAGATGACGTCAGCGGAAAGCCATCCCTTGGTGACTTCATGCTTTCCGGCCTGGTTCCCGCTGATGAAGATTATGTTCTTGTCAGCAGCAAGCATCATGGGCGGGAAAAGGGCAGTGGTGCTTCTGCGGCGCAAGCCATCGGACCGGGCCGCATCCTTGATGTTGTGGGGGCGTTGCTTTTGCTGGCTCTGCTTGCTCCGGCAATGGTCCTTATCGGCATTCTGGTCTTTGTCACCGATCCGGGGCCAATCCTGTTCAGCCAGCGCCGAGTGGGGCGGGCGGGCAAGATCTTTGACTGCTATAAATTCCGTTCGATGTATGTGGGCGCGGAACAGCGGCTCGAGAATCTTCTGGCTGAAAATGAACAATTGCGCAGCGATTGGGAATTGCGCCAGAAACTGCCCAACGACCCAAGGGTATCGGTTATCGGCAGGCTGCTGCGCTTTACCAGCCTCGATGAATTGCCGCAGTTGTTCAATGTGTTGCGCGGCGAGATGAGCCTGGTCGGACCACGTCCTGTCGTACCGTTGGAATTGCAGCGTTATGGCAGGTTCGCGACTAATTATTGCAGCGTGAGGCCCGGGCTTACAGGCCTGTGGCAGGTAACTGGCAGAAATCTGACCACGTACCGACGGCGGGTTGCAGCGGACGTTCTTTATGCCCGATCGAAATCGATCACTCTTGACTGCAAGATCCTGATCGCAACGATTCCGGTCGTGATCAGTGGCAGGGGGGCCAGTTAATGCCCCGGCATCAGATCAATCCAAGCATCCAGGCCAAGGCGATCCACGCAAACAGAGACAGTGGCAGTGCAAAAAGTAAACCTCTGGCAAAGCTGCGGTTGCGCAAGCCACTATTATCGCGTGGTTCTGTATCGGAATCGTCCGAAGAATCCATATTGATCGCTATACTATCCATAGGGGTTATACGGCTAATCCTAATTACTGAGAAATGCCAGTCCCTGTTTGGATGGATTAGCCGTCCGGTGGCTAATTTCCGGCCAGCGGAGCGGCACAATGTGCTTGGGCCAATGACGGGGAGTGCCCCCACCGCACTGCGTTTCCTGATCGATGATTTGAAGCTGCTCCTCTTTGTCTTGCTGGGCCGGGAGATCAGGGGTCTAGGGACAGAATGTGGATCCATTGCACTGGGCCATGATCGCGCGGCCAAACGATCTTCCCGGCCGATCTTGAAACTGGCGCTGTTTCTGCTGTCGCTTGCTCCGGCAAAACTGGCGCTTGCCCAACAGGCTGAGCCGGTGGCGCCTGAGAAGATTTTTCAGTCTGAAGAAGGGCAGGGGATCAGGGTTGGTCCGGGGTTCCGATTGAATGCTGAAGTGTCGGCTTTGGGTCAGTATGATTCGAACGTCTACAGCCTGCCTGTGAACAAACGCAGCGACATCGTCGCAATCGTCACGCCCAGGGCGGCACTGCGCAGCGATTGGTCGCGACATTCCCTGAAGTTCGAAGGCGGTGCTGAGTTGCGCCGCTTCGCCAAGATAAGCGGCGAGAATAGCACGCAATATGACGTTGGTACGGAAGGGCTGCTCCAGCTTGGCTATGGGATCGACCTTCGGGCTTCGGGTAATTTTGCCCATCGTATCGAACAGCGCGGTACATCGGGCGACCAATTCCTGACGGATGAACCCGTTGCCTATGACGAAAAGCGCGCTGCATTATCGATCCAGCGGCTGAATTACCGTTTTGGGATCGCGCTCGAAGGATCGGTGCAAGAATTCGATTATCAGAGCGCTCGGGCAAACGGCGCTATCTTGGACCAATCTTATCGCGACTTGTCCATAAAGCGGGCCGGAGCGCGGGGACTTTTCCGTCTTTCGGACCGGACCCGGACCTTCGTCGAGGCCGGGATCAATTCGGTCCAATACGAACAGCGGCTGCTGCCTTCCCGCGATTCCGATGGCTATGAAGTGCTTGCCGGCGTCAATTATGAACTTTCGCAGCTTTCCAGCGTCGAAGTGGCTGCGGGTTATCTGAAGCAGAATTTCGATAGTCCAGCTTATGAGTCCTTCAGCGGTCTTAGTTACCGGGTGCGCGCTTCGTGGCTTCCGGAACCTTCGTTGCGTGTAACGGCAAGCGGGCAGCGCAAGGTAGAACGCAGCCCGCGACTGGATGCGCCTGCCATCATCAGGAGCGACTTTTCGCTAAGTGCCGAAAAGGCGCTGGGCACCCGCATTCTGGCTGAAGCCAGAGTTGCCTATGTCGATGAGAAATATCGCAATATCATCGAAGATGACCAGCGGTACGAGGCCCACCTGGGGATGCGTTACCGTGTCACCGACAGGGTCGGGGCGTTTGTTACCGCTGGATATCGGCATCAGAACAGCAGCAACCCTGATCGGGAGTATTCCGGTTTCAGCCTGGCTGTAGGAACGAGGGTGCTGCTGTGAACCAGTTTCCCTTGCTTGTCTCAGTGCAGCATTTGCGTTGCGAGCCCCCGTTTGCGGGAGGGCACAAGACATGAATGAAGCACGCAGTCTGGTTCGGCAATCCTCCAACTCAATCACCGCTGTTGGCGATTACCCCCTTGCGACAACAGACCGGCTGGACCTGTCCGGAAGTGTCTCTTTCTTTCGCAAACGGATAAAGATCATTCTCGCTTGCGCCGCGCTCGGCCTGCTGGCGGGTCTGGTCGTTTCGGCCTTGGCGGACAAAATCTATACCGCCAAAGCGACAGTCATGCTGACCGACGAAGCGTCGACTTCGGCCAATCTCGGGACCACACCGGCAAGCCGGTCTTCCTTCAGCAGCGAGCTGGTCGATACGCAGGTCGAAATCCTTACATCACGGGAGATGTCGCGCCGGGTTGCCGCTGCCCTTGTTCCAGGCGATGCCCTGCAAGGTCAGCAGCTTCGTAACTTCATCGATACTTTGCAGAAAAACATTGCGGCGAAACGGACCGGGGACAGTTATGCACTGACGATCAGCTATGACGGGGCCAGCGCTTCGGGTGCGGCGACGGCGGTCAACGAATTTGCGCGGCAATTCACCAATTGGGAATTGAATGCCGACAAGGAACGGAACAATGCGGCGCGGGCCCTGGTTGAAGAACGTTTGACCGAATTGCGCGGTCAGGCACAGACCGACATGCAAGCGTTGCAGCAGTACCGGATTGCCAACAATCTGCTCAGCACTTCGGGCGCTTCGCTGACCGAGCAGGAAATTTCAAATTACAATCAGCAGGTTTCGCAGGCACGCGCGGAAGCGGCGGCTGATCAGGCGCGTCTGGCGACTGCGTTGGCGCAATTACGCTCTGGATCGACGGGCGACGATGTTGGCGAAGCTCTGGGATCGCCGGTGGTGTCGGCCTTGCGAACCCAGGAAGCCCAACTGGCCGGGGAGGTCGCCAGCCTGTCGGCGCGTTACGGCCCAAATTATCCGCAGCTTATCCAGTCGCGAAAACAGCTAGAGGAAATACGCCAGCGGATTCAGGCTGAGATCGGCCGTGTGGTGTCCAATCTGCGGGCCAAGCAGGACGTATCTTCGCAGCGGCTGGCATCGCTGAGTTCAAGCCTTTCTTCGGCCAAGGCAAATTTGTCGCAAAACAATTCGGCGATGGTCGGACTCAGCGATCTGGAACGTGCTTCGGAAGCATCGAAAGGAATCTACGAGACATATCTGACCAGTTACAAGCAATTGCTGGCAGCCGAAGGCAGCGAGAAACCCCACGCCCGCATTCTGACGATGGCAGAGCCGCCTCTTTTGCCCAGCTCTCCCAACATCTTGCTGAACGCTGCGCTATCGCTGTTGATTGGCCTCGGTCTCGGCGTTGTTGCAGCCTATATTGCGAACGCCCTGTTTGTCGGGGTTTCGTCGCCGGAGGAAGTGGGGCAAGTTCTTGGGGAACGGTTCCTTGGATCGATCCCGCTACTTTCGTCGGTATCGGATTTGCCGCAACATCCGATCGAAGCCATTCGCGATCAGCCGCGATCGGCGTTTGCGGAATCGTTCAAAGCCTTGCGCACTTCGGTCGATCATGCGGTTGATCACAATGCGCAGATCATCGCGGTAACATCAGCGCTCCCGCGGGAGGGCAAGACAATCACTTCGACCTGTCTCGCACATGTCCTCGCTTCGAGTGGCGCGCGCACCATGTTGATTGACTGTGATTTGCGTCGGCGCGGGGTCAGCCGGTTGCTGAATATCGGTGCTGACCACAGGGGCCTGATTGAAGTGCTCGATGGATCGGCCAAGCTTGATCTCAAGGAATTCGAAGACGACGGGATTTTCTGTGTCTTGCCGCTAAAGCCGATGGTTGAAGAGCCAGAACATTTGCTGACCGGGCGGGCGTTCGTCGATTTTCTAGAGGAACTGCGGCAAAACTTCGACCGGATCATTCTCGACCTGCCCCCGGTGCTGCCAATCGCGGCAACCCGGATTATCGCTAGCCGGGCCGACGCGGTAATCATGGCGGCAAAATGGAATCATACCCCCGCCGCGGCGATACGGGCTGCGCTTGGAAGGCTGCCGTTTGAACATGTTAATGTTGCCGGCGTGGCGTTGACCCAGATCGACATGCGCCGGAAGGGCTATTTTGGCCGGGAAGATCCGGCTTTTTATTACAGCAAGTATCGCGAGTATTACGCTTGAAACTGGATGGGGCTCTTTCTGTGAGCCGGTCACAATTCGAGCCTCGGCCTTTCTCCGAACCCCGCGTTGCGATCGTGCACTATTGGCTGGTCCTGATGCGCGGCGGAGAACGCGTCGTTGAACGGATGCTGAAATGCTACCCACAGGCGGATATCTTCACCCATGTGATCGATCCATCGAAAATGTCCGGCGTTCTGGCACAGGCCAATATTCAAACCACTTTCATCAACCGTTTGCCCGCTGCTCGCCGCCTGTATCAATATTACTTGCCACTAATGCCGATGGCGCTCGAATCTCTGGATCTGACCGGATATGATCTGGTGATCAGCAGCGAATCTGGACCGGCCAAGGGAGTCATTACGGCACCTGACAGTTTGCACGCCTGTTACTGCCATTCGCCGATGCGGTATCTGTGGGATCACTATCCTATCTATCGCAAGTCGGCGAACCCGCTTGCCAAATTGCTGATGCCGTTAATCTATCCCCGGCTGCGCGCATGGGATGTGACCTCCAGCGCGCGGGTTGACCGGATCGCGGCGAATTCGACCTTCATCCAGTCCCGTGTCCGCAAGGTCTGGCGGCGCGAAGCGGATATCATCCACCCGCCCGTTGAAACTTCCTTGTTCGCTCCGGCGAAAGAGATCGGACCGAACTATCTATGGGTCGGACAAATGGTGCCATACAAACGCCCTGACCTGGCCGTTGAGGCGTTCAACCAGAACGGATTGCCACTGCTGATGGTTGGCACAGGCGGAATGCTGCGGCACTTGAAGTCTATCGCCAAACCAAACATTACCTTCATCGAACGCATGGATTTTCAGGCGCTACGCAAGGCCTTCAGCGAAGCCAGGGCGTTGGTTATGACCGCCGAAGAAGACTTCGGGATAACTCCGGTGGAAACAATGGCATCGGGGCGCCCCGTGGTTGCCTATAGTCGGGGCGGCGTACGCGACACTGTAATTCCGAACAGGACCGGGATTTTTTTTGATCGCCAACATACTGATGATTTGATCGAGGCGATTGCCCGGATGGAAACGTTCATGCCCGACTTCGATCCGCGTGAAGCGATCGCTCAAGCTCGCACCTTTTCGCCCGAGTATTTTGATGAAAAGTTTTCTGCCTTTACGGCT
>JAHEAV010000007.1:0-70561 GCA_024642565.1 Erythrobacter sp.
GAACTGATTGAAACCTATGGCGAACAGGGTAGACTGATCATCGAATATGCAAGCGGTTGTTGGCGGCTATCGGAAGACAGTATTACGCCGGCTGACGGCAATTAAGCGAATATCTGCAAGGGCCCGCTCTCATCGCATTATGGAGCGGAATTGTTTTGGACGCAGCGCAAATGCGCTTCACCGCATTTTCTCCAAGGACGTCCGTTTGTGGATTGCGTTCAGTCACCTAATCGCTAGTGCGTTGATATGTTGTATCGTCAAGTCGGACGCCGATGCGTTCTTTCCGTTTCTTTCCTCGCGCTGACTGCCGGGCTGTCCCCCAACCCTGTCGTAGCGCAGGACACTACCGCAAGTTCTGCCGCTTCGAGCGCATCCTCCGAGAAAGCAGGTGCACAGAAGGCATCTGACGATTTTCATGATCGGCGCAACGACTTCAGCGGAACAATTGTGGTGAGCGCAATTGGTGTGAACCAGCTTGACGTTCTTGCGGGCACTTCAGTTTTGGAAGGTGTGGACCTTCAGCGAAATCTTGCTGGGCAAGTGGGTGATGTGCTGGCCAAACTGCCCGGTGTATCGACCACCAGCTTTTCTCCCGGTGCGTCCCGCCCGGTTTTGCGGGGTTTTTCCGGCGAACGGGTTAAAGTCTTGGTTGACGGGATCGGATCGATCGACGCGTCTAATGTTTCGGCCGATCATGCTGTGTCGATTGATCCGCTCACAGCCGAAAGGATTGATGTTCTGCGCGGCCCGGCAGTGATGCTTTACGGCAGTCAGGCCATTGGCGGCGCGGTCAACATTATCGACAAGCGTATCCCGCTGCGCCCACTGGAGGAGCCGGTACATATCGATGCCACACTTGGCGGCGATCTGGTTTCCAATCTGCGTGAGGGCGGAGCATCGGCAGACATTCGTGCCGGCAATCACGTGGTCGTCCACATCGACGGATCCTATCACAAGACCGATAATCTCGAAGTGCCCGGCTTTGTGGCGTCGGCACCATTGCGTGCGGAATTGCTGGCTGATGCCGCTGCCGCCACCGATCCGGCAGCGGCTGCACAATTGCGCGCAGCCGCTGACATACGCGGTATCCTGCCGAACAGCGCTACCGAGACGAAAAGCGGCAATTTCGGTGTGGCCGTGTTCGAAGGCGACAGCAATATGGGCGTCGCGTTCGGCATTTATGACACAGTCTATGGCGCGCCCGTTCGTCCTGGTGGCGCCGAGTCAGGCAATGTCACCATCGATCTGAAGCAGAAGCGTGCCGATTTTCGCGGCGAACTGGATTTGGGAGCAGGTTTTTTCTCCGCGCTCCATACCCGCTTCGGTTATAGCGATTACTCGCACTCCGAACTTGACGATGGCGTGGTGGGTACGATCATCAACGTCAAAGGATTTGAAGGCAGAGCGGAGCTTGAGCAGGCAGAGCACGGAACCTGGAAGGGTTCGCTCGGAACACAATACAGCTTCCGCGACTTTGAGTCCCTTGGTGAAGAGGCCTACATCCCGGCCAACCTGACCGAACAATATGCATTTTTTGGTTTGCAGGAAGCCGCTGTCGGGCCCCTCCAATTGCAATTCGCAGGCCGATATGAACGCAGTAACGTTTCCGCGCTGACGGTAGGCTTCCAGCGCGGTTATGACAGCGTTTCGGCGGCAATCAGCCTCGCGCATGAAACGGACGGCGGGTTGCGATTCGGGATCAACGGTTCGCGTGCACAAAGAGCGCCGAGCGCGGAAGAATTGCTGGCCAACGGCGCGCATGCCGCAACGCAGTCCTTCGAAATTGGCGACCTGAACCTGATCAAGGAAACGGCCTGGGGCATCGAAGGTTTTATGCGTGGGAAGATCGGCGCTGCCACGATCAATGTCGCTGCCTTCCGCAGCTGGTTCAGGGATTACATCTATCTCGACGATACCGGCGGTTTTCAAGATGATCTGCCGGTGTTCCGATACCGTCAGGCGGATGTGACATATTCCGGAGTGGAGGGCGAATTCAATATCCCGCTGCACCAGAATGGCCCGCTCAAAATTCTCGCCGACCTGCGCGGTGATTATATCCGCGCGTCGCTGTCGGACGGGACCCCGATTCCACGGATTCCGCCGGTTAGCCTGCTGGGGGCCCTGGAATTGCAATCCGACGTGTTCGATGTGCGTGCCGAACTGCAATATTTCGGCAAACAGAACCGCGTCGGTGCTCAGGAAACGCCAACAGATGCATTTGCCATGGTGAATGCATCGGTCGCGTGGAAGCCCTTGCGGGGGGATGCGAACCTTACTTTATTGCTGCAAGCGGACAATATTTTTGACGTTGAAGGCCGGCGAGCCGCCAGCTTCACCAAGGATTTTGTCCCCTTGCCGGGCCGCAATTTCAAGATCAGTGCAAGGGCAAGTTTCTGACGGTCAGTTTTCTAACGCGAAGCTGAGGTCCGCATGTTCCTGAAGCCGATCAACCAGCGTTTCGCCCAGAAATGATCCGGGCGTACCGATACCTCCTGGCGCATCGCAAGATAGCAGGGCAATCCCGGTTTCGGAAAGCATCCGGCTGGTTGATCCATAGCCCGGATCATATTTGCCTTTGACCCCAAAATTGATCGTCTGGCCATCGGGCATTTCGCCAACAAACAGGACGTCATAGAAGCCGTTCTCACGTTCTTCCTTGCTTGGTCCTTCACCGGGTTTCGGTCCACCGTCGCCGAAGGGTGCTTTCAGCATCGATGCAACGGCAGATGCCGCCTGCTTACCCATCTCGCCCAAACCGGTCAGCATCATTTCATCATAGCGGAAATCCTCCCCATAGGGATGGCCGCGCAGAAAGTTGGTGCGGTGAACATTTTTGGTGTTGATTGTTGCCATGATGAAAGGTGCTGCCCAGCTTTCCAGCTTTGCATCGTATTCCGGGATAAGGCCCATTGGCTGTGATGGACCGGAAAAACCCGGTGTCAGCGCAAATGGATCCTGCAGCAGGCCTATCAGCTTGGGGTTCTTGGCGGCAGCTTTCATTGTGGCCTTCAGACTGGCTGCGGTGCCACCCGAAAATGTCCCCTGCATCTTGCGCACCCGGCCTTTGACCCGAGGTGCCGGCTTGCCGAAGCGCTTTACCGCCTCTTTCTGCAACATGAGCACTCCGAGATCGAAGGGAATCGAATCGAAGCCGGAAGAAAAGCAGATGTGGGCACCGCTGGCCTTTGCGGCTTCTTCATGCGCGTCGATCATTTGTCGCATCCAGGCCGGTTCTCCGCACAAATCGGCATAGTCAGTGCCGGTTCGTGCACAGGCCTCTACCAATTCGTTGCCGTAAAGCTGGTATGGTCCAACGGTGGTGAGCACTACGCGAGTCCGGTTGCACATTGCTGTGAGACTGGCAGGATCGGATGCGTCAGCCACTACCAGCGGCGTGTCTTTCGGGGCACCGATAAGATCGCGCACTTCCTCCAACTTGGCTTGACTGCGACCGGCCATCGCCCATTTTGGACCGTCATCGCGGCCAGCATAATGCTGAGCCAGATACTCCGCCACAAGGCGGCCGGTATAGCCGGTGGAGCCATAGACAATGATATCGAACTCGCAGGCGGCCTTGGTCATTAATTCTCTCCTGATCTCGTGTCTGGATGGACCCGCAGTTGATCTGTGTCAAAGGCGCGGCATAAGCGCCGCCTTGCGTCTCACAACTTTGGCAATGTAACCCCGCGCTGCCCCATATATTTGCCTGCGCGGTCAGCGTAGCTGGTTTCGCAGCGTTCATTGCCCTGCAAAAACAGAAACTGACACGCACCTTCATTGGCATAGATCTTGGCCGGGAGTGGGGTGGTGTTGGAAAACTCCAACGTCACATGCCCTTCCCAACCTGGTTCCAATGGGGTGACATTCACGATGATACCGCAGCGAGCATAGGTCGATTTGCCGAGACAGATTACCAACACATCTTCCGGCACACGGAAATATTCGACGGTGCGGGCCAGCGCGAAACTGTTGGGCGGGATGATGCAAACATCGGTTTCCCGGTCGACAAAGCTTTTTGGGTCAAAATTCTTCGGATCGACAACACTGGAATCGACATTGGTGAAAATCTTGAATTCTGGCGCCACACGCGCGTCATAACCGTAAGAGCTGAGCCCGTAGGAAATGCAGCCATCGCGCCGCTGTGCCTCCACGAAGGGTTCGATCATCCCGTGTTCGAGTGCCTGTGCACGGATCCATTTATCGCTAAGAATCGCCATGGCCGTTTGATTGACCAGAGCAGCACGGTGAGCAAGCCTTGTTCTCGGGCTTTTCCCCGTTACTTCACCTGCTTTGCATGCATTTGTGGGTTCAGCGCCGTGATATGGTTCAGCCACTGCTTGGGCTTGCGCAGCAATTTCTGCGGGAAATCGACCTTCAGGCCCATGATTTCTGCAATCTTGCCAACAAAATGAATGCAGTTGCGATTATCGAGCGAATAATATTTGCCGGGCGCATCGCGCCAGGCCTTCATCTCCGCAACGACCTGCCAATATTGTGCATCGGTCATCTTGATTGAAAAGTGGTGATTGGTGCCGAGTATATATTTCTCCGGCTCCGAAACGACCTTGTGCTCCACAGGTCCCGACAGAATTGCCGGTGAAACGCTTTTTGCGGTGAAGCCGTAGTTTTCGTGAACCTTCTGCCCGTTGGCATCAAGCGTCCCATCAAGCGAGACAAACGTGTGCGGATAACGTCCGAACAGCACGGACCCGTTGAAGCTGTGGAAGGTCATGGTGACGGATGCCAGCGCAGGCAGTGACCAGAAAAGCGCGATGGCGCTGGCAAACAAAGATAGGAGGCGACGCATTCATCGCCTCCTATCAAGTCAGACACATCAACAAAACAGGAATTTCCAGTTTGCGATGAAACCTTTGGTTAGAACTTAACCGTTCCAGTAATGAAAACCTGCCGAGGGTTACCGTAGAACGCCGTTAGCGTCCCTTCCTTGCCAAGCGACGGTACCGGATATCCGTTGGTTCCCAGGGGAATGGCCCCCGTAACAGCGTTGGCGCCAACAAAGGTGTAGCCCGAAGTCTTGTATTCCTTGTTGGTCAGATTGCGGCCATGAACACCGATGCTCCAGCGATCATCAGGAGCGGTGTAGACAAGGTTTGCATCAAACAATGCGTAGCCCTTCTGGTCGATGTATGGGTTCGGCACTTCGAACTGGTAGGTTTTGGAACGATACGAGACGGTTGAGCTGAAGGCGAGTTCCCCTGCGCCCACTGGTGTCGAATAGGCAAGAGTGCCGCTAGCCGACCATTTCGGCGTGTTTTGCACTTCGCGGAAATCAGCCACATCGGTCGGTACCCCGCCGATGTTGGTGATGTACTTCTTGTACTGCGCGTCGATGTAGCCAAGCGAGCCGGCCAGCGACAGACGGTCGCCTGCCGCCATCAGATCACGGCCGAGCCGAGCCGTTGTCTCGAGTTCCAGCCCCTTGAATTGGGCCTTGCCGGCGTTCGAAACAACCCCGCAGAAGGTCTGGATGCCGCTCACCCTACAGGCGACTGATCCGGGAATCTGCACGTCGGTATAGTCGGCATAAAAACCGGCAAGCGCCACATAGAGCGCACCGTCAAGCAGGCTGCCCTTGTAGCCGACTTCATAACTGTCGACCTTTTCCGGGCGGAAGCTGAGGAAGGATGCAACTTCGGCATTTGTCGGTGCGCCCGGTGTTGCCGCCGGAGCGTTCACGCCCACGCCGCGCGGGTCGAAGCCGCCGCCCTTAAAGCCCTGTGAATAGCTGGCGTAAAGATTGTGATCGGGCGTCGGCTTGAAGCTGAGCGAGGCGCGCGGTGTGAACTTCTTGAATTCCCGGCTGCCGGAGAAGTTTGTGCTCGCACCGCCAAAAGGCACACCAAGACCGCCAAATACCGGCGATCCGCCGCCCAGATAGTTCTGCCGCAAAATGTCGGCACTGCGCGTGTCCCAGGTGTAGCGTCCTCCGACCGACAAGCTGAGCTGGTCGGTGAAATCGAAGGTTGCATCCGCGAACACGGCGTAAGTCTCTGTGTCCACATCAGCTTCGGTGAATGCGGTAAAGCCGTTAAATGTCGTGAAAAGCCGCACGTCGAACAATGTGTCGGCCTTGGCATCCAGATAATAGAAGCCCAGCAATGCCGAGATCGGCCCCTTGTCGTAAAGCAACTGGAGTTCCTGGCTCAGTTGCTCGTTGCGGTAGATGCCCGGAACATCCAGATCGACTGCAGGCAGAGCATCAAAATCGATGGGGGTATACGTACTGTCTTTGCGCCAAGCGGAAATTGACCGGAAGGTCACGGCATCGGAAAGATCAATCGAAACATTCATCGCTACGCCGTAGGCTTCGATGTCCTGCTTCGGATCATTCAGTCCGCCACGTGTATCAAACACATTGCCAAGCACGGGTGCGTTAGAGGCCAGGCCGGGGATCAGGCGATGGCCGCCGCGCGGATTGCTCTTGTCCTTGGTATAATCGCCGGTGATGCGGATCGATACCGGTTCGCCGTAACCGCCAAGTTCGAAAGTGCCACGCGCAGCCAACAGGTCCTTGTTGTAATTATCGAGCCCGTTGGTGAGGTTTGTTCCGAAACCATCGCGAGTTAGGCGGGCCACTGCACCGCCGACGCGGACCATGTCGGTAATGGGCGCCGATGCGCTGAGCACTCCGTCTATCTGGTTGAAGCTGCCGTAAGTCCCTTTGACCTGCACGGACAGATCCTGCGGTAATGCGCGCGTCACATATTTCACCGCGCCGCCAACGGTGTTGCGTCCGTATAGAGTGCCCTGCGGGCCGCGCAGAACTTCGATCCGTTCAACATCATAAATGTCGAGAACCGCGGCTTGTGGTCGATTCAGGTAGACATCATCGAGATAAATTCCGACGCCCTGTTCGAAACCGGAAACAGGATCTTGTTGGCCGACACCGCGGATGAAGGCGCTGAGTGTGGAGTTGGTCCCGCGCGATGCCTCAAGCGTAGTGTTCGGTGTGGTTTGTCCGATATCGGTGATGTCAATTGCGCCGGCTTGCTGCAATGCGGCGGCGCTATAGGCCGTAACAGCAATCGGGACATTGATAAGGCTTTCTTCGCGGCGGCGCGCGGTGACGATGATCGTTCCTTCGCTATCACTGGAAGGCGAAGCGTTGGTTTCGGCGTCGTCAGGCAGTCCCTGCGCAAAAGCGGGCGTGGCAAATACGCTGAGCGCAAGCGAAGTGACTAATGCAATTCGGCTGGTGATATGTGCTGGGCGTCGCATGAATTCTCTCCTCAGGGCGCGGCTTGGTTGTGCGCCTATACCGGCATGTCGATATTGAAATCTGAACCGACTTTCAACTTCTTTCATTGCGTAACCCAAATTCTCGGACTATTCCGTTGCGCTATGGCCACAGCCAAGCCTTCTTCGAGTGCCGCCAGCCCCGGCAAGGAACCGCGCACTGCCCGCGGGGCAGCAACGATGCGCCGCTTGCTTGACGCTGCGGCCATGGAATTCGGTGAAAGTGGTTTTTACGAAGCGTCGATCAGCGGGATTACCCGCCGGGCTGGCACGGCGTTGGGCACCTTCTACACCTATTTCGACAGCAAGGAGTCGATCTTTACTGCGCTGGTCCGGGACATGAGCGCGTCGGTTGCAAAGGCTGCCGCGGCGGGCGTTTCACCGGGCAGCCGCGGCGTTGACCGGGAGCGTGAAGCACTGGCCGCGTTCCTTCGTTTCGCGCGGGAGCATAAGGAGATTTACCGAATCATCGATGAAGCGGAGTTTGCCGATCCCGTCAGCTACCGCGCGCATTATCAGGGCACGGCCCAACGCATTGCCGGACGACTGGATGAAGGAGTCGCGGCTGGTCTGATCAGCCACGGTGACAATGAAGTGCGCGCCTGGGCGATCATGGGCATGAACGTCTTCCTCGGTTTACGCTTTGGTGTGTGGGACGATAGCCGCCCAATCGGCGTAATCGTCCCGGCTGTCGAAGCGCTGCTTAGTGCGGGCATTGCCATTCCGTCGAAGCGTTAGCCCGCCAGCAGACTTGCATTTCCTCCGGCTGCCGTCGTGTCGATGCACACGACTCTTTCGGTCGCAAAGCGCGCGAGATAATGTGGCCCACCGGCCTTTGGACCAGTGCCGGACAGGCCCTCCCCCCCAAAGGGCTGGCTTTCTACCACCGCGCCAATCTGGTTACGATTGACATAGAAATTGCCGACTTTCGCGTGGGCTTCAACCAGCCGCCGGGTGGAAGCGATCCGGCTATGCAGCCCCAAGGTGAGGCCGTAGCCTGCAGCGTTGATGTCATCCACCACCAGCTTCAACTGGTCCCCGCGGTAACGCGCGACATGCAGCACGGGGCCGAAATTTTCGCGTTTCAGGTCACGAATGGAATCGATTTCAATAATTGTCGGTGCAACAAAACAGCCCGCCTTGGCCGAACGTGGCAAAGACCGCTGCCAAATTTGATGACCAGCCTTCTTGCAACCGTTGATATGGTGTTCGAGAGCGGATTTGGCGTCGGCGTCAATCACCGGGCCAACGTCCGTAGCAAGCTGTGCCGGATCACCGATTTCGAGAGCCTCGAAAGCGCCGCGGATCATGGTCAGCATGCCTTCCGCCACATCTTCCTGCAAATAGAGCATTCGCAGTGCCGAACATCGCTGACCAGCGCTCTGGAAAGCGCTTGCCACAACATCACGCGTGACCTGTTCAGGTAGAGCCGAGCTATCGACGATCATCGCATTTTGGCCGCCGGTTTCGGCAATAAAGGTCGCCAGCGGCCCGCCGCGCGCCGCCAGCGCCCGGTTGATGACCCGCGCAGTCTCAGTCGATCCGGTAAAGGCAACGCCCGCAATTCGCGGGTCCGCGGTGATCATTGCGCCGACATCGCCAGCGCCTGGAACCAACTGCAAAACTTCTTCGGGAATACCGGCGTCATGGCACAGTTTCACGGCAAGGGCGGCAATCAGAGGCGTCTGTTCGGCAGGCTTGGCAAGGACCGTGTTGCCCGCCGCGAGCGCCGCCGCGGCGGGGCCGATGAAGATCGCCAAAGGGAAATTCCACGGGCTGATTGTGGCGAAGACACCTCTTCCGGCCAGCGAAAGACGGTTCTCCTCGCCTGTCGGGCCGGGGAGCATTCGAGGCCCTGTGAACAGACGGCGCGCTTCGCCGGCGTAATAGCGCATGAAGTCGACAGCCTCGCGCAGTTCCAGCACGGCATCGGCCAGCGTTTTGCCTGCCTCGCGTTGGCACAGAGAAAGAAATTCGTCGCTATGCTCTTCAAATCTATCGGCGGCAGCTTCAAGAAGGAGCGCGCGCTTTTCGCCGCCCAGCCCATTCCAGCCAGGCTGGATTGCATCGGCGCGCGTGATTGCATCCTGCACTTCGGCTGGCAGGGCATCGCGGCATGTGCCGACCAAGGCGGAACGGTTCTGCGGTGACGTGATCGTGGCGGTCGGGCCCGCGTCCTCTCCGCAGAACGTCGGCGCAGCGTGCCACTCGCGGCTTGCCAGTTCAGCAAGCCGCGCAATCAAGGGTTCACGCACCAAAGGGTCGGCAAGGTCGATGCCCGCGCTATTGCGGCGCAGAGGAAAAATTTGCGACGGCAGCGGGATCGCCGAATTGCGTTTCGGCTCTAACGCGAGAAGATCTGCCACTGGATCGCTGGTAAGTTCGCTTACCGGCACCTCAGCATCGGCCATGCGGTTGACGAAACTGGAATTGGCCCCGTTTTCCAACAAACGGCGGACGAGATAGGCAAGCAGATCCTTGTGCCCACCGACTGGTGCATATACCCGCACGGGCGTCCGGTCGGCTCCCTCCTGCGCGGCAAGTTCGGCATAGACATCTTCGCCCATGCCATGCAGCCGCTGGAACTCGAATTTGGTGCCAGAACCCGCCAACGCTTTGACGGCTGCCACAGTATAGGCGTTATGCGTCGCAAAGGCAGGGTAGATCACGTCCCTGGCTTCAAGCAGTTTCGCGGCGCATGCGAGATAGGATACATCCGTCGCCTGCTTGCGCGTGAACACAGGATAATCCTGGAAACCGCCGATCTGGCTCAACTTGATTTCGCTGTCCCAATAGGCGCCTTTGACCAGTCGGACCATGACCCGCCGGCCGTGGCGCCGCGCCAGTTTCGCGACCCAGTCGCATAGTGGAACAGCCCGTTTCTGATAGGCTTGCAAAGCCAGGCCAAATCCGGCCCAATCCTTGGAAAAAAGATCGTCGTCGGCAACCAGTGCTTCGATAATATCCATCGACAGCTCCAGCCGTTCGGCCTCCTCGGCGTCGATGGTGAAATGGATATCTGCATCGCGGGACTTGGCTGCCAGCGCTTTCAGGACCGGCACCAGATGGGCTTTCGCATCGTCAGCGTGGAGAAAATCATAACGGGGGTAGAGCGCGGAAAGCTTCACTGAGATGCCCGGAGCGCGCACCACTCCGCCCTTCGCATCGCGCGCCAGCCGTTCAATAGCGGCTTCGTAAGACAGCCTGTAACGTTCGGCATCTGCAAACGTCATTGCAGCTTCGCCAAGCATGTCGAAACTGTGGGTCAGCCCGCGTTCCTGCTCGGGCCGGGCTCGCTTGAGAGCCTCTTCGATAGTGCGCCCGAACACAAATTGACCGCCAAGGATCCGCATCGCTTGCAGCGTGGCCGTGCGGATGACTGGTTCTCCCAATCGTCCGATGGCTCGTTTGAGCGTGGCCCCCATGCCGCGCTGATGCATTTCGGGGCGTTCCAGCACTTCGCCGGTCAACATCAGGGAAAATGTCGCGGCGTTGACGAAGGTGGAGGAACTGTCCCCCAAATGCTCGCCCCAGTCGACATTGCCCAATTTGTCGCGGATCAGAGCGTCAGCGGTGGCGGTATCGGGCACGCGCAGCAAAGCTTCGGCAAGGCACATCAGCGCCACGCCCTCCTCGGTCGCCAGGCCGTAGGTCTGCAGGAAAGCGTCCAGCCCACTTGCCTTGCGCCCTCGCGCGCCCTTGATCAGTCGTGCGGCCAATTCAGCAGCCTGGCCATGCACCGCCGAAGCCGGCGCAGCCTGACGCAAACGGTCTTCGATGCAGACCTGCTCTTCCTGACGGTAAGCTGCACGCAATATGGAACGATCGAGCGTGGTCATGGCTGGCATTCGGGCGGCTCTTGCAAGTTCAACAGACGTGCCGCTCTGAACCTGGTTTCAGGTGTAATCAAGTGGGGTCAAGCGGCTGTGATGGCTCGACAAGGGAAGCAGGACGCGCAATGGTCTGCCTTCACAGGCAAAGCAGGAACAGTAACCATGGCAGGGCGCTTCTTCGACCAATGGCAAGTGGGTGATCGGATCGAGCATGAGATTCGGCGAACAGTAACCGAAACCGACAATCTGCTGTTTTCGACCATGACCCATAATCCGCAACCGCTCCATCTGGATGCCGAAGCCGCGCGGGCGAGCGAGTTCGGCCAGATTCTGGTCAACGGGACCTTTACGTTTTCACTGATGGTCGGCCTGTCTGTTGGCGACACTACTTTGGGCACGCTGGTGGCAAACCTTGGCTATGACAGACTGGTGATGCCCAAGCCTGTTTTCATCGGCGATACAATGCGCGCCACCAGTGAAGTCACGGAATTGCGCGCTTCAAAATCGCGACCGGATGCAGGGATCGTCACTTTCTCACATCAGCTGATCAACCAGCGTGATGAAGTGGTGTGCCAATGTCTGCGTTCAGCCTTACTGAAGCGAGCCGATTCCTCTGCCTGACCAGCCTTGACCTGCGGCTGCATTTGGGCACAATCTCTGCTTGCACGCCGAAAAGTCGGCGGCAGGGGGGGAACTCGATGGGCCGCAAGGGTATAATCGTGTCGGTCGCCGCTATTGCGGCCGTCTTAGGGGCTGGAGCATGGTGGTTATCGCAGCCTAAGTCTATCAATCCAGCGGAAGTAGCCGATGCCGAAAGGGCGGTTACGCCCAGCGAATTTCCCGACCGCCCCTTGTTCGGCGACACCCATCTCCACACGGACAATTCGATCGATGCTTTCGGTTTTGGTGTCCGTCTTGGACCCGAAGATGCGTTGAAGTTTGCCCGCGGGGACGAAGTTACCTCGACGACGGGAATCAAGGCAAAGCTGGCACGACCACTCGATTTTCTGGTTATTGCCGATCACAGCGATGGCCTGGGCGCGACGCGCCGCCTCTTCGATGCGCCCCGTCTGCTGATCCGTGATGCGACATTGCGCCGATGGCACGACATGATGCATGAATCGCCCCACCAGTCGCAGCGCGCAATTGCCGAACTGATCACTGCGGCGGCCAACAACACGCTGCCGGAAGCCCTTCGCGATCCCGAGCGGCAGAAGGAGGCAACCAAAACGATCTGGACTGCAGGTTTGGCGATGCTTGATCGTTACTACAAGCCAGGTGTGTTCACACCGATTGCAGGCTTTGAATACACGTTGATGCCAAACGGCAATAATCTCCACCGCGTGGTGATGTTCCGCGACGGGTTCGACCGGACGTCAAAGGTCCTGCCATTTCCTGGCATAGGTGCAGGCCCGGTCGATGGGCTGTGGGATTACATGGATGCTTATGAGAAGACGACTGGCGGAAAAGTTCTGGCGATCCCGCATAATTCAAACCTGTCCAATGGGCTGATGTTCGAACTGACTGGGTCTGATGGCGGGCCGATGACCGCCGCATACGCCCGACGCCGCGCCGCGCATGAACCCTTGGTCGAAGCAACCCAGATCAAGGGCGACAGTGAAACCCACCCTTATCTCTCACCAAACGATGAATTTGCCGGTTTTGGCGTAAAGGGATGGGAATTGGGCAATTTGCCGCTGACCGCAAAAACCACCCCGGACATGTTTGCCGGTAATTACCTGCGGGAAGCGTTGAAGCGCGGTCTATCGATCGAGCAGCGTACCGGGGCCAACCCCTATAAATTCGGGATGATCGGATCGACCGATAGCCACACGGCACTCGCAACCGGCGACGAGAATAATTTTTTCGGCAAGCACACAGGCAATGAACCAAACAAAGTCCGCGCACTGGCCCCGCAAAATCTGGGAACACGGGTTGGCCGCTTTGGTTGGAATTACCTTGCCGGGGGTTATGCGGCGGTGTGGGCGCGGGCCAATACGCGCGCTGAAATTTTCGACGCGATGATGCGGCGTGAAACCTATTCAACCACTGGCCCGCGTATGGTCGTTCGCTTTTTTGGAGGATATGATTTTGCCGAAAATGCGTTTGAAGGCGACTGGATACGTAACGGCTATACCAAGGGCGTCCCGATGGGCGGCGAACTTGCCGACAATGGCAAGGCGCCGCATTTCCTGATCTCTGCCCTGATGGACCCGGATGGTGCCCGGCTGGACCGGGTGCAGGTGATCAAGGGCTGGACCGATGCCAGCGGCAAAACCCAGGAAAAGATCTATGATGTTGTCTGGTCCGACATGGATAAACGCCGCGCAGTCAATGGCAAAGTACCGGCAGTCGGAGACACGGTTAACCGGGCCGATGCGACCTACACCAACACAATCGGGGCACCGGAATTGCGCAAGGTTTGGACCGACCCCGACTACCGGCCGGGCCAACGGGCTTTTTACTACCTTCGTGTTCTGGAAATTCCTACGCCGCGCTGGCCGCTGTTTGATGCCGTGCGCTTCGGCTTTGAACTGACGGCTGATGCTATGGCTGATGCCGTCGCGCAGGAGCGCGCTTATACTTCGCCGATCTGGGTGGGGCCCGCGAAGAGATGAATTTGCCTTCCTGGGCGCGCGAACCGCTCGTCCACTTTATGATCGGTGGGGCGGCGCTTTTCACCTTTTTTGCCTGGCAGGGAGAACCCGCCGATCCGGCAAGCCGCACGATTACGGTCACACGAGAAGATCGCGCTCTGTTGGCACTGCAATGGGAACAGACCATGCAGCGCCCACCGACCGATGCCGAACTCGACAGTATGGTCGAGACGTTCCTGCGCGAGGAGGTGCTCTATCGCGAAGCTCTTCGCCTCGGTCTCGATCGCGATGATCCGGTGGTACGCAAACGCCTGGCAAACAAAATGGATTACCTTGCGGCCAGCATGGCCGAAACTGCGCCTGTATCGGATGCCACCTTGCGGCAATATTATGCGGATCATCCCGAACGGTTTGCCGGTGAGGTTCATTACAGTTTTGACCAGCTCTATTTCGCTGAAAAAGCGGATGCAAAGCGCGCACTGACTGGCCCGAAGTCGGGCCAATCCATATCGCTTCCCGGCAATTTCACGCGTGCGACACGCGGTGAAATTGCCGGACGCCTGGGCTCGCAATTTGTTGATGCACTCGACAGCGTGGCCGTGGGCAAGGATTGGGCAGGGCCGCATGCCTCCGGATTTGGTTGGCATTTGATCCGCTTGACGCGCCGCGAAGCGAGCCAGGTTCCACCCTTCGATGATATTCGTGATCAGGTCGAAGCCGATTGGCGCAGCAGCACCGAGGCTGACCGGCGTGAACAGGCGTACCATGCGTTGCGCGACGCCTATCGGATCAAGATCGCGCGATGAAATTGCTGATCGCTGTGCTGGCCACAATGTTGCTCAGTCCTTCTGCCGCATGGGCCGATGAACTGCGGCCGGGCTATCTTGAATTGACCGAACAGCAGGCTGGACAGTGGCATGTAGGCTGGAAGTTGCCACTTGCCGCGCCGCCAGTGGGCGCAATCAATCCTCCGCAATTGCCGGCCAATTGCCGCTTTGATCCGGATGTTAAGAGCGGCGTGGTCGGAGGGGCAATCGTGGGCAGTGCCAGCGCGCATTGCCGTGGCTCCATGATTGGTGGGAAAATCGCTATGCCTGCCTTGTCTGGGCAGGGCGATATGCTTGTTCGCGTTCAGCCGCTTGAACAACCAATGCAGACATTACGGCTGACTTCCGCGCAACCATCCGCGGAAATTCTGGCGGCACCTGCTGTGACACAGGTCTGGCGCAGTTATTTCCGTATCGGTGTTGAGCATATTCTGGCCGGCTGGGACCACCTGCTTTTTGTTATCGCGCTGGTACTGCTGCTACGGCGGTGGCGCCCGGTGGTACTTGCGGCGACGGCGTTCACCGTTGCTCATTCATTCACTCTCGCCGGTGCTGCGCTGGGTTGGTTATCGCTGCCGCAGCGACCGGTAGAAGCGTTAATCGCGCTGTCGATCCTGTTTCTGTCGCTTGAAATTATGCGAAAGCCTGACGAAAGGACTAGCCTCACGGTCCGATACCCCTGGGTGATCGCGTTTCTGTTTGGCCTGCTTCACGGATTTGGCTTTGCCAGTGCGCTTGCCGCGATTGGCCTGCCCGAAGGGGACATTGTCCCGGCCTTACTAACCTTCAATCTCGGGGTCGAAGCTGGACAATTATGCATAATCGCGGCGGTGCTGACCGCGATCTTCTTTATCCGGACAATGTCAAAACACGCGCTAGTGCCCATGATTCGCATCGCGACCTATGCCATCGGCATCACCGCATCTTATTGGCTGTTTGCGCGCATCGTGGTTTGATCGCCGCCGAGGGATTGCCACAGGATTACTCGCGCCCGTTCGGCAGCGCCCCGCGCCGCCGCCACCCGTTCACCCGAAGCATCGGCGTTGCGCCGGGCATCCAGCACAGTGAGAAAATCCGACAAGCCAGCGCGGTAACGCACATCGGCCAGCCGCGCGGCACGTTCGTTTGCCATGCGCTCACGTTCGGTCACCGAAAGCGCATTGTCGGTTGCGGCGACTAATCCGTAGGCAGCTTCGGCATCGCCCAGCGCAGCGAAAACCGTGCCGCGATAGGTTTCGAATGCGATCCGCTTGTCAGCTTCGGCGCTGTCGATTTCCGCCGCGATCCGCCCGAAATCGAGTAGCGGGGCGAGGAGTGAACCGCCGACTGATCCGACGACCGAGTCTGTGTCGAACAGGCTGCCCAGATCAAAGGCAAGAAGCCCAAGCGTGGCCGAAAGGCTGAATTTCGGAAAGCGCCGCGCAGCCGCGGCGTAAAGGTCGGAATCGCTAGCGGCCAGCCGGGCAGCGGCCGCAAGTACATCGGGCCGGTTGGCCAGCAGGTCTGACGGCACGCTGGCCGGTGCAGCAATCTGCGCAAGGTCGCCAGCGGGTTGTTCCAAGGCGGCACGCACCTTCTGCGCCGATTGCCCGGTGAGAGTAACCAGCCGCCCGATTAATTGCGCTCTGGCGCCGGGCAAAGCCGCGATTCGGCCTCGGCTGGCTTCGGCTGTGGCTTCGGCACGGACCCGGTCGAAATCCGGTGCGATGCCGGAGCGTTCGCGGATTTCGGCCAATGTCACCAGGGTTTCAGCCGCGATCACATCCTCTTCAAGCGCGGCTTGGCGTGCATCAAGTGTCCGCCAATCAATTACGCTGGCCGCCACTTCGGCAACCAGCGCCAGCCGCACACCAGCCGCATCGGCACCCGCAGCATCAATCCGTGCAATGGCGGCGCGTTCCTGCGCGCGCAACTGACCGAACAGATCCGGGTCCCAAGCCGCGACAAGGCTGGTTCCAAAGCTGACCCGTTCGGTATCAAGGGTAACAGTCGGAGGAAGACTGGCACCCAATTGCCGGGGATTGGTGCGTGTCCCTGTGACGGATGCGTTTGCGCTGACTTGCGGGAAGCGCTGGGAACTTGCCCCGCTCGCGGCGGCGCGCGCCCGATCGATGCGGGCCAGCGCAACCGCCAGTGTTGGCGCGTCAGCCAAGGCCAGTTGCGCAAGGTCGGCATAGGCAGGATCATTGCTTGGCAAAAGTGTTGCCAGATTGCCCGATGTCGCTGCGTCGGCTGCAAAGGCGAAGTCCTGCGGCAGGGCTGGCGGTGATGTGTCAATATCGGCAGGCGGCCCTGCCACGCAACCGGCCAAGGCTAGGGCTCCGCAGGCTACAAGCAGGTTTGTGCGGTTCATTCCTTGACGCCTTCCTCGGCGGGCTTTGGCTTGACGGCATTGGTCCGCTTGGTGACCATCTTTGCCGGGATAAAGGCATCGACTTGCTGCCCTGTACGGAATCGTATCCCGTCGGCCGGCAATTCATAAAGCACTTGAAGAACACGCACATCGACCCGTTCGCTGGCGCTGTTTGTCAACGACCGTTTGGGCGTGATCTGCGGTTCGGCGCGAACGAATTTGGCTTTTACCTGCTGGCCAGAAGCGCCGCGCGGGCTGACGGTTGCGGATTTCCCCAAATCCAGTCGCACCGCCTCGTCTTCGTCGATATCGATCCGGACATATAGCGGCCTTGTCTCACCCAATTCGATATAGGGTTCGGCATTACTGCCTTGGGGTCTGCCGGCCTGCACGAATTCGCCAGGGCGGATATTCACAGCAAGAATTTCACCGCCAATGGGTGCGCGAACTGTCAGTTTGCCAAGTTCGGTCTGTGCAGTTCCAGCCACAGCTTCGGCGGATACGAGCTGGGCATGGGCGAGTGCCAGCCGGTTGCGAGCAGCTTCGGCATCGCCTTCAGCGCGGATCACTTCGGACCTTGAAACGGCAGCGGCATCTTCGATCTTGCGGTAAAGCTCAAGCTGCCGCGACGCGGTGTTGCTAGCGGCACTGGCCTCGGCAATGGCTGCCTTCGCCTGGGCAATGGCCGCAGACGCTTCGTTAAGTCGCGCCCGCGTTGACCGGTCATCGACGGTGAACAGTGGTTGGCCACCTGCGACATAGTCGCCCGGACGGACAAATACCTTCATTACAAGGCCAGATACTGAGGTGCCCAGATCGACTATCTCGCTGGACGGCTCGACAACCCCTGATCCGGCAACCCGCGGCGCATCAGCAAGCGTACCTGTGGCGTGCGCAGGCAATTCCACCGGGTCGTCCAAGGACCGATCGGGTTTACCACTGAATATGAGATAGATCGCGAGCAACAGGCCGATAACAGCCAGCACCGGCAAAGCCCGTCTCGAAAAACTCCATCCCTTTGGCGCGTTCGCCATGGTTTATCCTTCCTGCGACAAATTTGTGCCATCACGGGTAATTCGTCCGTCATCCAGCGTGAGGATGCGGTCGGCCAAGTCAAAAATTCGGTTGTCATGGGTAACGATGATGACCGAACGGTTCTCCGCCACGGCCACTTCGCGCAGCAAATCCATTACCCGGCGCCCGGAACGTGCGTCCAGCGCCGCGGTCGGCTCATCGCATACCACCAGCCGCGGCCCATGGACCAGCGCGCGGGCGATGGCGACACGCTGCTGCTGTCCGCCTGAAAGCGTGGAGGGCAGCTTGCCCGCCTGATCGGCAATATTGAGCTTCTCCAACATGTCGCAGGCGATCTCGCGCGCTTCGCTGCGCTTCATGCCCCTTGCCATCAGCGGGACTGCGGCGTTGGATGCCGCATCGATCGTCGGGATCAAATTATATTGCTGGAAAATGAAGCCGATGTTGGCGAGGCGGAATTTGACCAATTCCGTGTCATCCAATGCATAGATGTCCTGACCAAAAACGTGCACTTCCCCGATAGTGGGCCACAGGATTCCCGCGATGATTGAAATCAGCGTGGTCTTCCCGGATCCGGATTCGCCAACCAGATAGGTCAGTTCTCCCGATTGCACATCGATATCGATGTCGTGCAGGACCCGGATCGTGTTTTGCCCCGCCTGAAAATCGCGCGAGACATTGCGAACCCTTATCGCAACCTTGCTGTCCACCGCGCCGATCATCGGAAAACCTCCGCCGGTTCGGTCTTCATGACGCTGCGCAGCGCCAGCCAGCCGGTCATTGCCAGAATGATGATGACCGGGATCAGGCAGATCAAGGGTATCTGCCAAGGCGAATAGAAGCCCTTGAATTCGGGTTTGATTTTCTCAAACCAGTAAATAAACACCACGGATCCAAGGATGCCGAAGGCATAACCGATCGAGCCGACTATGGCGGCCTGAGTCGCAACCATGCCGGCAATCTTGCGGTTGGTAACGCCGATGGCCTTCAGGGCGCCAAATTGTTTGATATTGTCGCGAATGAAAAGACTGAAGGTCAAACCGACGATCGCGACGCCGACAATAAATCCCAGCGCAACAGTAATCCCGAAATTGAACGGAATGCCGGTATTGGCAATCACGAACATGATCCCGTCATACGCAAATTCGTCGCGCGTGCGGGTTTTCCAACCCGTCTGATCGGCGATCCTTTTGGCCAGCACTTCCGGTGTTACGCCGTCTTGAGCGCGCGCCAGCACAAAGCTCAGCCGGTTTCGCGTGCCCGGGACATAGGAAAGTGCGCGCGAATAACGCGTGTAGAGAAACACCTGACTGGTAAATGTGGGTGTGGCATCGACCACGCCGCGAATGATCGCGCGCTGGTCGTTCATTTCCAACCGCTGGCCCACGGGATTGACCCCGACGCCAAACATTCTCCCGGCGCCAACATCGTCAATGATAACCGCATCGGGTTCTGCCAGAACGCTGGCAGTGCCATAGACCATCTTGTGTGGCAGGCCGATTAGCGTGGTATCGTCAACTCCGACAATTGCCACGCCTTCAAGATCGCCATCGGCTGAGCGAACTGAGGCTGCGGACCTGAGATGTGGCACCGCCCAGGCAACCCCGGGCACGGAGCGGACTTCGTCCAACGCGGTTTCTGGCATGGCGAAGTTGACTTCGGGTGTGCGGGTAACCGGATCCATTACCCATACATCGGCTGAATATTCATTGTAGACAGCATTGGCGCCGCGCTGCACCAGATTGACCAGAATGGTCATCTGCTGGGCAATCAACAGCGTCGAAAAGGCGATGCCGAACACCAGCCCATAGAATTTCGTCCGGTCGCCAGTAAGCATCCGGATCGCGATCCAGTTCATTGCAAACCCTCCGGCGCCCAACTGAACCGACCTGCCGGAACCGTTGAAACGCCCATCCCTGATTGTCGCGCGCGACCGATTGTGTTCTTGAAAATGTGCGACAACTGAGACTCGATAGCGAATCCACCTCCTATGTCAAAGGGATAAGCTTAGCTCTGAAAGTGAGCCTGCTGCGGCGCGCGCGAATGGCTGCCGGCACAATCTGCCCTGCCAGAGTGCGCTTTCAGCCGGGTAGAACGGCCCAATTGTTCACCCTTGCCGCGTTAGCTTGCCATTCACTTTGTTGTCCCCATATTGTCACCACATGAAAGGACGGATTCGTCGATGAATGATGACAAGGAACCGCAGCTGCCCAACCCCTGGCTGAAGAGCCTATTGGTATGGGGAGGAATTTTCCTCGCACTGCTGATGGTGGTGACAATGTTCAGCAATGTTTCTCAGCCAGCGGGGACCGAGATCGCCTATTCCGACTTCCGCGCCAAGGTTGCGGAAGGCAGCGTGCAAAAAGCGCAAATCGGGTCCGATGTGATCATGGGTACGCTTAAGAACGGTGATCAATTCACGACTATTCCGGTCGAAGGCGATACGCAGTTGACCCGGCTCCTTGATGAAAAGGGCGTGCAGTATACCGGCACCGCCCCTGAGCGGACGAACATGCTGCTCTATCTTCTGATCAATGCACTGCCATTCGTTTTGATTCTCGGCATTGCTTTCTTCGCGCTGCGCCAGGTGCAAAAGGGCGGCGGGGGCGGCGCAATGGGTTTTGGCAAGTCCAAGGCCAAGATGCTCACTGAAAAGCAGGGCCGTGTCACGTTTGAGGATGTCGCCGGGATCGATGAAGCCCGCGAAGAATTGGAAGAGATCGTCGAATTCCTGCGTGACCCGCAGCGCTTTTCAAAACTGGGCGGCCAGATTCCCAAGGGTGCGCTTCTGGTTGGATCGCCCGGTACCGGCAAGACGCTGCTCGCGCGCGCCATTGCGGGCGAGGCAGGCGTGCCGTTCTTCACCATTTCTGGTTCGGATTTCGTGGAAATGTTCGTCGGCGTCGGTGCAAGCCGGGTGCGTGATATGTTCGAACAGGCAAAGAAAAACGCACCCTGCATAGTTTTCATCGATGAAATCGACGCCGTCGGTCGCCACCGTGGTCACGGCCTTGGTAATTCGAATGACGAACGCGAACAGACATTGAACCAGCTGCTGGTCGAAATGGACGGTTTTGAGGCCAATGAGGGCATAATTATCATTGCCGCCACCAACCGACCCGACGTGCTCGATCCGGCACTGCTCAGGCCCGGCCGGTTTGATCGGCAGGTCGTGGTTCCGATCCCTGATATTGACGGCCGCGAGAAAATTCTCGGCGTGCACATGAAGAAGGTGCCACTCGCGCCCGACGTCAATTCGCGCACGATCGCGCGCGGGACGCCCGGATTTTCCGGGGCCGATCTGGCGAATCTGGTGAATGAAGCTGCACTGCTGGCGGCGCGTCGTAACAAGCGTTTGGTGGCGATGCAGGAATTCGAAGACGCCAAGGACAAGGTGATGATGGGCACCGAACGGCGCAGCATGGTCATGACCGACGATGAGAAGAAGATGACGGCCTATCACGAGGCTGGCCATGCGCTGGTTTCGGTCAACGAAGCGGCTTCGGATCCAATTCACAAGGCCACCATCATCCCGCGCGGCCGCGCGCTTGGCATGGTCATGCGCCTGCCCGAACGGGACAATTACTCCTATCACCGCGACAAGATGCACGCCAATCTGGCAGTCAGCATGGGTGGCCGTGTGGCTGAAGAACTAATCTTCGGTCACGACAAGGTGTCCTCAGGCGCATCGTCCGACATTCAGTATGCGACCGATCTCGCCCGCAATATGGTCACCAAGTGGGGCATGTCCGACAAGCTTGGCCCATTGCAGTACGAAGCCAGCCAGGAAGGTTATCTCGGCATGGGCCAGACCCAACGCACCATGGCGGGTGCCGAAACCAACAAGCTGATCGATACCGAGATCCGTGAACTTGTCGATAATGCCCACAAGCGGGCCACTGAGATTCTGACCAAGCAGGAAGACAGGTTGCATCTCATCGCGCAGGCGATGCTCGAATATGAGACATTGACCGGCGAAGAGATTGATCAGCTGCTTGAACATGGCAAGATCGACCGGCCCGATGCGCCAAAGGGCACAGCGGTACCAAGGCCCTTGCACGGTTCCAACGTACCCAAGGCAGGCAAGAAATTCGGGGGTTCAGGAGATACGGCGACGCAGGGGGCATAAGCACCTGTATTAACTTGCCATTCACATCGTCAGGCGCAATCGGCTTCCTGCATATTTTGGGAAGCTGATTGAACATGAAAAGTAGCCTTGCCGCTTTGCTTGCGTGCGTTGTCTTGGCATCACCTGGTCTTGCGAAAGACGGGGACATGACCGTTGCGGCGTTCCTCGACAAGGCCGAAAAGCTTGAGGCTAAGGGCGCGATGGCTTTGTTTTCATCAGACTTGAAAATCCTCAAGTCAGAAATGGCATCCGCCGGGATGAGCTACAGAAGTCGGATCGATGGCGACAAGGCTGCTGGGCGCAAACCACATAGCTGCCCGCCGGAAAAAATCGCGATGAAATCCGATGATCTCATGAAGGACCTGAAGGCTATTCCGCCAGAGCGACGGACAACCCTTCCGGTCCGGGATGCCTTTGTCGAAATGATGAAGAAGAAATATCCCTGTTAGGCGCTGACGGAGCATCTTTGAAATTGTCGCGGGCGCGCATGGATCTGGTCTCTACCTCCTAGAAGGCCCCGATCACCACCAGCAGTTGCAGGAATAATACCAGGATCACGCAAACGCAGATCAGCAGTACAATTACCCTCCAGCCAGCTGAGAACCGCGACAAGGCATATCCGACGCGGAGCTGCTTATACATATGGAGCGGCGGAATCAGCATCGCTGCCAGACCTATCGCGGCGCTAGAAACACCAAGAACTCCCATCACCGAAAGCGCCACGAACAGCAGCGACATAAAGGCCAGTGAGTAGGTCACAAAGATCGCGTGGTCATAAGCCTTGTACTGGCGCCGCCAGAAAAACATCAGCCACACAAATGGGATCGAAAGCGGAATCAGAAGCCAGGAAAATTTGTAGCTGTTTGCCTGGAGCTTGTAGAGCATTAACTCTGGGTGCTTACGCCATTTGTCCAGCCCTTTGTCGAGCCAGTCCCAGCCGGATTTGTCCAGGCTAAGCTTGTTTGTGCCGCTATCTCCGAGAACAAAGGTCTGTGTCCCTTCGAGCGCCCGCACCGTTGCCTCGTCCTCCTTTACCGCTTGTTCGGCGCGCGCAAATTCTTCGCTTCCCACGGGCGCCTGTGCAAGTGCCTTCCGATCGGTTTCCAGCGCTGTTTGCGCCTCGGTCTTTGCTTTCGCCAGACCCTTCTCCATTTGCGGCGGTGCCTCGATGTCTGTGGGTGCGGTGATCCCAACCGCCTGAAAAACCGCGAACATCAGAAAGACGGCGAACAGGAACAGCGCCATGGGAGAAACGAAACGGGCACGCTCGCCTGCGATATAGCGGCGGGTAAGCGCACCGGGGCGGAAAAACAGCATTGGCAAGGTGTGCCAAATCTTGCCTTCGAAATGCAGTGCGCCATGCAAAAGGTCGTGCAGGAATGCACCGATGGTACGATGAATACGCGCAGGCTGGCCGCAATTGTGGCAATAAGGGCCAATCATTGCCGCGTCGCAATTCAGGCAGACGGCATCCGGTGATATTCCGTTTCCCTCACCGGATTTTGGTTCGATAGCCCGAGCATAGAGGCCCCCTTCGGTAAGGGTTCCGACTGCCTCCGTAATATCGCTCATCGCGCCACCATATCGCCAGTCTATCGCGCATCGGAGATCGGGTCGAGAGGGTTCAGTTTTTTCGCGAAGCGAGCTTGCGTTCGATTGCGGTCCATAATTGCTGCAGGCCGCGGGCCGAAGGCGACCTTGGTGCGAAGACGCCAACAGGCTGCCGGCGCACTGCACATTGCTCGATCGCGCTCGACAGTGGGATTGCCGGCCAGTCCGGATTGGCCACACGCGCTGCGCAGTGCAGTTTGCGGCGCATATCCAGCATAGACAATACCGGCAGGATCGGCGGGTGAGGCTTTCCGTCACTACTTGCCCGCACTTCATCCACGACGATCTCGAAGGCGCGCGCTGAAAGTGGAGAAGGCGGCAACGGCACAATTACCAGATCGGCAGCGCGCATGACCTGTGCGCTCACTTCGTTCAGCACAGGAGGACAATCGATAATTATCCGTTCGTAATCGCGGGATAGTTGCCCGGCTAACTTCGCCAATCGCTTGCGCTTTCCTATTGCGAGCAGCTGGCTGTCCAAGGCGCGCAAGCTGTCATCGGCGGGCAGCAGGTCGAGGTTGGGGTAGGCTGTGTGTTGGATCAGCTTGGCCGGTTCGCGTTCTCTGGCAAAAATACTGTCCGCGGTGCGTTTGGGCTTGGGGTCGATCCCCAACAGAAAACCGGCGCCGCCCGCCGCATCAAGATCCCAAAGCAACGTACGCCGGCAGGAAATGTTCGCGGCGCACCACGCCATATTGGCCGCCAGCGTTGTCTTTCCTACCCCGCCCTTGATGCTGTAGACTGCAACGACCGCCATACGAAGCTCATCATCTCCTGAATGTTTCGATACATCCGTGTCGCGCGATGGTCAGCTTTCCTCTGGGGCTTGTAAAGGCCTGCCTTGATCCTTTGCCAAAAAGCAAAGGGGCCGCTCCCGAAGGAACGGCCCCTTGTTTCGTCCTGCGCGGGGAACCGCGCGGTCAGATAGTTTAACCGTCGTAATCCGATCCAATGGAAGTCGAGCGTGCCGGGGCCGAAGCGGTGATCCGCATGGCTTCGGCAGACTGGCTGAGCGAACCGATCTCATCCGCATCATCATCATCGTCAGGCAGAATTTTCTGCAAGCCTGTGACAACGCTTTCCATCAGATACTTGGGCTTGACGGTCTGTTCCGCGATTTCGCGCAACGCAACGACCGGATTTTTGTCCCGATCACGGTCAATGGTCAGTTCGGCACCGCCCGAAATCTCGCGCGCACGCTGTGCGGCAAGTAAAACCAGATCGAACCGGTTGGGGATCTTGTCGATGCAATCTTCGACTGTAACGCGCGCCATGGGGCACTCCGATAAACAAATGTTTCAGGAAAGGCGCGGCCCTAAGCAGAAGCCCCGCGGGAGTCAAGAAAATGCGTGGTTTGACCTGTCATGAAGAGTGCCGCCAAGGACAAGGCTTGCCCGCATTGGATTGCACCGCCAAAACAGGACTCGCATGACCGATGAATTAGCCCCGTTCGCTTATCGCGACCCGGCGCCTTTGGCACTTTCGGCTGCCGGGCACGAATTGCGAATTTATCCGGCTGGGGCCGATCGGCTCGAAGCCCTTTTGTCCATGATCGCAGCGGCTGAAAAATCGTTGCAGATCGTCTATTACATCTTTCAGTCCGATGTGTCGGGAACCAGAGTGCGCGATGCGTTGGTTGCCGCGGCGCGGCGCGGGGTGAAGGTGCATTTGCTGGTCGACCGTTTCGGCAGCGATGCGCCTGACAGCTTCTTCGCACCCATTGTCGATCATGGCGGGCGCTATGCTGCGTTCAGCCCGCGCTGGAATGTCAGTTACCTGATCCGCAACCATCAGAAGTTTGTGATTGCGGATGGGGCGCGGGTAATGCTTGGCGGGGCCAATGTCTCCGATCCTTATTTTGCGCCGCCAGCTGAAAATGGCTGGTGCGATCTGGGTGTTGCGATCGAAGGGCCAGTGGCGGCAGATTTCCAGCGTTGGTTCGTTCAACTTGCCGACTGGACTGATAAGCCCAAATCGCAATTTCTGGCGATCCGAGACATGGTTCGTGAATGGGAGCCCGGTACGGGGCCAGTGCGGCTGATGTTGGGTGGCCCCACGCGCGTTCCCAGCAGTTGGGCACGGCAGGTAAAGAGGGATCTGACGCAGGCATCGCGGCTTGATCTTGTAATGGCCTATTTTTCGCCCCCGCGCAGCTTTCGCCGGTTGATCCAGCGAATCGCGGAAGGGGGCAGAGCCCGGCTGATCATGGCTGGCAAATCGGACAATGGGGCGACCATCGGCGCCGCGCGCGCACTTTACGGGCAATTGCTCCGTTCCGGCGCAAGGATTTACGAATTTCAGCCGTGCAAGCTGCATATGAAGCTGATTGTGGCCGATGACGTGACGTATTTTGGCAGTGCCAATTTCGATATGCGCTCTATCCGGCTCAATCTGGAATCAATGGTGCGGATCGAAGATGCCGGCCTGGCTGCCGAAATGCGCAAACTGATCGATGGGATGGAGGCTGCCTCGGCGGAAATAACCCGGCAGAAGCACCGCCGCGAATCCACCCTGATTCACCAGATTCAGTGGCGAGCAAGCTGGTTTCTGGTTTCAGTGCTGGATTATACGGTAACGCGGCGGCTCAATCTGGGGATGTAGAGCAGGTTATACCCGTTCGCATCAATCATAACTGCTGTTGTAATCGCCTTCGGCCAGATCGCTGAACTTGGTGATTCGGGGTTCGAATTTCAGCCGGACCTTGCCTGTCGCACCGTGGCGCTGTTTGGCAACAATCAGTTCCGCCAGACCATAAACCCGCTCCATCTCCGCCATCCAGGCCGCATGGGCTTCGTGGGTTTTGGTATCGTCGCTTTCCACCGGGCGTTTTGGTTCGCGGCTGGCAACGTAATAATCTTCGCGAAACACGAACCAGACCATGTCCGCATCCTGTTCAATCGAGCCGGATTCGCGCAAGTCGGATAGCATCGGGCGCTTGTCATCGCGTTGTTCGACTGCCCGGCTAAGCTGGGACAGTGCGATCACCGGCACTTCGATTTCCTTGGCCAGTGTCTTCAAGCCGCGGCTGATTTCCGAAATCTCGTTCACCCGATTGTCATTTGCGCGGCCCGATCCTTGCAGCAGCTGGAGGTAATCAACCACGATCAAGCCAATGTTGTGCTTGCGCTTCAGCCGCCGCGCACGGGTACGCAAGGCCGCAATTGTCAGCGCCGGTGTATCGTCAATATACAGCGGCAGTTCCGCCAATCGCTGGCTGGCAAAGCTCAATTGCTGGAAATCTTCGCGGCTGATCTTGCCCATGCGCAGGGCTTCGGAAGAAATGCCTGCCTGTTCGGAAAGGATACGTGTGGCCAGCTGGTCGGCACTCATTTCCAGACTGAAAAAGGCGACACCGGCACCAACAGATTCGGTGATCCCATCGCGTTGATCGCGGAGCAGCCGGTCCGCGCAATTGAACGCAATATTGGTAACGAGCGAGGTTTTGCCCATGCCCGGTCTTCCGGCCAGGATGATAAGGTCCGAATTATGAAGCCCGCCGATTTTTTCGTTGATCGAAGTTAGTCCGGTGGTTTTCCCGGAAATGTGGCCGCCCGAATTGATCGCCATTTCGATCATGCCCAGCGCTTTGTGCGTGGCCATGCCGAAGCTGGCGGCCTCGTTTTGGCTGGAGGCCCCTTCCGCAACCTTGAACAGGGCGGCTTCGGCTTCCTCCACCTGTTTCATCGGTGCAACCGAATCCGAAGTATCGAGCGCGCCTTCAACCAGATTGCGACCGACGCTGACCAGTTCACGCAGCAGCGCCAGATCATAAATCTGTTCGGCCAGCTCGCGCGGGGCGAGCAAGCCCTGACCATCGGCGGTCAGTCGGGCAAGATAGGTTATTCCGCCCAGTTCCCGAAGCGCCTCATCCGCTTCGAAATAGGGTTTGAGCGTAACCGGTGTGACGACAGCGCTGCGGTCGAGAAGGGTCAGGATTCGTTCGAATACCCGTTGGTGTACCGGTTCGAAGAAATGTTCGGGCCGAATCGGGCTGGGCAGTTCTTCCAGCACCCGATTATCGATGAGAACGGCACCCAGAAACGCCGCTTCTGCCTCGATATTGGCGGGCAGAGCGCGGATTTTGGGAGATTCGGTGTCGGGCCTGGATAGAAGTTCTTGGGTTGCCATGGGCTCGCTTTGCGCGCGAAATAGGCGTGAGCGCAAGTGCCAGATGGACGCACATGGCTGTGGATAGTGGGGATGATATCGGAAAGTCTTGCACCGCCCCCTTCGCATCTGCGAAAGCAGCTTTTCCATGTCCGATTATCGTATCTCCCATATTGCGCTCGATGAAGACACAATCTTGTGGCGCAATGCCGATGTCGAACAGGAACGGCGCGTAGCGATCTTTGATCTGATCGATGAAAACACCTTCAAGCCACTGCGCGCGGTTTCAGCCGGGCACGGCGGCCCTTACCGTCTGCAATTGGCGGTGCGGGATGGGCGATTGTCGCTCGAAATCCGGGACGAAGCGGGGCTTGAGCTGGAAACGTTGATCCTGGGCCTGGCGCGCTTCCGGCGCCCGATTCGCGACTATTTTGCAATTTGTGACAGCTATTATCAGGCGATTCGCAAGGCGACTGCTGCCGAGATCGAAACAATCGATATGGCCCGGCGGGGCATTCATAATAATGCTGCCGAAATGTTGCTCGAAAGGTTGGAGGGCAAAGTTGAAACCGACTTTGCAACCGCCCGGCGGCTGTTCACGCTGATCTGCGTACTTCACATCAAGGGCTGAAAGGTGAAGAAATTGGCACGCAGGAAAAAGGCATCATGGGGCCTGCGCGTTGCAGGCGCGCTGGCTCTTATGGCGATCATGGCGGGTGGCTGGCTGTGGTGGGATGTGATCCACTGGACTCCGGATGAGGCCACCTTTCCAGACCAAGGTGTGCTGGTTGGCGCGGAAGGGGGGACCGTTGATTTTCGGGCCGTTCGTGCGCTGGGCGGCAGTTTCGCCTATCTTGAGGCGAGCAACGGGGCAGGCCATCAGGATCTGCGCTTTTCACGAAATCTTGCCGCAGCCCGCGCTGCCCGGCTGCTGGTGGGCGCATTGCACCGCTTCAACCCCTGCGAAATGGCCGACGGGCAATCGGCCAATTTCACCCGTCTTGTACCCCGTGATACCAGTTTGCTTCCCCCGGTGATTGCCTTGTCGCAAACCGCCGATGGATGTGACGAACGGGTGAGCGATGCTGCGGTTGAAAGCGAGCTCATGACACTGATCAACCAGATCGAGAATCACGCGGGCAAAGCGGTGATCCTCAAGATCGATCCGGAGTTCGAAGCGCGCTACCATCTCGCGGGGCAGATCGAACGCAATCTCTGGGTGGCCCGCACGCGGTGGCAGCCGGACTATGCCGGACGCCCTTGGCTGCTGTGGACTGCCAATGAAGCGCTGCGCAGCGAAGCGAGTGCGACTCCGGTGCATTGGGTGGTGGTTCAGCCTTGAATGCGCAGTGCGGCCAATCTACCGCGGTTGGTGTTGACCGTATTGGGGACAGGTTCAGGTCATTTGGGATGACTTTGTCCAACAGGAGTGGTTTTTTGTATGGATAGCCAGCCCGAAGCAGATCTTATCGCTGCCGCCCGTGCTGCTGCGGGGCATTCCTATTCCCCATATTCCCATTTTGCGGTGGGTGCGGCCCTGCTTTTCGCAGATGGACGGGTGATTACCGGAACCAATGTCGAGAACGCCAGCTATGGGCTTGCCCTTTGCGCAGAAACCGTGGCCGTCGCAAAAGCCATGGCCGATGGCGTGCGGGGCGGTTTGGAAGCGATTGCCGTTACGGGGCCGGGAACGGAACCGATCACGCCATGCGGGCGCTGCCGGCAGGTGCTCAATGAACTTGCCCAATTGGGCGGAACCGATCCGGTAGTGTTGTGCGTGGGTCCGGATGAGGTGAAGCGTACCCGCTTGTCAGCACTGCTTCCGGACGCCTTTGGACCGGCTAGCCTTGGATAGCCGAAATACCGGATTGCCTGCCGCTTAGGATTCTTGCTCCAGCCACTCGACCAAGGCAGCCAGACATTCCCGGCCGAGCAGCTTGCAGCGCTCCGGGCTCCAGCCTTGCTCGGGATCGGGCAGATCGCGGTTGTCCTTGAAGGGCATTTCCAGTGTCATCGCAGTACAATTAAAGCGTTCGGCCAGCTGGTTGGTGCTCATCGACAGATTCGCTGTCCCCGCTTTGGCCTTGGGATAGCCCAGCTCGACCTGGAAATCCGGAGTCCGCCGGGCAAGGATTGCCTGATAGCGGTCATAACCGGCTTGCAAGCTCTCGCTCCACGATGGAATTCCGTGAAAGCCAGCCAGGAAAACCGCCGGGATCGCCTCGTCGCCATGCACATCGATGGCAAAGTCAACGCCGGTTTGGTCCATCGCCTTGCGGATGCAGAGCACTTCCGGCGATTTTTCCGCCGTTGGATTGCTCCATTCCCGGTTGAGGTTGGAGCCAACGGCATTGGTCCGCAAATGGCCTCGGCGCGATCCGTCAGGATTGCAGTTGGGAACGATATGCAGGCTGCACTTCTGGCGCAGGCTGCGGCCCACCGGATCTGCCGGATCGGTAAGGCATTCGAGCGCCCCCTCCATCCACCATTCGGCCATACTTTCACCCGGATGCTGGCGGGCATAAAGCCAGACCTGCGTTTCGCCTTTGCCCATTTCCAGGCAGTCAATCGGCTGCCCGTCCAGCGTCGTGCCGAGCTTGCGATAGGATACGCCATCGCTAGCGGCGCATTCAGCAATGAGATCGTGATGCCGTTCCATCGAATAGGGCGCGAAATAGGCGAACCAGGCGATATCGCTTTGTCCGGTGTAACGGATTGTCAGGGTGCCATTTTCCTCGTTCTTGTCGAAGCTGGAAACGGCACGGCCCCAGTAGGTCCGGTCTTCCGAAACACAGGCATTATAATCCGGCCAGCCCCCGGGATAGGCGGAAGCGTTAAGATTGGTCAGCTTCAGGACCAGTTCGCGACCCGCAAACCCGCTGACGCGAAAATGAAACCACTGGTTGAAGTCGGACATATGATCCTTGCGGATCGCGAGTTTTGCCGACGATCCGTCGATCGACAGCACCTCCACATTGCCGCTGTCGAAATTACAATCGATCTGGATATCGCTCACTTTGTTTTGACTTTCACTTCTATGGTTTCGCCATTGTTGCCTGGAAATTCACGAAACAATGCGCCGGCCATGGTGCTGGCGTTGGCCTCTCTAATGGCGAGCGGTGAATCAATACCTACCGAAAAACCGGCGCGGCCTTCCCACAGTACTGCTGTGCTGGCAACTTCACGGATGCTGACCGCCAACTGCGTTGCGACCAACTGGCTCGGCTTGTTGCCGCCCAGATTGATGCCGATTCCCAGACCGACACCGCCGCCTGAACGATAACCGCCGGTCCCGCCGCCAATACCGGCCCCGACTGAGACCGGGCTGCGTTTCGGTGCCGGTTCGGATACTTCGCGTTCAAGACTGACCTGAGCGATCTGCGCAGCGTCCCGCCGCGCCACTTCGCGGTAGCCCAGCTTGGCCAGTTCGCGCGCGACGGCAGCCTTGTATGGCGCCAGTTCGAGGGAGCCGGTGTCCTGCCCAGGTGCATCTTCGATAAAGATCGTAGTCTGGCCGAGCTGCGCGGCGCGGGCCGACTGGTGAAAGCGGGTCACTTCAACCGGACCGACCGGTGTGGTGGCACAGGCAGACAATGCCGCGGCACCAAGCGCCAGCAGGACCATTCGAGAAACTTTCTTCATCGCTTTTCCTCTCGGCACAATTCGCTGTGCCCGCTTTATCGCCACGCCCACCTAGCCAAGCCTCGCATCAGGCGCCAGATAAGGCATTGCGCCTGCGTTAACTTTAATGTCGAACCTAGCAATTAAATAGGCGGAAATGGAAAGCAGCAACAAGGTCCCTGTTCTGGTCACCGGCGGTGCCGGTTATATTGGCAGCCATGCGGTGCTCGCCCTGCGCGATGCCGGATGGCCGGTTGCCGTGGTGGATAATCTTTCCACTGGCTTCCGCTTTGCCATTCCCGATGGCGTACCGTTTTATGAGGGCGATATCGAGGACGGCACGCTTCTGGAGCGGATATTCGCCGAACAGAATATCGGTGCGATCATGCATTTCGCAGGTTCGATCGTCGTACCCGAATCGGTCGAAAATCCGCTAAAATATTATCACAACAACACGGTGAAGAGCCGTGCATTGATCGAATCGGCGGTGGCGGCAAGTGTACCGCATTTCATTTTCAGCTCGACTGCGGCAACGTATGGTTTGCCTGAAGTATCACCAGTTACCGAAGACAGCCTGCAGGCACCGATCAATCCCTATGGCTGGTCGAAATTGATGACCGAGCAAATGCTGAAGGATGTGGCAGCGGTCCACCCGATAAGCTTCTGCGCTTTGCGCTATTTCAATGTTGCCGGGGCCGACCCACAGGCGCGGAGCGGGCAATCGACGGCGGGGGCCACCCATTTGATCAAGGTCGCGGTCGAAGCCGCTTTGGGCAAAAGGGATAAGGTTGCGGTCTTCGGTACCGATTACGACACGGCTGACGGAACCGGGGTGCGTGATTATATCCATGTCTCCGATCTCGCGGCGGCCCATGTGCTGGCGCTCGAAGCGCTCATTTGCGAACCCCGGCGTTCGCTCACGATGAATTGCGGTTATGGCCGCGGCTTCTCTGTGCTGGAGGTGCTTGATGCTGTTGATCGGGTAACCAATCGCAAGCTTGAGCGCGAATTGCAGCCGCGCCGCGCAGGCGATCCGGCTTCGCTGATTTCGGATCCTGCGCGAATTCGCAGCACCCTGCCGTGGCAGCCACAGCATGCTGATCTGGACGAAATCATTGCCCATGCTTTGCAATGGGAGCGCAAGCTGTCTGAAATTCGCGGAATCGGTTGACTTGGGCCACCTGCGCCCTTATCGGCGCGGCTAGAAATTCCGGCATCGGAGTAGATCTCCGGTGCCACTTTTTTTGGAAATAGAACCATGAAGATCCGCAACAGCCTCAAGTCGCTGAAGAGCCGCCACCGCGATTGCCGCGTGATTCGCCGTCGTGGTCGCACCTATGTGATTAACAAGACCAACCGCCGCTTCAAGGCACGCCAAGGCTGATTTCGGCTTTGGCTGATCCGGCTTTTGCGGGATCAGGATTGGAAATTCGGCCCGCCTCCTGAACGGAGTGCGGGCCGTTTCCGTTTGGTAAGGGGCGTGGGCATGGGAAAACCGATAAAGGCGGTAGTGTTCGATGTCGGTCGAGTGATCGTCCAGTGGGACCTGCGCAGCCTCTTCGCCAAGCTGATTCGTGATCAGGCCGAGCTTGACTGGTTTTTAGCCAATGTCGTTACCGAAGAATGGCATTTCCAGCATGACGCCGGACGCCCGCTCGCGGAAATGGTGCCCGAACGCAAGGCGCAGTTCCCGCGCTATGCTCACCTTATCGATGCTTACGCGGAACGATTTCTCGAATCGATACCCGGCCCGATACCGGGGACAGGGGAATTGATCCGGGCGCTTGACGCGGCCGGCCATCCGCTTTTTGCGATCACCAATTTCGGGGCCGATTTCTGGGCCATGTTCAGGCCCACCGAGCCGGTACTCGATTATTTCCGCGATATTGTGGTTTCAGGAAGCGAGCGCATGGCAAAGCCGGATACGGCGATTTTCCGGCTGGCTGAATCGCGTTTTGGTTTCGCTGCGCCGGAAATGCTGTTCATTGACGATAGTGCAGCAAACATCGCGGCGGCAGAGGCCGATGGATGGCAGGTCCACCATTTCCAGAATGCCGAAAACCTGGCGGCCGATCTGATCAAACGCGGGCTGCTGAATTGATCGATAAATAAAGAAGCGGGCTCCCGGGTGATGCACCGGGAGCCCGCAAGTTCCACCCACCTGGAGGGGGAGGGGTGGGGGGACTGGATTACTTGGTGTTGCAGGCAGCCAGTTTGTCGGCCTGCAGTTCTTCGCCATTGGCGGCGAATTTGGTAACTTCACCGAATTCGCGGGCCACGCGCTTGCACATGACTTCCGGGCGCGAACTGGCCTTACCGGCCAGGCATTCGGTTCCGCTGCACTGAAAGACAACGCCGCCAATGATGCTGCGCGCTTCGCTGGCGGGAGCCGCCAGTTCAACCGTGTAATACGGTACGGCGGTACGCGCTTCGACCGGGGCCGGGCTGATTGCTGCGCCAAAGGTGAGGCCGGTCCAGACCAGTGCCAGACCGATCGCGCTCAAATTGCGGGGGGTATTGCGGGGGAGGGGGAGGGAGAGAGTCATCGTTGCATTTCCTTGTTGTTCGTGCGGCCCGATTATCCCTTTGGACCACTTTCCGAATTAGCATTGGGAGCCAATTGAGTTTCGATTGACAACCAGTTGCGAATCACTACCTAATGAATTAGATTGCAAGTTGCAACTAAAAACTTAGTTTGGGTTTTGTGACGAGCGAAAACCGAGCTAGACGTAACGGCGGAGAGAGATTCTGATGGGTGATATTCGCGAACCGTTGAAAGAACTGACCGTCTGTGGGCTGCCACAGGCGCTTGAAACCATGGGGGAACGCTGGTCCTTTATGATTCTGCGCGCGTCCTTCAACGGGCTGCATCATTTTGAAGAATTTCTGACCGAACTTGGGATTGCGCGGAACATATTGTCCAATCGGTTGGCCAAATTGGTCGACCACGGCATCCTGAACCGCGAACCTTGCCCTGATGATCGCCGCCGAATCGAATACCGGCTGACAGAGAAAGGCCTCGATCTGCTACCCGCAATGCTGGCGCTTCGTCAGTGGGGCCAGAAATACGGAGCCGAAAAGGAGGAAAATCCAGTGCTGGTTGATGAACGCGACCGGTTGCCGATTGGTCCCGTTTCGATCCTGGCGCATGATGGGCGGATCCTCAGTTACATGGATTTGAACCTCGCCACGCGCGACCTCGTTGGCCATCGGGCTGACGGAACCAAAGCAGTAGAAACGCGCGGCGGCTGCGCACCGGGCAGCTTTGCCAGTATGCTCAGCGAACGCGGTGACGATGCTAGACCGTTAGCCGCCAATGGCTAATTGCGCCGCAAGTCGTAATCGATCCTGATCCGGACCCATTCACCAACCTTGGACCTGCCGCCTACGCGAGGCGGGCGCACGCGAAATTGCCACGACGCTGCCAGCACGGCACGGCCAATCCCCGAACCTCTTGGAAATTCCCCCTCGATCACGCAATCGTCGACGCGAAAATCCGGAACTGTGCGGCAATTGATCAAGCCCCACCCCGGCCCGCTGGCGGTAGACAAATAGCCGCTCAATTCATCCGGATAGGGTTCACGGTACCAGGCAGCTGCATAAAGAGGCTCTCCGTTCGGACCACTTCCGCCAACGCGCTGCGAATCGCCCGGTGTGCCAGAATTCGGCGGCCCCTGCGGACCTTTGATTACAGCTCTGGGTTTGGCGGGCTTGCTCGGCACTTCAGCAGCCGCAGCCTGCTCCTGCGATAATGGGATCGCGGCCTGAGCGGGCGGTAGGGGTACGACTGGCGGCGATTCGGGCGGCGTCGGCGGCGCTTCAGCAAAGACCGGAGGGGTCAGCGCGGCAGGCTTGGCCTCTTCCTCTTCCACGGTCTGTTCAGGGGTGGGATCAGGCGCCTTTGCCTCGTCAGGGCTTGCCGCGAAACTGACCAGCGATTCCAGGGCGTCCTTTTGCCCGGCACGCGACTGGCCCAGAGTGAGCAGCAACGCGATGATTCCGGCTTCCAACACTACGGTCAGCGTAACGCCGATCAACCGCCGGCGGTTCTCGGGCGTTATTTCCGACCAGGACCGGGGCCAAGGCTCCCGATACAACCAAACAGGTAGAACGCCGCGAATCGCGCGGCTGGGCTGGAACATGGAACCTCGAATTCGATCAGCGCAGATTCGCGACAATTTGAACGCAATAGGCTGTCACATACCGATACGCATCAAATTTGGATCGGCAATTAGCAGTCGGTGGCTGAACGGTAGCAAAATAGTCTCTACCCTCGCGGTGCCCGCCTTCGATAACTGAGTGCTTCGGCAATATGGATGCGTCCGACGTGCTCCACACCGGCCAGATCGGCGATTGTCCGCGCGACCCGCAGCATCCGCGTGTAGCTGCGCGCCGACAGGCGCATTGCGTCCGCCGCCTGAAGCAGAAGTTTTCGTCCCGCTTCGTCCGGCGTAGCGTGTTTTTCGAGGTGGGCGCCATCCAGCTCGGCATTGGTACGCGCGCCAGTCTCTCCAGACCGGCCACTCTGGATGAACCGCGCCGATGCCACTCGGGCGGCGACTTCGGCACTGCCTTCTGCCGGGGGCGGCAGGGAAAGGTCGGCGGCGCTTACCGGATCAACGTCCACATGCAGATCGATCCGATCCAGCATCGGACCTGAAACCTTGCTCTGGTAATCGGCAGCGCAGCGGGGCGCGCGGCTACATGCAAGTGCCGCGTCCGCAAGATAACCGCAGCGGCACGGGTTCATTGCCGCAATCAGTTGGACCCGTGCGGGGAAGGTGACATGGGCATTGGCACGCGCAATATCGACCTTGCCCGTTTCCAGCGGCTGCCGGAGGGAATCCAGCACAGCGCGCTGGAATTCGGGCAATTCATCAAGGAACAATACGCCCAGATGGGCCAGACTGACCTCCCCCGGCTTCACTTTCAACCCGCCACCGGTCAGTGCCGCCATGCTGGCCGAATGATGCGGCGCGCGGAACGGGCGGGCCCGGCTGATCCGCCCGCTCTCCAGCATACCGGCAACCGATTGCACCATCGAGACTTCCAGTGCCTCGGCCGGGGTAAGGTCAGGCAGGATACCCGGCAAGCAAGAGGCAAGCAGGCTTTTGCCAGCGCCAGGCGGGCCATTCATAAGGAGATTATGCCCGCCAGCCGCCGCGATTTCGAGTGCGCGCTTGGCGACTTCTTGCCCTTTGACCTGCTTCAGATCCGGACCCGGGGGCGCAAGCTCGACCTCGCCGGGCTGCGGCGGGGCCAAGGTCTGCGTACCCTTGAGGTGGTTGAGGAGACTGATCAAGTCGGGCGCGGCGCAGATGGGAATACCCGCTGCCCAGCGCGCCTCCGCCCCCTGTGCCGCTGGGCAGATCAGCCCAGAATCCTCTTGGCTCGCATGGATGGCCGCCAGCAATACACCCGGCGAGCCAACAACCCGGCCATCCAGCGCCAATTCGCCGACTGCAATCCAATCGTGCAATTGTTCGCCGTCGGTCACACCCATCGCGGCGAGCAGGGCCAGCGCGATCGGCAAATCGTAATGCGATCCTTCTTTTGGCAGATCAGCCGGAGAAAGATTGATGGTGATTCGTTTTGGCGGCAATGAAAGGCCCATCGCGGCAAGGGCCGATTGCACCCGTTCCCGGCTTTCGCCCACGGCCTTGTCTGCCAGACCGACGATATTGAAGCGCGGCAGCCCGGGCGCGATCTGGCACTGCACTTCAACGCTGCGCGCATCCAGCCCGAGATAGGCCACCGTCCGGACCAGTGCGACCACTTCAAACCCCTGTGTTTTGCCAGCTCTACTGGCCTGAATTTCGCGGTAAGTCGAGAGCCAAGTACCTGAAATTATGGGATCGATCCGCCGTCAATCAAATCGCAACCATACAGGCTAGGGAAACGGCAAGGTGACAGCGCGCAGTGCAATCCGATGCGCAGTCTGGCGGCCATATTCCTTGCTCTTTGCAGCATCCTCGCGGCTCCCGTGCATGCACAGGTCTTGTCGGTTGCAACCTATGTAGAGGAATGGGACCCGGTCGCGCAGCAATGGTTGCGCATCCAGGACGGTGCCGAACGCCTGGTCCCTGCCCGAGCCAGACCCGCGGCAAGCGCAATTGCCGCATATGGCCCTTTCCGTGTGCTTGATGCAGCCCGCGCCGCGCTGGTCGATACTACAGACAGCCGGAGCCCGGATCAGTTTGCAGCCATGCTGCGGGATTATCCCGATCTGACCACGCTGGAAATGGTCGAATGCCCTGGCACCGATGATGATCGGGCGAATATGCGATTGGGTCATATGATTCGTGCGGCGGGCATGATCACGCATGTTCCGGATGGTGGTTCTGTCCGGTCGGGCGCGGTTGAACTGTTTTTGGCAGGGGTGCGGCGGCAAATTGATGATGGCGCAGAGTTTGCGGTGCACAGCTGGTTGGACGATAGAGGCCGCCAGCCGCGGGATTTCGCCCCCGATTCGCCTGAAAACCGACTCTATCTCGATTATTATACCGAAATGGGCATGGCCAAGGCCGATGCTTCTGCTTTTTATGATATGACCAATTCTGTCGGCTTTGCGGGCGCAAAATGGCTTACGGCGCAGGACATGCGCGGTTGGCTGGGTGAAACGGAAAACAGCGCCTCTGCGGCCGGCAATCGGGTAATTGCTTATCTTGACTTGGGGGCAACCATCCCCTAACCGCGCGGCTTGATTTTTGGCCGACCCGGCTTGGGCGGCTCTTTTATTTGTTTCGAGGATAACATGAAGCGGACTTTCCAGCCCAGCAATCTCGTGCGCGCCCGTCGCCACGGCTTCTTCGCCCGCAAGGCGACAGTCGGTGGTCGCAAGATCCTGCGCGCACGCCGTGCCCGTGGCCGCAAGAAACTTTCTGCCTGAGGCGAACGGGCCGGAGGCGGTTCAGCCGCCAGAAAAGCTGGCGGTGCTGACGCGCCGCGCCGACTTTCTCTCTGCAAACCGGGGCTTGCGCGTAGCACGTCCCGGTTTCGTTTTGCTGGCCCATCCAAATGACGGCAAGGGCAAGCGTTACGGGATTACGGTAACAAAGAAGATCGGGAATGCAGTCGTCCGGAACAGGATGAAGCGCCGTTTCCGTGAATTGTTACGTGCGGCGCTGCCTGATCTTGGGCTGGCTGATCATGATCATATACTGATTGGCCGTGAAGGGGGAATCGAGCGGGACTTTGCCCGGTTGGAAGTGGAGCTTTCCCAAGCGCTTGGCAAGGCAGCGGTTGGTCAGGGCGATCCGCCCCGCAAAGGCCCGCCGCATCGTTCTCGGCGCAAATAGACTGGTCGATCGGCAATTTCTCCCTATTTAGAAGCTTAGTGAAATATGTGTTCATCCTGATCGCCCGAGCGTGGCAATGGGGCCCTTCACGTATTTTGCCGCCTTCCTGCCGCTACGCGCCCACTTGCAGCGACTATGCAATTCAGTCGCTGCAAAAATATGGGGCGATCAAGGGTGGATGGTTGGCGACTAAGCGTATACTGCGCTGCCACCCATGGGGCGGGCATGGGTACGACCCTGTGCCCTGATACGCCCCTGATATTGTAGACACTCAAGACTTACGGGATCCGATCTTTGGACAATCAGCGTAATCTCCTGCTTGCTGTGGTGCTATGCGCCGTTCTCTTCCTTGGCTGGGAAGCCGGTATGAGCTGGCTCTATCCGCAGCCCGAACCCAAGCCTGGGGTTACCGCTTCGGTAAACCCGGTTGCAGCGGAGCCTGGCGCGCAAACTTCAGCCAAGCCCAAGGCGACGCGTGAAGGTGGGTTGACCGATCCGCTGGCAATTGCCGAGGAAAAGAAGGATCTTGCTGCTGACCTTGCCGCGCCGACCCGGGTCAGGATTGAAGCGCCCGAAGTGTTGGGTTCGATCAACCTCGTGGGTGCGCGGATTGATGATATTACCCTGAAGACCCACCGCCAGACGGTGAAGAAGGACAGCGGCCCGGTACGGCTTTTCTCTCCGCTCGGCACGCCTGCGCAGCAGTTTGCACAATATGGCTGGATCGTGGATGGCGATGCCATTCCTTCCGATGCGATTTGGCAGGCATCTTCCGGCCAGCTTACCCAGGATAATCCGGTCACGCTCAGCTGGGATAATGGCAAGGGCCAGCAATTCCGGATCAAGCTGTCTATCGACCAATATTACATGGTCACAGCCGAACAGACTGTGACCAACTCAGGCAGCGCACCAGTGGTGGTGCGCCCCTATGCGACCATCAACCGCACCAGCGCCACGGCCAGCCTCGATTCCTGGAATGTCCATTCAGGCCCGATTGGCGCGTTCAGCGATTCGGTCAGCTTTGACACCGATTATAGTGATGTCGCCGAGGCGGTTGGCGGCACTGTAACGCCCGAAGGACGGACCAACTGGATCGGATTTACCGATATCTATTGGTTGTCCGCGTTGGTGCCGCAAGAAGGCAGCAACCCGGCCGCCGATTTCCGCGCGTTGGGCAAAAATGTCTATCGTGCGGATCTGATTTACCAGCCGGTCAGTTTGGCTGCCGGCACACAATTCACCCGCACAACCCGACTGTTTGCCGGGGCAAAGGAAACGCCGGCGCTTGACCATTACGAAGCCGCCGGTGTCACCAAATTTGGCTATGCGATCGATTGGGGCTGGTTCAGCTGGTTCGAGAAGCCGATCTTCTGGATGCTGAGCAAGCTGTTCAGCCTGGTTGGCAATTTCGGCCTTGCGATAATCCTGCTGACCGTTGTGATCCGCGGCCTTATGTTCCCGATTGCGCAGCGCGGCTTTGCCAGCATGGCGGCGATGAAGGCCATTCAGCCCAAGATGAAGGCGCTGCAAGAACGCTACAAGGACGACAAGCAGAAGCAGCAACAGGAAATCATGGCGCTGTACAAGACTGAAGGCGTCAATCCCCTGGCCGGTTGTTTGCCGATGCTGATCCAGATTCCGGTGTTCTTCGCACTTTACAAGACACTGATCCTGACCATCGAAATGCGCCATCAGCCTTTCATTCTCTGGATCAAGGACTTGTCTGCGCCTGATCCGGCGATGATCCTCAATCTGTTCGGTATGCTGCCGTTCACCCCGCCCAGTTTCCTCGGGATTGGTGTTCTGGCCGTGTTGCTCGGCGTAACAATGTGGATGACTTTCCGCCTCAACCCGGCGGCGATGGACCCGATGCAGCAGCAGATTTTCAACATCATGCCATGGATGCTGATGTTCGTGATGGCGCCTTTTGCCGCCGGTCTGCTGGTTTACTGGGTAACCTCCAATATTCTTACGCTGGCGCAGCAAAGCTATCTTTATTCCAAGCACCCGCAATTGAAGGCGCAGACGGCGAAGGATAAGGAAGACGCAGCTCGGGCCGCCGCGCGGGATGGGAAGGGCAAACCGTGACCGAAACCGAAACCAGTCTGGAGGACCGCGAGCGGGAACTTCTCGCACGGCGCGCGGCAAAGCTGTTCTCCGGCCGGGTCGATTTTCTTCTTTCAGCGCCCCAGTTGAAGTTCCTTCCCGAACCGACCGTGCCGGAAATTGCCTTTTGTGGACGGAGCAATGTTGGCAAAAGTTCACTCCTCAACGCGCTGACAGGACGAAAGGCGATCGCCCGCGCTTCGGTCACGCCGGGGCGGACGCAGGAACTCAACTATTTTGAAGTGGGCGAACCGACCTTGTTCCGGCTGGTCGATATGCCCGGATATGGCTTCGCCAAGGCCCCGCCCAAAGTGGTCGAAAAGTGGAAGGCGCTGGTCCGCACTTTTCTCAAAGGCCGTCAAAGCCTTCACCGCACATTGCTGCTGGTCGATAGCCGCCACGGATTGAAGGAGGTTGACCGCGAGATGATGAAAATGCTCGACGAAACCGCTGTCAGTTATCGCGTGGTAATGACGAAGGCCGATAAGATCAAAGCGAGTGAGTTGGACGCTGTGGTAGCGAAAGTTGCGGAAGAGACGCGACTTCACCCGGCGGCCTTTCCGGAATTACATATAACCAGTGCGGAAAAAGGGATGGGAATTCCCGAATTGCGCGCAGCCGTGCTGGCAGACGCCGGCGTATAATTCTTGCGCGTATAGCGATGCGCAATCATCCCCCAATTGAAACTTAAGGACACCGATCTAAATGCCGCCATTTACAGAGCCAAGCTTTCAGGAACGCGCAGCAATGGCGGCCAAGGCGAAGCAGGCAGCGCTGAAGAAATTGCAATCCAAGGCACCGGTAAGCGAAGAAGTCATTGCTGAACGCCGGGCGGCCCGCCTCGCCCGCGAGGAAGCCCAGGCTGCCGCGCGTGCGGAGAAACTGGCCGAACGGGAACGGATAAAGGCCGAGCGCGAAGCTGCAAAGGCAGAAGCTTTGGCAAATGCGCCGGCTGTACTTACCGAAGAAGAAAAGAAGGCTGCCCGCGACGCGCGCTATGCGGCCAGGAAAAATCGCCGCAGAAAGTAAAGGTTGCGGAGCCGCGCCGTCAGTCAAACCCGACAAAGACGGCTGCTTCGTTCACGCTTTTGCGTTCCGAAACTACCGCATTCGCAGGGAAGCTCTCATCGGGCCAACCCAGCGCGATGCTTTTCATGATCACCTGATCATCCGCAATGCCGGCGTGTTCGCGGACAACGGGGCTTTGCATGATACCCTGACTGTTGATCACTGCGCCCAACCCGCGCGACCAGGCGGCATTAACCAGGGCCGTGGCAACTGCGCCGCAGTCAAAGGCCGTGTCATCGCTGCTGCTTAGTTCCTTGTCATAGGTTACGATCACGCAGACCGGTGCGTCGAACTGGCGGAAACCGCGCAGCACCCAGTCTTGCCGGGCGTCCTTATCATCCCGCTCAATTCCCATCGCGCTGAACAATTGCTTGGCTACTCCGATCTGCCGTTCCCGGTGCTGCCCGGCGAACGCTTCCCCGGTGCGAAATTCGCGGCTTTGCGGTACGCCTGCTATCATTCTTTCGGTATTGCCTGCGCGGATTCGATCAAGCGCCTCACCTGTAACGACATAGAAATTCCACGGCTGGGTATTCATCGATGATGGCGCGCGCATTGCCAGCGCCAGGACTTCTTCGATCAACGCCTGCGGAACCGGATCAGGCTTGTAACCTCGGATGGAGCGGCGCCCCAGAATGACCGTATCGAATTCCATTGTTATCCCTTGTCTTGCCAGTCTGCCTGCAATCCATACAGCCTTCATCGCCAGGGGGAAGGGTTGGAAATTGTTCAGCCTCGACACTGCAATGATGAATGCGTATCGAAGCGCCACATTAGGCACAGGGACAATGCAATGAAGTTGATTGTCGGCAACAAGAATTATTCCAGCTGGTCCCTGCGCGGCTGGCTGGCGATCAAGCAGTCAGGCCTTTCGTTCGAGGAACTGACGGTAAATATCGGCGGCGATGAATGGGAAACCGTCAAGCGCCAATCGGGCGAGATCATGCCGGCTGGCAAGGTGCCGATCCTTTGGGACGGCGAAACGGTGATCTGGGATAGTTTGGCTATAATGGAATATCTGTCGGACAAAGTCGGGCGTGACCGGTTTTGGCCCAAGGACGATGCTGCCCGCGGAATGGCCCGTTCGATGGTTGCCGAAATGCATAGTTCCTTTCAGACTTTGCGCCGCGAATGCCCCATGAATGTGCGCTCAATCCATGAAGGTGTCGAAATCTCGGACGACTGCCGGCGAGACATCGTCCGTATCCTGCAATTATGGGCCGAAGCACGGGCCCGTTTCGGGCAAGGTGGGCCATTTCTGTTCGGCACCTTCGGCGCTGCGGACATATTTTTTGCTCCTGTAGTTAGCCGCTTTATCACCTACCGGATCGCGGTACCCGGATTTGCCGAGGTCTATATGCAGGCCTTGTGGGAACATGAATGGATGCAGACATGGGTGTCTGCGGCAGAGGATGAACAATGGGTGCTCGAACAGTACGAAGTCGATTCAGTTACCTGATCGCGGGCTTTGCCCTGGCGATTTCCGTATTGGCTTCGGGACCAGCAATGGCTTGGGGTGCCTATGGCCACCGGGCCACGGCCGCCATTGCGCTGGCCAATGTCAAACCTTCGACCCGTGCAGCAATCGCGCGGCTGATCGCAGCTGATGGGCAACTGGGTACGCCTGATTGCCGTATCCGAAATCTTGAAGATGCCGCGACCTGGGCTGATTGCATCCGCCGCGACGGCTGGCGCTGGGGTTATAGTTTTGCCTGGCACTACCGTACGGCACCAATATGTGAGGCTTACGACCCAAAGAAGAACTGCAGTGGTGGAAATTGTATTCTTGCCCAGATCGACCGCAACCAGAGGATTCTGGCCGACGAATCCTTGCCATCGAACGTTCGGATCGAAGCGTTGGCATTCCTGGTTCATTTTATCGGCGATGTGCACCAACCGCTCCACTCGGGCGACGATGATGACAAAGGCGGTAATGACAGGGTGACCGATTACGGTATCGTGCCCGATCTCAACCTTCATTCCATCTGGGACGGGCCGCTGGCGGAGCGCGCGATTTCGTCGGCGCAGCCATCGCTGGTCCGTCACTATTCGTCGGCGGAGCGGGATCAACTGGCGGCCGGCACGCCGGCCGATTGGGGCCGCGAGAGCTGGCAGCTGGCGCGCGATGTCGTTTACCCCGGAGCTTTCAACCGTGATGTGTGCAAGGACGAAGTGCCCGAACATGCCGCGCTTGATCAGGAAGATATCCATGCTGCGATTCCAGTCGTCCAACGCCGGATCGAGCAAGCGGGCTTACGCATGGCCAGGATGCTGGATGAAGCTTTCGCGCCCGGGCCACTCCCGACGCCGGAGCGGCCAGGCGGGTCCTAGCGCATAGCCCCGTAGAGAAACCATACGCCGACCAGTGCCATGGTCAGTGCCAGTACGCGCCGAAAGGGCTGATTGAGGTGGGGATCGGAAACAAAGTTCCGCAAATGACTGGCGCTCAATACCAGTGTCAGGTGAACCAGAGTCGCCACGGCAACGCTGATCATGCCCAGCACCAGTATCTCGCTGAAATGGGCGTTCGGGCCTGAAATGAATTGCGGCACCACGGTGACGAAGAAAATCGCCGCTTTGGCATTGAGCAAATTGATTCCTACTCCGGCGAGGAAATCACGATCCGGACGATACACGGCCACTGCTGCGGTCGACGTCTCGCCGCTTTCACGCCAGCCGCGCGCAGTCAGCCAGAACATCATCAGGGCTGCCGCAATCCCTATCCAGCGGGTAATCCAAGGCATGTTGGCGAGCACTGCACTTAGTCCAAAGCTGGACAGCGCCGCGTTGATTGCCAGACCCAGAGCGATCCCAATGGTGGCGGCCAGACCGGCGCGGCGTCCATCCGACAGGGTAAGCGATACCAGCCAGGCCATGTTGGGGCCCGGCGTGATTTCGATCAGCAATACCGCGAAGGCGAAACCCAGCCAGTCCAATGCCACCTCTCCAGTTCTGGCCTATTTCACCCGCTCGGTTCCGTAAGGTGTGCCGTCGCGGCGGTAATACCCATTTTCATCGAAGATCATGTCGATATCCGAATAACTGCCACCGGACAGCTTCTCACCGGCTCCGACCACAAGGAAACTGCAGTCTTCATCGCTTAGATTACGCAAGTGGTGGCCGTTGCCATCGCCAGCCGGAAAGGCCGCAACATCGCCGGGCTTCAATGGCGTTTCGCCATCATCATCGACCAGCACGGCTTCGCCGGTCAGCATCACCAACAATTCATCCTCACCATCATGCCAATGGCGCTGGGAAGACCACGCCCCAGGTTTGAGCACCACGTGACTTGCGCCCATATGTGTGAGGCCCGATGGCGGGGCCAACCGGCGGTACCAGCGGCCTTTGACTTCGCGATCATACGGCGCAGGATAGCCAGTCGTATTGGTCTGCGGGATATTGGCGAGATCAAGCTTGGGCATGACAGCGAACTCCATCTGGAAAGCGGGCCTCCACTGCTTTACGCAGCTTTGCATGACTGACAACTGCACCGCCGTATCGCTGACGGAAAAACTGATCGCTGCCGAGAGCGTAACCCCCGCCAGTGGTGAAGTTTTTGCCGTGATGGAAGCGATGCTGGCTCCGCAGGGCTTCGATGTGCACCGGTTCATGGCCGGCGATGCGCCAGATGGGCCGGTGGAGAACCTTTTGGCGATCCGGCGCGGCCCCACGGGATCCAGGCACTTTGCCTTTGCCGGGCATCTTGATGTGGTTCCTCCCGGTGATGGTTGGGCGAGCGCGCCGTTCACACCCGAAGTACGGGGCGAATTGTTGTATGGCCGCGGTGCTGTCGACATGAAGGGCGCGATTGCCGCAATGGTGGCAGCGACGGAAAATATTCCCGCTGAGGCCGGAACATTGAGCTTTATCATCACCGGAGACGAGGAAGGGCCCGCGGTTCACGGCACACGCGCGCTTATCGAACTCATTCGGGAACGCGGTGAAGTCCCGGACCTGTGTCTGGTAGGGGAGCCGACTTCGGTGAACCGCCTTGGCGACATGATGAAGATCGGGCGGCGCGGTTCGCTTAATATCTGGCTGGAGGTTGCAGGCACGCAGGGCCATGTCGCCTATCCGCATTTGGCCGATAATCCTGTGCCCAAACTGGTTCGCATGTTGGCCGAACTGGATGCTCTGCTGCTGGATGAGGGAACCGACTGGTTTCAGCCATCAAACCTAGAGATAACCGAACTTGAAGTCGGCAATCCGGCGCATAATGTCATTCCAGCTACGGCCAAGGCGCGCATTTCGATCCGTTTCAACGATTTGCACAGCGGTTCCCAATTGTCCGAACGGATCACCGCGATTGCCGAAAAGCATGGCGGCATGGCGACGCCAATCATATCCGGAGAACCTTTTCTCACCCCGCCCGGTGAATTCTCGCACATGATTGCCTCTGCGGTTCAGGCCGAAACAGGTAACACGCCAGAACCATCAACGACTGGCGGAACTTCCGATGCGCGGTTCCTTCGCGACCTGTGCCCAGTGATTGAATTCGGTTTGTGTAACGCCACGATGCATAAACGCGATGAAGCGGTCGCGATCGCGGATCTGGACACTTTGGCGCGGATCTATGCCCGCATCGCTGCGGCTGCACTGGCCGGGTAATGGTGCGTTACCGGGCTTGCTGTCCCTTGCGATAGGCTGCACAAGCAGACAGAACAGATTTTCGGGTGCAGGGGGCTATTTGATGACACGCTGGTTCGCAATTCCGCTGTGGCAGCGCGTGGTCGCTGCCCTGATTCTCGGCATTATTGTTGGCCGTATCTGGGGCCCGGGGGCGGAAAACATCAAGATTGTTGGCGATGTCTTTGTGGCCTCGATCAAGATGCTTGTGGTTCCGCTGATTTTCTTCAGCCTTGTCTCAGGCGTCGCGGCGATTGGTGATTTGCGCAAGTTGGGGCGCGTAGGCGGACGTGCGATGTTGCTGTTTGTGGTGACTGGCCAGATCGCCGTGTGGCTCGGGCTCTGGCTTGGTACCGTGTTCGGTCCGGGGCTGGGGGTTGATACCAGCGCGATCCAGATGGGCGTTACGCCCCCACCTAACGACACCACATGGCGCGATATGGTCATGTCGATCATTCCGCAAAGCCCGGTTCAGGTCATGGCCGATGTTGCGGTCTTGCCGCTGATCGTATTTTCGTTGCTGATCGGTATCGGGATCCTGATGTCCGGGGAAGATGGGGCACCGGTCCAGAAGATTTTCGATAGCGGGTCGGTGGTGATGCAAAAAGTTACCGCAGTGGTGATGGAACTGACCCCGTTCGGCGTATTTGCTCTGATGTCATGGGTCGCTGGAACCTTGGGTTTCGACGCGCTCTATGCGCTCGCCAAGCTGGTCGGCCTCAACTACCTCGGCTGTTTCCTGATCATCTTCGTCATGTATTCGGGAATGATCAAATTCCTTGCCCGGCTGCCGGTAATCCATTTCTACCGAGGGATCGTCGATGCGATGGCCGTCAGCTATTCGACCGCCAGTTCCAACGCGACCTTGCCGGTGACATTGCGCTGCGCTGAGCGCAACCTGGGGGTTAGCAATTCGGTCGCCAGTTTCGTGATTTCGCTGGGCGCGACGATCAATATGAACGGCACGGCCATGTATCTTGGCCTGGCCACATTGTTCGGTGCGCAGGTTTTTGGGGTTGATCTGACCTGGGGGCAATATTTCCTGATCTCGATTCTCGGCACGCTGGGCGCAATTGGTGCGGCGGGTATTCCCGGTGCGGGCCTGATCATGATGGCGCTGGTATTTGGCGCTGTTGGCGTACCGTTGGAAACTATCGCCTTCGTCGCCGGGGTGGACCGGATCATGGATATGATGCGCACTGTCACCAATGTCAGCGGTGATGCGGCCGTGGCCGTAACCGTTGCCAGCATGACGGGTGAGATTGACCGCGAGGAAATGATCTCGGCCGACGATGTCTAATCGTTTGGCCGGGAGAGGGTGATAGCAATGCGCAACTTCACGTCTGCGGTTGCCGCGCTGTTGGGCGAATTCTCCAGCCAATAGGTGTGGTGATTGAGTTTCGCTTTGGCTGCTGGTCCGACACCCATAGTTTCGCCAGCCGAGTAAGTTATCGCCCCTTCGGCTGCTCCAGCACTTTTTTCCGGTAGCTGCACAAATCCGCGACCTTGCAGCGCCAGCATTCGGGCGTGCGTGCCTTGCACACGTAGCGGCCATGTAGGATCAACCAATGATGCGCATGCAGGCGGAAGGGGGCAGGCACCCGCTTTTCCAGCTTCGCCTCGACCGCTTCGGGTGTCTTGCCCTTGGCCAGGCCAATGCGGTTGCCCACGCGAAAAATATGGGTGTCGACCGCAAAGGTTTCCTGCCCGAACCAGCAATTGAGCACAACATTTGCTGTCTTGCGCCCGACGCCGGGCAGCCGAACCAGTTCTTCGCGGGTTGGTGGGACTTCGCCGCCGAAATCTTCGATCAGCATTTGTGACAGGGCGATCACATTTTTGGCCTTGGAATTGAACAAACCAATGGTCTTGATGTGGTCTTTCAGGCCGCTTTCCCCCAGATCAAGCATCTGCTGCGGTGTCTTGACCTTGGCAAACAGTCCTCGTGTCGCCTTGTTTACCCCGACATCGGTCGCTTGCGCGCTCAGGGCCACAGCAACCACGAGCTGATAGGCATTGCCATATTCGAGCTCGGTTTCAGGCGCTGGATTGTCTTCTGCCAATCTGCGGAAGAATTCGAAAATCTGGTCTTTGGTCACGCGTTCAAAGCCCGAGCACGTCCTGCATGGCGTAACGGCCTGCCTGCTTGCCGAGCAGCCAATCCGCAGCCTTTACCGCCCCGCGGGCAAAGATCATCCGGTCTTCGGCCAGGTGGGTCAGGGTAAGGCGTTCCTCGTCTCCGGCGAAAATCACACTATGGTCACCGGCCACGCTGCCGCCGCGCAGGGCGGCAAAGCCGATAGCGCCCTTGGCCCGGGCACCTGTATGACCATCCCGCCCACTTTCGGTGTTGGCCGCGAGATCAATTTGGCGGCCCTCAGCGGCGGCTTGACCCAGCAACTGCGCTGTTCCGGAAGGCGCATCCACCTTCATCCGGTGGTGCATTTCCACTATCTCGATGTCCCAATGATCATCCAGCCGCTTGGCCGCCTCGCGCACCAAATGCGCCAGCAATGTCACGCCGAGCGAAGTGTTCCCCGTTTGCAGGACGGCAATCGACAGGGCGGCCGAATCGATGGCTGCATGGTGTGAAAGATCAAGTCCGGTAGTGCCAATCACAAGCGGCGTGGCCACAGCGGTGGCAGCTTCCAGATTTTCTCCTAGCGCCGCGGGCGCCGAAAAATCGACAAGTACATCGCTTGCCTGCGCCAGCGCCGTTACATCGCCGCCCTTGTCCACGCCGCCTGCATAATCATGGCCCGCATCAGCGATGGCTTGCATCAAAGCATGGCCCATACGTCCTTCGCTGCCGATAATTCCGATCTTGGCCATGCAATTTTCCCGGTGAGAGGTTAGCGCAGGCGGCAAGAAGTCTTCCGCCCTCCGCATTATTCAAATGATAATATTCGAAATAGAGCGGATGGCCGCCCGCGACAATGTTGGTTTTATCACCTTTCCGCAGTCCCAAGGTGGCGATGAGGGCACAGGGGAAAGCTCGGTCGGAGCTGACAGATAAAATAGCCAGCGCAACATACCATCAGTCTCATCCGACTTGTGCAACAGGGCGATATGGTCAAATTTGCCCTATGAAATCGGAAATCCACAATATCGTCATCCTTACCGGAGCGGGCGTCAGCGCCGAATCGGGCATCGACACTTTCCGTTCCGAAGGCGGTCTGTGGGAACAGCATCGGATCGAAGATGTCGCCACCCCGGAAGGATTCTCACGAGACCCCGATCTGGTGTTGCGATTCTATGACATGCGCCGCGCGGCTATTCAGACCAAGCGGCCCAACCCGGCGCATCAGGCGCTGGCGAGGCTGGACGCTGAATGGCCGGGGGAACTGTTGATCGTGACGCAGAATGTGGACGATTTGCACGAGCGGGCCGGCGCGTCGCGCGTTCTCCACATGCATGGCGAACATTTGAATGCCTGGTGCATCGCCTGCGACACGCGATCGCCCTGGACCAAATCCCTGATCGAGCGGCCGCCATGCCCGGCGTGCAATGCGCGCGCATTGCGGCCCGATGTCGTTTGGTTCGGGGAAATGCCTTACCGCATGGACGAAATTTACGCCGCAATGGCCCGGGCTGACCTGTTCGTGTCGATTGGCACTTCGGGCGCGGTCTATCCGGCGGCAGGGTTGGTGCGCAATGCGCGCGAGATCGGCATTCAAACTCTGGAGCTCAATCTGGAGCGCAGCCAGGGTTCGCAGTGGTTCCATGCAACGCGGCTCGGCCCTGCAAGTGAGGTGGTGACGGGCTGGGTGGAGGAGATGCTCAGCTGACAAACCGTTTGGGATTTCACCGTGGCGGGATTGTTTGCCAAGGGACCATGCCCGATCTTCAGCCAGACTGGACGGCGCCAGCCCCTAAACCTCGGCACAAGCCTTACAGGCCGGGTCCTTGGCGATCGTGAAGCTGCGTAGCGCGGGTGCCATGCCATCAAGCAAATGCACTTTGCCATATTGCGCATCGCCGAAGGCCGCATGGCCTTCGAGCAGCAGGCGCACCGCCTGCATGGCCGCAAAAGTGCCGGCCCAGCCCGCCATCGCGCCCAACATCCCGTCTTCTGCGCAGGTATCGCAATCTTCCGCATCGAACGCATCGCCGACGAAGCAGCGGTAGCAGGGCTGACCTGGCAAATGTCCGCCAAAAGCACCGACTTGCCCCTGAAAGCGGCCGACAGCGGCACTGAGTAGCGGGATCCCTGCGGAAACACAGGCGTCCGAGACCACCAGGCGGGTCGCAAAATTGTCGGTCCCGTCGAGAACCAGACTGGCGGCCCCAATCAGCTCTGTGGCATTCGCCGCAGAGACGCGATCATCGTGGACGGCAACCGAAATTGCCGAATCGAAATTGGCTAGCCAACGCCGCGCGGCAACGGCCTTGGCATGACCGATATCGCGCTGGGTGTAGATCGTTTGCCGTTGGAGGTTGGACAGTTCCACATCGCCATCGTCAATCACAGTCAACTGGCCAATCCCTGCCGCTGCCAGATATTGCAGAGCGGGCGAACCGATCCCGCCCAGGCCCACCAGCACGACATGAGTTTCCATCAGCGCCACCTGACCTGCGCCACCCAATTCGGGCAGCACGATATGACGGGCAAATCGGTCGAGACGTTCTGGGGGCAGGCTCATGACATGGCTTTAGGCGGGCCGGTCACGGCCTGTCGACAAGTCTGTGGGGAGACCTGCGGACAGACGGTGGATTATCGGTGGAGTAACCTTAAGCTACCTTCTGTAATGTTTCAGCTTTCCAGTTGCCGAAGGAGGCTGCGGACATCCCCATCCATATCCGCATCGCGGGTGCGCAAATCTTCGATCAGGCGAACGGCATGGATCACGGTCGAATGGTCACGCCCGCCGAATTTGCGCCCGATTTCCGGATAGCTGCGCGGGGTCAGCACCTTGGAAAGATACATCGCAACTTGCCGAGGGCGGACCACAGCGCGCGCGCGGCGCTTGGATGACATTTCCGAACGGTCAATCCGGTAGAACTGGCACACTGTCCGCTGAATTTCGTCAATCGTGATTCGGCGGCGATTGGCGGAAAGAATGTCGGTCAGCTGTTCTTCCGCCAGCTGCAGTGACACCGTTTGCCCGGTTAACTGGGCATAGGCGATCAGCTTGTTGAGACCACCAACCAATTCACGCACATTGCGAGTGATAGTGCGGGCGAGGAATTCGATGACGTCGCCCGGAACTTCCAGCGGCGCAAAGCGGGTCAGTTTTGATTCGAGAATCTTGCGCCGCAGTTCAATATCCGCCGGGGCAATGTCAGCAACCAGACCCATGGAGAGGCGACTGAGAAGGCGCGGTTCAACCCCGTCCAGCGCTTGCGGAGCGCGGTCAGCGGCGAATACCAGCCGTTTGCCTTCGGCCAACAGCGCATCAATCGTGTAAAGCAGTTCTTCCTGAGCGGAGGCTTTGCCAATGATAAATTGGATATCATCCACCAGTAACAGGTCAAAGCTGCGTAGCCGCGCCTTGAATTCCATCATCTGGTTTTGCTTCAGGGCCTGAACGAATTCGACCATGAAACGCTCGGCACTGCAGTAGAAGATTCGGGCACGCGGGTGGCTGGATAAATAGGCATGGCCAATCGCGTGCAGCAGGTGGGTTTTGCCCTGGCCAGTCGCGGCCTTGAGATAAAGTGGCGAAAACTGCGGCGTCTCTGTGGCTGCCATTCGCTGCGCGGCATTGCAGCCAAGAACATTCGTCTCACCGGTGACGAAGGCACCGAAGGTCAGCGAAGGATCAAGCCCAACCGAAGATGTGAATCCCTGTTCGCCAATCGTGCCCGCAGCGACCGCGATCATGGAGGAAGAGCTACCGTCATTGGCAGCAGACGGACCATTGCCATAGGCCGATCCGCTCAGGGTCATCTCAGGCAATTTACGGCGACCGGGATGCACGGCGATTCGCACATGGCGGACTTCGCTACGGGCAATTTTCCACGCCAGAGAAAGGCGGTCGGCGAAACGGTCCTGCACCCAATTGGCGGAAAAATCCGTCGGCAAATAGAGATCGAGCGTGCCTGTGTCCTTGCAGAAACCACCAAGCTGAATCGGCCGGATCCATTGGCTATGAAGTTGATGCCCGAGATCCTTGCGCAACCCTTGGCTAATGTCTGACCAATCCGCCGCCAGGTTAACTGCTTCCAGATCTTCCATCTTGTTTTCGTTACCCCTGCGGTTTGCCGTGCCTATGCCGCTATCTTTGTTTGCCATCGACATTCCAAATCCCAACCCCACGGCATTAAGCCGGTATTTTCCGTCCAAGCGCGATAGGCATAGCGCCGCTGAGCACGGAAACCCCCATTCCCGGGCTGCCCCCTATCGGCCACTCATGTAAAAACCCAGACTGTCCTGTTCCGGGCAGAAACGTTGTTATGAACCGGTTTGTCTGTGACGCAAGACCTATCCCCGTAAAAAAACTGAAATAAAGCTGTTGACTCGCTTCAACCCGCAGAGATGCGTTCAACACTCTGTTTACTATCGTTTTTTACCAAGACCGGGGTGCGAATCGCCGGTCTTCCTAGACTTATCAAGCTGATGGCGCGGTCATCGCGGTGCAACAAGAAGGGCCGGTGTCAACGACACCGGCCCAAATTGCTTGATCTGCCTGCAGTGGAGCCCTGCGCAGGGCTCCGTCATTCACTGATTCAGGCGCAATGCGATTCGCCCGAAGGGATGTCCCAAATCAGAGAGCTGCAACGCGCTTCGTTAAGCGAGACATTTTGCGCGATGCTGTATTCTTGTGCATCACGCCGCGGGCCACACCGCGCGCCAGCTCAGGCTGTGCAGCCTTCAGAGCTTCTGCTGCCACAACCTTGTCGCCGCCTTCGATGGCCGATTCGACCTTCTTCACGAAGTTGCGAATGCGGCTAATGCGCGCACCGTTGATTTCGGCACGGCGATCATTGCGACGGATACGTTTGCGGGCTTGCGGCGAATTGGCCATGTCTGTCCTTTATCGGGCCGCCACCAGAGCGGCCGGAAGTCTTGAATTTATGCGTTCGGAAACGACAGTTTCCTGCCGGAAAGCGCGCCCCTTACCGGCGTTGGCCCGAATCGTCAATATCTAGTCGCCCCGCCTTTATTTCTGGCAGACGGGGCAGAACCAGCTGCTTCGCCCGCCCTGCACGATACGCTGGATCACGCCGCCATCCTTGCGTTTGCATGTCTCTCCTTCGCGCCCATAGACGTCAAAGCGAGTCGCGAAATAGCCGAGTTCACCGTCAGGTCTGGCATAGTCGCGCAAAGTTGACCCACCGTCCTCAATCGATTGCTGCAAAACTTCGCGAATCGCGGTGATCAGCTGTGCGAGCGCGGCATTTGTCACCTTGCCACTGGGTTTGCGTGGGTCGATTCCGGCTCTGAATAGTGCCTCACAAACATAAATATTACCCAAGCCAGCCACGATTCGCTGATCAAGCAGCATCAGCTTGATCGCCTGAAGGCGGCCCCGCATTGCCATGCGGAGATGCGGGGCCGTGAGTCCGGACTCAAGCGGTTCTGGACCCATGGCGGCAAATGGTGGCCACGCATCGAGGCCAGCAGTTTCGACCAGGTCAACCCAGCCAAAGCGCCGAGGATCGCAAAGGGCGAAACGGTGAAGAGCTGTTTCGATCACGAAATGGTCGTGCTTGTCAGCCTCAGCCGGATCGATCCGCCAGCGCCCGCTCATGCCCAGATGAAAGATCAGGCTTCGCGCGCGGTCAGTGTGGATCAGCCCGTATTTTGCGCGGCGGCTGAGTCCGGTCACGGTGGCACCGGTCAGAGCCTGAACCAGATCGACCGGAAACGGACGGCGCATATCCGGTCGGTTGACTGCGACACGGGTGATGCGTTCTCCATCAAGGTAGCGGGCAAGGCCACGCACCGTGGTTTCGACTTCGGGAAGTTCTGGCATGCGCCTTTCCTAACACTCTTTGCGCCAGCGGCAATTCCCCCTAAGGCGGCGCGCATGAGTGAGACAGTTTCTTTCGGCTACAAAGATGTCGATGCAGCAGAAAAAACCGCGCTGGTGGGCGAGGTCTTTTCCAGTGTGGCAGCCAAATACGACATCATGAATGATGCCATGTCGGGCGGAATGCACCGTCTGTGGAAGGACCGCTTCGTAAGGCGGGTCAAGCCGCAGGCTGGTGAAGCGATTCTCGACATGGCTGGCGGCACCGGCGATATCGCTTTTCGTATGGCGGAACTCGGTGCGTCCGTAACAGTGTCGGATATCAATCAGGACATGCTCGATGTTGGCATCGAAAGGGCGATGGAACGCGGCATCGATGGATTGGTGTGGTCTTGCCAGAATGCGGAAGAACTTACTTTTTCAAGCCGCACGTTCGATGCCTATACGATTGCTTTTGGCATCCGCAATGTGACCCATATCGACAGGGCGCTGGCCGAAGCACACCGGGTGCTCAAGTATGGCGCGCGGTTTTACTGTCTGGAATTTTCGACCACCGAATGGCCTGGCTTCAAGGAAGTCTATGATCTCTATTCACATCGGCTGATGCCCAAGATTGGCAAGGTTATAGCCGGTGATGAGCAAAGTTATCGCTATCTGGCCGAATCGATCCGGCGATTCCCGAAGATGCCGGAATTCGAACAGATGATCCGGGCGGCAGGCTTCTCGCAAACCAAGGTGGAACCGATCCTTGGCGGGGCGGTGGCGATCCATTCCGGTTGGAAAACCTGACCCAGTGACACGGCCTTCCAAGCATATCTGGCGACTTCTTTCCTGGGGTCGAACACTGGCGAAGCACGGTGCGCTTCGTGGGATCGAGCGCGATCCCAACACTCCGCTGCAGGTCAAGCGGCTGGCACGAATTGCGCGGTTTGGTACTTTTCAGCCGCAGCAGCCGGACTATGCCGGGGCTTTCCGAGATATCGGACCGGCCGCGATCAAGCTGGGCCAGTCGTTAGCCACCCGGCCTGACATTGTTGGTGAAGAAGCGGCCAACAATCTGCTTTCGTTGCAGGACGATTTGCCGCCAGTGGCCTTTGCCGAGATAAAGCAGGTCATCGAAGCGAGCTTTGGCAAGCCGATCGAGGCGCTGTTTGCCAGTATCGATCCCGATCCTGTTGGCGCAGCGTCGATTGCGCAAGTCCACAAGGCCGTGACGACTGACGGGGTCAAGGTTGCCGTAAAAGTGCTGCGCCCCGGTATTCGTGAACGATTCGCGCGCGATATCGAAACCTATGAATGGGCTGCCGCGCATCTTGAAGCAATGGGCGGAGAGGCCAAGCGGCTGCGCCCACAATTGACGATCGCCAATTTCAAACGCTGGACCAACCGCGAACTTGATCTGCGGCGGGAAGCCGCATCAGCCAGTGAACTGGCCGAAACCATCAAGGCGGTGCCGGGCTATATTATTCCCGGTATCGACTGGGATCGCACAAACGGCCGGGTCATGACGATCGAGTGGGTCGAAGGGGTTAAAATCAGCAAGCGCCACGAATTGGTCGCTGCCGGTCATGACCTACCCGAACTGGCCCGCCGGCTGGTTCTTGCGTTTCTGACCCAGGCGATCAGTGGCGGATTTTTTCATGCCGATATGCATCAGGGCAATCTGTTCGTCCGTGCTGACGGGACCATTGTGGCCATTGATTTTGGCATCATGGGCCGGATCGACCGCCGCGCGCGGGTCTGGTTGGCCGAAATCCTTTATGGCCTGACCACTGGCAATTACCGCCGCGTGGCCGAAATTCATTTCGAGGCGCAATATGTGCCGTCCTATCATTCGGTTGATGAATTTGCGACTGCGTTGCGCGCTGTTGGCGAACCGATGCGCGGCAAGCCGGTTAGCGAACTCAGTGTCGGTCAGATGCTCGACGGATTGTTTGCTATCACCCGTGATTTCGACATGCAGACCCAGCCTCATCTCCTGCTGCTGCAGAAGACGATGGTTATGGTCGAAGGGATCGCGACCCAGCTCGACCCACAAATCAATATGTGGGACGTTTCTGAACCATTCGTGCGCGCATGGATCCGCGATGAATTGGGGCCGGAAGCAGCGATTGCCGATCGGATTCGCGAAGACGCGGACACTTTGATGCGTATCCCCGCCCTGATCCGGCGGTTGGAAGATCAGTTTCCACCGCGCGGCGGCGCACCCGAGGCACCGCCTCTGCCGCATATTCCGCTGATGTGGGAACGCCCTGTGCGATCCCGAATCCGCTGGCTGCAACTGCTGGTGGGCGCGCTGATTGGCGCAGGTATGGTTGGCGGCGCGATTGTTGGCGGGCTGTTCGGCTAGACCTGCCGGCAGCGCGTCTTTTCAGGCTGCTTCGGAAATTACGGCACGGATGCTGCCTCAATCGTCTTCGTGATTGATCGCGACATGCGGCAAGGCGCGGCTGCCGGAAAGCGAAAGTGCGACGGCCAGCGCCTCCACCATCATCGGTTGCCAGTACCCGGTATAGGCACCGAGCAGCACCAGATTTACCGCGCGGCCTGCGAAAGCAATGCCGAACAGAGCAGCGGAGATCAGCAACGGGTCACCGTTTCGCTTCCACGCGCCCCAAACCATGCAGCCGCCGCCAACGATAAAGAAGGCGGTAAAGTCGGCCCGCAAACTGGCGAGTCCCATTGTTCCGCTGGGGACGAGACCGAAATCACCTGCCGCCGTTTCCGGATTGATCATGAATCCTGCGCCCAGAAACAGGAACAGCAGGCCAACGGCAAACAGTGAAGCAGTCAAGATCAGTCGCATAAAACACTCTCCCTTTGGTCAAAGGTTAACACATGAGTCGGGATATTTCGCTACACAAAACTTAACTATAGGGATGCAGGGCTGGTCTGGGGCCGTACGTGGCGCTAAGCATTTGCAAGAACGAGCAGGGGAGACCTGAGATGACGCCGCCAGGCTGCCTTTTCGGGGCCGAAGCGAGAATGGCTGCATGAACGCCGGGGCAATCCCGCGCGTATTGTTGGTCGTGGGCGGCGGTATCGCAGCCTATAAGTCCTGCGAGCTTGTGCGCCTGATCCGCAAGGGCGGCGGCGATGTTACCTGCGTGGTGACAAAGGGAGGACAGCAGTTCGTTACTCCGATGGCGCTGGCGGCGCTTAGCGAAAACCCTGTCCACACGACCTTGTGGGACTTGAAGAACGAAGCGGAAATGGGCCACATCCAGTTGAGCCGGGAAGCCGATCTGGTGGTGGTCTGCCCGGCGACGGCGGATCTGCTCGCCAAGATGGCCGCTGGCATTGCCGACGATTTGGCAACCACCCTGATCCTGGCCACCGACAAGCCTGTGATGGCCGTACCCGCAATGAATGTCCGGATGTGGCAACACGAAGCCACTCAGCGCAATGTCACCTGGTTGCGGCAGGCGGGCGTAAATGTAGTTGATCCCGACATTGGCCCTATGGCTTGCGGCGAATTCGGCCCTGGCCGAATGCCCGAACCCGAAGCGATATGGGCCCAGATTGCTGACTTTCTTGGGCTCGAACATGATTATGCGCCGCCAGAGGAATATTACGAAGCGGATCGCGACGAGGAAGAGGCCATTGAATCCGGCGAAACCGGTCGGTCGGGCCGCGGCGGCGGATTGGGCGGATTGCTCTCATCGCTGATTCCTCGCAGTATGCCCAAGCGATCAGCTGAAGAAATCGAGCAGGATTGGGCGGATGAACCGCTGGGTGAACCCTTGGACGAAGAAGAAGTCCTGGATGACCCAGTGCCAGGTGATGCCAAGCCGGGTTTCTCTTCACCGCTGTTGGCCACCAAGGGCGCGGCAGCGTCTGCACCGCCCACTGACCCGGAAGCGATGAACCATCTCGTCAAGACCGGTGCCGGAGAAGCCGAACCGGAACCGATTGAAGGTGATGAGCACGCCATTTCTGTCGGTGCTGACCCTCTTGCTGGTCAACCCGATTTTGACATGGACCCGGAACATCGCCCGCTGTTCGGCAAGCATGTGCTGGTTACCGCCGGACCAACCCATGAACCGATCGACCCGGTCCGCTACATCGCCAACCGGTCTTCGGGCCAGCAAGGTTTTGCGATCGCCGCCGCTGCCGCTGCGGCCGGGGCACGCGTAACGCTGGTCGCGGGTCCGGTTACTCTGGATACGCCCCCGGGTGTGGACCGGATCGATGTCGAATCAGCGATCGAAATGGATGAAGCCGTCAAGAAGGCCTTGCCCGCCGATGTCGCGATCATGGTTGCCGCTGTGGCTGATTGGCGAAGCAAGGATGTTGCGCCGGAAAAGATGAAGAAACGCGGTTCCGCGCCGCCTGCTCTGCGGTTGATGGAAAACCCCGATATTCTGGCCAGCGTGGCTGCGGGTACCAAGCGTCCGGGCCTGCTGATTGGCTTTGCTGCTGAAACTGAGAACATTGTCGAAAACGCCACGGTCAAGCGCAAGCGCAAGGGTGCCGATTGGATCGTTGCCAATGATGTGTCGGGCGGCAAGGGCAAGAGCGTAATGGGAGGGACCAACAACAAGGTCCATATCGTCACGAGTGAAGGGGTCGAAAAGCTGCACGATATGCCGAAGCAGGATGTTGCCCGGGCGCTCATCGAGCGGGTGATCGATGCGCTGGCGGAAAAGGAACCGGAAGATGCCTGACGCTGTGGGTGTAAAGCTGATGCGCCTTCCCCACGGCCACGGCATCGATCTGCCGCAATATGTTAGCGACGGTGCAGCGGGGATGGATGTTGTCTCGGCCGAAGCGGTCCGGATCGCCCCGGGTGGGCGCCATGCGGTTGCCACAGGTCTGGCCATGGCGATTCCCGAAGGTTATGAAATTCAGGTTCGCCCGCGGTCCGGCCTGGCCCTGAAGCACGGCATTACTGTTCCCAATACGCCCGGCACGATCGATTCCGATTATCGCGGGGAGTTGAAGATAATCCTGATCAACCATGGCAGCGAACCTTTTGCCATCGAACGCGGCGACCGAGTGGCGCAATTGGTGTTGGCGCCGGTTACCCATGCGCGTTGGATAATGGTTGAGGAACTGGACGAGACGGTGCGCGGTGCAGGCGGTTTCGGTTCGACCGGAATGTAATGCCGACCTTGGCATCTTCAGGCATGGGGCGCGCGATCCTTATCCTGATGATTGTGCTGGCCTGGATCGTGATGCTGGTGTGGATTTCCGCACGGGTCCAGAATTTCGTGAAGCGGAAAACCGGCTGGCGAGTGCAGGACTGGCGCAATTTGCTGGTAAGCTTTTTGGCCCTGGTAACGGCGATTCATCTTGGCAATTTCGCGATCGACCTTTTCGACCGCTGGATCAAACACGGCAATTACAGACTTGAGTTGACCTTCCCCGGTGCCTTCCTCTGCGGATCGGTGGCGATTGGGATTGGGATTGCAGCCGTGCGGTCGCGGGCACGCAAGTAAGCGTCTGCAAGCAAAAGGCGGGTCATCGCAGACCCGCCTTCCTGTTTTTCAGAGGGTGGAAACCGTATCAGTCAATTTGGCGAACGGTCTTCTTTTCCGGTGCGATGGAAATACGTACCGTTTCCCCCGAATTGCCCGGAAAATCGGTGAACATCGCCTCTACCAGATTGGGTACCAGATATTGCAACCGGTTGCTGGTGGACATAGCCTGAGCCTTGCCTTCGAACAGCCGTTCGCCATCCTTTCGATCAATCTTCACATCGATCCCGCTGGTGTAGATGGTGTAGCTTTCAACGCCCGGCCCATCGAAAAACGGATCATAAAAGCCATAGCCCCAAGCGCGGCTGGGGAAATAACCCAGCCGTGATCGGCCGAAATAACCGCGCCGCCCATAGCCGTACCACGGGCTGTAAAAGGGATCGGTGAAGCCGGTGGAACGCATTTTCTCGCGCCCCTTGTCCACGCCATAGTCAAAGCGAACCAGCAAGGTTGCGTTTTCCGGCGCTGTGGGAGTGTAGCCGAGGCGTACCATCTGCTTGTCCACCAAGGACGCATATTGTGAAAATTCCAAGCCACCCGCCAACGCCGGATCATCCGCAACAACGGCAAATGTCTGTCCGGCGGGAGCCGGCAATTGCGATTGGAAGCGCGAGACATCTGCATTGAACGGCGAAGCGCAGGCCGCCAGCGCCGACAGCACAAACGGTACCAAAGCAAGCTTTGCTATGCGGAGGTAACGCGAGCCGGGACGTATGGTCTTGTCGTTCATTGACTTGCCTTTCGAACAATCAGGCGGCGCGCGCCCAATCGGGGTGTCGCGCGCAGGCTGTCATCGTTGAAGCGTGTTGTAAAGCCGGCCGAATGAACCTTCTTTGAATGGGGCAGATCCCAAGCGGCTCGAAACCCTTGGGGTTTCAGCCGCGCACCAGGCCCAGGGCTGCATAAGTCGCGTTCAGGGTCGGGCCGCCCAGCTCACGTGCTTTGGCCGCGCCGCGTGCAAGAATGGCGTCCAGAGATTCCCGATCCTGCTTCAGCGCGTTGAAGCGTTCCGAAATCGGGCTGATCGTTTCGACCAGCAGTTCGCCCAGCGCCGGCTTGAACCGGCCAAAGCCCTCGCCGCCAAAGCGGGACAGGACCTGATCGATGCTCTCGCCCGTTACCGCGGCATAGATCGTCACCAGGTTCAAGGCTTCGGGCCGGCCGCCCAAGCCTGCTTTTTCCGATGGCAGCGGTTCCGCATCGGTCTTGGCTTTCTTGACCTTTTTCATGATTGTGTCGGCATCGTCCGACAGGTTTATCCGGCTCATGTCGGAAACATCGGACTTGCTCATCTTTGCCATGCCGTCTCGCAGCGACATGATCCGCGCAGCCTCTGGCGGCACGATCGGGTCAGGCAGAGTGAAAACGGGTGCGGATTCCGAACAGAAATCATTGTTGAATTTTTGTGCAATGTCGCGCGCCAGTTCCAGATGCTGCTTCTGGTCGTCTCCTACCGGTACGTGGGTTGCCTGATACAGCAGAACGTCAGCGGCCTGCAGCACGGGATAGGTGAACAGCGCGATGCTGGCGCCTTCCCGGTTCTTGCCGCTTTTATCCTTGAACTGGGTCATCCGGTTCAGCCAGCCCATTCGCGCAGTGCCGTTCAGCAGCCATTGCAATTCGGCATGGGCGGGCACCTGGGCCTGATTGAACAGTACCGATTTCGCCGGATCAATCCCGCAGGCGACCAGTGCCGCAGTCATCTCCAGCGTTCCGCTGCGCAGTTCAGCCGGATCATGAGGCATGGAAATTGCGTGCAAATCAGCCAGGAAGAACAGGCAGGTGCTGCCCGGTTTCATGCTGTCCTGCATGCGAACCCAGTTGCGGATAGCCCCGAGGTAGTTTCCGAGATGAAGATTTCCGGTGGGCTGGATGCCCGAAACGACGCGCATAATGGGTTCCGTCAGCTGATTATTCGGCCAGGTCGACCGGTTTGGCGGCCTTCTTGCGCCGTAGCTGGGCCAGAAGGTCCTTGTCGAGAGCGCCCGTGAGATAAGCAACGGTGAAGAAAACGGCCGTACCCACCAGCACCAGGGCGCCCAGTGACCAGATTTTTTCCACTACGCGGCCGGTATAATGATCCGCCAGCAACGGCATCAGGTAATAAAGCGCAACAGCCATTGCTGCTGTCGCGGCGAGCTGGCGCAAGATCCTGCCGCCTAGCTTGGCACTCAAATGGAACCAGCCACGAATTTGCAGGATGGTATAAAGCGTCAGCACGTTGAGGGTGGCCGTGAAGGCCGTTGCCGCCGCAAGCCCGACAATGCCGTAGCGCGGTACCACATAGATGTTGATCGCAATATTGATCAGCAGCACCGCCGCAGCGACATAGACCGGCGTGCGTGTGTCCTCCCGGCTGAAGAAGGCGGGCTGAAACACTTTGACCAACACATAGGATGGCAGACCGGCGACCAGTGCGACCACGATATTGGCCATCATTGCGCCGTCCGCCACGGTCATTTTGCCGCCGACAAAGAAAGCGCTGACAAAGGCTGGTGCACAAACCGCGAGTGCAGCGGCGGCAGGCAAAGTGAGCAGGGTGCCAATCTCCACCGCATTGTTCTGCAATCGCTGCGCTTCTGAATTGTTGTTGGTCTGGATGTGCCGCGCCAACATCGGCAGGATTGCCGTGCCCAGCGCGATCCCGACTATGCCCAGCGGCATTTGGTTCAGCCGGTCGGCATATTTGAGCAGAGTCAGCGATCCTTGCGGCAAGCTGGTGGCGAAGAATGTGTCGACGAACTGGCTGATCTGGTAAACACCGGCCCCGAACGTAGCTGGCAGGATCAGCATGCCCAGCCGCTTCACCTGCGGAGTGATTCTGGGCATGGTCAGTTTGAAGCGAACCCCGGCCTTGCGCGTGGCCCAAACCATGTAAAGCAATTGCGCAAGCCCGGCGAAAGCCAGGGATATCGCCAGCGCGTAGGCAACAACTACATCGTCACCACTGGATCCGCGGAGATACCAACCGGCCGAAATCCCGCCGATCATCACGATGTTGAGCAGCACTGGCACAAAAGCACCGGGGGCAAAGCGGGAATGCGCATTAAGCAGGCCGGACAGCATCGCCACCAGACTGACCAGCCCGAGATAGGGAAAGGTAATTCGTGACAGGGTCGTGGCCAGTTCGAATTTGCCGGGGATGGCCTGAAAATCGCGTGCCAGCATCCACACCAATGCCGGCATGGCAATCATCAGCACGGCCGAAAAGCCGAGCAGAACCCACACAAACACCGCCAGCACATCGTTGGCGAATTTTTCTGCCGCGTCCTCGCCCCCTTCGGAATTGAGTGTGCGCGTATACATCGGCACAAAGGCGACGCTGAACGCCCCTTCGGCAAACAGCCGCCGAAAAGTGTTGGGCAAGGTAAAGGCAAGCTGCCACGCGTCCGCTGCCAGCCCGGCACCAAGTACGCGGGCAAGCAACATATCACGGACAAAGCCGAACACGCGGCTCAGCGCCGTCAGGCCGCCGATTGTTCCGACGTTCCTGACCAGGCTCATCGCATGCTCCCCTCAGCGAATATCGGGCACATCCGAAATAACCCTGCCCTTTTCAAAGGATCAGGCGTTGCCGACTGGAGCCGGCCCAGCGGCGGCCTCTTCATCTACCTTGCGCTGCAATTGTTGGACGTAGAGACCATTGAAATCAATCGGATCAAGCATCAAAGGCTGGTATCCGGCGTCGCGTGTGGCATCGCCAATGATGCGGCGGGCAAAGGGAAACAGAATCCGCGGCGCTTCGGCATAAAGGAAGGCATGCATCTGTTCGTCGGGCAGGTTGCGCATTCCAACCAGGCCGCAATAGCTGAGCTCGACCAGATAGGCGTTGCCTTTTTCCGCCTTGGCGGTGACGTTGATCTTGAGTTCGACTTCATGGATTTCGTCGTTGACCGGACTGGCCCCGATGTTGAACTGAAGGTCGATCTGCGGCTGATCATTCCATTGGTAACTGTCCGGCGCATTGGGGTTTTCGACGGACAGGTCTTTCACATATTGCGAAATGATCCCGGCCACCGGCTGTGTATCTTCGCCGTTGGGGGCGGGGTGCATGTTGAGATCGGTGAGAACGTCGCCTTCTTCGGCCATGATATCGGGTGCTTTCTATTTAGTTGTGTAGCTTTGCCCGCATCAAGCAGGCTTCGGCGGCGCGCGTAGCACCGTGGCGCGCGCGCCGCAACGTGCCTTAGATACAGCACAGTTCGGTAGAGCGGCTAATTTACGTGGTGAATGTCGCGGGTCACGCGTTGTTCATTTGTAATCGGCTCCTATTTAAGGCAAGATTGTAGAAAATATGGTGAGTGCGCGCTGCACTTGCCCTGAGACAGGTAAATGACTGTGATAGTTGAAATTGTCATCCTCGCCATGATCGCCGCCTTTCTTGGCATGCGGCTCTATGCGGTACTCGGCCGCAGGGCAGAGCATGAAGAAGAGGTGATTCCTTCACGTTTTGACTCTGTTGACAAGCCGGCGCAGCCGACAAATCAGGCGTTGCAATCGCCAGCTCCAACGATGCAACGCCCGCGCGAATTTGCGGGTGTGTTGCCTGCTGTGGAACTGGGTGCTCGCGAGATTGCAGCGGCTGACCGCCGTTTCGATATTACCGCATTCCTCGAAGGGGCCAGGGCGGCCTACGCCATGGTGCTGGAAGCGTTCTGGACTGGCGACAAGTCCACGTTGCGCGAATTGTGTGACGATGATGTCTATGCCAGTTTTGCCAGCGCGATCGATGCGCGCGATGCGGTCGGTGAAAAACTTGATAACCGGTTGATCCGGATCGAAGATTCGGTCATCCACAGTGCCGTTCTGGACGGACGGATTGCGCGGATTGCTGTGCGGTTCGTGGCGGATATTGCCTCTGTGACTTATGACAAGGATGGCACAATGGTGGCAGGTTCGCTCGATGATGCGATAGAGAGCCGCGATATCTGGACCTTCCAACGCGATCTCGCTGCCGCCACACCGGACTGGGTGCTGGACGAAACCGACCAGGGCTGAACTGCCGATGGCGCTGCGGGGATCGAACATGCAGCGTTTCGGGATTTTTGCGGCAATTCTGCTGCTTTCCGCCTGCGCCCGCCTGGTTCCCCTCGGGCAGGTGCCAGCAACGCCGCCTGTAACTATTATGACAAGTGCGGCTTTGGCTGGGGTAAGACCGGGTCCGCCCATTGCCGGCCTTGGCATGGGCACAGGCGATGCCGATGCCGCGCTGACATCATTCCGGGAAAGCTGCCCGAGATTGCTCGGCCGAACGGATAGCAGCGGCCTGACCAATCAGGACGACTGGCGCCCGGCTTGCGCCGCCGCTGCCACATGGCCGGCTGGCCGGGGTCCCGACTTTTTCGCCCGCTTCTTCGAAACCGCGACGGTCAGCGGCGGCACGGCTTTTGCCACCGGCTATTTTGAACCCCAGATCAGGGGTAGTCGCACACGCCGCCAGGGCTTCGATGTTCCGGTCTATAGTATGCCGCCGGAACTGGTGCGCGCCTGGCCAGACGATGTCGCACCGGGCGAGCGCACCGGAAATCCGCCACTTGGCCGCTACGATGCCAGCGGCAAATTCGTGCCCTATTACGAACGGGCGGAAATAGAGGATGGCGCGCTGGCCAATCGGGGATTGGAGATCGGCTGGGCCGCTGACCCGGTGGAATTCTTCTTTCTCCAGATCCAGGGGTCCGGACGGCTGATTTCGCCTGACGGCACGGTGACACGGATCGGGTATGCCGGGCAGAACGGGCGCGAATATGCCGGTATCGGTTCGATCATGCGCGAACGCGGGCTGTTGGGCGAAGGGCCCGGCAAATACCCCGGCAGCATGCAGGGAATAATGCAGTATATTCGCGAACATCCCGAGGAAGGGCGGGAATTGATGCGGCTCAACAAGAGCTGGATTTTCTTCCGGATTCTGGATGGCGATGCACCGCTGGGTGCGCTGGGCGTGCCGGTGCGGCGGGAAAGCTCCGTCGCTGCGGATCCGAAATTTGTGCCGCTGGGCGCACCCGTGTGGCTCATGCTCGACCGCCCAGAGGCAAGCGGCCTATGGATTGCCCAGGATACAGGCGGGGCGATCAAGGGCCCCAACCGGTTCGACACATTCTGGGGAGCTGGTGATGATTCGCGGGCAATTGCCGGCGGAATGAGCGCGCGCGGCCAGGCGTTGATCTTGCTGCCCAAGGGCACTATCAAGCGCCTGACCGGCCAATGAAACCGCCGCTTGGCCTGACTGCCAGTGAAGCCGCCGCATGGGCGCGGGTCGCTGAAACGGTGGAGGCATTTGCCGGGCGCACTGTTGTGCGGGCTGTAGATGTAGCAGTTGGCAAAACAGGCGTGGTGAAATCCGCAGCCGGGGTAATCAATAAACCGCAACCGCAGCCCCGGCTGGGGGCCATTCCAGCAAAGGTAGAGGTTCGCGCCCGCCCGCGTCCGATCGGCCATGGCGGGCTTGATTCGCATTGGGACAAGCGCCTGAAGGCCGGTGCGATCGATCCCGATTTCACCCTCGATCTGCATGGCCACACGCTTGATGCGGCGCATCAGCGGCTAGAGCGGGGGATCGGCCAGGCGCGCGCCATGGGCGCACGGTTGGTGCTGGTGGTCACTGGCAAGCCGCGCCCGGTCGATGCGGCCGACCGGGCAGAAAAACGCGGGGCGATCCGGTCCAAAATTCTCGACTGGTTGGCGGCGGGCGACCATGCCGATGCCATTGCCGCCATTCGCAAGTCACACCGCAAGCACGGCGGCGACGGGGCGCTCTATATCGTTCTCAGGCGCGGCTGAAGCCTAGCCGCATTGCGCGCGGTGCAGCATCTTGTGATCGGCCAGAACCAGCGCCATCATGGCTTCCACCACGGGCGTGCCGCGAATACCCACACAGGGATCGTGGCGGCCCTTGGTCTGGATCTGCGTGTTTTCCCCGTCGCGATTGATGGTGTCCACGGCGGTCAGGATCGAACTGGTTGGCTTGAAGGCGACCCGCACAACCACGGGTTGGCCGGTTGAAATGCCGCCCGCAATCCCGCCTGCGTGGTTAGCCGTGAATTCCGGTCCGGCCTGCCCAGAGCGCATGGGGTCGGCATTCTGTTCGCCGGTCAGTTTTGCGGCTCCGAAACCGTCACCAATTTCCACGCCTTTGACCGCGTTGATCCCCATCATTCCCGCCGCCAGATCGGCGTCGAGTTTGGCATATACTGGTGCACCCCATCCGGCGGGAACACCTGTTGCCACACATTCAACCACCGCGCCGAGCGACGATCCGGCGAGACGTGCATCATCCACCAGCTTTTCCCACCGCTTCGCTGCGGCGGGATCGGGGCAGAAGAAGGGATTATTACCGATTTCACCAAAATCCATGGTGGTGCGGTCTATTTCATCATCGCCGATCTGGCTGACGTAGGCGGTGATTGTCACTTCGGGAATGACCAGCCGTGCCACAGCGCCCGCTGCCACCCGTGCGGCGGTTTCGCGGGCAGAAGACCGCCCGCCACCGCGATAATCACGAAATCCGTATTTGGCATCATAGGCATAGTCCGCATGGCCGGGGCGATAAGCCTTGGCGACTTCCGAATAATCTTTGCTGCGCTGATCGACATTCTCGATCATCAGGCTGATTGGTGTGCCCGTAGTTTTGCCTTCGAAAGTGCCGGACAGGATCTTCACCGCGTCAGGCTCCTTGCGCTGGGTGGTGAATTTTGACTGGCCGGGTTTGCGCGCGTCCATGAAGGGCTGAATTTGGTCTTCCGACAGAACGAGCCCCGGCGGGCAGCCATCGACCACCGCGCCCAATGCGGGGCCATGACTTTCCCCCCAGGTGGTGAAGCGGAAAACTCTGCCGAATGTGTTGTGGCTCATGGGCTCGCTTCATGTCGCAACATCGCCGCCCTGTCCATAAATCTCCGTAAAGGGTGGACCAAACCCAGCTTTACGCGCAAGAACAAACCATGATTGCGAAGCTCAAGGGTTTACTGGATGAAACCGGCGCAGATTGGGCCGTGATCGATGTATCGGGCGTGGGATATCTGGTCCACTGCAGCGCACGGACCCTATCGGCGCTGGGCGAAGTGGGCGAAGCCTGCACCGTCTACACCGACTTGCAAGTTAGCGAAAACGACATGCGGCTGCTGGGCTTTGCCGACGCGGCAGAGCGTGACTGGTTCCGCCTGTTGACCCAGGTTCAGGGCGTGGGCAGCAAGGTCGGTCTGGCGATATTATCCGCGCTTTCGACTGGTGAAGTTCAAACAGCGTGTGCAGCTGGTGATGCCGCGATGGTGGCACGGGCGAATGGCGTCGGGCCGAAACTGGCCGGACGGATCGTCAATGAATTGAAAGACAAGGCCGGCGCAATGCCGGGGGGTGGCGGGGCGGTTGGCGCCGTGGTCATGCCCGCTGGTTCTGCAAGCGCGGATGCAGTGTCGGCGCTGCAGAATTTGGGTTTCAAGCCAGCTGTTGCGGCGGCGGCTGTGACACGGGCACTGGGAGAATTGGGCGAGGGCGCGGACGAAGGCGAGCTTATTCGCGTTGCATTGAAGAGGGCTGCGGGATGACAGAATCACCAACACGAACAAAAATGATCCGCGCTATTGCAGTGACTTACGTGGTCGCGATCCTCATTCTGACCATTCGGGCTGGCGAACCGGGACGGTTGGAATGGTGGCTGGGCGGATCATTGCTGATAGGTTTGATGGCCTCGCCGATTGTCGCCGGCCTGTGGGTCTCAAATAAGATTGTTGGCGGGATGGCCGGCTCTCTCTTTGTCGCCGCTGTGGCTTGTATCGCAGTCGTCGGTTTTGGACTGCAATGGTATACGATGTTCATGGGACCAAGCGATGCGCAAAATGCATTGGTGCTGATTGTTGTACCGATTTTGCAATGGCTGGCCGTAGGCGCAGCATTTGCCGTGGCGTGGTTTTTGGGGCGTTATGTCGGCAAACCCTGATCTTGCCCCCGCGCCCCAACCGGACGATCAAGACGCGGCCCTGCGCCCGAAATCGCTCCATGAATTTATCGGGCAGGAAGCGGCCCGTGACAATTTGCGCGTGTTTATCGAGGCTGCGCGTGGGCGGGGAGAGGCGATGGATCACGTGTTGTTCTTTGGCCCGCCGGGGCTGGGCAAGACCACGCTGGCGCAGATCGTGGCAAAGGAGCTGGGCGTTGGTTTCCGTGCCACTTCCGGCCCGGTCATTGCCAAGGCCGGTGATCTGGCGGCGCTGCTGACCAATCTCGAACCGCATGATGTGCTGTTCATTGACGAGATCCACCGCCTTAACCCGGTGGTCGAGGAGATTCTCTATCCGGCGATGGAGGATCGCGCGCTCGATATCATTATCGGCGAGGGGCCCTCGGCACGAAGCGTACGGATAGACTTGCCGCCGTTCACGCTGGTCGGCGCAACCACGCGGCAGGGCTTGTTGACCACTCCGCTTCGCGACCGCTTCGGCATCCCTGTGCGGCTCAATTTCTATACCGAGGCGGAACTGGAACGGGTGGTTACGCGGAGCGCCGGATTGCTTGGCATGACGATCGAGCCCAGCGGTGCACGCGAAATCGCCCGGCGTGCGCGGGGAACACCGCGAGTCGCGGGACGGTTGATGCGCCGCGTACGTGACTTTGCCCATGTTGCGGGTGACGGCACAGTAACAGCAAGGGTTGCAGACGAGGCGCTGACCCGGCTTGAGGTTGACCGGCTAGGCCTGGATGCCATGGATCGGCGCTATCTCCGGATGATTGCAGATATTTACAAGGGCGGGCCGGTCGGGGTGGAAACGCTCGCCGCCGGCCTTTCCGAACCGCGTGACACGGTGGAGGAAGTGATCGAGCCCTATCTAATCCAGCTCGGTCTGGTGGCCCGAACGGCGCGCGGCCGGTGCCTAAATGACGCAGGTTGGGTTCACCTGGACATGGAACCGCCCAAGGCATCCGACGAAGCCCGGCAGACGGGCTTGTTTGATACAAAAGGTTAAATTCTTTGTAGGGTTTACGGTGTGATCGGTTCCATAGTGGGACAAGTGGGCCGCTGAGGTCTGGTGCGAAGCCGATTTCTTAGCGTTGCATTCATTTTTCATAGTTAACGCAATTGCGGCCTGGAAGGTCTTGCGGTCTCCTGTTCTCACAGGGAAGTGCCTACCAGTGGAATCGCCATAGGTAAGGCAATCCTGGAAGTAACGAGAGAGCTTGCTCATGTCGGTAAGAATGGCCCTGGCGAAATTATCCGCGACTGCCGCAGGCGGCGCGCTGCTTGCGGGCGGCGCTGTGCATGTGGCGGAAAAGCCTGCCGCTGAAGGCATGTCCTATAAATCGGTCAAGCAAGCCCCCGTCAAATATGTCAAGGAACGCCGCGCCGAACGCCGCATTCCCAAGACTGAGCCGCGCAAGCGCCGAATCGTGAAAGAAATTGTCGAATGTGTACCGGCTGACCGCGATATGGTCGCCGGTATGGCGCATGAAGGCGCGCGCATTTACGGCTATGGCCCGAACGCCGATGGCGTCGAATGTCCGCCTGCCTATCGAATGGCAATGGCCGCAATTCCGCTTCCCCCGGCAGGCCCTATTATGGGCGGCGCTGGTGGCAACGCGACCGTAATCGGCGGCGGCGGCGGTTTTGGCGGCGGTTTTGGTGGTGGCTTCTTCGGCGGCTTCTTTGGCGGCGGTGGCGGCGGTTCAAGCAGCGGCAACGTGACGGTTACTTCGACCACGACCACGAC
>JAHEAV010000007.1:70661-113571 GCA_024642565.1 Erythrobacter sp.
TCGAGTACCACCTCCACCTCGGGGAATGTTTCGAGTACCACCTCCACCTCGGGGAATGTTTCGAGTACCACCTCCACGTCGGGAAATGTCTCGAGTACGACGACTTCGACGTCTGGCAATATTTCGACGAGTACGACGACGTCCGGCAATATGACGAGCTCGACCTCTACGACCACTTCGGGGAATGTGGCGAGTTCCAGTTCCACGACCACGACGACCACTTCCGGCATGACAACGTCAGGCATGACGACATCGGGCATGACCACCACCACAGGTGGGACACCAGTGCCCGCTCCGCCCATGATGATCCTGTTCGGGGCAGCCGCCGCAGCAATTCTTGGCCGGCGCAAACTCAGGGTGAAGAAGGCGGCTTAGCCCCTTCTCCCTTCGGCCAACGGAAAGGGCGGCATCCGAGAAGGAGCCGCCCTTTTTGTTTTCAGTTACCGTCCCGGTTAGGCGGCAAGATTCCGAAGTACATATTGGAGGATGCCGCCGTTGCGGTAATATTCCATTTCATTGGCGGTATCGATCCGGCATTTGGCCGTAATGGTAAAGCTGGTGCCGTCTGCTCGGGTAACTGCGACGGACACATCCTGGCCTGGTACCAGATCGGCAAGGCCGTGAATGGTGAAACTGTCATCGCCGTTCAAACCCAGCGTCTCGCGTGTGTCGCCGCCGGTAAACTGCAGCGGCAACACGCCCATACCCACCAGATTGGAGCGGTGGATACGTTCGAAACTTTCGACGATCACAGCGCGCACACCTAGCAGGATCGTGCCCTTCGCCGCCCAGTCGCGGCTTGACCCGGTGCCATATTCCTTGCCCCCAATCACCACCAGCGGTGTGCCGTCGGCCTTGTGCTTCATGGCTGCATCATAAATTGCCATGGTTTCCCCGCCGTAGGTGGTCATACCGCCTTCGACCCCGGGTACCATTTCATTCTTGATCCGGATATTGGCGAAAGTGCCGCGCATCATCACTTCGTGATTGCCGCGCCGCGAGCCGTAGGAATTGAAATCGGCCCTGGCGACCTGATTGGACATCAGATATTCGCCCGCCGGGCTGTCTTCCTTGATCGATCCGGCTGGCGAGATATGGTCAGTCGTCACCGAATCTCCGAGTATTGCCAATGGCTTGGCATCGACAATGTCGAGAATCGGAGCCGGGGTCATGCTCATCCCGTCAAAATAGGGCGGGTTGGCGACATAGGTGCTGCCCGGCCGCCATTGGTAGGTGTCCGAACCGACCACGTTGATGGCCTGCCAATGCGTGTCGCCCTTGTAAACATCGGCATAACGCGTTTCGAACATGGCGCGGTCGATCGAGCTGGCCCGAAGGTCTGAAATTTCCTGGTTGGTTGGCCACAGATCCTTCAGGTAGACATCGTTTCCGTCGCGATCCTGCCCGACTGGAGCCGTGACCATGTCTTCGGTTACGGTACCCTTGAGCGCATAGGCGACGACCAGCGGCGGGCTGGCCAGGAAGTTTGCCCGCACATCCGGCGAAACGCGGCCTTCGAAATTGCGATTGCCCGACAGCACGCTGGCAGCAACGATGTTGTTGCTGTTGATTGCGGTGCTGATCGGCGGGGCAAGCGGGCCCGAATTCCCGATGCAGGTGGTGCAGCCATAGCCAACCAGATCGAATCCGATGGCGTCCAGATCACTTTGCAGCCCGGCCTTGACCAGATAATCGGTAACCACTTGCGATCCCGGTGCGAGGCTGGTCTTGACCCAGGGTTTGGGCTTCATGCCAAGGGCATTGGCCTTGCGTGCAACCAATCCGGCGGCGATCAGCACATCAGGATTGCTGGTGTTGGTACAGCTGGTAATCGCTGCGATGACCACATCGCCGTCACCAATGTCGTGGCTCTTGCCTTCGACAGCCACGCGTTCCGGTGCGCTTTTCTTGTAAAGCTTGGCAAGGTCCGCGTTGAACAGATCGTCGACGTCGGGCAGGGCAACCTTGTCCTGCGGGCGCTTCGGTCCGGCAAGCGAGGGGACCACGCTGCCCATGTCCAGGCTTAGCGTCTTGGTAAAAACCGGCTCATGCGCCGGATCGAACCACATACCCTGCGCCTTGTAATAGGCTTCGACCAGCGCGAGCTGGTCTTCGCTGCGCCCCGTCAGGCGCAGGTAATCCATAGTCTTGTCGTCAACTGCGAAGAAGCCGCAGGTGGCGCCATATTCAGGTGCCATATTGGCAATGGTTGCGCGGTCAGCGAGGCTTAGCGCGCCAACTCCGGGGCCATAGAATTCGACGAAACTGCCGACAACGCCCACTTCACGCAGCATCTGCACACAGGTCAGCACCAGATCGGTGGCAGTAATGCCTTCCGCCATTTGCCCGGTCAGTTTGAAGCCGACCACTTCGGGGATCAGCATGGAAACCGGCTGACCGAGCATCGCGGCTTCGGCTTCGATCCCGCCGACACCCCAGCCGAGTACGCCCAGACCGTTGATCATGGTCGTGTGGCTGTCCGTGCCGACACAGGTATCGGGATAGGCCACCGTTGCGCCGCTGGCATCCTGACTTGACCACACGCATTGCGCGATATGTTCGAGGTTTACCTGATGGCAGATGCCGGTACCCGGAGGGACAGCCTTGAAGTTGGCAAGGCTCTTGGAACCCCACTTCAGGAAGTCATAACGTTCGGCGTTGCGTTGATATTCGAGCTCGACATTCTGTTCGAACGCCTTGGGGTGGCCGAATTCGTCCACCATCACCGAATGGTCGATCACAAGGTGCACGGGGACCTGCGGGTTGATCTTTTGCGTATCGCCGCCCAGCTTCGCGATCGCATCGCGCATGGCAGCCAGATCGACCACACAGGGTACGCCGGTAAAATCCTGCAACAGAACGCGGCCGGGGCGGTACTGGATCTCGCTGCCGGTGGCGGGGTTGTTCTGCCAGTCCGCAATGGCACGAATATGATCGGCGCCGACAGTAAATCCTTCGTCTTCGAAGCGCAGCAAGTTCTCCAGCAGTACCTTCATCGAATTGGGCAAGCGGCTGATATCGCCAATCGTCTCAGCGGCCTTGGCCAAAGAGTAATAAGCGATTTCCTTGCCACCGATATTCATGGTGCTGCGGGCGTTGAGTGTATCCTTGCCGACCTGTGTCATTCTATGCGGGGTCCTTTCATGGGTGGCGCATGCTCCGCCCCCAAATTCACAAGGCTGAACCCATGGGATTCGCAGGCGGCGCGCTATCTGTTGCGGCACCTGCGCGTTCATCGCCGCGAGGTCAAGACTCTGCTCCTTCGGGGCGCTAAACGGATACTTGTTCGGTATGCGCGCGGGTGGCGATCCAGCAGCCGATTACGATGCAGACAGCCCCGGCAACGGTAGCGAATGTGACTTGTTCACGAAAGAACAGCCAGCCGAACAGGACGGCCCATAGGAAGCCGGAATATTCGACCGGAACCAACACTTGCGCCTCAGCCCGGCCATAGGCCCAGGACAAGACCATGACCGCGGAAACCGCCAGAATGGAACTGGCAATGAGATCCCCCCAGACGCCTGACGGCGGCACCATGAAGGCAAACGGAGCCGGTATCAGCAGCATCAAACCGACGATGGCGTTTTGAAAGGCAGCTACCTCCGCCGGTTTGGACACCAGCGCTTGCTCGCGCTGCAAGACCAGGTTCCAGGCATAAAGCACGGCGGACACCAGGAGCGCGGCGAGGCCCAGCATTGCATCCTCGGTCATTTTCTCCCGGCCGATCCGACCGGCGACGATTATCACGACCCCGGCAAAGCCCAGAAGTGCGGCGATGACAGCCCGTGGATGGATCTTTTCGCCGAGGAGCAGGGCTGCAAGGTAGAGCGCTATGAGCGGAGCAATAAAGGACATGGCGATAGCTTCCGCCAGCGGCAGACGGACCAGCGCGAAGAAGAAGCTAAGGGCCATCAGGCCGCCCACCAGGCCGCGCCTTATATGCAGCTTGATCACCTTGCGGCTTGGCCAGCCCTGCGCCATCGCCAACCAGATCGGGCCGACCAGCACCAGCCCCAACCATGACCGGACCAGCAACGCGCTATAGGCCCCGGCGGCGATAGAGGCGCTTTTCATATAGGCGTCCATCACCGAAAACAGCCCAACCCCAACCAGCGTGGCCAATATCGGCACAAGCGTGCGGATGGGAGGTGTTTCGGCTGTCATTTCGGCGCCATAGTCTGACGGTTGCGATCCGTCACCATTGCATGGTAAATGTAAGGTGATTCAGCGGATAGTCAGCCAACTTGGCTGAATAGTGGACCGGATTTCGGGAATTTCCCCGATTTGATCGTGTCGATACTATGATTTCCGACTGTGGGGCTGAGTATTTATGAAGAATTCTGTTCGCGTGTCATTGTTGGCTGCTGCCGCCGCCTTGGCCCTTCCTGGCAACCTTTCCGCTCGTCAGGCGCAGCCGCAGGACCTTCTGCCCAAGGCGCCGCCGGCCGCCAGTAAGCCAAAAGAAAAAGCGGCAATTTCCCAGCCGGTTGAAACCAAGCGCGACGGGGCGGTGCAGGGCGAAATTGTCCAGCCTGTGAGCGTGGCCGAAGCCTTCGCCGAGGAAACCGTTCAATCGATCGCCCCAAAGATTCAGCCATGGCCAGTTGCCGATGCGAATAATCTTGCCGCCTACGTTAAAACCATCGGTTCTGAAGGGCTCGATCCTGCAGACTACGGCCTACCAGCTTTGCGCACGGCGATCGCCGCGGGGCCGGGCGAGGTGCTGGATGCGGAGGCCAGTCGGGTATTTAATTGGCTGGTTGAGGATTTGCGCGATGGGCGCACGCCGATGGATGCGCGCAAGCAATGGTTCGTGTTTGATCCGGATGCCGACCGTTATTCGACGGACGGCCTGATGACCCAGGCATTGGCCAGCGGCGATGTTGCCGGAACTCTGGCAACAATCATGCCAAGGCATCCCGATTACGCTCTGTTGAAGGCCGAGCTTGCGAAAGTACCCGCAGCCAAATCCGCGCGGCGCAAGCTGATCCGCGCCAATATGGATCGCTGGCGCTGGCTTCCGCGTGATCTTGGCAGCCAGTATCTGATGACCAATGTCCCCGAATTCGAATTGCGGCTGACGGTCAACGACAAGATCGTTCGGACCTATCGCACCGTGGTCGGCAAGCCGGGGAAGACCGCGACACCGCAATTGGCCGAAATGGTCGAAGGCGTCATCTTCAATCCGACCTGGACGGTGCCGCAATCCATCGTGAAGGGTGAAGGTTTGGGCGCGAAAGTGCTCGGCAATCCCGCTTGGGCAAAATCGGCTGGCTATGCCGCGACCAAGGGCGAGGGCGGCTGGGTCAACGTTGTGCAACAGCCAGGGCCGACCAATTCACTGGGGCTAATGAAGCTGGATATGCCCAACAGCCATGCGATTTTCTTGCATGATACGCCGTCCCGCCATTTGTTCGCCAGTGTCAACCGGGCGCTCAGCCATGGTTGCATCCGCACCGAACGGGCTACCGAACTGGCGATTACGCTGGCAATTCTTCAAGGTGGGCTGAGTGCACAAGACGGCGTCGATCTGATCAAAGGCGGCGTTTACACCAAAGTTCCATTTCAGAAGACGATGCCAGTCTACATCACCTATTTCACAATGGCGAAGGACATCAACGGGCAGTTATCGACTTTCAGCGACATCTATGAGCGCGACGCGCCAGTGCTTACCAGCATTGATGCGCCGCGTGTGCCCAATCGCAGCCGTGTGACGGGTGAACAAATCATCCCACTTGAGGATGACCTTCAGACCTGACGCTAATAAACCCCCGGGTTGATCTGCTGGATCCCGGTCGGGTTGTCTGGCGTCAGCACTTCGATCGTCGGTGGCGGCGGGGGCAAGACCTTCTCGCCATTTTCGCCGAGGCCGAGATTGTCGGCATAAAGCACCCGTCCTCCGCCCAACTGTTGCAGGGCAACCTTGAAGTCCGCATCGCTCATGGCAAAGCAGCCGTTGGACCGGCCCAGAACGCCCCATTTTGCCAGAAATTCGGGTTCGGCATATTTGGCGCGGTGCATCACGATTGCCCGGTCCAGCGCATTGGAGTTCGTCGGGTCCAGCCCTTCCAGCCGGATCGAAGTGCCATAACGCCCGGTGTACCAGCCATAGGTCATGAAGGCGCCATTGCAGCTCGCAAGTGAGCCTTCCTGGTTGGAAAAACGCTTCAGCCAGCCATCGTGTTCCGGGTCGGATCCCAGGCCGTGGGATACCCGGTACGAATCGATTCGTTCGGCGTCAAAATTGACGAAGTGAAAACGTGGTTCAGACGATCGCAGGCCGAAATCGGCGATTCCGACTACGTCCCGCCGCCATAAGATATTTCCAACTTTTTCCTGTTGTTCCTTGGCGATGGCAAACAGTTTACGATCGCGCAAACCCAGCGGAGACACCTGCGCAAATGCACGCGGCGCCAGCGCCAGCGAAATACCCGCCGTCAACGTACCCGTGATGATTTCGCGCCTATTCATGATAACCACTATACCATAACCCAGCCCTACCAAGAGGTGAATGAGAATTTATCCGTATAGCAACGCGCATCAGGCGGCCTTTATTTCTGCACGGAATACCGGACCAGTTCATCGAAAATCGCCGTTTCGGAACGGCTGGCCGCGTTGCGCCAACTCCCTGCAGTATCGCCATTGAGCAGCTTTCCGTCTGGCGCGATGATCATCACCGTCGGCGTGCCGACCACCTTAAGGCCAAACCGCTGCGCAATGTCGAGATTATGCCCATCATTGGTCTGCGGCATACCGACATTGACGAAGACCAATTCGTACCGCTGCTGGATCATTTCACGAAACCGGGGTTGCTCGGTCCATCCAGCGAAGGCCAAGCTATCGTGGCACCAGTTTGCCCCCATCACCAGCAAGACATTCTTGCCGGATATTGCCGCGCGGGCCATTGCGGCGTCGACATCGGCCGCTGCATTGCGTGAGGCGTCATAAAGGCGCGCCTCCGACCGGGTAACGCTGGGCGTTGACGCGGGACTGCCGCCCACGGCGGAACATCCGCTGACCAAAGCGGCGAAAAGGGCAATGGGAAACAGGAAGCCCCTCATCGCGGTTGATGGGCAGCGCGTGCCGCCACGGCCAGGCGTTGCAGACCGGGCAATCCCTCGGCGATTGCGGCCTGGAATTTGCCTAGGGCGGCGAGCTTGGGGCTGCCCTCTTGCGATAATCTGGCGATTGTTTTGCCTGTGGGATCAAGTCTAACACTTGCAAGCCATGCACTAATCTTCGGATTTTGCGCCCATGCGCCGCGGTTCATGATATTGGTCAGCAATCCCAAAGGATAGGTATTGGGCGTATCGGTGAGCGGCGAGGGGGTGGCGAGGGCATTCTTGGTATCGTCGTCGTCGAAATTTGCTTCCAGAAACGCCGTAAGTGCCGCGCTCAGGGTAACAAGAGGGACGTGCAAGGGTTGAAGCGTAATCGTGTCGCCGCGAAATTGCGGGCCATGTTGCCGCCCTTCGTCAAAGGGCACGGCGCTTGCGGTGCAATCAATGAACAGTGCACTGTCCGGCACAGTTTCCTCGCAGGTCGGGAAGGTCATCTTTCCCGGTGCGATGGCACTGACCCGTCCATGCCGCACCACATTCCTGATCTTGCGCAGCAGTTCGATTTCGCCTTCGGAAATGGTCGCATAATGGAACATCTCGGGTTTCACGGCAGGATCTATTCGCAGCATGTATCCGCCGCGCCCGAGAATTTCGAACATCTCATCGCCCGTCGCTGCAATAGCTGCGGCTTTCAGCTGGGCGATCTGGTTATCGACGATATCTTCGAAGAAATCAGGACCTGGCTGGGTGTAGGTGCGATTGATCAACCAGGAATCCCTGGGCCGGACCCAGGTGATGGCATCGGGATCAATCCCTGCTTCCAAAAGCCAGATTACGGCATCCATCGCGGTCTTGCCCGCGCCCAGTACCACGTAATGGCCGGGCAGCCGGTCAGTCTGCATCCATAAACCAGGCAGATCGCCCGGAGTTGCCAGCCGCGTGCCTTCGGCCACCGAATATTGCCGCTTGTGTGTGGCCGGGACAGAGGTCTTGTAAAAGGTGCCATCGACCGTCTTGCGGCGGATTTTGATCTTGGATTTCTTGCCCGAAAGGATCGATTTCATGCAGCCATCGCCAAGATATTCCGTCAGAGGAAAATAAGTGACCCTCCCGCTTGGCAAGAGACGGCGCTTCATCAATTGTTCGAAATAGGCGGAAACTTCCGCCCCGCTGGCAAGTGGGAACATTCCCTTGTTTGGCCCGTGATCATCCACCACATCATCGCCGAATTCCATCGAGTTGACGCCATAAAAGGCTGACGGCTGGTGCAGGGCGACGAAGGAATAAGCATCGTTCCAATGTCCGCCCGGTTTGGCGTGCATATCCACCATGGTGATATGGCAATGGGGATCTTCGTCCAGCAAAGTGTCGGCAAACGCGAGGCTAACCGCGCCGGCGCCGATTATCAGGTAATCGGTTTCGATTTCCGTCATGCAGGATCTCCCCTTGGATTTATCAAACGGCTGATTGCTATTCTGCGGCTTCGGTCAATTCGGATTCAATCTGCGCGGCCTTGTCTTCCACCAGCTGAACGATGTGATCGAGCATGTCGGCGCTTTGTACATGGTGGTCTGTCACACCCGAAAGATAGACCATGTGCTTGCCATTACCGCCGCCTGTAATACCGATATCGGTTTCTCGTGCTTCGCCCGGTCCGTTTACCACGCAGCCGAGGACCGAAAGTGACAACGGCGTCTTGATATGCTGCAGGCGTTCTTCCAGCGCCTGCACCGTGCGGATCACATCGAACCCTTGCCGCGCGCAACTGGGGCAAGAGACGACGCGAACACCGCGCGTTCTGAGGCCGAGCGATTTCAGAATTTCAAATCCGACCCGAACCTCTTCCTCCGGTTCAGCTGAAAGCGACACGCGGATCGTGTCACCGATGCCCGCCCACAGCAAATTGCCCATTCCGATCGCGCTTTTGACTGTGCCACCGATGAGGCCACCCGCCTCGGTAATGCCCAGGTGCAGAGGGCAATCAACAGTTTCAGCCAATTGCATATAGGCGGCAACTGCCAGGAACACGTCGCTGGCCTTAACCGCGACCTTATATTCATGGAAATCGTGATCCTGCAGCAGCTTGATGTGATCAAGTGCACTTTCAACCAGCGCTTCGGGGCAAGGTTCTCCGTATTTTTCGAGCAGGTCCTTTTCAAGACTTCCGGCATTGACCCCGATGCGGATGGCACAACCATTGGCCTTGGCCGCGCGAACCACTTCGGCAACCCGTTCGGAGGAACCGATGTTGCCCGGATTGATCCGCAGGCACGCGGCACCCGCATCAGCCGCTTCGAGCGCGCGCTTATAATGAAAATGGATGTCCGCCACGATCGGAATGCGCGCAGCCTTGACGATCTTGCCCAGCGCAGCCGTGCTTTCGACATCGGGGCAGGATACACGGATGATATCTGCACCTGCATCTTCGCAGCGACGAATCTGGTCGATCGTCGCCACGGCATCCGATGTCAGTGTGTTGGTCATGGTTTGCACCGTAATAGGCGCATCGCCGCCCACAGGAACGGCACCGACCATGATCTGGCGGCTCTGGCGGCGCGCTATATCGCGCCAGGGTCTGATAGAAGACATGACCGCCCCTATAGAGACAATGCGTTTCGGGTTAAAGGCGTAGTTCGCGCGCGGGCACTGGCTTCGATTCGCGGTGATTGGGGAGAAATTTGGATCATGCCGGATATGATGCAGCAAACCGATGGCGACGAAAATGCGAGTCCATTGCTGTTCGGGCGCGTGCTCGATGGCAAGGGCGGCGGGCGTCCAATCGACTGGGAAGCGGCGCTGTCGTGGCAGCCGGATGCGCCGGGTGAAGTGCTCTGGATGCACCTCGACCGGACTCGTCCGGGGATCGCCGAATGGCTTGAACATGGTCTTGGCATTCCTGAACCCACCGCAGAACTGCTGACCAGTGACGAAACGCGCCCCCGTGCCTTTCGCGAAGGCGATGCGTTGGTCGCAACCTTGCGGGGCATCAATTTCAATCCCGGAGCGGAACCCGAAGACATGGTTTCGATGCAGCTATGGTCCAACGGAACCCGCCTGATCACCTTGCGCCGCGATCCGTTGCAGACCCCGCGCGACACTTTGGCCGAAATCGACATTGGCAATGGCCCGCGCGACGCTGGGGCGCTGGTCACATCGCTGACCGAATATATGGTTTCGCGCATGAACCGGTCGATTATCGATATGAATGACCACATCGATCTTCTGGAAGATGCCGATCCGGGAGAAAATATCGGCTTCATGCTGGAAAAGATCGCCAGTATCCGCCGCAATTGCCTTGCGTTGCAGCGCCACATGGGGCCGCAGCATGAAGCACTCGAGATAATTTCTCGCGGGGCGCCGGAATGGTTCGAAGATCATGACCGCCGCGAGATAGCCGAAACGATCGACCGATTGCGCCGCTTCCTCGACGATATCAACATCAGCAAGGAAAGCGCTGTGGTTCTGCAGGACGAAATGCGCGCCCGCGCCGCGGCCCGTTCCGACCGGACCAATTATCTGCTGACGATCATCGCGGCGATCTTTCTTCCGCTCGGTTTCGTCACTGGCCTGCTGGGCATCAATGTCGGCGGGATTCCGGGCCAGAATTATGGTCACGCCTTCTGGATTGTGGTCGGCGTTTGTGCGGCAGCAATTCTTATGCAAACCTATTTGTTCTGGAAATGGAAGTGGCTTTGAACGGCGCTTGACGGCTTGGCGCTAACGGTTGGCCCGTTGCGCCTGTTTCGACACTGCCGATTAGCCGAGACGAAGTTCAAGCAGGAATTCTTCGTCCAGATGTTCGCCAACGCGGAAATGAATATCGGCGATCTTGGCAAAACCATAGCGTTCGTAAAAGCGGCGTGCGCCCTCATTCCCGCTCCAAACCGACAGTTGGATCGCATCAGCCCCTTGAACTTTTGCTTCGGTCAAGGCCCAGTCCATCAAGGCCGCGCCGATGCCTGATCCGGTTCTGCCGGGCGCGGTGTAAAGCTGACTGAGGGCGATCGGATTGGCCGCATCGGAATGTTCGGAGTAATTGCTCGGCATCCGCAATTTGCAATAGCCGAGCAAGCTGCCTTCAGCGTCAGCAAGGCGGTGGATGCATTCCGCTCCAGCCACCTCTTGCGCTATCGCATCTGGCGCATAAGCCTGCTCCAGAAAATCTTCGAGATCCTGGGGCCGGTAGAGGTGCTCGAATGCCGCACAAAAGCTGTCGCGGCCTAGCGCAGCCAAGGCGGGTACATCGTCCAGGGAAGCGGGGCGCAAGATCATGGTCGTGCGCCCTTACTGCGTTTTCCATCCAGTTTGAAGCGGCAGTTGGTGATGGTGGTTCTCTAGGCCGAATAATGCTTCAACCGCCGGGGACACGAGCCATGTCGAGGGGTGAACGGCCTGCGGTAGGGACCATCCGCTCATAGCTGATGGATAGAGTATGCAGGCATCACAGATCGATGGCGATAAGGTCTCAGCGGCTGTTTCGAGCGCCCGCCAAGAATTGTAATTTTTGACGATTTAATAACGGTCACCCATTTTGACATGGTTCTCAATTTGCATCATGAAATAGGTATCCGTTTCTTTTAGAAAATAGTCACATGGGTCGCATGAAGCGGGGTAGGTCTGATTCAACGGGGTATTCGACTCTTTGAATCGTCAATCGCCAAGAGGGGACTCAGTATGAATATTATTCGTCGCGCAGCACTGGTTGCTGCTTCTGCTACGTTGATCTTTGCCATTCCTGCCGCCGCGCAGGATGAATATCCGCTGGTCGGCGGCGACTGGGTGGAAGTCAGCGCAATCGAAATCTCAGATGGGCACGCGCTTGACTATGCCAACCACCTGTCCGGAATGTGGCGCAAGGGCCAGGACTTCGCCGTCGCTCAAGGCTGGATTACCAGCTACGAGATTCTGGCCAATGTTTACCCGAGGAAAGGCGAAGCCGATTTGTTTCTGATCACCCGTTTTTCCAAGTTTACCGATGAGGCTGAAAACGAGCGCCGCGGTAAAGCCTATCGCGCGATGATGAAGTCGACGATTGCCGACATGCAGAAATCGTCTGGCGACCGGGCCGAATACCGTACGCTGGCGGGCAGTGAACTGCTGCAGGAACTGAAATGGCGTAAGTAGAATAGATCGCGAAGTCGGGCGGGATGCAGTGTGTCTCGCCCGGCTTGGTACCTTTTTGACTAGGCTGCACTTCTCGCGGCAAATTGGCCGATAATTCCGCCCACCTCTCGCAGCACATCTTCGGATGCCGGATCCATTCCCTGCTGCGGATCACGTGACCGATAGTAGGCGGCAAAAGTAAGCGGTGGACCCAATGGCGGCACCGCAAAACCAATATCGACATAGACACTGCCCATACCAGGCCAGACCGATGTCCCGGTCTTGTCGCCGGATGCCCAGCCTTGGGGCAAGCCAGCGCGCACTCGGCGTGCACCGGTTTTGGTGTCTGCCATCCACTGGCGCAGCGTCGCGCGATTTTCCGCCGACAGAATATCACCGAACAGGATCTTCCCGACGGTTGCCGCCATGGCGCGTGGACTGGTTGTATCTCGTACCTCTCCAGCGGGCACATGGTTCAGGTCCGGTTCGTTCCGGTCAAGGCGGCTGACTTCATCACCGATCACACGCCAGAATTGGGTCAGGCGTTCCGGTCCTCCTATGCGCGCGAGCAACAGATTGGCTGCCGCATTGTCGCTGGCTTCCTGCGCAGCCTCGGCCAACTCGCGCAGGCTGGCACCCGAATCTAGCCGTTCCGTGGTAAAGGGAGACACTGGCATCAGATCGGTTTGCACCCAGCGCAATTGCTCACCAGCATCCAGTTCGCCGTCCTGATCCATCTTCAGCACCAGGGCGGCCAGCGAAAGCTTGAAGGAGGAACAATGCGGAAATAGCGCATCCGGCCGGTATTCCAGCGATTGTCCGGTCCCGGTGTTGTGGATCGCAACACCCAGAGTTCCGCCAAGGCTCGCCTCAAGGATGCGCAGTTTGGCTTCCAATCGTCCGGCCGGGCTGGTGTCCAGCGGAACACAAGCGGTGATGGCTCCGCATGTCGCCCCGATCAGAATTGTGCGGCGATCAATCCTCAAAGGACTTTCTCCATACACAGGCTAAAGTCGTCGGACACATAATCGCCGAACGCCTCGCAATGCGTGAAGCCATGCTTTGCATAGAGCCTTTGTGCGGGCAAGAATTCCGGCACATTGCCGGTTTCGAGCCCCAGCCAACTTATCCGCCTGCGGTGCGCCTCGGCAATCAGATGGAGAAGGATCGCTTCACCTGCGCCCTTGCCGCGATATTCTGGGGCGGCGCGCATGGATTTCAACTCTCCCCGCTGGCTATCCAATTGCCGGATTGCGCCGCAGGCAGCCAGATTCACGCCATCCCACGCAGAATAGAAAGTAACGTCGGGTTGCCGCAACCGATCAACCGGCATGGCGTGGACTTTGCAAGCAGGTGACCAGCGATGCATTTCGGCAAGGTGCAAAGACAGCAATTCGATCACTGCCTGTCCGGTGAGATCATCTTCAACGATCCGGTATGACTGGGCCATAAACATATATCCGCTTTGCACTTACCGATGCTCATGCCCCCTTCCAGCAAGGTAAGCAATTGAGCGAAGAAGCTTTTCAGAAAAGCCAGCTCGCCGATGGCGCGGGAAAGCGCGATTAGCCCCGCGGTCGGCCCTGCCGATAGCTGCCGAGAATGCGCAATTCCTTGCAATGGAAGGCCAGTTCTTCCAACGCCCGATCAATCGCTGGATCTCCTGGCGCGCCAATAATATCCGCATAGAAAGTAGTGGCCGCGAAGCTGGCGCCTTTCTGATAGCTTTCAAGCTTGGTCATATTGACCCCGTTGGTGGCAAACCCACCCATCGCCTTGTATAGTGCTGCGGGGATATTCTTTACCTCGAACACGAACGTGGTCATCGCCGTTTCGCCCGCCAAGGTTGCGGGATCGAGCGGGTCGCGGGCAAGCATGACAAAGCGCGTCATGTTGTCATGGGCATCTTCGACCCGGTTTTCCACGATCGTGAGGCCGTAGAGATCCGCAGCCAGAACCGGTGCGATTGCCGCCACGGACGGGTCGCCTTTCTCCGCGACATAGGCCGCTGCCCCCGCGGTATCGGCGTGGCTGAGCGGAACGATTCCGCGATCCCTCAGAAAAAGGCGCGACTGGCCCAGCGCCTGAGGGTGACTATAGGCGACCTCGAACGGGCCAAGCGATCCGTCGGGTTTTGGCAATGCCATTAGCGCGTGGGTAATCGGCATGAAATATTCGCCGACAATGGCAAGCCCACTCTCGGGCAACAGGAAATGGATGTCGGCCACCCGGCCGTGCTGGCTGTTCTCGATTGGAATGATCGCCCTTCCAGCCCGCCCGTCCTTGACGGCTTCCAGGGCGTCTTCGAAACTGAAGCAGGGCAGCGGGAGGCATCCGGGCGCAGCTTCACCCGCTGCACGGTGCGAATTGGCTCCGGGTGATCCTTGAAATGCAACGGCGCGCGCCGGATCGGCCGCAGCGGCGGCTTGCATTTTTTTGACCATGGCAAGTGCAGGGGCAGGAAAACTGTGCATCATCCTCAGCGCCTAACCGTCCGGAGCGCGGTGGGCAACGGCGAAAAGGCAGTGTCGGCGGCATTATTGGAGTGGCAATCGCCGCTCTTGCAGTCTGCCCAGCCTGCCCCTAAAGCGTCGCGCGAACCTTTGACTCATATAAATGCCGGATTCTTGACGCATGGAAGATCGCTTTAACACTACCGCTGGATGGGTGCTTTTCGCCGGAATCATCGGGCTCGGCCTTTCGGCTGTCAGCTCGCGGATTTATCATGCGGACAAGGCTGAAGCCCCCGAAGAAGGTGGTTTCGCCATCGAAGGTGCGGCCGAAGCTGGGGGCGAAAGCGGTGAGATGGGCATAGCTGAAGCCATGGCATCGGCAGACGTTTCCAAAGGTGAAAAATTATTTGCCAAATGCACCGCCTGCCACACGATTGCCCAAGGCGGCGCAAACGGTATCGGACCCAATCTTTGGGCTGTTGTCGGCGAAGGCATTGCACAGGGCCGCGGCGGTTATGCTTTTTCTTCCGTACTCGCAGGCCATGGCGGCAAGTGGGATTTTGAAAATCTCGACGCCTGGCTCAAGAGCCCGCGCGCCTTTGCCAATGGTACCAAGATGAGCTTTGCCGGTCTGTCCAGCGTGGAAGACCGTGCGGCGCTGATCGTCTACCTCAACAGCCAGGGCTCGAATGTTCCCTTGCCTGAAGTCGTAACCCAGGCGGCCGCTGCCGCCGAAGATGGCGCTGCTCCAGCCGCAGATGCTGCGGCACCGACGGATGACACCGCAGCCGAAGCCCCGGCGGCCGAAGCCAAGCCAGCCGGGTAAACGAAAAGTCTTTGCGTGATTACGGGGCCCTGCGAGAGCGGGGCCCTTTCTTTATTCGGCTAGGCAGGCCCTGCCTGACCCTTGAAACCCTGCGCCACGACATACCATTCGGAAGAACCCTTGCGACTGGCCGGCGGTTTGGCGTGCTTGACGGTGGTGAAATGCTGTTTCAGCAGAGCCAGCAGCTCGGTGTCTGTCCCTCCGGCCAGGACTTTTGCAACGAAGGCACCGCCGGGGGCGAGGTTTTCGATTGCAAACCACGCCCCGGCTTCCACCAAGCCCATCGTTCGCAGATGGTCGGTTTGCTTATGGCCCACGGTATTGGCCGCCATGTCTGACAAGACAAGATCGGGCTTTCCGTCCAGCGCACCTTCCAGCGCGGCCGGGGCTTCGTCAGCCATGAAATCCATCTCGAAAATGATTACGCCATCGATCGGTTCGACCGGCAGCAGGTCGATACCCACAACCGCGGCCTTCGGGCTGGCGCTGCGCACAACCTGGCTCCAGCCGCCGGGAGCAATGCCGAGGTCGATCACCCGCTTTGCGCCCTTAAGCAGGCCAAAACGCTCGTCCAGTTCCAGTAATTTGTAAGCCGCCCGGCTGCGATAGCCATCAGCCTTGGCTTGTTTGACGTAGGGATCGTTAAGCTGCCGCTCCAGCCAGCGGACGCTCGACGCGGTCCTTCCACGAGCGGTGCGGACACGCTTTCCTGGGTCGCGACCCGCGCCCCTCATGATCGGCCACCGCGATGGTTGATTATGGCTGCCCGGCTGGTTTCGCCTTCGGCATCGGCCGCGATCAGACTGCGCAAAATGCCTTCGCGGATACCGCGATCGGCAACGCCCAGGCGCTCGGCCGGCCAGATGTCGAGGATGGATTCGAGAATCGCACAGCCTGCCACCACCAGATCCGCCCGGTCGTTGCCTATGCAGGGCAGCGCCTGGCGGCCTTCGGGGGAAAGGCTGGACAATTTTGTACTGATGGCACGCATCGCTTGCGCTGGCACGATCAGCCCATCCACCGCGCGGCGGTCATACTGCGGCAATTCCAGATGGAGGCTTGCCAGCGTAGTCACCGTGCCACTGGTGCCAAGCAGGCGAATGTTCCGGGCTTCGCGCGCAACGGGTGCCACGCGGCTGGCGAAGGGGGCAAAACTGCTTTTCACCAAGCGCCGCATTTCAGCGTAGCGGGCCAGGCGCTGGTTATTGTCATCTTCCCCGCGGCCAACAGTGTCCGTTAACGATACTACGCCCCAAGGAACGCTCTGCCAGTCGACAATTTGCGGCACCGGACCGCCCGGTTCGATCAGGATCAGCTCCGTCGAACCGCCGCCAATATCGAAAATCACTGCCGGACCTTCACCGCCTTCCAGCAAGATGTGGCAACCGAGCACGGCCAGTCTGGCTTCTTCCTGCGCGGTGATAATGTCGAGGACGATCCCGGTTTCCTGCCGGACCCGTTCGATGAACTCCATTCCATTGGCGGCGCGGCGGCAAGCTTCTGTTGCAACCGAGCGGGCAAGATGAACATTGCGGCGGCGCAGCTTGTCGGCGCAAACCTGAAGTGCGCCCAGCGCGCGGTCCATCGCGATGTCGCTCAATCGCCCGGATTTGGCGAGACCTTCGCCCAGCCTGACCACACGGCTGAAGGCGTCAATAACGGTAAAGTTCTCGCCCGCAGGGCGGGCGATCAGCAAGCGGCAATTGTTGGTGCCAAGATCGATTGCCGCATAGGCCTGCCGCCGATGCGGTGGCCCGGCTGCTGGCGCCGAATCCGAACCTTTGGATACACCAAAGCCGTCCTGTCTGCGGCCTTTGCCGGTTGCGGAATTGTCGGGCCGCGAGGGACGTTTGTAGCGAAAATCGGCTACCTTGCCGGACTTCTTACCCTCTTTATTGACAGCCCTGCTCTGTCCGTCCGGCGGAGAAAAATCCGCCATTCCAATTTCTTTCTTTCCTCCCGCGAAGGCTTCGCGGGGACCTGACAGCAATGCTAGCGAGAGCGGAGCGCCCTAGCAAGCCAATCCATCACGCAGCGCAAAGGCGGAAACCGGCCTTGACGCGCCGCTCAAGCAAAACTAGATGCACGCGCCTTGCAAGCCCCATGCGGACTTCCGCATGATGCCCTGTCGTCTAATGGTAAGACTACGGACTCTGACTCCGTCAATCGAGGTTCGAATCCTCGCGGGGCATCCAGCTTGACAGAAGGGGCCAACAGGAACCTTGGGTCAGCCACACTGCCCGAAGATGCCAACAGTCGCTTGTCGTCGCCTCTCTGTGCGACTAGGGCGCAAATCATGACAGACAAGACGCCCCAACATGGTCTGACCGACCACAAATTCTACCACGCAGAGCAGGAAGCGGTTTTCTCCAAATCGGCCCCGCAAAGCACTCCGCAGACCCAGCATCCGGCTTATAAGCTGGCATTCCAGGATCGCGAATTCATGTTGCGCGACGAATTGCGCCCGGTTCGCTTCCAGCTGGAATTGCTGAAGCCGGAAATGCTTCTGGACGAAGCTGGCGTGGGTTCAACGCTGGTAATTTACGGTTCTGCCCGTATTCCTTCACCGGAAGCGGCAGACGCGCTCGTGGCTAACGCGGCGCCAGAGAAAAAGGCAGTGGCCGAAAGACTGGCTGCCAAGGCAAAATACTACCAGGAAGCCTATAATCTGGCCAAGATGGTCAGTGAAAAATCGATCATTGAGCATGGCAAACGGCAATTCGTTATCACCTCTGGCGGTGGTCCTTCGATCATGGAAGCGGCCAACAAGGGCGCAAGCGATGCCGGGGCTGAATCGATCGGGCTGAATATTGTCCTGCCCCACGAACAGGCGCCAAATTCTTACGTGACGCCTTATCTGTCGTTCCAGTTCCACTATTTTGCGCTGCGCAAAATGCATTTTCTGCTGCGGGCCCGGGCCATTGCGGTGTTTCCCGGCGGATTTGGTACGTTTGACGAGACCTTCGAGTTGTTGACGTTGATCCAGACTGGCAAGATGAAACCGATACCCATTGTGATGTTCGGCAAGGAATTCTGGAGCCGGGTCATCGATTTCGATGCTTTGGCGGACGAAGGAACGATCAATCGGGAAGATCTGGATCTGATCCATTGGTGTGAAACGGCCGAAGAGGCATGGTGTTACATTGCCGAATTTTACGAGCTGGAGTGCGACTGACGGGGTTCAGTCGACCGGATTGCCCCGAGGGGTGCCGCCATCGCCGAACTCCAGTTGTAACGTGATGTAACCCATTCAACTCTTGGCATGGCCAAATGGGATGGTGCCGACTGAATGGCCCAGCGGGCCATCGCCAGCGCCGAAACCGGGCGCTGCGTGGATGGCGGCGCGCACAAAACTGCGTGCCTGCCCAATCGCCTCGACCAACGGCAATCCCTGGGCAACCAAGGCGGCGATGGCGCTGGACAAGGTGCAGCCGGTACCGTGCGTGTGGCGCGTGTCGATGCGGCAATTTTCCCAGTGAGCGATTTCTCCGCCGGTCGTAAACAACCGATCGACAATATTGCCGCCCGTGCCGTGGCCGCCTTTCACCAGGACTGCCTGGCAATGGGTCAGAAGGGCATCAAGGCCGCCCAATGCCTCCAGTTCAGGGAGGTTGGGCGTTGTAACAGTGGCCAGTGCCATCAATTTTCGAAAGCCAGCCACGGTCGCGCTATCGGCCAGCACCGCTCCATTGGTAGCGACCATGACCGGATCGAATATTATGGGCATGGCCAGGTTGGCCAAGCGGTCCGCAACTACAGCGGCAATTTCCGGAGAACCAAGCATTCCGATCTTAACGGCATCTGCCCCGATGTCGGACAGGCAACTGTCGATCTGGGCTGATACCATTTCGCCAGACAGTGTCTGGATCGCAGCCACGCCCATCGTATTTTGCGCTGTCACTGCGGTTATAGCGGTCATGGCATAACCGCCGAGCATGGTGATGGTCTTGATGTCGGCCTGAATGCCTGCGCCGCCGGAACTGTCCGAACCGGCAATGGCGAGAATGCGGGGCGGGGCTGTCATCCGGGAAACTTGCGTTCCAGCGATGCAGGATATTTTTCCTGTAGCGATTTGGAACGGGTCGGCCGGTCCATCAACTCCCCGCCACAGTTTGGACAGGAATCGTCCAGATGATCGGCGCATTCGGCGCAGAAAGTGCATTCGAAACTGCAGATGAAAGCTCCGGGCGCTTCAGCGGGCAGATCGGTTCCACAGCGTTCGCAATCGGGGCGCATGGCGAGCATCAGATGGCCGCCTGCACAGCGTCACAGATCCGTTCTACCACGGCTTCGACCTGGGCTGCATCATCCCCTTCGGCCATGACCCGGATCAGCGGTTCGGTGCCGGACGCGCGGATCACCAATCGGCCCTTGCCCGCCAGTTCGGCCTCAGCTGCGGCGATCACGGCTTTGACCCGGTCATTGTCCAGCGGCGTACCCCCGGCATAGCGGACATTCCGCAGCAATTGTGGTACCGGGTCGAACAGATGCAGCAATTCGCTGGCTTTCTTCCCCGACCGGACCAGCGCCGCCAGCACCTGCAGTGCAGCGATCGTCCCGTCGCCCGTGGTGGCATGGTCGAGCATGATCATGTGCCCGGATTGCTCCCCGCCGACATTGAAGCCACCTTCACGCATCTTTTCAAGAACATATCGGTCGCCAACCCGGCTGCGTTCCAGCGACAGACCCTGGCTTTGGAGGAAGCGTTCGAGGCCGAGGTTGGACATGACCGTGGCCACGATCCCGCCCCCTTTTAGCTGGCCCCTGTCCGCCATCTGCGTCGCGATAAGTGCCATGATCTGATCGCCGTCAACCGTTCGCCCGGTCTCGTCGACTACAATCAGGCGGTCGGCATCGCCGTCTAGCGCGATGCCGACGTCCGCACCCTGTTCGACCACTTTGGCCTTCAATGCGTCAAGCGAAGTCGACCCGACCCCGTCATTGATGTTCCTGCCATTCGGCGTGACCCCCAGCGTGATCACCTTCGCCCCCAATTCCCAGATTGCGGAAGGCGCAACCTCATAGGCGGCGCCATGGGCGCAATCGACCACGACCTTGAGGCTGTCGAATCGAACGTCGGATGGCACCGATCGCTTGATGGCATGGATATATCGGCCGCGCGCATCGTCGATCCGGCGGGCACGCCCGATATCGGCTGACGGCGCCAGTTTCTGATCCGACTGGATGGCCGCTTCGATTTCCAGTTCATCCTCATCGGACAGTTTGAACCCATCGGGACCGAACAGCTTTATCCCATTATCTTCGAACTTGTTGTGACTTGCGGAAATCATCACGCCCAGATCGGCGCGCATTTCCCGGGTAAGCAGGGCAATTGCCGGGGTGGGGAGTGGGCCGGTCATAACCACGTCCATCCCAACGCTGGTAAACCCTGCAACCAGGGCGCTTTCCATCATATAACCGGACAGTCGCGTATCCTTGCCGATCACAACCCGGTGCCGGTGATCTCCGCGAAGAAAGTGGCGGCCGGCCGCCTGGCCGACGCGCATCGCAGTGGCGGCAGTCATAACGCCTTCATTGGTGCGCCCGCGAATACCATCGGTGCCGAAAAATTTTCGTGTCATGCCTGTCTCGTTTCGAATTCACTCGCCCGCGCAGACGATAATTGCCACGGACTTCTGACGCGTTAAACACGCAAAGGGAAGAGGAGCCGTGAATTTGCCCGAACAGAACGAACATTCCCCTGGTGCCGGAAACGAAATGGTGGCTATCCGCCTTCCCGTCTGGTGGACTTTTGGCGGGCTGGTCTTTGGCCTGCTGGCAGGGCTGGCCCTGGCGCATAATTATGCGCTTGGTCCGGTGCTGGCCGTGTCGGAGCCGGTCGGTGCCCTGTGGCTGCGCGCCTTGCAGATGACGATTATTCCGCTGGTCGCGGCGCTTCTTGTTCTGGGGATCACCCAGATGGCGCAGGCGGCGAGTGCCGGGAAAGCCGCGCGGCGGATGCTGGGTGTGATGTTCGCGGTGCTGATAATGAGCGGTACGGCCACGGCATTGGCGATGCCGGTTCTTCTCGAATTATTTCCGATTCCCGATGCGGCTTCGGGCATTCTGACCAAGGGCACGGTTGAGAGTTTGAAAGTTCCGGTGCTGGGTGACTTCATTACCTCCCTGATCGCCCCCAATATCATCGCCGCAGCGGCCGAAACGGCGATGCTGCCGTTGACGATCTTCTTTGCGATGTTCGCGCTGGCGATGGTGCGCATTCCGGCCGGACAGCGCGAGACGCTGCTGCGCCTGTTCCGCGCCCTGGCGAACACCATGCTGACCATTATCGGCTGGGTTTTGTGGGTTGCGCCGGTGGGCGTGTTTGCCCTGGCTTTGGGGGTTGCGGCGCGCAGTGGAGGCGGCGCCTTTGCGACTTTGGCACATTACATACTAACGGTTTCAGCAATGGGCACGTTGGTGCTGATCGGTGCCTATCTGCTGGCGTTTTTTGGCGGCGGTATTGGCCCCGTCCGGTTCGGGCGAGCGATGATCCCGGCTCAGGCAGTGGCGATTTCGACGCAGAGTTCGCTCGCCAGCCTGCCGGCGATGCTTGGCAGTGCGACCAGTCTGGGCCTTCGCGAACAGGTCGCCGATTTTGTGCTGCCGCTTGCAGTGGCGATATTTCGGGCAACCAGTCCGGCGATGAATTTGGCGGTGGTGATCTATGTTGCCACGTTGGCCGGAATTTCGCTGACACCGGCACTGATGCTGGCGGGGATTGCCGTTGCCTTTGTGATCAGCGTCGGTTCGGTCAGCTTGCCCGGATCAATCAGCTTTGTGGTCTCGGTCGGTCCGATTGCGATTGCGATGGGGGTTCCGGTCGAACCGCTGGCCTTGCTGGTTGCTGTTGAAATGTTGCCGGACATCATGCGCACCGTGGCCAACGTGACAATGAATGTGGCCGTGACAGCGACTGTTGATCGTTCTACCGAGAATTAGACCCGATCATGCAACTCTTTTGCGTCACAGCCGTTGGCGTTAAGAACCCTCGTAATTTTCAAGCTACCTGAATGGAGACACCATGGCTTTCAAACTTACCCCGCTCCCCTATGCCGATACCGCATTGGCACCTGTGATTTCGGCGGAGACCCTGTCGTTCCACCATGGCAAGCACCACCAGACCTATATCGACAAGGCCAACGCCGCGATCGAAGGCACCGATCTTGCCGACAAATCGCTGGAAGAAGTGATTGTTGCCGCGCGTGGTGCAAACCAGGGCCTGTTCAACAATGCCGCGCAAAGCTGGAACCATGGCTTTTATTGGCATTCGATGGCCGCAGAATCGACCACAGCTTCGGATGAACTGGTGGCAATGATCAACAATGCCTTCGGCTCGGTCGATGAATTGAAGACGAAGCTTGCGGACCGCGGTGTCGGCCATTTCGCCAGTGGCTGGGTGTGGCTGGCTGAGAAGGGCGGCAAGCTCTCAATCGAAGAAACGCATGATGGCGATACGCTTGCCGACAGCGGTTTCAACCCGCTGCTGGTAATCGACGTGTGGGAACATGCCTATTACCTGGATCACCAGAACAAGCGCCCGGCCTATCTCGATGCGGTGATCGGTACCAAGCTCAACTGGGCTTTCGCATCCGAAAATCTGGCGCGTGGAACCACGTGGTCTTATCCCGCCTGAAATTAGGCTGCCAAGCGCCCGCCCTGCCAGTGCAGGGCGGGCTGCAGCGTTGAGAATTAGGTTTCAGATTCCGCAGTCTGTGCAGAGGCGCCGTCCGGATCATCAAGGCCCAGATCCAACATGCCGGCCGGAAACAACGGTTCGCCGAAAGCGAAACCGATAAGATTGGGGCGGCCAACATGGTCGAAGAATGCGGTTATCATCAGCAATATCGGCACCGATAGAAGTGCGCCGAACACGCCCCAAATCCAAGAAAAGTAACTCAGCGCGATCAGGATCATCACCGGGTTCATGGTAAATCGTGCGCCCAGAATTGATGGAGTGATCACGTTGGATTCAACCGCGTGCAAGCCCAGAAAGGCTGCTGCCGGCACGATGCCCAGCAGCGCGGTTTCCGCCGTGCCTATGCCGAACAGGGCCAGCAAGGCCGTCATCACCAGGGGCCCGATGTAGGGCAGGAAATTGAGCAAGGCGGCCAGCCCGCCCCACATAACAGGCGCATCCAGCCCCAGCGCCCAAGCGCCCAACGCTACTACTACGCCGATGCAGCCGTTGATCCATGCCACGGTCAGCACATAGGCTGCGACCCGGTCCTGCATTTCGCGCAGCGCCCGCGCTGCCTTGATGCTGGTGCCAAAGGAAGCCCTGTCGAACAGCAAATGACGCCGCAGGCGGACGCGTGCCTCGATCATGAAAAAGGTCATCAACAGCGTGAGCAAGGTCTCCAGCACCACGCTTGGCGTAGCGAGGGCAAGTTGTTGCAACACAGTCGGCCCTTCGAGGTCGCCTGTCTGCCCGGTCAATTCGGCCAGACGGCTATTGAGCGCGGAAATCCATGCAAACTCCATCTGAAATTCGGAAAGTCGCCGGGTTACCTGATCGACCATCGCCGGGACCCGGTCGAACAGATCAACGGCTGGCTGCAGGATCAGCGCCAGCGCCATCACCAAAACGGCCACAAAAGTCAGCAGTGATGTCAGCGAGGCGAGGATATTCGGTAGGCCCCATCCGGAAAGTTTATCGGCCAGCGGCGAAAGAATGATTGTCAGTACGACTGCGGTCACCACCGGCAGGAACACCACCGACCCAATAGACAGCACGAAAGGCAGGGCGAAGAAAAGGCCCGCCCCCAGAATCAGCACCAAGGCTGAAATCAATCGCAATTCCTGTTCGGCAAAGGCTTTTCTTCGCCGCGCACGCACGCCGCCCGGTGGCAGGCCCGGTGGCAGGTCAGGAGGCACGGCCCCTGCCACTTCGCGATGGTCGCCGGATGGAAGAACGTCAGTCATCGAAAGTCCTTCTGCAACCGTGCCGCACAATCGGCAAGCTAGCTTTTGGGGGTTACACCATTGCCGGACGCAACCATGTCAAGTTCCTGAAGGATAGCACGATGGGCCGAAGGATCTTCGACCGAACTGGCAGGAATGTTGCCGCTTTCCAGCATGGCTGTCAGCGCAGCACGGGCGCGGCCAACACGGCTTTTGATTGTGCCGACTGCGCAGCCGCAAATGCTTGCCGCTTCTTCGTAGGAAAACCCGCCGGCCCCGACCAGCAACAAGGCTTCGCGCCGCTCTGGTGGAAGTGTCAGCAGGGCGCGGTGCATATCCGATAAATGAATCGGATCTTCCTGCCCGGCTGGTGCGGTTAATATCCGTTCGGCGACATTTTCGTCATATTCACCGCGGAACCGGTTGCGGCGCATTTCGGTCAAATAGGCATTGCGCAGGATCACGAATGTCCAGGCGCGCATTGATGTACCCATTTCGAAGCGGTCCTGGGCTGCCCAGGCCTTGAGCATGGTTTCCTGCACCAGATCATCGGCCATATCCGGCCGACCGCAAAGCCCGCGCGCAAAAGCCCGAAGATGCGGGATAACTGCCGTCAGTTCCTGCTTGAATTCAGCTTTTTGTGCGGCTGAGCGCGCGTTCTCGCCCATCAGGACTTGGAGTCCAACTTGGCCAGCAAATCTTCGAAACAGCTTGGCAGTGGTTCTTCAACCACGGAATCATAAAGGCGGCGCAGACCAATGGCCCAATCCGGCTTCGCCTGTTCCCCTGGGTTCAGGCCCTTAACATTGTTGCGCTGCGGAACCATGCCGGCACCCTTGCCGGCGTCCTTGTCTGCGTCTGATGTCATGTGATTCTTGCAACACCCTTGATCAATTTTGTCGCCGCTGGCTTTGCTGACAGGTATAATGCCAAAGTCCTTTCTGGGAACGAAGCGCTGTCTGTTTGGTTCCCTGCGAGACACTCGAGCAAAACGAATGCCATAGGTCCGGCGCCACTGAAAGGTTTATTGATCCGTGCAACGGGCGGGACAAAGTGAAGATAAGGCACGCGGCTGGCTGGTAAATTTTCCACGCGCAGTGCCGCTGGCTATCTTCGCCCTGGTGGTTTCCATGACCGCCATGAGTGTGGTGATGATTGAACAGGGTGACCATCGCCGCTCTCGGGCCAAATTGCAGGAGAATGCACAGGCAATCGCTTCCGCACTGGAACGGCGGGGCAACACAAGTGCCGCCTATCTCAGAGCGGGTGCCGCTTTGTTCGCCACAGTCGATGATGTTCCGGCACCTCTGTTCCAGCGCTTCGTGGATGAACTCAAAGTCGATACTGAATTTCGCGGGGCGGAAGGTGTTGGCTGGGCGGTTGCGGTCAAACCGAAGGAACTGGCCGCCTATGAACAGAAGTTTCAGTCCGCATTAGGCACGGATGAGGGCGTCTTCCCAAAGTCTGCGAAGCCCCAGCAATGGATTGTCCCCGTTACGTTTCTGCAGCCTGACACAGGACGGAATCGGCGGGCGATCGGTTACGACATGTATTCGGAACCGGTACGCAGAGCCGCCATGGTTGCTGCCACTTTGGAAGGACGCCCGACTGCCAGTGGCAGAATTGTTCTGGTGCAGGAAGGCGACAATAGCGCGCCGGGCTTCTTGATCTATATGCCGGTTTTCGGGGCCGGAGGGACCAGCCGCGACCTGAAAGGGTTCATCTACAGCCCATTCAACGCCCAGCAATTTCTCGATTCGGCCCTGCTGCTGGAATCGCGTGGTCTCAACGGTATCCGCCTTTACGATGGCAGGATCGCGCGGGAGAATCTGCTGGCTGAAGCACCGCCTGCCATGAATACAGGCGATACAATTGTTGAACCGGTCATGATTGCCAACAGGTCGATGTTGCTGGAGATTGAATCGGCGCGCGGCAATTCGCTGTCGGACCTTTCGATGGCAACACTGATCTTCGGCCTGCTTGTTGCCAGTTTGCTGATGATCGTCGCACGCTTGCTGACCAAACAAGCGATAGAGGACCGCGCAACGCTGAATTGGTTGCGGGAACAGAATTCGATCCGTGACACTTTAACGCGCGAACTGAATCACCGGGTCAAGAACACGCTTGCGAATGTTCTGTCGATTATCGCCCTGACCCGCCGCCGCGCCCAGTCGTTGGATGAATTCGCCGAAGGGATCGGAGGCCGCATTCGCGCTTTGTCCGCGACCCATGATTTGCTGACAAATTCGGAGTGGGGCACGACACCGATCTGCGAAGTGGTGAAGGTTGAACTGGCGCCCTACACACAGGATCACGAGGCAACCGTCACGGTCGAGGGGCCGGCTGTGGAGCTGGCGCCCAACGACGCGCTTTCGCTCGGTCTGGCACTGCATGAACTGGCTACCAATGCGGCCAAATATGGTGCGCTCAGTGCAACTGAAGGGCGTGTTTCGGTAAATTGGACGCTGGAAAATGGCCACGCGCGGCTGACATGGCAGGAATTCGGCGGGCCGGGCGTGCCGCATGAACGCAAACGCGGCTTCGGCACCGATCTGATCGAAAAGATTGTGGCGCACGAGCTTAGAAACCCGGTCGAACTGGATTTTGCTCCGGATGGCGTGCGCTGCATCATCACGGTACCGGTGCGCCCGTGTCGCGATTTTGCGATGCGGTCGAAAACCAAGAGCTGACAGCGCCCGGCGCGCTGCCGGATCGTTCAATTGAGTGGACGGCTTGATCCGAAGAACAGGGCCTGACTGATGGCCGCCCGGACAGTGGCTTCCTGGAACGGCTTGGTCACCAGATAGGTCGGTTCGGGCCGATCGCCGGTCAACAGCCGTTCGGGATAGGCAGTGATGAAGATGACCGGGACACTGCCAACGGCAAGAATATCGTCAACAGCGTCAAGGCCGGAAGACCCGTCTGCCAACTGGATATCCGCCAGGACCAGTCCAGGCGTGCAACGCGAAACTACCTCTTGCGCCTGCGTGCGCGTGGCTGCGGTGCCGCAGATTTCATGGCCGAGCGAGGAGACAAGATCTTCCAATTGCATGGAGATCAACGGCTCATCCTCGATGATCAGCACGCTGGTCGATGATTCGCGATCGATTTCCTCCACGGCGTCCCGGACCAGCTCCGCCACTTGTGTTTCGTCCAGATCCATAATCTGGCCTACCTGTTCCAGGCTGAAATCCTCCAGCGTGGTCAGCAGCAAAGCCTGCCGGTTCAGCGGAGTGATTGTTTTCAGGCGCTGGCTGGCTGCCGCTTCATGGCCGCTACCGGCTGGAACCAACGCGTCGGTTTCGACATTGGCGCTTGCCCAGATCGCATTGAAAGCCCGGTACAGGGGCACGCGGCCACCGGCCAGCGACGCCTTCAGCTGTTCGTCGGCAAGGGCAGCTTCCAGGGTGGCGCGGACAAAGGCATCGCCAGTGGCCTGCGAGCCTGTCAGGGCACGCGCATAACGGCGCAAATACGGTAGATTGCTTGCAACGTGTTCGCCCAGCGACATGGTGACCCTTCCCATTGGTTTTGCCGAACTTCAACGCCCGCCCACCATGAAGGTTCCAAGACGGTTGAAGGCGACGATACTATCCATCGCCCTGCTTGGGGTGAAAAGCAAATTTCTGGTCGTAAGCGAAGAATCGATGAGATCGGGGGCAAGCGATTGATTTTATTGCATAGATTCGGCCTGTTCGAAACGCGGTTATTTTTTTGCCGGAATCGGGAACCGCCGGTCATCCCGGACATTATTGGAATGTCACCGACCGCGACCCCCCTCCCGTCCAAACGGTTGGTGATACGAACCCGAAGGGCCTCCTCTCGCATTGAGCACGGAGGCCCTTTTTTCGCCCTTAACCGGCCGGTTTTAGCAATCTCGAGAACAGTCCCCGCCGGTCTGAGCCAAGCAGCAGGGTAACAAGATCGGATGGATCGTAGGGCTTTTCCAAAATTGTTCCCAATTGGGCGATGGCCGGCGGGATATCTTGCGGGGTGCCGGTGGAAAATACGATCCGTGGGGGCTTCGGCCCGATATCGGATAGCAATTCGGCAATTGCCCAGCCATCATCACGGTCTGCCAGATGGATATCCAGCACAACCGCGTGGGGCCGCTTTTCACGCAGCGCGACCAGTACTTGTTCCGAAGAACTGCAGATGGTCACGTCCGCAGCCCCCGCATCCAGCAGGGTTTGTTCAATAGCCATAGCGAGCAAGGCATCGTCTTCAACGACCAGAATGCGTCCAAATTCGCGTCGCATCCGGCTTCGCTGCCGCGCGGCCTCCGCAAGGCCTTGCGACACCATTCGATCAGTCTTGGCCATTTGCGCAGTCTCCGCCGGAATTCTCGAATATCGGGTGCAAGCACCCTGACCGGTATTCCAACGAACGGGTCCGGGGGCGGCCGGGTTCCCACGAAATTGCAATTAGGCCAACACCGTGGCGCGGTTGCAACAAAGTCTCGCCCCCTAGAGGCCGAGTGATTTCTGGTAGATCAGATATTCCCGATTGATGGTGCTGCCGATTGTATCGGCAATGGCGACCATTCCCTGGTTGTCGTCCAGAATCCAGCCGATCTCTGCCCGCTCGGCTCCGAAGGTTTGCACAGCATCCCGGCGGATGAATTCGATCATCATGAAGGCCAACTGGCTGGCAAGGCGCGAATTCTGGAATTCCTTCAGCACCCCCATCAGCGGCACCCGCATGTGCTTGCCCCGTGGCTTTCGTATCCAGCGAAGCAAGGTGAGCCAGCCGAACGGGAATAATTTTCCGCCGATCTTTGCCAGCGGTTCATTCACATCCGGGAATGTGATCATGAAGGCGACAGGGCGCCCGTCCAACTCAGCAATGCGGACCAGTTCCGGGAACACCAGTGGCAGCATTTTCTTGGCAGCGTAGGAAATCTCACGTTCGGTGAAGGGCACAAATCCCCAATTGCTCGACCATGCGTCGTTGAGGATGTGGAGAATAATCCGCACCTCATCTTCAAACCGCGATTTGTCCACTGGACGGATGCGTATGCGATCGTTGCGTTCGCCGGACTGGACGATGCGCTGCACAATTGGCGGAAAACTATCCGAAATTGGCAAATGATAAGTGAGCAATTTCTTGGCTGGCGTGTAGCCGGCACCTTCGATCCACGCCTGATAATGAGCCGGATGGTGGCCCATCATCAGCATCGGTGAATGGTCATGGCCGAATACCAGCAGTCCGGGTTCCTCCCATATCGACATTGTGATCGGGCCGAGCACACGGTTCATGCCCTGGCCCCGCAGCCAGCCCTCGGCGGCGTCCAGCAGCGCGTTGCCCACGGCCTGATCGACCGCATCGAAATAGCCGAACATGCCGGTACCTGGCCCCATGCCCTGTTCGGCCGGGATGGCCAAAGCCAGTTCATCGATATGCGCAGAGATCCGGCCAACCGAAACACCGCCACGCGTCGCAATGAACAATTGCACACGGGCGTGTTCGAAGAAGGGGTTCTTTGCTGGATCGACCAGCTCCATCTGCTCTGAACGCAATTGCGGTACGAAATGGGGCACTTTCTCCGAAAATCGGCGGCCAATTTCGACGAATTGCGTGCGCTGGCGCTTGTCTGACGCCGCTATGGGGGTCACAATTATGGGATTGTCTTGCACTCGTAGGGCTCCGTTCCGATCAGCCATGCGTGTCTTGTGCAGACTGTGGCTTGTCAAGCGGGGTGATCGTACCGAATTAAGACGCCGATCGAATTCGCTTTCACTTTCGGTTTTACTGGCAATGATCGCGATGACTTCAAGGATTGTATAGGGGCGGGCGACAGGTCCGCAATTTTGGTATAACGGGTTTCCTCATGAATGCGCCTGACATGACTCAACCGGCGGGACAGCAAGCCCGCCAGACGTTGCAATCCTCGCAAGAGGGCGCTGGCCGCCCGGTTATTGCCGATGACATGGCGATGATGCGCGCCGCCCGCGATCTGACCAAGGATATCGCCGAGGCGAATCCCCGGATATACTGGCCGGATATGCTGATATCGGCCGGTTTGGGCTACGCCGCTCTGGCCGGAGCGATACTGGCCGATGGTGCAGCTATGACGGTTGCGCTGGGCCTGGTGGCTGCGCTGGCATTGTACCGCGCGCTGCTGTTCATTCACGAGCTTTCCCATATTCACCGCAATGCGCTGCCCGGTTTTCGCACCGCCTGGAACCTGCTGGTGGGCATTCCGATGCTGACGCCTTCCTTCATGTATGAAGGGGTGCACACCATCCATCACGCGCGGACGCGGTATGGTACGGCAGAGGATCCGGAATATTTGCCTTTGGCGTTGATGAAGCCCTGGTCGTTGCCGCTATTCATCCTGATTTCGCTGCTTGCGCCGCCAGCCTTGCTTATTCGTTCGGCCATTCTGACGCCGCTGGGCGTGATTATTCCGCCGCTGCGCACACTGGTTTGGCAGCGTTTTTCCGCACTCGCCATCAATCCGGATTTCCGCCGCCGGCCACCGGAAGAAGATCTCCGCCGACGATTTTTCTGGCAGGAAGTCGGAGCGTCTCTCTGGTCGATTGTTCTCCTCGCAAGCCCGATGTTTGTTGGCTGGCGGCCCTTGCTTGTGGCCCTCGCGGTATTTTCGCTGACGGCCGTACTCAACCAATTGCGCACGCTGGTAGCGCATTTGTGGGAGAATGACGGGGAACCGATGACCGTGACGGCCCAGTTCCTCGATTCTGTGAATGTCCCTCCGCCCGGTTGGATCGCAGAAGTCTGGGCGCCTGTTGGCCTGCGTTATCATGCGCTGCATCATCTGATGCCCAGTATGCCATACCATTCGCTGGCCGAAGCGCATCGCCGTATCAAAGGCAAACTGGGCGCAGGTTCGACCTATGACGGCGCAAACCATCCGGGGATGATCCCGCTGGTCGCCCGGATTGCACGGAGCACGATGCGGGCGCGGTAATCGGTCGGCCTGCCGCGTTATTCTTCGGTACGGACCAGAACGGTTTCGCCGATGAGCAGAAACAGGAAGAACGGCGCCCAAGCTGCCAGGAACGGCGGATAGCCACCGAAATTGCCCATGGCCAGGGCCGCATTGTCGACCACGAAATAGGCAAAGCCCAGCGCCATGCCGATTATCGCACGGACAAACAATTGCCCTGATCGCGCCAGCCCGAACGCGGCCACGGCGCCAAGCAGGGGCATCAGAAATGCGGACAGGGGACCAGCCAGCTTGTGCCACCATTTGCCGCGCAGTTCGCTGGTCTGACGCCCTGCGGCCTCATAATCCGAAATGGACTGCGACAATTTCCAGAAGCTTTGGCCATCGGGATTGATCGTCTGCAATTCGATCTGCGCAGGCGTAATCCCCTGCCCTACGACGGCTCTGCCCAATGTGTCGGTATCGGCTGTCTCGACATCGAAGCGGGTGGCTTTGGTCATGGCCCAACCCGGGCTGGCAAAGGTTGCCCGGTCGGCTCGGATTTGTTCGATCAGAATGTCATCGGCATTGCGGCGATACCAGGTCACACCGGCCATCGTCATCGCCGTGCCGCTGCCAGTGATGGTGTTGGCGGTCAGGATGTTGGTCCCGTCAGCAAGATAGACATTGGCTTTGACGCCGGAATCCTTGGGTATAGGGCCAAAATCGGCCGCGTCCCAAGCGTCGAGCGTGGCCGAAGCGCGGGTAACAACCCGCTCGTTAAAAGCGAAGCTGGCGATTGAAACCAGCGCCGCAGTCAACAGCAAGGGGGCAAGCACCTGATGGGCGGAAAGTCCGGCCGCCTTCATCGCGATGACTTCGCTGTTCTGGTTGAGCGCCACGAGCGAGATGATCGTTGCCAGCAATACCGAGTAGGGCAGGAATCGGGCAATCAATTGCGGCACGCGCAAGGTGACATAGGTCCATAGTTCGGCCTGGCCATTGCCGTCGGCTGCCAGGATCTTGCCGCTGTTGCTTAGCAAATCCAGCATCATCAAGACCATTACGAGCACCGCCAGCATCGCCACGATGCGGGCGAAGAAGAGCTTCGCAAGGTAAAGCGTCAGAGTGCGCGAGGGGAAGAAATCGAGCTGCATGACTGTTTTTCGCCTACTCCGCCGGTTGCGCCGCTACATCGGAATCGGTGGCGAAACCGGGCCGTCGGCGCTGTAACAATTTGCGGATGCGTTTGGATATTTTGGCGGATCCCGCCTCCAGCGCACCAATAGCCTGGCCACCGGGAACATAGGCCACCCGGTAATACATCCAGACAATCAACATACTGAACAGGGTGAACGGGCCCCAAAGCGCGAGCATGGGATCGGCCCGGCCCAGCGTGGCCACATCCTGCCCGTATTGATTGACCTTGTGATATGCGACCACCATCACGATGGCGACAAACACCCCGAGCGCCGATGTCGACCGCTTGGGCGGGATCGCCAGCGCCACGGCCAGCAATGGCATCAGCAGCATCATCACGACTTCCACCATGCGGTAGTTGAAGCTGGCCTGACTGGCTTCGCGTTGAGGTTTGGTGCCCGTTGGGTTCCATCCGATACGCAGCAGTTCCGGAAGGATATACTCCCGTTCCGCATCGCCGCGCTGGCGGAATTTCTCAACTACCGGCAAATCAATCGGGAGGTCATGGCGGGTAAAGCTCAAGACGCGCGGTGTGGTTTCCTGACCGCCACTGGCACCCATATCCTGTATGATCGTTCCATCGTTGAGCCGCAGGATAATCGTGTTGGGATTATCGGTAGTGGCCAGAAAATTGCCTTCGCGGGCCGAGATTGAAAGCACCTGCCCCTTGCTGTTGGACACGCGTGCGAAAATTCCGATCAACTGGCGACCTTCGTTGCGGCTTTCTTCGATCCGCAGCGCCATCCGGTCTTTCAGCGTGGTAAATTCGCCGACTTTGATCGAAGCGCCCAGCGCACCGGACTGAAGTTCATAATTGAGCTGTTCGTAATAATAGCGGCTGATCGGCTGGATATAAAATACCAGTGCGGTGTTGAGAGCCACCAGGATCAGCGTAATCGCATAGGGAACGCGCAGCAGCCGACCATAGCCGAGGCCAACGCCGCGCATGACATCCAATTCGCTGCTGGTTGCCAGCTTACGGAAGGCGAGCAGAACACCGAGGAGCAGGCCGAGCGGGATCGCCAGGCTGGCATATTCGGGAATCAGGCTGGCGAGCATCTTGAAGACGATCCCGACAGGTCCGCCTTCAGCGGCGACGAAATCGAACAGCCGCAGCATTTTTTCCAGCATCAGCAAGGATGCGGCGAGGAGAAAAACCCCGAACATCGGGATCACCACCAGCCTCAGGATGTATCGGTCAATGGCTGGGAGGAATTTGAACAAAAGTTGGGCGCCTGCCGGTCTTCGTTAAGAGTGTAGGGGTCTTAGCGCGAAAAATCCCGCGGGTCATGCCTTCTTGTCGAATTCAGGCGCAATCGGCGGCCAGTCAGGCCTTTTCAAGCGTACATTGCAGCGGATGCTGGTTCTGGCGGGCGAAATCCATGACTTCGTTGACCTTGGTTTCGGCCACTTCGTAGGAAAACACTCCGCACACCCCCACACCTTTCTGGTGCACATGGAGCATAACCCGCGTCGCTTGTTCCAGATCCATCTTGAAGAACCGCTTCAGCACCATCACCACGAATTCCATCGGGGTGTAATCATCGTTCAGCAGCAGGACTTTATACTGGCTGGGCTTCTTGGTTTTGGCCTTTGTCTTGGTCGCGATCCCGGTCTGACTTTCATCATCGCCCGTGCCGGAGGGTTTGCTGTCAGTCGCAGCAGGCCAGTCCTTTGCGGACGGGGAAGGGTAGGTGATCAGCGTCATAGGTGTAGCAATATCGTATCCGGCTCTGGTTTCGCAAGATGGACCATGCAGATACTCGTGCCCTTCAAGTCTGAAGCTGCAGTTAAACTGGCCCGAAGTGGGGTAAAAAACAACGGGCCGGACGAAATTAACCGTCCGACCCGTTATTTTGGCGACCGGGGGAAAAGTACCCGGTGCGTTATGGCTTGTTCACTCCCTAAGAAGTGAAGCCAGCTCAGGCTGCCTTGCGGACTTTGTCCATGGCAACGCTGACGCGGCTCGAGATCGGCGCGAAAGCTTCGTTGGCCAGCTTGACCCATGCTTCGGTCGTCTTGGACACGGTAGCAACGGTTGCGTCGAAATTGCGGCTGACGATCTTGCTCTGCAGCTGAACGAATTCGGTCGGCGACTTTACAGCGGCGACTTCCTTGGCATCGGCAGTCATGGTCGAAATGGCAGACTTGCCTTCTTCGACGTAAGACTTGGCCATGTCCTGTACACCAGCGGCCAGGATCTTGCCGGCTTCGACGATAGCTTCAACGTTCTGCTTGCTGAAATCGCCCATTTCGGAAGCCATTACGGTTCCCTTGTCATAGGCGGTCTTGGCGCGGGTCTGCAGGTCGACGAGACCTTCCTTGACCTGTGCGGTGTAATCGGCAGCGGTTTCTTTTGCCTTGGTCATGATGGTTTCCTTCTGAGTGGATGTCTTGATGGTCTTGGTCTTGGGAGCAGCCTTGGTCTTCGTGACGACCTTGGCTGGTGCAATCTTCGCGGCCACTTTCTTGACTACGGCCTTCTTGGCTGCAGGCTTTTTGACGGCGGCTTTCTTCATTGTAGGTTTGGCAGCGGTCTTGGCGGCGGGCTTGCGCACGGCCTTGGCGGCGACTTTTGGTGCGACCGTCTTTGCGACCGGTACGATTGGGGCTGGCGCGGTTTCGGTTGCGACGGCTTTGTTGACAGGAGCGGTCGTTTCCGGCGCGGCTGTCTTGGCAGCTGCGTCGGCATAGGCCTTTTCCGCTGCGACATCGATTTTGCTGGTGGCTACTTCGGCCATGAAATTCATCCTTGTGCTTCGCTGGTCCGGCGCCCCTGGAGGTCACCACACCTTTATGTTGCAGTGCACAAAATAGGCATTGCAGTTGCGAAGTCAAGGATTTTTTGTGCAGCGCAACATAAACCGCGCAAGTATTTCAAATAAAGCGATTTAGGGCATCTGTACGTAGCGACCAGGGGCGTCTTCGATCACCGTATCGTGCTTTTCGCCGGGGATTCGCTTGCCCTTTGCCCGCACCATCTGGCCATCTTGCGCTTTCAGCCATTCGATCCAATCGGGCCACCAGCTGCCCTTATGTTCGTTTGCGCCAGCAATGAATTCATCGAGGGACGATGGATCGCCATCATTGATCCAATATTGGTATTTCTGCGCGTCGGGCGGGTTGACCACGCCAGCGATATGTCCAGATCCGGCAAGCACGAAGCGCATCGGGCCGGTAAAATGGTCCATGATCCGCCACACGCTTTCAGCCGGAGCGATATGATCTTCGCGCCCTGCCTGGATGTAGCAGGGGGTCGAAACCTGGCTGAGGTCGATGGGTGTTCCGTCGGCGACCAGCGAATCGGGCTTTACCAGCCGATTGTCGCGGTAAAGATCGACAAGATATCTCTTGTGCCATTTGGCTGGCAGATTGGTGACATCACCATTCCAGTGCAGCAGGTCAAACGCGGGGTAATCTTCGCCCATCAAATAATTGTTGATGACATAATTCCAGATCAAATCGGTCCCGCGCAGCAGATTGAAGGTCGCAGCCATGACCCGCCCGTCGAGATAGCCTTGGCTGCCCATGCTATCGATTGCGGCGATCTGTGTATTGTCGATGAAGTTGAGGAGGTCACCCGCCTTTTCGAAATCGACCTGCGCGGTGAAAAAAGTCGCGCTCTTCACCTTTTCGGCGTCACCCCGCCGGGCAAGAACAGCCAGAGTTGCCGCAAGTGTGGTCCCCGCAACGCAGTAGCCGATTGTATGGACCGATGGCACCTTGAGCCGATCACGGACGAGGTCGATTACTTCGATTTGCGCGCGGATATAATCGTCCCAGACTACATCCTTCATGGACGCATCGGCGGATTTCCAGCTGACCACGAAGGTGGATAAACCTTGGGCCACGGCCCAACGGATAAAGCTCTTTTTGGGATTGAGATCGAGAATATAGAAGCGATTGATCCACGGCGGAAAAATCACCAGAGGCACTTCGAGAACGTCTTCGGTGGCCGGGCTGTACTGGATAAGTTGGTAAAGCGGGGTTTCGTGGATGACCTTGCCCGGCGTGACCGCGATATTTTCGCCAAGCTTGAAAGCGTCGCTTGCGGTGTGGGTCAGTTGCCCACGTTTCAGATCCGTCAGCAGATGTTCCATCCCCTTGACCAGATTTTCCCCCCGGCTTTCGAGTGTCCTTTCGAGCACGATCGGGTTGGTCACCGGGAAGTTTGCCGGGCTTAGTGCTTCAACAAGTGCCTTGGTCGCGAAGCGTAGCTGTTCGCGGGAGGCGTGATCGAGCCCGTCAATCTCGTCAACCATCGCCCCCAGTTTTTCAGCGAGCATCAGATAGGTCTGATGGATCAAGGCGAATATCGGCTGTTGTTGCCACCGGGGATCGGCAAAGCGCCGATCTTTGCGGGGCAATTCTGGTCGCTGGTCTTCGTCGAATGAACCATCGGGTGCGAGGGAATATTGCCCAAGCACGGATTGCCACAAGGCAACGGATTCGTCCCAAAGCTGCTGTTGCTTGGCCGGATTGGCGAGCGGCATTTGGCCAAGCCAGCTTTTGGCGAAATCAACCCACTGGGTGGGATCAAGCATTGCTGCGAGCGGATTATCCTTCAGATCGAAGGATTGGGCCGGGGTGCCTGCCTGGAATTCCATCCATTTCGCCTGCAATTTAGCTGCGATTTCAGCCCAGTGTTCCATATTTGCTGCGTCCGGCATGCCGGACCCGCTGGCCAGAATTGTCTGCCCCGGCATCAACTGCCCGAAGAACAATTGAACCTGTTCGGCCTGCTCCCTGATCATGTCACTGATGGGATCCTGGGTGTTGCTGGCCCCTGCCATGGTTACTTCGCTCCCTTCGAGTCACCTTCGGTCTCGGTATATCCGCTCAGCAAAGCTTATAGGATTACGCGAGCATGATTGCACCTATGCATTTATTGCTTCACTGAATAGGCGCGCAGCGCCATTGCTGCACCAAACCAAGATCAAGGGATACGATGAACACCGATTTCTACCGCATGAAGCGCCTGCCGCCCTACGTGATTGCCGAAGTTAACGGCTTGCGGGCAGCGGCACGCGCGGCCGGTGAAGACATTATCGACCTTGGCATGGGCAACCCCGATTTGCCTCCCCCGCAGCACGTCATCGACAAATTGTGCGAAGTGGCGATGAAGCCCAATGCGCATGGCTATTCCCAGTCGAAGGGTATTCCCGGTCTACGCCGCGCCCAGGCCAATTATTACGGCCGCCGGTTCGGGGTCGATCTCGACCCTGAGACCGAAGTTGTCGTGACAATGGGTTCAAAGGAAGGGCTGGCCAGCCTGGCCACGGCGATTACTGCGCCGGGCGATGTGGTACTTGCGCCCAATCCGTCCTACCCGATCCATACCTTCGGTTTCATTATTGCCGGTGCGGCAATCCGCTCCGTTCCGACAACACCGGACGAGAATTATTTCCGCAGCCTGGAAAAGGCGATGGCGTTTACTGTGCCGCGCCCCAGCGTGCTGGTGGTCAATTATCCGTCCAATCCGACAGCCGAAGTGGTGGATCTGGCCTTTTACGAGCGGCTTGTTGCCTGGGCGCGGGAGAACAAGGTCTGGATTCTTTCTGATCTGGCCTATTCCGAACTCTATTTTGACGGCAATCCCACCCCTTCAATCATGCAGGTCGCCGGTGCCAAGGATGTTGCGGTCGAATTCACTTCCATGTCGAAAACCTATTCCATGGCCGGCTGGCGGATGGGATTTGCCGTTGGCAACAGGCAGTTGATCGCTGCGATGACGCGGGTCAAAAGTTACCTCGATTACGGCGCGTTCACGCCAATTCAAGCCGCGGCCTGTGCGGCATTGAATGGCCCGCAGGACATCGTCGAAAGCAATCGCCAGCTTTACCACAAACGGCGCGATGTGATGGTCGAAGCGTTTGGCCGGGCCGGCTGGGATATACCGCCACCTCGGGCTTCGATGTTTGCCTGGGCACCGCTCCCACCGGCGCTGAAGGATATGGGCAGCCTGGAATTTTCGAAGCAATTGCTTGCCCACGCCCAGGTCGCCGTCGCGCCGGGGGTCGGATACGGCGAAGAAGGCGAAGGCTTTGTGCGAATTGCGATGGTCGAAAATGAACAGCGGCTGCGGCAGGCCGCGCGCAATGTGAAGCGCTATTTGGCTTCACTGGGACACAATGGCGCGCCGGATCAGGGGGAATAGTCCGGGCAGGGGGCACCTAGCACGTTCCGATGCATTGCCATGGCCATAGACTTGACCTACCCTCTGCGGCGTGCAGCGAAAGGATCTCTCGATGGTCGGCGGTGCCGGGCAATCCCTGACCGATAAACAGATGGCCGTTCTGGAACGGATTGATCGGCGTATGCCGATCAAGGTCATCGCTTGCGAGATGGGCGTTTCCGAAACCCGGATCAACCAGCACATCCGCGCGCTCAAGAAGATATTCGGGGTCACCAGCCTGAATGAATTGGTCGAATGTTATCGCCGCAACTTTGCCGGCGATCAATCCGCTGACCTTCCGCAAATTGCAGAGGTGACGCCGAAAACGCCCATTTCCGACCCCTTCAGAAATTCTGCATACAGCAAAAAGCAGCTCCAGGAACTGGCGTTGGCGGGGCATTCATCGGAGCGGGACGACCCCGGTTCGATCCGAATGTCCGATGCACATGTGGTCGCACGCGATGCGCTTTGGGCACACGAAATCGAACCGGTGGTCGTCTTCGGGGCGCTCGATGGCAAACATGCTGTCCTGTACCGTTTTGCGGCCATGATCGGCTTGGCGTTTGGCATGATTGCCGCGCTTGTGTTGGTAGTGTCAGCAGCGCTTGCGCTGAGCCAGGTGCTGGACGGTAGGATCGACGTTCCCGTGGACGAAAATGGCGTTGCCGGCTGAGACCGGCACTGCCGGTTATCAAACGGAGACCACCCTATGACCAAGAGATTAGTTGAAGACGCTGGCTCCATTCGCAAGCTGATCCGCGAAGCAGAGGCTGTATCCGATGAAGTGATGGTCGCCTGCGCAAAGCTCAAGCAGGCCATGATCCTTGCCCGGCGCAACCCAGGAATGCCCGTGGATGCAGGGCAGCGGGCCATCATGCGCCTCTGTCAGGCGGAGCAACAGGCGCTATCGATGTCGACCAGTTTGTTGCGGGTGCACAGCGAACTGAGCAAGGTTGCCCGGGAACATGCCAGCGGCGATCAGGATATTCCAACCGATATCGCCCCCAGCGGCATTGCCGACTTTTCCCTTCAAGAACCGATCCTGGATGCGGCCTGAGCGCATGGAGATGCAGTTCTGCACATGATCCTGGAATACCGTGTCCCGGCCCAATTCGCCGCGATGATCCTCATCACCCTTCTGGCCCTTCGAAAAGGCGGTGGCCCGGAAAAGGCGAGCGGTGCGGTAATCCTGATCATGTTTGTGGTCGGCTATTTCTACCACCTGCTTTTTGACGAAGGCATAGTGCTCGGCTCGGTCGACCTGTTCCATGCCGTTCTTGATGGTCTGGTGGCAATCGCGCTGGTGATAATCGCCTTGTACGCCAACAGGATATACCCCCTATGTTTAGCCGGCCTGCAATTGATAGCGCTGAGTGCCCATCTGGTGCGCGAGATGATCGATGCAATGTCGCCGGTCGCTTACGCGATCCTCTTCATTCTGCCGTCCTATTTCCAGTTGATGGCTCTGGCGATGGGCTTGTGGGCACATCGCCAAAGATTGCGGAGATACGGTCCGTACAAGGACTGGCGCACCAGCCCCGCTCGCACAGCAGGCCCCATCTGATTAATGGGCCGGGCGAAACCTCAGTTCAATCGTCCGGCTTTCCCGGCGCGGACCCCATCGGGCAGGTGCTGGCAAATTACCTGAAACGGCAGTTTGCCGGCGCATCTGACGAACGGCTGCATGCGCTTTACCTTGATGACGACGGCCATCTTCTGGATGAAACGGTTCTGGCCGAAGGCGGGCATGATCTGGCCCTGACCCGCGCCAGGAAGCTGTTTGCAGTTGCGCTGGCCGTTAACGCCAGCGGCGTCATTCTCGCGCACAATCATCCTTCGGGCGTCTGTCATCCCAGTGCGGACGATGTCCGATCAACCGACAAGCTGCGCATCCTCAGTGCGGCATTGGACATCGAATTGCTGGATCACCTCATCGTCACCAGCGAAGCGGTCTACAGTATGCGTGCAGGGGCATATCTGTGACGGGATTGGCCATGATCTTGCGCGCGACTGCGATTGCGCATCATAAATGACCCGCGGCGAGTTCCTTGCCGGGACCCACATGATGCCGCGCTATTTCTGCGCCGGTCCGGTAATGTTGGACCTGTTTCATCGCGATGGAAATATCGATGGTTCCTGGCTTGGCCTGCACCCGCGCGAATTCGAGCTGTTATGGATATTGGCGGAAAATTCCGGGAAGCGTTTGTCCCGCCAGCGCCTTCTTTCGGAAATCTGGCGGATCAATCACGCCATTGAAACCAATCGCGTGGAAGTCCATGTCGCGCGGGTTCGGGCCAAATTGCGGCACTTCGGGCTGGATTGGCTGATCGCCACTGACCCGCTTGGCGGGTACTTGCTTGCCATCGCGGCCAGCCCGGCAATCGACATGGAAGTGGGCACCCCGCAACAATCTCTGGACAGCTATGCGCGCATCGGCAACGATGAACACGTCAGACACAAATCAGGTAAAGCCAATGCAACTCCCCCAGAATGATCGCGTTTCGGTGACAATGGACGATGAAGGCGTAGCCCAGGTCCGGCTGGTGCGGAGCGACAAGATGAACGCTCTTGATCCTGAAATGTTTGCGCGCATTATCGAAGCGGGCCATGTGCTGCAGAACACCAGGGGCCTACGCGCTGTGGTTCTATCGGGCGAAGGCAAGAGCTTCTGTGCGGGTCTGGATACCTCCAGTTTCGGCCAGGAACCTTCGCCAGACGATCCAAGTCTGACCGAGCGGACCTATGGCAATTCAAACAAGTTCCAACAGGTCGCGACTCAATGGCGCAAACTGCCTGTACCGGTGATTGCGGCAATCCACGGCGTCTGCTTTGGGGGCGGAATGCAGATTGCAAGCGGCGCTGACATCCGTGTTGCAGCGCCTGATGCACGAATGGCGATCATGGAGATGAAATGGGGCCTCGTGCCCGATATGGGCGGTTATCTGCTGTGGCGCGGCCTGGTTCGCGACGATGTGCTGCGCGAGCTGGTTTATACCAACCGCGAATTCAGCGGTCAGGAAGCGCAGGCCTATGGCCTGGCAACCCACATCGACAGTGACCCCCATGCCAGGGCAACCGCAATTGCGCGGGAAATTGCGGCGCGTAATCCGCACGCCATCCGGGCGGCCAAGCGGCTTTCCAACGCGGTCTATGAACGTAAGGGCGATGATCTGCTGATGGAGGAAAGTATCGAGCAGCGCGCCATCATGCGCACCGCCAACCAGGTCGAAGCGGTGATGGCGGGGATGGCCAAGCGCCCGCCCAAATTTAGCGAAGTCTAGGCAATCCTATCCAAAGATCGCGGCCGACTGCATTCCGGCCAGCATCTGCTCCCCGTCTGCGTTCCATAAACGCAGCCTTTCGCTGGAATAACCCTGATCGGCATGGTCGCTGGCGCTTTCCAGCATCCACCAGCCGCCGCGTGTGGTGGGGGCAGGGTGAAGCAGGTTGAAGGACCAGTTGATCGAACTTATCGGCCCGCGCCTCTCCATCACCCGCGCCGCCGAAGGCGGAAGAGTATCGCCCATCAGGATCAATTCGGAAATCGGGTCGAGCCTGCTGGGTTCTTTCAGCCGCGCCCAGCGGCGTATCCGCGCCTCCCCCGGCTCCGTCCGGTCAGAAGTGTGCCGCACTTCGAAATTGGCCTCGAGGAATGACGGGGCGCCGTTTGTGGATACGGTCAAGCCATCCTCTGGCGTTCCGGCAGGGGGTGCGGGCGGCCGCGCCTTGTGCCGTCCATTCGCTTCCCGCCCGGCACCGAACAGCCAGAAGGCCGTCAGCGCGACCTTGCCTTCGCACAGGATTTCGCTGCGCAATTGCACTACATTTCGCCCGTGCCGCACGATCTCGGCGCGCAATGCAATTTCCTCTCCGACAGGTGCCACGAAGCCAATCTGCGCCGCGCGCAGCGGGGGCAAGTCGGGAAAGCCGCGGATTGCGGCAGTGTAGGCAATCAACGCCGAAGCACCGCCATAAAGCGTGCGCCCCTGCATCCAGTGTTCAGCGCCTTGGAGTGTGAGTGCGTCACCATGTCCGGTTACAGGTTCAATCAAACGGGCAATATCCATGGGGACAGTCTCATAAAGCAACCGACCGTGGACGCCAGTCCTACCCGGGCGACTTCAGCAATTCTGCACAACCGCATTGCCTTGCCCGCACCAAGGCGCTAGGGGGCCGCTTCCCGCGAATTGTGCCGTAATCAGACGGCGCAATACAACAGAGTGGCCCGATGGCGGAGTGGTTACGCAGAGGACTGCAAATCCTTGCACGCCGGTTCGATTCCGGCTCGGGCCTCCA
>JAHEAV010000049.1 GCA_024642565.1 Erythrobacter sp.
GCGGCAGATTTGCGGGCTTTTTGGGGTGCGGACACATTTTGTTGGATGTGTCACTTGTGTCCGCCTGAATGCGGCGGCGGGCAGAGGATGCGGCCTATTTGGCGATACTGCCGCCCTTCATCACATGCGCCACGTTTTCCAGAACGCGCACATCGGCCAGCGGGTCGCCTTTTACCGCGATCATATCTGCGAATTTGCCGGGTGCGATTGTGCCCACTTCGTCCTCGTGCCCGATCACCTTTGCCGCATCCAGCGTTGCCGCGCGGATGGCCTGGGCCGGGGTCATCCCCCATTGGACCATATAGGCAAACTGGCGTGCGTTGATGCCGTGGGGATAGACGCCCGAGTCACTGCCAAAGGCCAGCGGCACGCCCATTGTCACGGCGCGGGCAAAGTTCTGCCGCTGGATCAGCGTGGTTTCGCGGTTCTTGCGCAAATACTCTTCGGGCCAGCCTTCCCGGGTGCCCACTTCGTCAATATAATCGCCGTTGAAGACATCCATCACCAGCCACACGCCGGCATCCTTCGCCATGCGCAAGCCTTCCTCGTCGATCAGACTGGCGTGTTCGATACTGCGAACACCGGCACGGATGGCCGCCTTGATCCCTTCTGCGCCGTGGGCATGGGCGGTGGCATAGCTGCCATGGGCCTTGGCGACTGCAACTGCGGCGCGCATCTCGGCCTCCGTCAATTCGGGTTCGCCCGGCTCCGTGCCGATGGCCAGAACCGCACCGGTCGCCATCAGCTTGAGGAAATCCACCCCATGCGCGAACAGAAATTCGGCTCTGTCATGGGCTTCCTGCGGGTTGGAAATCACGCCCAGCCGCATGTCCGGAGGAAGCTGGTCGTTGGGCACCACGCCGTTCAGCTCGCCGCCACCGCCGGGATGGGTCAAATAAGCGCCCGCCACATACATGCGCGGCCCCGGCACCAGGCCATGGTTGATGGCATCGCGAAGCGCAGCGTCCGTCAGCCCGCGATAGGTGCCGACATCGCGCACCGTAGTAAAACCGGCATCCAGCGTAATCCGGGCATTATGCGCCCCGATCAGTGCGGTAAGCTGCGGCGAGGTGTTGAGCGGGGCTGCAAGATCGGCGCTTTGGCCAGCATCGGCCAGATGGGTATGCAGATCGATCAGGCCCGGAAGCACCGTATAGGCGCTCCAATCGATCCGCTCCGCGCCTTCGGGTGTATCCCCGCACGGTTCGATCCGGGCGATCCGTTCGCCGTCCACCACGATGCACTGGCCCTTGGCGATGGTCGCGGTTTGGACATCGAGCAGTCCGCCCGCCTCGACATAGGTCGTCGCTGCGCCAGCCGGGGCGGCCATCAACGCTGCGATGACCGCGAGCGCCCTCATTTCGCAGCGAGATCGCGGAGCAGTGTGGTGTAATAGACTACTCCGGGGGCGATATTGGAGAGCGGGACACGTTCGTTCAATCCGTGGGACAAATCATCCGTTTCCTTCAGAAAAGTGCCGCTGGCGCCATAGCTTGGGACGCCAAGCGCGCGGTACCATACCGAATCCGTAGCTCCAGAGGCCTGCATGGGGATCACCGGCATCTTGCCCCAGGCGCTGAACAGGGCCTTTTCGAAGGAGGCGACCAGCACCGGATCGAGCGGTGACGCGGGCGACTGCGTGGTCATGTCGCCGCTGAAATTGGCGAATTTCACTTGCGGAGTATCGGCGACCTTTTCCAGTTCGGCCATGATCTCCTCAAAGCTATGGCCGGGGAATATCCGGCAGTTGACGATTGCCGTGGCGCGTTGGGGCAGGGCATTTTCCGCATGACCGCCATTCACCATTGTCGGCACGCAAGTCGTCTCGATCTTGCCGATCGCATAGGGGTCGGCGCGAAGCAGGGCGATGGCTTCGGGATCTGCCGGATCCGCCGCAAATTTCCGCATGGCCTGCGCCTTCGCGGGATCTTTCTCCAGCGGGGCAGCCGCATTGAAATAGGCGCGGGTTATATCATTCAGTTCGGGTTTGAATCGGTAGGTCGCAATCCGCAAAAGCGCCTGTGACAGTTCGGCAATGGCATTGTCATCACGCGGGGCAGAGCTGTGGCCGCCGGGGTTGGTCACTTCGAGCTGGAAATCGACATAGCTCTTCTCGCCGCCTTGCCAGCTCCAGAACAGAGGCTTGCCGGTGCCTTCATCGAGAGTTCCGGAAGCGCCATCGACATTAAGCACCACTTGGGCGTTTTTCAGGCGTTGGGCGATGATCTTCGATGTGGTCATCGTCGTCTCCTCATCGCCCGAATAGGCGATGACGATGGAACGCTTGGGTTTGAATCCCTGCCGCCGCAGTTCGATCATCGAAGCCAGCGCCAGCGCGGCGTCGAACTTGGTATCGCTGGCCCCGCGGCCGAACAGATAGCCATTCTCGATCACCGGGGTGAAGGGATCACGCTCCCAATCTTCCGGCTTGGCTTCAACCACATCCATATGTGCGGATATCACTATCGGCCCTAGCGTGGTATCGCTGCCCGGCCATGTCGCCAGTAAATAGGCTGTATCTTCTATAGGAACTATTTCGATATCCGCATCGGACCAGCCGCC
>JAHEAV010000041.1:0-7444 GCA_024642565.1 Erythrobacter sp.
AGCCTCAGCCAAACCGTCCGAACTTGCCGCCATCCGCGATCACTTCGCGGGCGCAATTATGGCCCGGTGCGCCGGTGACGCCGCCGCCGGGGTGGGTGCCTGCGCCGCACATATAAAGGCCTTTGACCGGGCCGCGATAGGCGCCGTTACCCAGCACCGGGCGGGCGGACCACAGCTGGTCCAGGCTCATATGGCCATGCATGATGTCCCCGCCGGCAAGACCGAATTTGTCAAACAGACCCTTGGGCGAAAGCACTTGCCTGCCAAGGATGGAGGCGCGGAAACCCGGGGCCTGCGCTTCGACCGTGTCGATGATCGTGTCGGCGGCGGCGCCTTCCTCATCATCCCAGTTGCGGCCATCTGGCAATTCCGGCGCGAATTGCTGGCAGAACAGGCTGGCGACGTGTTGCCCCGGCGGGGCAAGCGTATCGTCCACCGTGCTCGGGATCAGCATTTCGACAATCGGCGCCTTTGACCAGCCATCGCGTTTGGCGTCCAGAAAGGCCCGGTCCATATAATCGAGCGTAGGGGCCAGAATGATGCCTGACTGGTGGTGTTCGCCCGGTTCCGGCAAACAGGTGAAGCGCGGCAATTCGCTGAGCGCCACGTTCATCCGGAAGGTGCCGCTACCCGCCTTGAAACCGCGCATCCGGCGCCGGAAATCTTCCGGCTGATGGCCCGCATCCAGCATTTTGCTGTAAAGGATTTTCGGCCCGACATTGGCAATGACCCGCGTCGCAACAATTTCCTCGCCGCTTTCCAGCCGCACACCGGCAACTTTGCCCCCATCGACCAGGACTTTGTCCACCGGGCTTTCGAGACTGATTTCGACCCCGGCCGCACGGCAGACTTTGGCCATGATCTGGGTAATCGTGCCCATGCCGCCGATGGAATGGCCCCAAGCCCCCTTCTTGCCGTTCACTTCCCCAAATACATGGTGCAGCAGCACATAGGCGCTGCCCGGCGTATCGGGGCTGGCATAATTGCCGACCACTGCATCGAAGCCGAATGCGGCCTTCACGGCTTCGCTTTCAAACCAGCTGTCGAGGAAGCTGCGCGCCGATTTGGTGAACAGGTCGAGGATGTTGCGCTTCGCTTCGAGATCGAGCCGCGCCATTCCCCACCCCTGGGCCGCGCCGGCGATAAGGGTGCGCAACCCTTCGCCGACATTGGGCGGGGATTTCAACGCAAGGTCGCGCAGCACTTCGGCCACGCCTTCCAGCGCATCGTAATAGGCGGGCAAAACTTCGGCATCATGGGCCGAGAATTTGCGGAATTCGGCCTGCGTCCGTTCCAGCCCGCCACCAAGCTTGAGGTAACCGCCGTCTTCCTGCGGCAGGAAATTGGAGATAGGCCGCTCGACCACGCGGTAGCCATGGTCATGCAGGCCCATGTCGGCAATGACCTTGGGCTGCAGCAGGCTGACGGTGTAACTGGCAACCGAATTGCGGAAGCCGGGATGAAATTCCTCCGTAACGGCCGCGCCGCCCACCACGTCGCGCCGCTCCACGATCCGGACTTTGAGACCCGCACGGGCAAGGTAAAAGGCACACACCAGGCCATTGTGGCCTGCGCCGATAATGACGGCATCGTATTTCATGGTCATGCGCGGCTCCATCCGGCTGCAGGTTGGTGTTCGAGGCGCGCTTCAGGAATGATATCGCGCATACGGGTGCAAAAATGTTTCAGGCACACTTCCTTGTCGGACAGCGGCCCCATGCCGAAGCTGCGGGATTCCATGCCCTGCTGGACGCGGGTGATCAGCACGGTATCCTCCGCGTTGACCTGCCGGTTGATGCGCCAGTTGAGATAGCGTGCGGCACGCATTTCTCTACGCCATTTGTAATCCGGGGCATCGGGCAGGACATAGCTGATCTCGCGGATCAGGCAGCTGTCCGGCCCGGTGGGCAGCCACTGCATGAAATCCACCTGATCGGGGTAGATATCGAAGGCCACGTTGGGCCATAGTTTGAAATAGAGCCAATGGCGCTGCGCGGAATCCGGCAAATGCGGCACGGGCGGCAGAATGCGCTGATACATCCGTTCGGACCAATTGGCCGATGGCCTGTCGATCATATCGCCCCACATCCGGTCAACATGGGGCTCCGCTTCGACGCCGTAGCTCTTGCCGAACAGCCGGGTCAGGCCGGGATGCGCCACATTGATGTGCAGTCCGTCTGAATAATTATCGCCAACATTCTTCCAGTTCACCGCGCGGGGGCGCATGGTTACGCGGCCCAGTGCGGTCAGCGCATCGAACCGATAGGGCGCCACCATCGCTTCGTATGGGGCCATCATTTGTGCGACCGATGGCCCGCCATCATCGTCCAGCCGGACAAAGACGAACCCGTTCCAGATTTCGATATCGACCGGGGCAAGTCCCGACTTTTCCCGGTCGAGCGTGGGATAGCTTGCGCTATCGGGTACGCCGGTCAGCCGCCCGTCCAGATCGTAAGTCCAGGCGTGGTAGGGGCAAACCAGTTTCCTGGCGCAGCCGCTAGCCCCATCGACCAACCGCGATCCGCGGTGGCGGCAGACATTGGTGAAAGCACCCAATGTGCCATCGCGCCGACGGACCACGATCACACTTTCGCCGATGTAATCGAGTGTGTGCCAGTCACCGTGATCGGGCAGATCGCTTTCGTGGCACACTATCTGCCAGCTTGTCCGGAATATGCGCGCCTTTTCAAGTTCATGAAATTCCGCGTCACGATAGGTCCAGGCAGGCAGGCTCCACCCGTCGAGCGGGTCGGCATTACGGATAGGGTGTGCGTGCGTTGCCATCGGCGATTCCTTGCTATACGATCGTATAACAAGGAATCGATGACACCTCAACCTGCCTTTACCCGTGCCGAACCGGACAAGCGGCGGCAAAGCCTGATCGACGCCACGGCGCGCGTCCTGGCGCGCAAGGGCGCCTCTGGCGTTTCCGTCCGCGCAATCTGCGCTGAGGCAGGTGTTTCACCCGGATTGCTGCGGCATTATTTTGCGGGTGTTTCGGATGCGATTGCCGAAACCTATCGCTGGACCGGTCAACGCATCGACACGGCCCTGCAGGCGGCGGTGGAAGAAGCCGGCCCGGGTGCCCGTGCCCGGCTGGTAGCCTATCTTGCGGCAAGCTTTCGCCCACCGGTTGCGTCGGGCGAATTGCTGGCGAGCTATGTCGCCTTGTGGAGCCTGACCCGCAGCGACCCGGCGATTGCCGATGTGCGCGCCGAAGTTTATGGCCAGTATCGCGCTGCGCTTGAGCGATTGCTCTGTGCCTATCGCCCTGATTTGTCCGATCCGCGCCTTGCGGCAATCGGGCTCACCGCTTTGATCGACGGATTGTGGCTTGAGCTGTCGCTGGGCGATGCGCCGTTTACGGCAGCCGAAGCGCAGACAATGATCGAAAACTGGCTCGACAATTTGCTGGATTAGGTGGCTTCGCGCCTTGCCCACCAATAAAGCGGCAGCCCCGCGGCCATCAGGATCAGGCTCAAGCCACTCGCTTCGATACCTGCACCCCATAGCGTCCAGAGTGCATAAATGGCGCCGATCAGTGCGAAACTGCGCGCGATTTTCATCCGCCATGCCGCGACGGCGCAGGCGAGATAGAGCCACAGGGCCGCCGAAGTCGAAAGCAGCAGCACGAATTCGTAGATACCCTGCATGCTCCTGCTGGCGTTCAGGAGCAGGAAAATTGTCGCGATGATGCTGGAAAGGACCAGCCCGCGCACCGGCGTTCCATTTGCGTCGGTTGCTGCAAACCAGCGTGGAAGCATGCCGCGCGCGGCCATATTGCGGGGCAATTCGCCCTGCATCAGAACCCAGCCATTCACTGCACCCACGCAGCTGACGATGGCGAACAGGCTGACCAGCGTTGCCGTGCCGGAATTCCAGTATTTTTCCATGAAAGTGGCAAATGGCGCAGGCGATGTCGCCGCAACTGCTTCGGGCAACATCAGCGCGATTGCCGAACACACGAAAAGATAGAGCAAGCCAGTCAGCCCGGTGCCCCACATCGTGGCGCGCGGCACATTGACCTGCGGGTTTTCAACCCTTGCCGCAGCCAGGCTGGCGCATTCAAAGCCGAGCAAGGCAAACAGGGTCAGCGCCGCCGCGCCGCGCAAATCGGTGCCGTTGATTTCGCGCAGGACGAAAGGCCGGACTTCGCCTTCACCAGATGCAAGGGCCACAGCGGCAATGGCAATCACCGCGACCAACGGCAGCAGCTTGAGTGCCAAAGTGACGATCTGGAAATTGCCCGCCGCATGGACCCCGCGAAGGTTGATCAAGGTCATCGTCCAGACAAGTGCAATCGCGGACAAGGCCGGCAGCATCGGGGTCGCGCCAATCGCGGGTATGAAAGCAGAAAGATAGCTGATTGCCGCAACGGCAATCGAAACTACGCCGGTCCACACTGACACCCAGTAAATCCATGAAACCAGAAATGCAGGTACCGCGCCGAATGCCTCGCTGACGAAGCCCGCCGGATCGCCAGCAAGAGGTTTTGCCCTTGTAAGGGCCGCAAGCACCCAGGCCAGCACCAGTGTACCGGCGATCGTGACGATCCAGCCAAGCACCGCGTTCCAGCCGAACGGCGCAAGGCTGGCGGGAAGCAGAAACACCCCACTGCCAATCATATTGCCCATGACCAGGGCCGTGGCAGCAATAAGGCCGAGCTTGCGGCCCGGCCTTATCGTGTTTTCAGTCATGTCGGGCGCAGGCTCAGAAATCAAACCCGGCCTTGATCCCTATGACCCGTGGCTTGATGACGACGTCATAGAAAACGCCCCCGGTGTTGCTGATCCCGTCTGGATCGCCGCAGGTTGTTTCAAGACACTGGACCCCGCTGTTCACAATACCGCGTTCGTCGAACAGATTGGTGGCGAACAATTCGAACCGCAAACCATCCCGTTTGATGCCCGCGCTGAGATCCAGCGTGGTGTAGGACGGGAAATCGCCCTTGATCGCATTTTCGCTGTCACGCAGATCGCTCCGGCGCTTGCCGATGTAACCCAATGCGCCTTGGAAGTGCCCTTCCCATGTACCAACCGGGAATTCGTAACGGGCAACAGCGTTGCCCTTGAATTTGGCCGTCACTGGCAACTGCGAACCCGATGCGGCCAGCAGGGCATTCGTGCGCCCGTCTCCGGGATCAAATGTACAGTCGAAATTCGGATTGGCGATACGGCAGAAATCGCGCCGGATCGTCGCGTCGTTGTAACTGCCGCCCAATGACAGGGACAAGCCGCCCGAACGGTAGGCAAGATCCGCCTCGATCCCGCGGATACGGGCGATACCGGCGTTGCGAATTTCGGTCAGCCCGTTTTCACCAAGGAAGGAAAGCTGGATATCGTTCCAGTCTTCCTGGTAAATCGCGCCATTGAAGGTTGCCGATCCAATTTGGGTCTTCCAGCCGATTTCGTAGTTGGCCAGCTTGTCCGGCCGGTAAGGTGGCAAGGTCCCCCGGCGGTTGATCCCGCCTGGCCGGAAACCTTGCGACCAGGTTGCATAGACCATCACATCCGGATTGATCTTGTAGGTCGCATTCAGCTTGTAAATCGCGCTGGTGTCCGAAGTGGACTTGTCCAGATTGGTACATGGCGACCCGTCAACGATAGCCGGTGCCAGTGTTCCGCCCGGATTTTGATTCAGCGGTGCACCAGTGGTGGTAAAGCAGGCCGATACGCCGGTCCGGCTGGAGAAATTCCGGGCATAGCCAAAGAAGCCGACAAGCGAATTCTTGTAATTGTAAAGCCGCGCGCCGCCGGTCAGGGTCAGCTTGTCGGTAACGTCAAAGCTCAGTTCGCCAAACGCGGCATAATCGCGATCCACGCGGGTCTGGCGGGTCAGCCAGATGTCGCTGGCCGTGCCGGGCACCGTGTTGATGTCGGCGATACCGTCAACGATGTAATTCTGCGTAATCTCGTGCCGCTGGCGTTGTGCAAACAGGCCGGCAATCAGGCGCAGACGGTTATCTTGCGGACTGCTGATGCGAATTTCACCGAAGCTCCGGCGATAGGTATCGCCGCCTTGGATATACTGGTTCGGGCTGACAAGGTCATAATTATTGTCGTAGAAATAGGCCCCGTAACCATAGAGCGCATCGTAGAAATAGGCATAGTCGGAATAATCGGATTCGACATGATCCTTGCGCCATAGCTGGCCGCCTGTGGCCACCAGATCCCAGCTGCCGATCTTGCCTTCGATGGTCAGCGCAGCCTGGAGCCACTTGTCCTTCGAGAATTCAGGATTGTACTGCACCGTTTGCAGATCGCCGGTAACCGCAGTGCTGCGTTCTTGCGAAAAGCTGCCGTTGGCGTTCTGGATCTGGCCCATGACCGTTGGGCGGACTGTCCAATTTTCATCAAGCTCGATCCCCAGCGCCAGACGGGCACCATAGGTATCGACATCGTTGTAATTGTCTTTGGCGTAGGCCGAATTGTTCTGCGTTATGCCCGACGAAGGATAGGTCCGGCTGCCGGGAATATTGTCGATATAGCCGCCGTCGTGGCGGTACCAGGCAACCAGCCGCAGCGCCGCATTGTCGGACAGGCGCGCGTTGTAGAAACCTTCGATTGTTCCGCCGACATCGCCATGCGCCACGCTGTTGAGTTCAACGTCAGCCGAACCGTAGCTGCCCGAATAATCGGGCTTGTTGGTGACCATCTTGATCGTACCGGCCATCGAACTGGCACCGTAGAGTGTTCCTTGCGGACCCGCGAGGGCTTCTACCCGGGCAAGGTCATAGGCATGGATGTCCAAAGCACCCTGGATAGTGGTGACGGGCATTTCGTCGAGGTAAGTGCCCACTGTCGGAAGCGATGCGGAATGGTTGGCGTTCTCGCCGCTGGCAACGCCGCGGAAATAGACCTGGCTGAAACCGGGGCCGCCGGTCTGAATGGTCACAGATGGAAGGAACTTCACCACATCCTGCAATTCGCTGACTTGCAGATCCTTCAGCTTTTCGTTGCCAAGCGCGGTGATCGCAATTGGCACGTCCTGCAGATTCTGCTCACGCTTTTGTGCGGTCACGATGATCACGTCCCGGTCGGCAGGCGCGGCTGCCTGTTCCTGGGCCATTGCAACGCCTGCAGAGCCGAGCGCCGTACCGGCGAGCAAGACCCTTGCGATTGCGGATATTCTGGATGCGTTCACGAAGATTTCTCCTGGAATGAATTTGCTGGCGTCCATGCGCCATAAATTTGCCGCCTTGCCAAGCACCAAAGACCAATCCGCGGGGGCAAACTGCCGAGACGCCTAATTCTATTGCAGAATTGTCACAGTGCTACCCGGTCGGCATAGGTTTGGGGCAAATCTCCCAACGCTTCCTCCAACGGGCCGAGCCATTCCTGATAGGGGCGCCACGCATCCACTCCATCGCGGTTGAGCGGCCTCCGCACCTGTTCGGACGAAGCGGTGCGAACGGCACGGGCATTGCTGTGGAATGCAAGGCAGG
>JAHEAV010000041.1:7544-9304 GCA_024642565.1 Erythrobacter sp.
GAATGGCTGGACAGGATCTGTTCCAGCAGAGTGGACCCCGCACGGGGCAAGCCCAGAATGAAAACCGGGTCCGGTGACGGATCGCCCATCCCCCGGTGATCCTGCAGGAATTGGGGTGTCAGGACCGCGATCATGCGGTCAACCTGATCCGAGATCGCCTGCGGTTCGTAGCCCAGTTCTTCACTGCGCAAGGCATTGCCCGCAGCATAGTGGCGAAAACTCGGGCCGGCTTCGTTCCGATCGCTCAAGGCCTTGCCCAGCGAAAAATGCAGATGCAAAGCGTCCGCATGGTCAGGCTGGCTTTCCAGCGCCGCTTCCATCGCGGCAACATCGGCGTCGGTAAATTCAACCGTCTTGAGGTTGGCCAGGCTCCACCAAACCTCGCCCAGACCCGGTTCGCTGGCCAAGGCACTTCGATAGGCGGCGATGCCTTCTTCCTGCCGCCCCACGGTCTTGAGCATATGCCCGTAGCTCATCCATAATTTTGCATGGTGGGGAAAGGTTTCGACCAGTTCGGCGTAGAGTTTTAGCGCTTCGTCATATTCGCCAATTCGGCCGAGTGTTGCCGCCAGCAGATTGCGATTGCCCGGATTGTTCGGGTCGCGGGCAAGAACTTCGTCGAGAACGTCGGACGCTTCGGGGTAACGGCTCTGTTTGTACAGGACCGTGGCAAGATTGGCCCGCGCGGCGGTGAACGCAGGCGCAAGTTCAAGCGCACGGTTGAGCAGCGCCTCGGCGTCGCGCAAGCGGCCCAGCCGGGCCGCAAGCTCTGCCATCATCCGGATGGCTGCAACATCGGTCGGTTTCTGCGATAGATGCTGGCGCAGCAGGCCCTCTGCCTGTGCCAGATTATTGCCCATCAACGCCTGGGCGATGGCAATCAGGGCCGGATCACGCGTGCCAGCGCGAATGGCCGAAACTTCGGCCAATTCCGCTTCATCGTCACGCCCGAGCTGACGCAGGGCCTTGCCCAGCAAGCGGTATGCCCCGGCATTGGTGCGGTCGCGGGAAACAGCCCCTTCGAGGATCGGCACGGCTGCAGCGGGGTCCTGCGCGACCAATTCCCCAATCGAAACGCTTTCGCGGTCAATGCTCATGCATACTCCAAAATTCCGGCTGCCCAATCGCGTTGCAGATTCCGCATAGCTAGGCAAGCCAGCCCCATGTCATGGAGCGGGTCTATGCGTCCCCTGCATCAATCGTCTGCCGGGCCAAATCCCCGCTTCCAGACCAATACCACCCGGTCGAAGGTGCAAACCACTTGGCCATGCTGGTTTTTGCCCGTGGTGCGAATGGTCACGATGCCCTGTTCGTGCCGCTTTTCGCTCTCGCGCTTTTCCAGAACTTCGGTTTCGGAATAAAGGGTATCACCGGCAAACAGCGGTGCAGGTAGCCGGATATCCTTCCACCCGAGATTGGCGACAGCCTTTTGGCTAACATCGGACACGCTTTGTCCGGTCATGATCGCAACGGTCAGCGGCGAGCATATCAGCGGCTTCCCGAATTCGGTTTTGCTGGCAAATTCGACATCGAAATGGACGGGATGGGTATTCATCGTCAGCAGCGTGAACCACGTATTATCGGTCTCGGTAATCGTTCGGCCGGGCCGGTGTTCATAGATATGGCCAACCACAAAATCTTCGAAATAGCGGCCAAAAGTCTCCCGGAAGCGCCCCGGTGCGACTTCAATAACTCCATCACGCATGCCTCAATCCCTCATTTTCCGGTTCGCCGCGCCGCCAGCCCGCACGCCGGTTGCA